>DHUL01000061.1:37929-38351 GCA_002409145.1 Bacteroidales bacterium UBA5235
AGCAACTACCACCTATACCGTCACAGTCACTGACGCAAACGACTGTCAGACGACTGCAAGCATAGAGATAGTTGTTGCTCCGGTTCTGAATGTGACCGTCTCGGCTGATGACTATAATATAGGTACATGTTCCACATCCGATGCACAGCTTACTGCCAGCGCAACAGGCGGTGAGCCCGGATACACTTACCAGTGGTCACCTGCCACCGGTCTGACCGATCCGGCCAGCCCCGCCACGGCAGCCAAACCGCTGGTGACAACCTCCTATACTGTCCTGGTCACCGATCTGAACGGTTGTACCACCACGGCTTCACTAACAATAACCGTAGCTCCTGATCTCGCAGCCACGGCCACGGCCAGTGATCCGAACATAGGCACCTGCTCCACATCTCGAAGCACGCTTGACGTGATAGTTACCGGTG
>DHUL01000005.1:0-3225 GCA_002409145.1 Bacteroidales bacterium UBA5235
GATACGCTGCGGGTGATAGTCCTGAGGCTTTACCACGGCCAGTCGGTCTTCCGGGCGGATAACCGGCACACGCATCACCTTTTGTTGCGTATGGGTCTCACACACCTGCAGGCCACACTGATAATAGCCACCTTCAATATCTTTATTATTGCCCTGGCCTTTTTGCTGGATCCGGTCGGGATCTTCTGGCTGGCGTTAATCATTCTAAGTATCTGCACCCTCCTGGTGTTTGTCCTTGACAGGCTGGTAATGAGAAAGGAGAGGCGGACAGCACCGGTGAAGGCTGCACCTGTGACGGCTGTGGCAGAGAGCTTGTGATCACCCTGATCCCGGTTATTCATACGTATGCCTCCTTTAAAAAGTATCCCTCCTGACGTACTAAGGTTCCGTCACCGGTTATCGGTGCAGCAGATCAATTCCCTTTTTGGCAGGGAGGTGATTGAGGAGACCCTCGGGGAGAAGGCCGGGGCGCTTGTGAAGGTCGCGGAGTTTATCAGGGTCACTGACCTGCTTCGTGCTGCAGGCATTGACTTCATCCCGCTGAAGGGACCGTTGCTCTCTTTCAGGCTTTATGGTGATGCAACAGTAAGGAGGTACGGTGACATTGACATCCTGGTTGACGCCGGCCAGGTTGAACGGGCCAGGGGGAGGTTGCTGGCTGCCGGTTACACCGAATACATGGTCAGGTGGCCTGAAACGGAAAGTGGCAGGAAAAAGGCCCTGAAGTACTGGCATCATATTCTATTCAGGAATCCTGATGGAGAGATCATTACAGAGCTTCACTGGAAGCTTTCAAACAGGCATTGGCTTAACTTCAGGGATGCTGACAGGTTTGTCAGGGAGAATATCTGCACTGTTGAGTTCAGCGGAAACAATTTCCGGGTTCTGACGCCGGAAGCTGAGCTGTTATACCTTGTCATTCATGGCGGGGCTCACCGGTGGGGCATGCTTAAGTGGCTTGCCGACATTAAGAAATATCTTGAACTCCGTGAGATTGACATGGTAAGATTCGGTTTGCTGGTGAAGTGGTTTGATTGCGGGCGGTTGGTGACCCTCTGCAACAGGATGCTGGCTGAATTTTTCACTGACTCTTCGCATGCGCTGTTACCCTGCGGGACGCACATGCCTGCATATATGGACCGTATGGCCAGGGAGACTATCGAGCGGCCTTCTGCCAATGGTCCCGGAAATTTGCGGGAGATACTTCATCTGCTGCCCTATACCCTCATTGTTTATCCCGGGTTGAAATACAAGCTGAGGGTGCTGGGGATGATTGCGGGAAGCAGCCTTTTCAACGGGCGGTTGAGCCGGTTATTTGACTGAAATGGGTCATCTGGTTAAAATACCGGGATTTGCGCTGGAGGGGGTTGAATTCAGGCCAGGGGCTGCCGACAGGAGGATTAACGGGATTAGCCTTTCAGATGAGAGTATTGTTGTGAATGAAACAGAATACCTGCAGAAGGTGGCAGGAGTGGGGAAATTTTATGCTTCTGATGGCAGGTATGTTGAATATTTGGCCGAGGAAGGAGCTGACCCGGAGTGGGTGCACCTCTATCTTAACGGCCAGGTGCTGGTGGCGCTGCTGCACCAGCGGAGGATAATCAACTTCCATGCAAGCAGCTTCAGTCATGAAGGAAAGGGGGTGATTGTACTGGGAGATACCGGTGCAGGCAAGACATCACTGACTGTAGCCTTTGCCATGAACGATTCCCGGTACTTATCCGATGACCTGACTCCCGTGGTCTTCAGGAAGGCTGTGCCTCATATATGGTCATTCAACAGGAAAATCAAACTGAGGCCGGATTCGCTGGGCCAGCTCAGTATCAGCAATGAGAGACTGACAGAGGCCGAGGCCGGGACAGGAAAGATGTATCTGCATCCTGACAGGAAGCCGGAAGAGTTCCATCAGCTTGATGTGATATTGAAAATCGAGACAGGTGAAGTCGAAGATCCGGCTTTTTCAGAGCTTTCACCGTCGGAAAAATTCACCATTCTCAGAAGCGGAATATGCTCATGGGAAATCCTTGCAGGAATGCCTTCAACGGAGAAGGCCTATCTGCAACAACTCGTCAGGATAATTGAAAGGGTCCATTTTGTCCGGGTGGTAAGACCGGCAGGGATCAGGATAGTTGAAATGAAGGACGCGGTGAGGAATTACCTTGAATCGGGATATTAATACAAGTTATGCTGCTTAAGAGGTTGGCAAGGTTTGGAAAGCTCCCCGGCAGGCAACAGTTATTGTTCCTTGAGGCCCTGTTCCTTCATTTGAGTGCAGGGCTGCTTCTTAAGATCATTCCTTTCAGATGGATATCCGTGATTTTCTCAAACCGGCAGACTAAAGTCTACAGACAGCAACCAGAAGTAATTGAACTGCTCAAGACAGCTATTCAGAGAGCCGGCAGAGTGTCGCCATGGAGAAACAGGTGCCTCGTGAGTTCACTTGCAGGGCGGTGCATGCTAAGGCGACGTAAGATTGAGTCTCAGCTTTCGTTAGGAATAGCCAAGGGTAAAAATGGCAGGCCGGTCGCTCACGCATGGCTGAGATCGGGAGATTGCGAACTCGTTGAAAAGTACGGGGATTACACTCTTCTGTACGCTTTTTAAGCGATCACAACGATCTTTAGTAGTCATAAGGATATTAGGGAGAAAAATATTTTGCTAAAAATTGCAGGGTTTGTTTTAAATATGTTATTTTGCAATTGAAAACGCGGATATGAAAAAGTCGGAACCAAAAAAGAAGACCTGGTCTAAACCAGAAGTCATCATGCTGAACATAAAGAAGGATACCTTTGGCGGTTCAGGCGATGGCGCTGAAACCGGAGGATCCAAAACCGTCCCATCGAAGCAATGGTAGAATGTTTACTCTCCGGGGGAAAGTCTTAGTACACCCGGTTCTCTGCCAACCTGCCATTTAAAATATCTTTTAAACCCATTCCTTTTTATATAGATTGACTTTTCATAGCCAATCATAATTTTCTCTAGATGTAACACCTGGAAGTTTAATGATAACAGGAACACTGTCTCTTTCAGCAGATAATGCCGATGGTGGGTTGGCGTTTACGGCCAGCCGGTTTGCATCAGGTGCTGATCTGCTTTTCAGGCCGGTAGAGGCGAAGAACTTTACCGGTGGGTATTTCCTGCACCCGGCCTTTCCATATGCTGCTGCTGATTTTTTCTATCTGAACAAGGAAGATGATATACTGGTATTGTTATCTGGTTTTGTGT
>DHUL01000005.1:3439-6837 GCA_002409145.1 Bacteroidales bacterium UBA5235
CACCCTGCCTTATAGCATCCCTGTTCCTCGGAGAGGGTCCGGCATTTATAGAAAAATTGAATGGTGATTTTGCAATTTTTATTTACAGACCTGAAAAAAGAGAGGCATACCTGTTCAGGGATCATTTAGGAATCCGTCCATTAGCCTGGTCAAGGACCGGAGATACCGTCCATTTTTCATCCGATATCAATACACTCTGCCAGGCTCTTGCTGAGGGCCTGCCCGCTGATGAGGGGTATATCCTCGGATATTTCAAGTATACTGACAGGCGTGCCACACCGAACCGCAAAGTAAATAAGCTTCTTCCGGGGCATTACATTTGCTTTTCTGAGACCAAAACAAAAATCATACGGTACTGGAATCCTGAAAATACCAGGATTAATAACAGTCTGTCTGTTGATAAAATGTACTCAGAATTGAATACCCTCCTGGTTGATGCGATAAAAATAAGGTGTGACAGGCGGCTTGTTGCAGGGGCTCATGTTAGTGGCGGGCTCGACTCAGGGATTGTTGCGACACTTGCAAGGAGTTTTTATTATGACCAGGAAAGATTCTACGGCTTCTCCTGGTCCCCGAAGGATTATTTTCCTGAAAAAGTAAAGTATGATGAAAGGAACCTGGTAAGGAGTACCTGCACCGCGGCCGGAATAGAACCCGTTTTCTCTGAGGTGACTGCGGGTGATCTTCTGGGTGAGCTGAACGGTTACGCAGGGGGCCCGTGGGTTTTTTACGAAAATGGCACAGTCAAAAAGGCTGCCGGTTACGGCATAAACCTGATATTCAGCGGATGGGGCGGTGATGAGTTCATCAGTACCGGAGATCGTGGAATAGAGCAGGATTTATTGAGGAAATTCAAATTCGGCCTGTTTATCAAAAGAAATCCTCTATGGCCGTTCAAAAAATTTGTCAGGGACCAGTTACGGTTTGTTTTTTTGCCGGCTCTGGGGATACTGGACAGGGCAACAGAATCCTCTTTCCGTGAAGATGCCCGTTACCTGAAAAAGGGGTACAAAAGGAGTGACCCCCGGGCCCTCTCGGATTTTTATTTTCATCGTTCCAGGCGGCAGGTGCATCTTAAAATGCTTGATTTTTATCATATTCAGGAAAGATGCGAGGAGTGGATGATAAACGGTTACCGGGATGGAGTAGAATACCGCTACCCATTGCTTGACAAACGGATTATTGAATACATGCTGACGGTGCCAACGGAGCTGTTGGTCAGGGCGGGAGATTACCGGCCGTTGCTCAGGGAGATGGGCCGGTCACTGCTTCCTGAGGATGTGCGGTTGAATTATGGCAAGAATGATCCGGTATCACGTTCGTATACGGATAAAATTTACCGTGATGCAGCCATGATGTTAATGGAGGAGGCAGGAGAATGGAACTCGAACCCGGATCTCAGCTTCATTGACTTCGACCTTCTTTCGAAAGACATTCAGAAGTTCAGGGATAGCGGGAATACCCGGGATACACCGGTTTTATTCAAGGGGCTGGTTTATATCAAGGCAGTTAATGAGTTCACAAGAAGATATCGTGAGAACTGATATTTCTCCTGAGACAGAGCAGAAGATCTGTATTGAATGCGGCTTCTGCTGTGACGGCACTCTGTTTCGGACTGCCACCCTCACTCCGGGTGAGCGGGGAAGTCTTCCTGAACTGATAGAGGCAAACAGTTTCGAAGAAGGCGGTAATGAATATTTTAGATTACCATGCAGGTATTTTAAGGGGAAGTGCACCATTTACTCGGAGAAAAAAGCAGTGGTCTGCTCCGCTTACCGGTGCCGGCTGTTGAAGAGCCTTTCTTACGGAGATATTTCACCTGATGAGGCATTGAAGATTGTTGCTGATGCAAAGGATTTGCGTGAAGAAGCTACGGGCATGTATAAAAAAGTTACCGGCAGAAGTGGGGAAATAACGTTCCGGGAAGTTCTGACCGGGCTGAGCAGTGTCGTGACCGGTGATAATGAAAGAGGCAGCAAAGCTTTTGAAGCTGATCTGCTGATTGTGCGTTGCAACATTCTTGAAGCATTGCTTATTAAACGATTCCGTGCAATCGAGGATTTTGAAAAACTGGTAATGAAGTAAGACTGTATAGAAATGGAGAAGTATATCAGAAACAGCAGAACTATTTCTGGTCGCCTGCATGATGAGCTGGTAATGATGAATCCGGAGCAGGGCAGGTATTTTTCGTTGAATCCGGTTGCGACAAGGATATGGGATCTGCTGGAAGTACCGCAAAGTCCGGATGAGCTGTCTGTTGCTCTCATTGAAGAGTATGAGGTTTCTTATGAGCAGTGCCGTATGGAGGTGGCTGAGTACCTTGAGAACATGGTCAGCCTGGGTCTTATTACCAGGATGGTAGTATGATATTTAGGGAATCTGCTGCGGTTTCAAAATACAGGTTTTAGAAGAGAGTTTTATGATGAAACTTATTAAGGACGAACAGATTTCCTAATCTACACGTAAAGTGATCCTTATGGAACTTGTCAGCAATAAATTCAGGTTAAAAAATTCTTCTTTAATATCTAATAATAATGTACCTTTATAACTTGTTCATAGCTTTCATTTATTAGTTGTTACGGATTTGGCCAGGGGAAGGGGCATAACATACAGTTGATACTTAAGAAGTTATTCTATGAAAATCTTAGCCTCCTTTAACGTAATCGCCTCAAGAGTCTTGGCGATCATTATTACCAGTTTCCTTACGACACAGGTTATTATTGCTCAGGACTGGTATGATTCCGGCTGGCAATACAGATCGTCGGTTACGGTCACCAATCCCACCGGATCTGCTTTGGCAGACTACCAGGTGCAGATAATTCTGAATTCCGGCAATTTTGATTTTACCAGGGCAAACCCTGACGGAAGCGATATCAGGGTAACAGACAATGACGGGACAACACTCATCCCTTACTGGATTGAGAGCACCTGGCATACAACAGGTGATACTTTATGGGTTAAGGTACCGGTTCTTCCTGAAGGTGGGACTACTCTTTATGTATATTATGGCAATGCGAGCCCTACAGTCCCGGTAACTGATCCGGTTGAGACACCACCTGCCGGACCCTTTACCAAGAATCCGGTAAAGATAATACCAATAAATGTTCCGGCAGGAAGGACAAGCCTGCTGGCAGAAAACATGGTCTGGGATGATGTAACCGAACAATACTGGATGGTGTTGACGGACCAGACCTCCGGGGCCACAGTATGCCTTATCAAGTCAACCGATCCGACAAATCCCAATGCCTGGTACTGGCATGATGTGGCAGTCCCGCAAGCTATTGCTCCACATATTATTAAACACGACAATATGTGGTACATTTTCTATGGTGACCGGGCGCATGGCGGGCCTCCTTATCCGATTGCTGTTGCATCATCTCCCGATATCGGCGGGCCTT
>DHUL01000005.1:7102-11021 GCA_002409145.1 Bacteroidales bacterium UBA5235
ACTGATGGCAAATGGATAATGCTATACATGGCTGATTCTGGCGGTAACGTTGAGCAGGTGGGTTATGCCACAGCCGACAATATACTTGGTCCGTATGAAAAGTATGCCGGTAATCCGTGCATTGCATTTGGCCCGGCGGGGTCTTATGATGCCGGGACTGTTGCTGATCCCTGGATTTATGAGTTTGGTGGTGTCTGGTATATTGGATATACCGTGAGTCCCACAACAGCTTCGCCCTGGCAGACAGCACTTGCAACTACCACTGACTGGACCACCTTTATAAAGCATGGAGTTATTTTGCCACTTGGTGGTGAGTATTACAGTTTCAGGGGCGCTGTAACCAGGATTGATGACCAATATGTTTTTTCTTATACCGGAGGAGCGTCTGCAGGTGCATATCGGTTATCATTGGCGACCCAGCCGGTATACCAGTCACCATTGAGTCCGATTGACAATGGTGATGCTGTCTTTAATTTCTTTGACGGATTTGATGAAGGCAGTAATGTCAATACAGCTAAATGGACATATGGTTCGGGTCTCTCATCACAAACCAGCGTTAGTGGCGGGTTTCTTACAATGACAGCTGGTACCTCATATGTCCGGCTGAATGCAAATGCAGGCTTTAGCCAGGGCTATTTGGGCGAAACCAGGGGCCGCCATCCGTCTGCAGGTACCTATAACAGGACAATTGAAGCCGGTTTTGCTGCAACAGGAGGGTTTACCAACATTTTACGTATCTGGGATTATCAGATAAATGCCACTCCATTCTATTGGGAAAGACAAGCGGCAGCATCACCCGGGTCCGCTGATGTCAACAGGAATATGGCTCAGTTATCTGATGCTGCCTCACATACATTCCGGGTCTATATCCAGAACGATGGGTCTGGCGGATTTCAGATTGACGATAATCCCGTTGAGAGTGTTACTGCAGAATTTGTCCCGGATGTAACTATATCTCCCTTCCTTATGTCATACGGGAATCCTAACCAGTTTGTTGTTGACTGGACCAGGGTCCGTAAATGGGCAGGAGCCGATGCTGTTACAACCGTAGGTACAATACAGGGGAGGAGCCAGTGGACCGGAGCAGTCAGCACGGACTGGAGTTCTCCGGCTAACTGGTTTTCAGGGACTGTACCCGGGACAACGGATGACGTGGTTATTGATGTCAGCGGACAGTATCCGATAATAACCGGCTCAGTTACCTGCGCAAGTGTAACGGTTTCTCCGGGAGCCTGTTTAACACTTGGCTCAGGCTCTGTGCTGAATTCACCGGTAACCATTAACACTTCAGGTGTTGACAACAGTGGCTCACTGGTAAACCTCGGAGTAATCAACGGCCAGGTTACCTATAACCGCTTCTTCAGGCCGGAGGACCAGCTGGGTGACCGTCACTTCTTCGCCTCACCGGTTGGCAACCAGGATGCAGGTGCTTTCATTTCCAGCAATAATACAAAGGTTTATCAGGTCTGGACCTATCTCGAACCATCCGGAACATGGAACCTGCTTTCATCCGGTAATTTCAGACCCGGGAGGGGTTACAATGTCGATCAAATTGCAGGGAGTGATGGTTTACTTACCTTCAAAGGCATCTCAATCAACTCTGCTTCGATAGCGGCCACTTCGCCTTATGCAACAGGTTATACAAACCGTTCCACGCCTGGAGCCTATCATGAGCTTGCTAGCTGGACGACCGGCAGATCATGGGAAAATTATGGCGGGGGTGGCTGGAACCTGTTGGGTAATCCCTTTGCTTCTGCAATGGACGCCGGAGCCTTTATTACCACTAATAACGGAAAGTTCGATCCGCATTATCAGGCACTTTATGTATATGACGGGACTGCAGATGTCTACCGGTACGCAGCTGCCACTGTACCCGGTTATCCCGCCGGCCCGGGTCCATTTGGCAATTATGTTCAGGCAGGCCAGGGATTCTATGTACTTGCACTTTATAATAATATCAGTTTTAGCTTCACAGCCGGCATGCAGGTACATCAGAATGATCTTGTGATGATGAAATCAGCGGGTAATGAAGATCCATGGCCGGGACTGGTGCTGAAGGCCAGTCATGCCTCCGGAGAAACAGCAACGACAATAATTTATAACGGAGTGATGTCAACAGGGGTAGATCCGGGATATGATGTAGGTCTCCTCAGTACCGGGGCTGATCCTGAGGTATATACGACACTGGTACAGAAGGAGAACAATATCAATTTTGCAAGACAGGCCCTGCCTTTGGTTGATTGCGACAAATCTCACGTACCTCTCGGGATAGATTCGAAAGAGGGAGGAGAGATCACGTTTAGCGCTTCTGCCGTACCGATTGGTAACAGCAAATTCTGGCTTGAAGACCGGTTAACAGGCATTTTCACTGATTTGACAACAAAGAGCTACACTGTAACCCTTCCGCCAAAAACCTTCGGCACAGGACGGTTCTTTATCATAGCTTCAGCCAATGAACCGACTGCGATAGATTTACCTGAGAATGATGATTCTGATATAAGGATATGGAATACCGGAAACAGTGTGATAATTAAAGGCGGTTTAAATGACGGAGCCTTCTGTGAGATATATGATCTCCATGGAAGAGAGATCATAGAACTTCAACTGACGGATAATCAGTTGAATATTATTGATCTGCCTCACGGAATCAAAGGAATCATATTAGTAAGAGTCACCGATGGCCTGAAAGTAACTCTCAGGAAACTCACAGTTATTTAGATTACAATACTGGTACCTGAAATATTGTTCTGCATCCGGGAATCATCTATATCAGAATGAAATAATTCCCGGAAGAAATGCGTATCTTCCCGGGAATTATTTACCGGTGATGTAACGTTTAAACCGGAGTCTGCGTAAAACGAGATATTTACTGAATGTTTGTGATAATTTAAATCCATCAGGATGAGAATAATTAATATTTACAGAAGAGGCGGGAATGCCAGGGTATCCCTGTTCCGGAATCATAATCTCAACATAGCTTCCGGAAGTCGTTTCGGAAACATGATAATTCTGTCTTTTATGATAGTATTTATGTTTTCTGTTTCACATGAGCTGTCAGCTGAAACATACTATACCCAAAGCAGCAGCGTGGTAAATACGCTTTCGAACTGGAATTCACAGGCCGGTGGTGGTGGTGTATCACCAGCTGATTTTACCGGCAGCCATACATGGATCATCCAGGAAGGTCATGATATGACAATGTCCGGGGATTGGTCCGTTGGCGCGGGAGGCAGCGCAGTGGTTGAGATAAATGGCAGCCTGACAGTTTCAGGTCTGTTTCTGGTACAGGTTAATGGAGCACTGACGATCAACGGTACCCTGATTAATTCCGGTAGCCATACCTCTGCAGATTTTATTGCTGCGACAGGAGGAATAACAGTATATGGAACATACAATCATGCGAGGGATGGCGGCAACCTGCCATCAATAACCTGGGCCGATGGTTCATTATGTGCTGTCACCGGATGGACAGCAACAGGGTATGTTCCCTCCTCCTTTAACCAGGTGTTTTATAATTTCACCTGGAGCTGCCCGTTGCAAACCACAAGATCAATATGCCTGGCCGGTAATGTGAGGACAGTACGGGGGACATTTACTCTTAATAATGACGGAAACTATGAGATATGGCCCGACGGGGAAATAAACTGCGGAGCTTTTACCGTGCTCGGCGGGCAGTTTGAACTGACTGAAAATTTTAAGACACACTCTTTGTATGTTGAAGGTGATTTCACTTTAAGCGGAGGTAATTTCATCCAGAGCCTGAAAGCTCCGGGTTCAGTAACTGTCGGAGGTAATTTTATTATGTCAAATGGCACATACAACCTTGGAGGAACTACCGGGACGCTTTCTGTCAGCGGTGATTTTGAGCTCACGGGCGGATTTTTTTACATGGGGCTTCACGGAGGAACAGGTACTATAA
>DHUL01000034.1:0-869 GCA_002409145.1 Bacteroidales bacterium UBA5235
AAGACCGCAAGACCGCAAGACTTTAACAGACAAACAATGAAGAAACTTACCCCCCTCCTCCTGATCATCCTGCTGGCAGCATCCTGCTCAACGCAGAAGGAACTCTCATACCTCAACAACCTGTACGAACTCGGTGGTGAGAATTATTTTCCGATGGATGTTCCAGATTATGAAGTTCAGCCAAGGGACGTCCTCTATGTGAGTGTCAAGGCACAGACCCCGGAGGGAACACTCACCGAGGTGCTTAATGACCGAACCTCAGCTAACGCCAATTACATCGCCAATGAGGGTTCGGCTTACTTGATGGGGTACAGCATTGATCCCCAGGGTAATGTCACACTTCCCCTCGTGGGGGATATCCCCGTGGCCGGTATGACCATCTACGAGATAAGAGACCTCTTCCAGCAGAAGATCGACTCTCTGTTCCGCCATGCCTACGTCGAGGTGCGAATGATGAGCTACAAGTTCACTGTCATCGGCGAGGTACGTGCCCCCGGCAGCTACATAAACTATAACGATCAGCTTACTGTGCTTGAAGCTATTGGCCGCGCAGGAGGCATAGCCGAAACCGGTACCAAGGAGAAGATCCTGGTCATCCGCCCGCAGGGCGAACAGACTGTGACATATCACATAGACCTGCAGGACAAGAGCCTCCTCTCGTCGCCTGCCTATTTCATCACCCCCAATGACGTGGTGATAGTGCAGCCCAACCCGAAAAAGGTCTTCAATGTCAACCTGCCGACCATCTCGTTCATCATCGCGACAGTCACCAGCACCATTACTACCACGTTGTTGTTGATCAACTATTTTAAGTAATAATGAAGGGGAGGGGGTTGTTGCCTTATACAATTCTTGAACCGCTACGCGGT
>DHUL01000034.1:1164-3897 GCA_002409145.1 Bacteroidales bacterium UBA5235
GAGATGAGCCATGCAGTAAACAATGCTTGAACCGCTATGCGGCAGAGACAGAAACGCCAATGTCTGCATGATACCAGTAATAGAAGGATAGAAGAAAACATAAAAACCGAATAATGATGGAAAACGGGGAACAGAACCTTTATATACCGGGGAGTGAGGGAATCGACTTCCGGAGGTACTTCTCGCTCTTCATCAGCAACTGGTACTGGTTTGCCGCAGCCCTCTTCCTGACAGTGGCCATCGCTTACGGCGTCAACCGCTGGGGTGAGGAGATATACACCGTCCAGAGCACCATGCTCATCAGCGACGAGGAGTACGGTGGCGGCTTCGCCGAGATGGACAAGGTCATACCCGGCGGTGATATCTTCCGGCCGCGCCAGAACCTGAAGAACGAGATAGGCATCCTTAAGTCGTTCGGCCTCAACCACAACGTGATGTACAACCTCCCCGGGTTCCACGTTGTCTATACTGCCGTCGGCCGCAGGGGCATCGCAGAGAGCAGGATGTACGGCAACTCTCCCTTCGTGGTGCAGCTTGACACCGCCACCGTCAGGTTCCAGCCCGGCAAGAGAGTAGACATAAAAATCCTCTCCGGCGAAAAATACCTCATGACCATCGAGGCAGATGACTACGAGGCAGAACACATCTTCGGAGAAAGGTTTAATCAGTTTGGCTTCGACTTCACCATTGTGCCGCGCAGCAGTGAACTCTCTCCGTTTGAGCCTGACGGCTCGAACAGGTATTATTTTTATGTTGCTACCCCGGCTGCCCTGGCCAACAACTACCGGTCGCGTCTCTCGGTGGCGCCGATAGAAGAGGAAGCCACACTGGTGACACTTACTGTCTCAGGACTTGTGCCTGAGCAGGAGGCTGATTACCTCAACGCGCTGATGGAGGAATACAAGATGCTGGGGCTTGACTGGAAGAACGAGGCGGCAGAGAACACAATCAAATTCATTGACAGCCAGATAGGCTTCATATCCGACTCGCTCCGCAGTGCCGAGGATGACATGGAAAACTTCCGCCAGAGCAACAGGTTTGTCGATCTTACCACCGAGGGGAATCTCGTGCTGCAGCGCCTTGAGAAGTACGAGATGGAAAAAAACACCCTCGGCCTGCAGATGCAGTATTATGAGTATCTCAGGGAGTATCTCGTTTCCCGGAATGAGAGCGGGCTGATTATTTCACCCAGTGTCATGGGAGTGAGTGACCCCCTCCTGATACGCCTCGTCGAGGAGCTCTCCAACCTGCAGCTGCAACAGAAGCAACTGGGATTCGTGGTTAAAGACGATCTCCCGGCCGCCAACCTCATCACCGGCAACGTGGAGCGGGCAAGAGCCTCGCTGCTTGAGAACGTCAAAAACAGCATCAACCAGCTGAAGATATCCCAGAGCGATGTTGAGTCGCGCATCACGGAGGTCAACACCCAGCTGGGAAGGCTTCCCGGCACGGAGAGGAGGCTGATACAGATACAGCGCGACTTTGATCTTAACAACACAGTATATAATTTCCTGCTTGAGAAGAAAGCCGAGGCTGGTATTGCAAGGGCATCGAGGGTATCAGACAGCAGGGTGATTGACAGTGCAGAGGCCTACAATGCTGTTCGTGTCAAGCCGCGCGCAAAACAGAACTACATGATGGCGCTCATCCTCGGGCTGCTGTTACCGGCGCTGGCCATTGTGCTGATCGACCTCCTTAACAATAAGGTGATAGACAAAAAGGATATTGAGAGGGCTACGAAGGCGCCGATACTCGGGTTTATAAGCCACAACAGCTACGGCTCCGAACTGCCTGTGACAGAGAAACCCGGCAGCACGCTGGCGGAGAGCTTCCGTAGCATACGCACCTCGCTGAAATATTTCATACCTGACGACCAGTCTGCAGTGATCGCAATAACATCCACTATCAGTGGCGAGGGTAAGACCTTCGTGGCAGTGAACCTGGCATCAATTATCTCGATGCTTGGCAAGAAGACCCTGCTGGTGGGCCTCGACCTGCGCAAGCCGAGGATCCACAGGATACTGGGTCTTCACAACGACCAGGGTATGAGCACCTTTCTTAGTGGAAACAGCAAATACGACGAGGTAATCCAGAAGAGCTCCATTGAGAACCTGTGGTTTGTGAGCGCCGGTCCCATCCCTCCCAATCCTGCGGAGCTGATAGAACGGAAGGCCATGGATGAATTCCTGGAGAAGGCGAAGAAACAGTTTGATTATATTATAATCGACACTCCTCCCGCTGCTGTCGTCACTGATGCGCTGGTGCTTGCCGGACGTGCTGATGTGACTCTCTTCGTGGTGCGGCAGCGTTACACCTCGAAGAGCACCCTCAACCTTATTGACGAGATTTATCGCAACAGGGAGATCAAAAATCCCGGGGTCATTGTAAATGATATTTCGATGTCAGGCTATTACGGTTACGGCCTGCGTTACGGTTACAGCATGGGATATGCCTACGGCTACAACTACGGTTACAAGTACTACGGCCACACCCCTTATGGCAAGGGTGCCCGCAACAACGCCGGCTCATACTATACCGAAGACTAATGCTGATCAATGAAGGGTCTACTGAACGACTATTATAAGCACAAAATCGCATCCATGCCGGCCGCAGGACCGCAAGACCGCAGGACTGCAAAACTTGCTATTCTGGTAGACAAAAGAAATTGGGCGTATCATGAGAAAGCCGAGGAAAAGGCACGATATATCCGCGACGAGTGGCAGGTTGACCTCT
>DHUL01000034.1:4106-4935 GCA_002409145.1 Bacteroidales bacterium UBA5235
CTTTACAACTTCAATCACACCCCGTCAAAGTATGACAAGCTCTTTCACGGCAGGCTGATCAAGGGGTTGTACAGCCATTATTACCTTGGCTCATTCATTCCGTGGAGGTATATCTACAGGATGGTCCGGCACGCCTCTGTCCTGGTTGTTGCCAATAGGGAGCAGGCTGAGGAGATCAGGCCATATTTCAGGAACACGGTGGTGTTGCCCGACGGTGTCGACACCCGGCAGTTCTACATGGAGAAGGAGCGGACAGGAGATACGATTGTTGCCGGCTGGAGCGGCAATCCCGGACGGAAGCTAAACGGCCGGAGGGTAAAGCGCTTACATGAGGTGATAGTACCTGCGTGCCGCGCAGCCGGGATGGAGCTGAAGATTGCGCTTGACATAGGGCGTGAGGATCTCAGAAAGATGTATAATGATGTAGATGTGGTTTTAATAGCCTCCATTACTGAGGGTAATCCTTTGTGCCTGTTTGAGGCCGGAGCCTGTGGCCGCACCGTAATCGCCACCAGCGTAGGAGTGGTCCCTGAAATCATTGAAGATGGAGTAAACGGCTTCATCATTGATGCAAGTCTCTCAGACCGCAAGACCGCAGGACTGATGACTGCAAGACTGCTTTGGTGCCAAAAGCACCAAAGCGAAACCAGACAAATGGGCCTCCGCCTGCGTGATAAGGTCCTCTCCACAAGAACACCTGAAGTCACCGGAGCTGCCTTTAAAAGTCTGCTCAACAGCCTGCATGTCTCTTAATTCTCTCTTCCATAATGCTTTAACCGCTACGCGGTATAGCTTGTAGAGCTTAAGTCATTGTAAAACAGCATATCAG
>DHUL01000034.1:5199-17161 GCA_002409145.1 Bacteroidales bacterium UBA5235
ATGTAAAAAATGACAATAGAACATAAAAGTTTCTATATTTGGCCGCAAATGCTGCCGTCTGATAGCAGCAAATCAATGGGGAAGTGTATTCATTATAGCAGAGCCTTTAAAAAGGGTCTCAATGGTGCTATTTTGAATTGACTTATTGTTTGTTAGCCACTTCTTCAGATGTGACTGACCAACCGGAGGATTATCAAATACCAAAAAGAACGGCCTCCCGTCAGGCTGGCAGGGATTTATACCGTACAGGAGCATTACTGAGAGGGTGTTTTGTATCTTTATCCGATTATTTATAATACAATATTAGGTCTGTTATGATAAAAAAGGTAACCTCCGGTATTGCCATAGCCGGTATGCTGATGTTCTTTACGGTCAGCGCCTCATCCCAGGTTGATCCTGCGCTGATACAGAAAGCCAAAGCCGCGGGTGTAACACAGGAGCAGATTGATGCTGCCCTGGCAGGGCAGAAAGCGGGCAATGATGCCCGGCAGCAGGTGGGCGGGATAACCTCCTCCGGAACTGACAGGCAGCAGCCGGAAATAGTTGTCCCTGAAATAATATTGCCCAAAGACTCTGTCATTAATCCTGAAAGCATGGTGTTTGGCCGGGAGATCTTCTCATCGAGAAATCTCACTTTTGCACCTGATTACAATATGGCCACTCCGCCCGGATATGTCCTCGGCCCGGGCGACGAGGTGGTGATAGACGTCTGGGGCGCCTCCGAGATGAATGTAAGGACCAAGGTGTCTCCTGAAGGGAGCATCACCCTGTCGGGTGTAGGACCGGTCTATTTGAACGGACTCACCATTTCCGACGCCGGTGAAAGGATACGGGGAAGCCTTAAGAAGGTTATGGGCGGGATTGGTACACTTACACAGGTGAGGGTAACACTGGGTCAGATAAGAAGCATAAAGGTACACCTTGCCGGAGAGGTAAGGCTGCCGGGCACTTATACACTTCCCTCGCTGGCCACACTGTTCAACGCCCTCTATTCGGCCGGGGGAGTGAATGACATCGGATCTCTCAGGGAGATAAAAGTATATCGAGACAGTAAGGAGATTGCCTGCCTTGATGCCTATGACTTTCTCATTAACGGCAGGTTTGAAAGCAATATCCGTCTTGAAGATAACGATATGATCATTGTTGCTCCGTACATTTCGCACGTCGTTGCCAGGGGCAGACTGAAAAGACAAAGGATTTACGAGATGAAACCGGAAGAGGCAATGTCTGACCTTATCAGGTTTGCAGGCGGCTTTACCGGCGACGCTTACACCCAAAACATACAGGTAAAGAGAAAGTCGGGACGGATGCAGGAGATCCACACCGTCAACAGGAACGAGTTCGCCACTTTCGGGCTCGCTGACGGTGACTCGGTCTTTGTTGACTCCATCTTTCATGAGTATTCGAACAGGCTGCTGCTGAAAGGTGCTGTCTGGCGCCCGGGCGAATATCAGCTTTCGGATGAGACTGACAGCCTCTCAAAGCTGATAGCCAAGGCGGAAGGGCTGAAAGGGAATGAGTTTGCAACCAGGGGGCAGATCACCCGCCGGCGGAGTGATTATACTCATGAGATCATTTCTTTTGATGTCAGGGCTGCCGTGACCGGCGAAGGAGACATTGCCCTCAGGAGCAGTGATGAGATCTATATTCCCACCATCTTCGACATGCGCGAAGAGTATTATGTTATAGTCAAGGGTGAGGTCAACAGGCCCGACACCCTCCCGTTCCGTGAAAACATGACAGTGGAGGATGTGATACTGCAGACAGGCGGGTTCAAGGAGTCGGCCTCACTGGTTCAGATTGAGGTGGCACGCCGGATCAAGGACCCGGAGTCAGTGAGTTACAGTGACAAGACTGCTGAAATATTCACCTTCAATGTATCGCATGACCTTGCAACTGACCATCCGGTAGCCGGATTCACGCTGAAGCCCTTTGATGAGATCATAGTCCGCTCTTCTCCGGGTTACCAGCAGCAGGCCTATGCTGTCATCTCCGGCGAGGTGCTCTTCGGAGGTGAGTATGTGCTGTCTACAGACAATGAGCGTTTGTCAGACCTCGTGAGGAAGGCCGGAGGGTTCAATCCGAATTCATATCTGAAGGGGGCTCATCTCTTGCGTAAGATGAGCGATGATGAGCGCAGCAAGATAGAGTCATTGTTACGGATGGTGGCCGGTACCGGAGATGAGGATACCATCTCGTATGAGTCACTTATAATAGAAGATTCCTACCTGGTTGGCATTGACCTGGAGAAGGCATTGAAGAGGCCCGGCGGCTATGAAGATATTGTTCTGATGCCCGGTGATCATCTGGTCATACCCAAGTATAACGGTGTGGTCAAAGTATCCGGCACGGTGTTGCATCCCAATGCAGTCACCTATGTCGAAGGTCTCGGTATGAGGGGTTATCTCTCCCGTGGCGGGGGTTACAAAGCCGGGGCGCGCCGCACTCCCTACGTTGTTTATATGAACGGTAATGTTGCCTCTACCAAAAGATTCCTTTTCTTCAGAGCATTTCCCCGCATAGAACCGGGATGTGAAATAATTGTGCCCATGAAGCCTTCCAAAGACGGAACAATCGGAATGTCTCAGATACTGAGCATGTCATCCACGTCAGTATCCCTGGCATCAGTAGTGGCAATGCTGATAAATGCACTTAAATAGTCTGTTATATACTGTACCCAGCAATGGACAATCAGAACAACCAACGTGAGAACAGGGAGGTGGACCTTCCTGAAATGATGCGACTGCTCTGGGCTAAAAGAATGTATATCATAAAGACAACACTGATTGTCATGGTGGCAGGTGTGATAATAGCCCTCAGCATACCGGCGGAATATACCTGTACAGTGAAGATGGCGCCGGAGGTTCCACGGTCAGACGTAATGGGAAGCATGGCGGGTATTGCATCCATAGCAGGCATAAACCTGGGTATGGAAGGGACAGAAGAGTTGAGCTATACACTCTATCCGGATATCGTTCGCAGTACCCCGTTCATGACCAGGCTGATGCATATCCCGGCAGATATCGAAGGATCCGGAACTGGGAATAACCTGTATTATTATCTCAATGAAGAGCTCAGATTTCCGTGGTGGGAGGCTGTCATCAACGCACCGTTCAAGCTTATCGAGCTCATTCGCTCCGGGAAGGAAAAAAGTGCAGGTACGAACATTGACCCTTATAACCTGACGAGAAGAGGGGAACGTATCTATGCTCGTCTCAGGGGCAGGACAATCATCAATGTCGATAAGAAGACAGGTGTGATAACCGCAGGAGTCACTTTACAGGATCCGGTGCTTGCTTCTGTCGTGGCCGATTCTTTGGTGAAGAAGCTTGAGAGGTTCGTCATCGACTATCGTACGAACAAGGCAAAGCAGGATTATGACTTTGCCGCAGAGATGCTTTCCGGCGCAAAACAGGAATACTATGAGGCACAGAGCCGGTATGCGCAGTATGTTGACCGTAACAAGAACATAGTGCTGGAATCTGTCAGGATAGAACAAGAGAGACTTAATAATGAGCTGACGCTGGCTTTTAACGTTTATTCCACACTGGCGCAACAGACAGAGTCAGCAAAACTGAAGGTACAGGAGCAGACCCCCAGTGTCACCATCATCGAGCCCGCACGAGTCCCCTCCGGGAAATCAAATACTTCCCGGATTGTCATACTTCTTGTCTCATCCCTGATTGGGTTTTTCCTTGGTTCCCTGGTGATTATCTTTAAAAAATGGGAAAAGATTTACATCAGTCGTTAAATAAGTATCCCTGCGAAATGACAAAGTCTTTGCCAGGCTGCCTGACCGTTGTTCTCCTGCTATTACTTTCGTGCAGCAAAGAACCGCAGGCAGATACCGGGACTTTTATTTCAAGGGAAGCATTCGCTGAACACCTCGATCCGAATTCGGAATTTATAATTGTCCTGCCTGATATTCAGAACTATATAAGTGAGCAGACCTATACTCCTTATCTCGAAAAAATCATCGATTGCATCCTGACTTTAGACAGTTACGGATTTGAGATAAAGGCAGTCATCCAGGTGGGGGACATTACCAATTATAATACCCCGGTTGAATGGGAACGGGCCAGATCATTACTTGCAGGATTTGACTACAGAATACCGTATATCATGTGCACAGGCAACCATGATTATGGAGTGAATGGCGATTGCTCAACGAGGGAGACCCATTTCAGCAGGTATTTCAATAACAGGAATGACTCTTCACTTGTCGCCTCTTTTGAAAGCGGCAGATTTGAGAACACAGTATTCGAGGTCGAGATCTTTGATAAGCCCGTACATATCTATTCACTTGAGTTTGGTCCGCGTGATAAGGTACTGACCTGGGCTGACAGCGTGGCAAAAGCCAATGACAGGGTTATGGGGATCCTTCTTACCCATGCCTATATGTTCAAGGCTGAGCAGAGGTATGACTTTTCCTTATTTCATTACGAACAGAATATTTCACCATACGCATTTCCTTATTCCAGGAATGATAAAGTGAATGACGGTGAAGAGATCTGGCAGAAGCTGGTCATGCCAAACGATATTTTCAGATTTGTTTTTTCAGGTCATAAGACCAATCCTGATTACCTCGGCACCCTGATCTCTGAGAATACAGAGGGCAATGGTTGTCTCCAGGTATTATTCAATACCCAGGACTTACCATCCGGCGGTGACGGATGGTTTCAGATACTTGAGTTTCATGCTGACAGGAAGAGTGCCAGTCTGAAGAATTACTCGGTCTCGCTTAATGAATGGGGAAATAGTATTTTAAACAAAGGAAGTTTCATATACAGGTAGACAATGCAGGCAATTATCTTAGCTGCCGGAATGGGGAAGAGACTTGGAGAGCTCACCAGGGAGAACACCAAGTGCATGATCAGGGTTAACGGCATTACATTAATAGAAAGGATGCTTGATCAGCTCGAAAGGTCAAAGCTTAAAAGAATAATAATCGTGATCGGGTTTGAAGGAGAAAAACTAAAGGAATTTGTCTCTTCGCTGAACCTTTCCACACCGGTCGAATTTGTGGTCAATGAAGTCTACTATAAAACCAATAACATCTATTCCCTGTTCCTTGCCAAAGACAAGCTGAGAGAAGATGACACGATCCTACTGGAGTCAGACCTGATATTTGAAGATTCGGTATTGGAAAAGGTAATCAATGCCAGACATCACAGCGTCGCGCTGGTCGCAAAGTTTGAAAGCTGGATGGATGGCACCGTTGTTAACATTGACGGGAATGACAATATAGTCAGGTTCATAGACCGGAAGCAATTCAGGTTCGAAGAGATCTCCTCGTACTATAAGACAGTCAATATTTACAGGTTCAGCAAGGAGTTTTCCACAACCCACTATATACCTTTCCTGGAGGCGTATTGCAAGGCTCTTGGCAACAGCGAGTACTACGAGCAGGTCCTTCGGGTGATCATTCTGCTTGATAAGCCTGAGATAAAAGCTCTCAGGCTTGGTAATGAACATTGGTACGAGATAGATGATATCCTGGACCTTGATAATGCCGAGACGGTCTTTGCCGATGGAGAGGAGAAGACAAAAAGAATTCAGAACAGGTATGGCGGATACTGGAGATACCCTTACCTGGCAGATTACTGTTACCTCGTAAACCCGTACTTCCCGACACCAAAGCTGAAAGCTGAGATCAAGGCTAATCTGGAGCGACTGATGGATAATTATCCATCCGGAATGCATATCAATTCCCTGCTGGCAGCAAGGTATTTTAACATCAGGCGGGAATATATAAGCATCGGTAATGGAGCTGCAGAGCTGATAAAAAGTATTGTCGGTCATCTCAGGGGTAAAATGGGGGTCTGTTATCCTTCATTCGAGGAGTATTCAAACCGTAAACCAAAGGAAGAGCTTGTGGAGTTCATCCCCGGGAACAGCGATTATTCTTATACCGCGGATGACCTGTACGGATTCTTCCATGATAAGGAAATTTCAACCCTGCTCCTGGTAAACCCCGATAATCCATCGGGGAATTTTATTCCGGTTAACGGACTGATGCACTTACTTGAATGGACACGGAAGAAGGGTATCACCCTCATTGTTGATGAATCTTTTGTTGACTTTGCTGACAATGGTGAGAGTAACAGTCTCCTCAACAACGAGCTGATTTCAGACCACCCCAACCTCATTGTCATCAGGAGTATTTCAAAATCATACGGGGTTCCCGGATTGAGGCTCGGGATCCTGGCATCAGGGAATACAGAGATCATCAGTTTTGTTAAGAAAGATGTGGCCATCTGGAATATTAATTCAATAGCAGAGTTTTATTTACAGATTTTCGGGAAATACGAGTCGGACTACACAACAGCATGTAAAACCTTTATTGCCGAGCGCTCCCGTTTCTATAACAATTTGTTGAAAATACCCTGCCTGAGAGTGATCCCCTCTCAGGCGAATTACTTCCTGTGTGAGGTCCGGCCTCCTTTTGACTCTGTCTCGCTGACGAGGCAATTGCTTGAAAAAAAGGATATCCTGATCAAGGATTGCAGTACCAAAAAGGGATTTAACGGTAAGAGTTATGTTCGCATAGCAGTTCGCGACGAGGAGATGAATGACAGGTTCTGCACTGCTCTTCTGGAATTACAAAAATGAAACGTACATGAGCAGCAACTGCCAGAAGGAAATTATTATCCGGTTCATGTAAGTTCCAATCGACCGATAGAGTAACACATAAATAAGCGAATGAAAATAATTGACTTCCGGCAGATAGAAAGCCTGGCTGTCTCTCCTGCTGAGTGCGTGGACTGGGTCCATGATGCGCTCCTGGTGAAGGATAAAGCTTATCTTCCCCCTAAATACAGTTTGAAGCTCGATAACGATATCTTCATAAACACGATGCCCTGCTCCATTCCGGAACTGGGTACCTTCGGCGTTAAGGTAGTATCGCGTTATCCGTTTAACCATCCGTCACTTGACAGTACGCTCCTGCTTTATGATCTGCATACCGGCGAGCTGCTGGCGTTGATGGATGCCAACTGGATCACAGCAATGAGGACCGGGGCGGTGGCATCGCTCGCTGTCAGCACTCTGGAACGCAGCGAGGCGTCGATCTACAGCATCATGGGCCTTGGCAATACTGCCAGGGCAACACTCCTTTGCATGCTTGACTCAAGACCTGAAAAGCTCTTTACCTTACGCCTCCTCAGATATAAGGACCAGGCTGAATTGTTTGTCGAAAGATTCTCAGGTTATAAGAATGTCAGGTTCGAGATTGTCGAAGATCCGGAAAAGCTGGTCAGAAACGCAGATGTTATCATCTCATGCATAACCTCGGCAAAAGGAGATATAGCCCCGGATGACTCCTTCAGGGAAGGTGTTCTGGTTGTACCGGTACACACCAGAGGCTTTCAGAACTGCGACCTGTTTTTTGACAAGGTATTTGCAGATGACACCGAACATGTAAGGGGCTTTAGATACTTTGACCGGTTCAGGAAATTTGCCGAGCTGAGCGATGTGCTAAAGAATAAGGTCGCCGGCAGGGAGACGCAGGAAGAAAGGATACTGTCATATAATATCGGTATAGCGCTGCACGACATCTATTTTGCCGGTAAGATCCTGAAAAAGGGAAGCTTTGAGAATGAGGTCTCCCTGAATAAAAGCAGCGAAAAGTTCTGGCTATGACCTGTTCAGAGATGCACAGAACAAAGTACCGGTGATCAGTTATGGAAGATCTTAGCGGTTATAATCCAGAAGGATCGGATCTGCGTAACATGCAGCTCCGGATGGTTGAAATGCTCGAATATCTCGACTCAGTTTGCCTGCGCCATAATATAAAATACTGGATGGGAGCCGGTACCCTGCTCGGGGCGGTCAGACATCAGGGATTTATACCATGGGATGACGACCTCGACATTGAGATGACCCGAGCCGACTATAAGAAACTTATCAGGATACTCAGGAAAGAAAATTCCGGGAGATTCGTGCTCCAGACACCCCGGACAGACTGGAATTATGTGTTTCCTCTGGCCAAATTAAGAGATACCGGATCGAGGATTACCGAACTCAGAAATTCAGGCAAAAACTACAGATATAAGGGGATATATATTGATATTTTCTATCTTGATCGCGGGAACACATTTCTTGCCCGCCTGACTGTCAATCTGCAGAAGTTCATCTGGGTACTCTCATTGGTGAAGAATGACCCATTGGGCATAATACCTGCGATAAGGTTTGCCTTCAGGTTTGTGCTCCATGAAATTATCTTTCCCTTCCTGCGACTTTGTGCCAGGCTGTTTGGGATCAGGACATTGATCCTCCCCTATGGCACCGGGTTTACCGCATTCAGGGATCTGAAAGAGATCTTTCCTCTGCAGAGGATTTTATTCGAAGGCAAATATTTTAATGCCCCGGCAGACACTGATGCCTACCTGAAGAGGCTGTACTGTGATTATATGAAACTGCCTGACAGGGATAAGAGAGAGATCCATACAATACAGAAAGAAATGCTTTAATGGTCAACCCGGGATTTCTTAAGAAGCCCGGGTTAGGGAATACCGGAATTTTTAGATAATTTTTTACCTGAACGATTTTGATAATGCTCATCAAAGGAGGGATAAAAAAACTTGACAATACGCTCTATGCGCTGGGGAGTAATATCAACTACACTCTGGCCATCTGGCTAATCTCCGTGATCATCAATCATTTCCTGGGAGCAGGGGAGCTGGGCCGGTTCTCGCTGGCACAGGCCATCATCTCTCCTATAGCTCTTCTCTTCCAGCTGCAGATGAAGATGCTGGCAACCATTGAGTATGATATTAAGGGCAGATTCCCGGTTTACCAGAAGACAATACTCCTTTCGGAATGCGTCTTCATGATAGTTATATTGGTGATCGGCATGATTACAAAACAGCCTGGACTATTTTATGCTTTTGCCCTTTTTAAAGCGATAGAGGTCTATTACAACCTTATCCAGGGCTATTACCAGAGTGGCAATAATTTCCGTTATGTATTCTTCAACTCCACATTCAGGGGTGTTGTCCTTATCCTTCTGCTCGTCACAGGCCTGAGGTTCTTACGGTCTGCCTCAATCGGCTTTTTCGCCACCAACGTTGTTCTCATATTGGTTATCTTCATATTCGACCTGAGGAACATCAGAAGGGAAGTTCCGTCAATTGCGCCCCGGGGTTCCTCCGGAGAGACAAAAAAGCTTTTTACTGATGGTGTGACAATATCCCTGGTGGCCTGCATGGATTCCCTGGTTGTATCTGTCCCGCGTTTTATGATCAAGGCTGAGTACAATGAGGTGGAGCTGGGTAAGTTTACAATGGTACTGCAGTTCTTCATAGCCGCCACAATCTTCGTGGTTTCCGTCGGACACCCTTTTCTTGTCAGGCTGAAAAGCAGCCTGCAGAAGAATGATAAACGAAGTTTCAATCTGGAAGTCAGGAATACGCTTCTTCTGTTCCTTGGCGCCTCGGCACTGGTCATAATCGGTTTCATCCTGTTCAGTGAGCTGGTTATGAGGATTTTCTGGGGCAGCGAGAATGCTTATCTGAGCACCGAGCTGAAATTGTCTATGACCGGTATCGTACCCCTGTTCCTGTCAAGCATCTTTATCTATGTAATTAACTCATTAAAATACTTCAGGGTACACTTGATCTACTACCCGGTCATTCTGGTATCAGAGCTGATCATCGGCTTTTTCATTATACCGGAGTATGGCATCAGGGGAGGTGTCATGACTGTCGTATTTGCCCAGGTAATCCGGATGATCCTCTCCGGAACGGTATTCTTTATAGTCCTTCGCCGTTTCAGGAACGGGCCTGACACTATTATGGTTGATGATGATACCGCGACTGTATGAACCTCGCGAACTACATACTTTTTTCAATTATCATAATCACCGCATTCATAAACACCTTTATCAGGAAGCAGAAGAGCTGGTCTGTCAATAAATTCATCTGGTTGTACGTGTTTTTGTTCTGGGGGATTGTGCCTTTAGTGCAGTATGCTGTCGGTATCTTCCCCTGGGGTGTTGATATATCGCCGTCACTGGCCATGAAAGCCAACCTGGTTACCCTCCTGTGGATCGCCGTCTATAAAATAACTTATAAGCTGTTCGGGGGAGAAAAGCGTACGGGCTCTGACGGACCGGTCATCCAAGACTTTTCAATCAACAATTTGAGTATCATTTTTTTGATTCTTTACCAGTTGCTGATCATGGCATATTTTTTCAGGAAGACGGGTGGACCGGTCTTACTGAGAGGTGACCTTACCTCTGATATGTTCTCCTCAGGGTCAAACACATACCTTGTTGTTACGCAGGTCTTCAGAGCCTCGTCATTCTTTGCCACCGCAGCATTCGCTTACTGGTACAGGTCAAAGGATTCACTTAAGTCACTGCTCCTGCTGGCTTTCTCTTTCCTGCTTATGCTGTTGACAAATTTCCCCCTGGCGCTGCCACGTTATATGGCAGGTGCATTTTACATGGGGCTGTTCTTTATTCTGGTGCCTGACTTCAGAAGGAGATATATACCGGCATTACTGATGTTGTTTATCTTCCTGGTTCTCTATCCGGCCCTGGCGATACTCAGAGTGCCCGGCCAGTCTGCGGGCGAGATAGGCATGGTATCGTCTGTGACTCCATTCCTGACAGGCGACTTTGATAACTTCTCCACACTGTCGATGACTATTGACTATGTAAAGGAAAATGGCATAACATGGGGAAAACAGCTGTCAGGAGTCCTGCTGTTCTTCGTGCCGTCAGCATTATGGACAGGCAAACCGGTCGGCTCCGGTGCGTTTATTGCCGGGAGCAGGAACTGGGATTTCACAAATATCTCATGCCCCTATAACGCCGAAGGCTTCATAAATTTCGGATTGTTCGGGGTTGTGATCTTTGCAGTTGTAATGGCATATATTGTTGTACGCATTGATGCTGCCTTCTACAGAAGCAGCAGGTTCTCATACCTGAGGCTATTCTACCCGGTGATGCTGGGGATGATCATGTTTATAATAAGGGGTGACCTGATGTCATCATTCGCATATACAATAAGCTTTATTGTAGCAGCATTTATCATATTTATGATCATTGATTTCCCGTCATTCATACATGTTAAGAATGACAGGCCGCAGGAAGAGTGACCTTTCCGGCGCAATGTAATACCACGGATACCTTTATGGATGCAATAATAGTTAATGCAACAGCTCTGAAGTCGGGCGGGGGACTGACTATTCTCAGACAGTTTATCGGGGCCCTGCCCGAAGACGGCAATGAATATGTCGCTTTTATCCACAGGTCAGTCACTGTCAGTGATGCCGGGAAGAACCTCCGTATTATACGAACCGATGTAACTGCACCGCATAAGAGGATATGGTGGGATGTGGCAGGACTGAAACGGTGGCTGAAGAAGAACAGCATCAGACCTGTTGCCGCAATATCCCTGCAGAACACCGGGTTCCGCGTACCCGGCAAATGCCCCGGCTACATATATTATCATCAGCCACTACCTCTGTATATAAACAGGTGGAGTCTTCTGAAAAAAACTGAGCGAACAACCTGGTTTTATAAAAATATCTATCCTCTCTACATCAGATTGTTCTTAAACTCAAGGACAGAGATCTTTGTCCAGCTCACTTTCCTGAAGGAGGCTTTCTCTGCCCGTTTCAGATTTCCTGAAGAAAAGATCCATGTTGTATTTCCTGAGGTAAATATTCCGGCAGTGAAGAACGTGTATAACTGCCCTGTTGACAACAACTGTCTGAATCTGTTCTACCCTGTCTCCGGAGAGGTTTATAAAAACCACGATATTTTATTCAGAGCGCTCGCATCTATTGATGACCGGCCGGAGAGAAAAACAGCTCTTTACCTTACCATTGATGAAAAAGGATTGAAGAAACCGGATCTGAAAAATGTCACGTTTGTTTTCTTGGGTCCGCTTTCTCATGATAATGTGCTTTGGCTTTATTCAAAAGTTGATGCCCTTGTCTTTCCAAGCTATAT
>DHUL01000052.1:0-2950 GCA_002409145.1 Bacteroidales bacterium UBA5235
CTTGAGCTCATTGATGATGTCAACTGCGTAGCAGGAATTCCTCGATAGTACCGCCAGGATGCAGTACTCGAGTATTCCCTTCCGCATTTGTGCTCTTGTGTTGTCCGTATTCATGGCTTATTCTTTATTGTCAGCTTATTACGCCTTTAGCGAAGATCAGAGATTCATCTTTTCCTTTACTGTGTTGAATTCCTGCCTAACTGAATCCTTGATATTTTCAATGGTCACCGGATCACCTCTCATCTCCAGCTTCTGTGCGGTGGTCTTTGCCTCTGGGAGCACTATCCACAGAATCAGGTAGAGTCCAAAGCCTAAACCTCCGGCAAATATCAGCGCCGTGAAGATGATCCTCATTATCAGCGGATCCCAGTCAAGGTAAGCCGATATACCGGCACACACCCCCCCGAAGACCCGCCTGTCGGAGTCACGGTACATCCTGCGCCGTGACCTCGGAGGCATCTCTCCGGCAGGCTCACCACCACTGATATCCTCCGGTGAACCCAGTATGGCCATCACCTCCTCCACATCCTTCATGGTGATTACCTGCTTGTAGCTGCTCAGCTTTCCTCTGAACAACTCCGATATCCTTCCCTCGATATCAGACATAATCTCATTCACCCCCGGCTCACCCGAAAACTCCTTCTCCAGGCGCTTCATGTACTGCCGGAGCCTCTCGTAGGCATCATCGTCAAGGTTGAATGCGTAACCTCCGAGGTTGATGTTGACAGTCATTTTCATTGTATTAATAATAAGGTACCTGTTAATGCAAATTAGTTTGATAATGCAAATATATAAAATAAAAATAATACTATGCAATACATAGAAGTAAAATTTTAAAAATATTTTTTTACGGGGATTACTGAACTCGTCAGCACTGGTGTGGTTAGATAGGGGATGATTGACTAACTTTATAAAAAATACAAGGATATGAAAGCATACAACTGGGGAATCATGGGGACCGGCAGAATAGCGCATAAGTTTGCTAAAGCACTGATGCTGCTTGACAATGCCCATCTGTATGCTGCAGGCTCGCGTGATGCCGGCAGGGCAGCGGAGTTTGCCGCAGAGTTTGGATTCAGCAGGTATTTCGGAAGCTATGAGGAGATGCTTGCTGATCCCGGGGTTGATGTGGTTTATATTTCCTCACCGCATTCCATGCACTTGGAGCATACGCTTATGGCTCTGCACAACGGCAAGCATGTTATATGTGAAAAACCAATGTCAATAACGGCGGCTGAGGTGTCAGTGATGGCAGATGAAGCGCGGAAGAGCAATCTTTTCCTTATGGAGGCGTTATGGCCCCCGTTTCAGCCCTCGTACCTCAAGGCGGAGGAGATACTCCGCAGCGGGAAGATGGGCAGATTGTTGCATATGCGTAGCAAGTTTGCCTTTCTCTCTCCGTATGATCCTGAAGTGCGGACATACAATCTGGAGCTCGGCGGCGGATCACTGCTTGACATCGGCATCTACCCGGTGATGGATATACTGAGGTATCTTGGTGAGCCTGAAAGTATCGTTGCCACATCAGTCTTTGCACCCACCGGTGCTGACGAGAGTACCGCGGTGATCTTCAGGTTCAGCGACGGCCGTTTGGCTGAAGCCTACAGTTCATTAGCAAATATGGGCGGTGTCTCCACCGAGTTTTACTGTGAGAAGGGCAACCTTATCCTGACCCGCGGGCGTGACCGGAACCAGCATCTGGTAATTGAGATGCAGGGAGATGTGGATGACCGCATATTCACCCCGCCCGCTCAGGGTTACCAGTATGAGGCTGCCGAAGTAATGAACTGTCTTGACAGAGGCCTGACAGAGAGCCCGGTTGTCCCCCTCTCCTTCAGCCTCATGCTGGCCCGCATTCTTGACGATATCCGCCGGAAGACCGGTATAAGGTATCCGGGACGTGACCGTTAGTACTACCATCTGCTGACCGGCATGACGAAAGACTCATCTGCTGCTGAAAAGAAGCGCCTGCTGCTCAGCATGCTCATCCCCTTCATGCTGGTCTTCTTTATGTGGCTGATGATGGGGGCGTCACTGCTTTTTGGAAACGATTTTCATTTTCTTGGCATCTTTCCCGGAAAGGTCACTGCTCTCACCGGCATCATCACCTCTCCGTTTGTTCATTCCGGATTCAGGCACCTTTTCAACAACTCCCTGCCGCTTTTCATCCTGGGTACGGCTCTCTTTTACTTTTACTCGCAGGTATCATTCAGGGTACTGCTGTGGGTTACACTTCTCACAGGCCTTGCAGTATGGATCACAGGCCGGCCTGCATGGCATATAGGGTCAAGCGGTATCGTTTACGGGCTGGCGGCATTTCTCTTTGTCAGCGGCATCATTCGCAGACATATCCCGTTGATGGGCCTGTCTCTCCTTGTTGCCTTTATATACGGGGAGATGGTATGGGGTATTTTTCCGGGCTTCAGGATTGACATTTCATGGGAGTCGCACATGCTCGGTATGGCTGCAGGAGTGATCCTTGCCTTATGGTATCGTCATGAAGGACCCCAGAAGCCCGTACCCTTCTATGAAAGTGAGGAAGAGTACGAGGCAGGGGCAGATGAGGCGGATGTATCCGTGACTGATTCCATGGCCGGAGCCGGTGCAGGGCACAAAGCAGAGGGCCGTGCCGAAGAAAATGAGGCTGGCTGTACGAATCAAGCGAATTAATTGTTAATTTTATCGCCACTAAAACCAACCTAAAAGCCCGGTAATGTACGTCAGAACTGGAACTCCGGCATTTGATGAGCTTATCCCGAGGATAAGCAGGTTTCTGGAACAGGATCTCCTTGAGCTTAACATTGATGGCGAGAAGATAAGAGGCTACAGGTCGCCTGATGCCCGTTCCGTATGGATCAGGAATTATTCCGACATGATGCGCACTCTCCGCTATACCGAAGCTGATCTGATCAGTGTGGTAAAGCATTTTGCTGACAACCAGTCGCGCAAC
>DHUL01000052.1:3069-4919 GCA_002409145.1 Bacteroidales bacterium UBA5235
GTAAAGCATTTTGCTGACAACCAGGCACGCAACGGCCGGATATTTGACTACTTCACCACCTTTCCCGAGAAAATGCCATGTGAACGGGAGAACTGGACCAAATATGTCAGGACACCGGTGGAGGCCGACACCGAGTTCAGGTTTATCAAGGCAGCATGGCTGGCATGGCAGGCAACCGGTGATGACGCCTTTATCCGCAATCTCATGCCCACATTTGAGAGAGCGCTTGCCTACGTGATGGAGGGTCGTTATTTCGACAAAGAAAAATACCTTTTCCGGAGGCCATATACCATTGATACGTGGGATTTTGCATATACGGCAGGGAGTCATGACTGGCTTCAGTTCCAGATTGATGATAAAACCTTCTGGGGATATTTCCACGGTGACAACAGCGGTTACTATGAGGTATTCCACTTCATGTCACACTGGTACAATATGTTTGGCGATAAGGTCCGCTCGGCCCTCTGGCGTGACCGTGCATTACGGCTTCGCAAGAGCCTGAACACCCACTGCTTCAACGGATCATTCTATACTCATTTCGTTAAACAGACCCCGGTGACCATTGATGGAGTTGACGAAGCCAGCCAGCTCAGTCTCAGCAATCCTGCCGCCATCAACAGGGGGGCCGCTTCACCACGTATAGCCACGGCAATCATTAATGAGTACATGAAAAGGCGTGAAACCACAACCGCCTTTGCCGAATGGTTTTCCATTGATCCGCCTTTCCCCTCCGGCATTTTCGGCGACTACAAGCTTTCAAAGGGGGCTTACTGCAACGGGGGCATCATGCCTCTCACCGGTGGAGAGCTGGCCAGGGCTGCACTTGAATACGGTTTCGAACAGTATGGCATTGACATACTGATGCGCTATTATGATCTCATCTCACGCAACGGTGAAACATACCTCTGGTACTTCCCTGACGGAAAGCCTTCATCGGTTGAGACCAGCACCTCCCCAGATGCCAGACCGACCGACGGCTGGGGATCATCAGCCATGCTCTACGCCTTCGTCGAAGGCCTGGCCGGCATTCAGGATAAGGACAAACTCTTCAGGAGGATCCGCCTGTGCCCCAAATGGATTGTGGCAGGAGTGGAGAAGGCTGAAGTGAAGATAGACTATAAGAGTTCGGGAGCGTTTGTTAAATATGCCTACAGCCATACCCGTGATCAGCTGATCATCAATCTCTCAGGGAGCTATGAATATATCCAGCTGTCATTTCCCGTACCGGGAAACTATACTGCAGGTGACCTGATGATTGGAGGGAAGAAGAAAAAGTACATCATGGCATCATTCAACCAGAGCCTTTACCTGGTTGCCGATGCTGATGTAAAGGGAGATTGCGAAATCATCCTGGATCTCCGTAAAAAGCCTTGACCAGAAAAGTGTGACATATGAACCCAAAACAGGTAGCCATTATAACAGGAGCCAGCAGGGGCATCGGCAGGGCCATTTCCCTGGCACTGGCTTCAGAGGGTTATGACATAGCAGCCATCGCGCGTACCTCTGACAGCGATTGCATGATCTCCCTGCAACCTGAGATTGAGGCGCTTGGTGCCCAGTTCTTTCCAATAGGGCTTGACGTAGCTCATACCAATCTTCATAACGAGGCCATCACGAGCATACTTGACCGTTACGGCAGGATCGACCTCCTTGTCAACAATGCAGGCATTGCTCCTATAGAGCGCAAAGACCTCCTTGACTTTGATGAGGAGACCTATGACCGGGTGCTCAATGTCAACCTGCGTGGTCCGGTGTTCCTTGCCAGGCGGGTTGCAAGGGAGATGATATGGCTCAAGAACCAGGTTAATGATTACCATCCCTCAATAATGTTCGTGACATCATTCCTTGCC
>DHUL01000073.1 GCA_002409145.1 Bacteroidales bacterium UBA5235
CCATCTCACTTCCCTTGGCAGATGAGATTCCTGTAAGGACGAGGCTGCCGGACTTTGAAACGGATGGTTTTTCCTCACACGCAACCAGTAAGAATAAGGAGAGGACTATAAATACCGGAAGACTTTTCATAGCACACCTTATAAAAGTTACTTAAACAGACAGTCAAATATATAAAATATTCCGCTTTTCAGGCCGGGCTTACCCGATTCAGGGAGAAGGCTGACAGCGAATATTATTTTTTGTTGTTGATTATCAGAGCTCCGATAACGCCCGGGACCCAGCCGCAGAGGGTAAGGAGGAAGATAATTAGGAATGATCCGCACCCTTTGTCAACAACCGCAAGAGGAGGGAAGAAGATGCAGACCAGGACACGCCAGATACTCATTGTTTTTTGCGATTTGCGAATTTCGATTTCCGACTATAAAAGTAAGAAATATTTCACTATTGTCTTCCCTGCAACCCGGCTCCTTCTCCGCCAACTGGCGGATCGGCCCTCTATTGCCTATTGCCTGAACAGATAATCCGCCGCCTGCAGTATCTTCAGTTTCAGGTCTGCAGGGTAATCCGGGTGCTCCTCCAGGAACTTCTCCACCGTGGCCCGTGCCTCGGGGGAACGGTGACCGGCAAGGGTTGCGGAAATCCAGCTTCCGGGGAAGAAGATGTCACCTGTAGCCTTTATTTCTTTAAGCATTTGCAGGGATGGCAGAATGTATCTTTCTGATCTCTCGGCAACCAGGGGGTGATGCAGGTAACCCAGCGCCTCGAGCACCCATGGCTCGCGTTCACGATTGGCCGGGTCCCGGAGACTCTCGAAGAAGGCATCCCGGACCGTGGTGTCGGCAGACACTGCAGGTGTCACGAAATCGAACCGTGCAAGCCTCTCTTTTCCTGCGATCCGTTCGCGCTGTTCCGCAATTATGCGGCTTGCATCGGGGTGGCCCTTCAGTCCCAGTGTCAGCGAGAGGGTGCACAGCTCATCTTCACTCAGATTCAGAGTGCCTGGAAGTGTGAGGCTCTTCCAGACACTTGCAAGGTAGTTCAGACCAGCGGGTGTGACGGTCACATTTCTTAAAGTACTGAACCATGCACGTTTTTCGGCAGGACTCTCTGCCGAAACCATTTTGTTTTTCAGCATTGTCTCTGTCTCCGGCGCAAGCGAATCCCTTTCCTCCGCGGTGAGCCAGTTCCACCAAACTGACGAGAATCTGCCAGACAGATAGTTACGCAGTTGCAGGTCCGTTATTGACTGTAAATCACGAAACGCAGTGGCATGGAAATCAGCCGGCCTGATTACTCCGTTGACAAGATTTTCATACATGTTTATCCAGAGGATCCCCTTCAGCAGCGGATCATTCAACTCCGGGAGACTGACAAGAAGATATCCGGCGCTAAGACTGTCAAACAGGAAAGTCCCGTAAGCCCTTCCCGAGATGTCAGGAATAATGCACAACGGCTTTCCCACGGTGGTGATATGGGAATCACGTTCCGCCGTCTCCAGGCCGGCAATGACAGTGTCAGATGCAGTGATCACCATTGTTTTCATTGTCTGCGGCCAGTGCCGGAGTGTTCCGGCAGGATCATCCTCTTGAAATGAAATCCTGTAACCGTCTTCCTCTTCGATGACCGGCGTTATGACCGGCATACCTGCCTCCCTGATCCACATCCTGCTCCATTCTTCCAGGGGCTTTTGCGATGTCTCTTCAAGTATGGCAACCAGGTCATCCCAGCGAGCATTGTCCCAGGAATACTTTTTCAGATATGCTTGCAGTCCTTTCTTCAGGTTCTCCTCGCCGGCCAGCTGCTCGAGCTGCCGCATCACTATGGGCGCTTTGTTGTAGATGATATCTCCGTAGAGCGAGCCGGCATCCTTCATATTGCCCAGTTCCTGAATGACCGGGTTGGTGCCGCGGGTACGGTCGACCTCATAGGCATCAGGATAGCGTGAGAGGAGAAACCGCAGATCATGGTTTATGTCGGGAAAATCCGGCCCTGCAATCTTATCCGACATATAACCGGCAAACACCTCCTTCAGCCAGACGTCATCGAACCACTTCATTGTCACCAGATCGCCGAACCAGATATGCGATGTCTCGTGGGCAATCAATGAGGCCCTTGAGAGCTGTTCGTTAAGGGTGGGAGAGGTCTCGAGCATCAGTGAGGAAGCCTTGTAAAATATTGATCCCGGGTGTTCCATCCCGTTGTACTGGAACGGCGGCAGAAGCACAAAGCCGAATTTATCAAAGGGATATGGTATCAGGGTGTACTCCTCAAGCCACTTCAGGGCACTGTAATGAAGCCGGAAGATTTCATCCGCGTTTTTTTCGACATAACCCGGACGGGTCTCACGATGCAGCATTTCTATTTTCAATCCCTCAATCTCCTTTTCTACCAGTTCAAATTTGCCTGCGGCGAAGGCAAACAGGTAGGTACTTATCGGCTTTGTTTCGCTGAAGAGAAGAGTGACCCTTCCATCCGTTGTATCAGCTGAAACGACGGGATTGTTTGACATAGCCCTGTATGATCCGGGTATATCAAGTGTCAGTATGAACCGCCCTTTCATGTCAGGCTGATCGAAGCACGGGAAGGCTGTTGAAGCCCTGTCGGGAACGAATAGTGTATACAGATATTCATTGTTCCTGTTCAGTGAGAGGTCGCCGGCGCGGAAGCTGACTTCAATCCTGTTGTAGTGCCGGGCCAGGATATCCCTGTCTATTACAATGTGGCCGTTTATAAGTCCTGGCTCGACTGGTTTCCCGTTTACGGCAACAGTTTTAAGGTAATCCCCGGGCACTTTGAAATCGATCACAAGCGGTTCCCGGCCGGCAGTTCGTGTAAACTCAATCACTGCATTTCCTTCCACCGGTGTATTCTTCCCCGTATCGATCCTGAAAGTCAGCCCGTACCTGACATCCCTTACAGTCTCGTACCTGTATGTTGCCAGGAGTTTTGACACCCCTTCAGCCGTATAATCCTCCCTGTTCACACAGCTGCAGGAGGGCCCGATTGTCAGAATAAGCGCAAGAACTGGCAGGATGCGCAAGAATATTGGTCCGGATTTCATGGCAGCAGTTTCTGGTCATCAAATATAGTCAATGGTTTAGTATTGTCTTTCAGAAGTCAAGTATTATCCGGCAGGTGAGGGCAGTCATGGCAACGTCTTTGGGTTTCAGCGGAACCTGGTTCTGACAGAAGGCACCAGGCTGCCGGATCAGGGGTGTCACCCTGCCCTGTGCTGCATAACATCCCAGGTGACAGAATGTACTTTTTATCTTTGGGTTATTACCTTTTAACTCATACACCATGAAGAAAGTGCTCATTATTCTGTTCCTTGCAGCTATTGCAGGAACTGTCACAGGGCAGGGTCAGTCTGGCTTCCTGTCCGATCCGGCAATATCTCCGGATGGGTCAAAGATTGTATTTGTATATGAGAGCGATCTCTGGATGGCCGACCGCACCGGTGGAGCAGCGCTCCGCCTGACGGCGATGGCAGGAGAGGAGTCGGTCCCACGCTTTTCACCCGACGGGAAATGGCTCGCTTTCGCTTCCACACAGAACAGAAATGCCGATGTCTACCTGATGCCCGTAGAGGGCGGCAGCCTGGTACAGCTCACTTGGCACGACGCCAATGACTATCCCGACGGATGGTCATGGGACTCGAAGACAGTCTACTTCACTTCGGACAGGTACAATACCTTTGGCTCATATGCTGTTGCAGCAACAGGAGGTACCCCTGTGCGCCTGTTCTCTGACAACTTTTTTGACCAGGCACATAACATAGTTGAAATGCCCGGCAGCAACGGCCAGTCATTCTGCTTCACTTCATCATGGGAGAGCTACATGTTTCCCCAGAGGAAGAGATACAGGGGAGAGAATAATCCTGACATCGAGTTTTACAGCAAAACAACCGGAGAATACAAGCGTCTCACTGAATGGGAGGGGAAGGACCTCTGGCCGTCATCTGACCGCAATGGCAAACTCTGGTTTGCCTCCGATGAGGGCAATGATGAGTACAACCTCTGCACTTTCGAGAATGGCGTGAAGCGGCAGGTAACATCCTTCTCCACATCTATCCGCCGCCCGCAGGTCAGCGCCGACGGCCGGTTCGTGGTTTTTGCGCGTGATTACAGGATATGGACCTATGACGTCACAACCATCCAGAGTTCGCCCTGCGAGATCAGAGTCTGGTCAAATGAGAACCTTGCAACGGAAATAGGCTATAACAGCGCAGGAAAGATCACCGACTTCGACGTGTCCGGCGACGGAAAGAAGATCGCCTTCGTCTCCCGGGGAAGGCTCTTCGTCTCTGATGTGGCAGGAAAATTTATAAGGGAGATGCCAACAGACAAGTCCGAGAGTGTCCAGGAGGTAAGGTGGATGAAGGATAACGAGTCACTGCTCTACACCCGGACTGTAAAAGGCTGGGCCAACCTGTTTACAATCTCAGCATCAAAGCCTGAGGCAGAGCAACAGCTGACAAAGTATGAACGGACGCTTCAGGAACTGCTGGTAAGTCCGGATGGAGAAAGGGCACTTTTTGTAAGTGGTGACAGCCATATCGACCTCATTGACCTGAAGAGTTTCGAGGTGAAGAGCATCATCACCGGAGAGTTCTGGTTTAGCGTCTCACAACCGCGCTTCTCGCCTGACGGAAGGTACATTCTTTATGCCTCCTACAGGAACTTCGAGCAGGATATTTTCATCTATGACACCAAAGAGGCCAGAACTCATACAATCACCAACAACGGGGTGGATGAAACAGATCCATTCTGGTCGCCCGACGGCAGGTATATCTACCTTAGCGCCGACAGGTTCAATGCAGGTTTCCCGAGAGGGGGAGGGGTAAGCAAGCTGTATCGTATCCCTCTTTACCGCTTCAGCGAGTCACTACGCACTGAAGAATACGGGAAGCTCTTTGCCAAAAAGCCCGCAAAGGACAGCCTGAAAGTAGATATCAGGATTGAAACAGAAGGCATTACTGACCGCTGGGAGCAGCTTGACGTAAAGGGCAATGAACAGTCGTCACCTCATGTGTTTAACGTCAGGGGTAAGACGATGCTGCTCTTCAACAACTCACCCAACCCGCGCGAGAGAATCCTGACAAAGGTGGAGCTCTCACCGTTTGACCCGCCAAAGAGCTCCGCCATAGGCGATAAGGGGTTCAGCAGGCTTATAATGACCGGTGACAAATTCTATGCACTGATGCAGGGCGATGTTTACGAGGTGAAGCCGGCAGAGGGCAAGGCTGACAAGATCACACTGTCAGCATCGTTCAGCAAGAACCTTCACGATGAGTTTGTACAGATGTTCTACGAGAACTGGGCTACACTGGCAGAGCATTTTTATGACCAGGAATATCACGGGGTCGACTGGAAGGCGATACTTGCACGGTATGAACACTACCTGCCCCTGATCCGCAACAGGGATAACCTCCGGACGGTACAGAATGACATGCTGGGCGAGCTGAACTCGTCGCATCTCGGCTTCAGCAGCCAGGGTGATGAGGCCCGGCCTTTCTACAGGATGCAGACTAATGCCACAGGTATCATTTTCCGGGAAGATGATCCTTTTGTTGTTGAGGGATGGGTGGCGCGTTCACCGGCTGATCTGACAGATACGTCTCTTCGGGCCGGCGACAGGCTTGTGGCTGTTGAGGGCACACCGGTGGATGTGACAACTGACCGCGACAAAGTGTTCACCCTGCCGCAGCTTGAGAAGGAGATCACGCTCCGGTTTGACAGGAAAGGAAAGGAGTTTGACCTTACCCTCAAGCCGGTCAGTTCGGGTGCGCTGATAACACTGCTTTACGACGACTGGGTGGCTGAAAACAGGAGGATCGTCGACAGCCTTTCAGGAGGCAGGGTGGCATATGTCTATATGAAGGATATGAGCACACCGAGTCTCGAGAAATTCATGATTGACATGACCGGGATCGCACTGGGAAAAGAGGCGCTTATCCTCGATATCCGCAACAACAGGGGAGGCAATGTGCATGATGATGTAATAAGGTTCCTCTCGCAGAGGCCTTACCTCGAGTGGCAGGCACGCAACGGACAGCGCTCGCCCCAGCCTAACTTCGCGCCGTCAGGCGGCCCGATTATCCTGATGGTGAATGAGCAATCACTCAGTGATGCGGAAATGACCGCAGCCGCTTTCCGTCAGCTGAAGCTGGGAACGATTGTGGGCACGGAGACATACAGGTGGATTATTTTCACTTCGGGAAGACAGCTTGTTGACGGATCATATACCCGTCTGCCGGGCTGGGGATGCTATGACCTGCAGGGGAATGACCTGGAGAAGACCGGGGTGAAGCCTGACATCTATGTGCGTACCACCTTCGGCGACATGCAGAAGGGGGTTGATCCGCAGCTTACGAGGGCGGTGGAGGAAGCGATGGGCGCGTTGCACTGATAAGTCGGCAGTCGGCAGTACCAG
>DHUL01000054.1:0-3422 GCA_002409145.1 Bacteroidales bacterium UBA5235
AATTGTCTAATAGGACGGCATTTGCTGTAACAAATCCGTATGAAGACTAAAGTGTAGGTGATACACTAATTAGGTACAAGCAAATGTAAAGTCCAATAATTGAGCTTATAATGACATATCTCATGTTTCACTTATTTAACATTTTTTAGTAACCTCAGGCAATAAACTCTCAGCCGGAGTCTCTTACCAGTCCGGGTGCCCACCTGATGATTACTGCTGAGCTGACAAGGGCAGCTATTGCATCTGCATACGGCAGTTCCCGGATGATAGCAGTGACCGGCCCCAGGATGGCTGCCACGCCAGTAACTGCATCTGCCAGCACATGAAGGTATGCCGCCCTGTTATTATTGTCACTGCAGTGAGAATGACCACACAGCCGGTACACCTTTTATTCTTTTCAATTTCTGTCACATTCAATAAACGGAGAGGCTTTTCCTCTTGTTTATGTCACGGAGAAATTACTTTCCTTACAACCAGGCACCAATCTAATGAATCTGCTTCCTGCCCCTGTCACTCTTTCACCGCAACCTCTCTTCCTGTAAGCCTGAATCGCGCTGTTATGACCTGAACATGGACTTCATCACCGGATGATAAGGTCCCTGGCTGACCTCCTCCCACGCTCACGGTAAACCAACCGGGCTCAATAACCCTTGTATCATTATCGTTGAGTAAAGAGAACTGCTCCGGCCCCAGGGTAAACTCAACCCTTCTGCTCTCCCCGGGCCTGAGGGTTATCCTGTCGAAACCTTCAAGCTGCCTCAGGGGCCTGGGCGAGGTGGCTTTCTCATCAGTCAGATATAATTGTACTACTTCGTCGCCTGTCATCTTCCCTGTATTGGTGACAGTTACACTCACCTTTACCTCTGTGCCTGCAACGGCTTTCGCCGGTACTACGAGGTCTGAATAGGCAAAGCTGGTATAGCTCAATCCATAGCCGAAAGGATAGAGGGGTGTTCCCCTGAAATACCTGTAAGTACGGTTGTCCATGTCATATTTATCAAAAGGAGGCAACTGGTCAACTGATCTGTAGTAGGTGACAGGCAGGCGTCCTGCCGGGTTGTAATCACCGAAGAGGACATCTGCTATTGCATTGCCCCCCTCCACGCCGGGGTAGCCTGCCAGCAACACGGCTGCAGCTTTTTCATGGGCCTGCAGGGATGCAACAGGACTGCCGTTCATCAGCACCACCACAACCGGCTTTCCGGTGGCGAGCAGCGCTCCAAGCAGTTCTTCCTGTATGGCAGGCAGGCTGAGTGTGGTCCTGTCGCCTCCTTCGAATCCGTCGAGTTTTAAACTCAGCTCCTCCCCCTCGAGCCGGGGTGAGAGGCCGAGTGCAACAACTACAGCATCAGCCCGTGAGGCTGCTTCAACTGCTTTTGCCGTCAGGTCCTTCTGCGGCATGCACCAGAGAAGTTCCATATCGGCGTCACCGCTATGGTTGCGGTATAATACCTCAATCCTGTATTTCTTTCCCGCAGTGAAATCCATCGGTACTCCCTGTAAAGCTGCATGATGGTCATTGTAGAAGGAAAGAAGGGTGTCTCCCTCGAAGATTATCGTATATCCTGATGAGCCCCATGTGCCAAGATAATACGTACCCGTCACCGGGGGAACAAGATCGGTAACCCAGTGAATGCCGAAGTCATTGACAGGCATAAGCGGATGTGGCGAGTCATTATCCCAGTAGAAGTCAATCTTGTCATCCGTTCTGGTGAAGAGAGGATCACCCTTCATGTCACGTGACGTGTAGTAATTGCCCTGGACACCCTGCCTGCCGTCAGGTGTACGATAATATCTCGAAGGTATGGGCACCAGGTTATGCATCCCCGGCGCCAGGTTGCTGCCCTCAGCATAGATAACAGTGGCTTCAGGCATGAGCTTTGCCTGTATCCCCTCAAGCAGGCTGACCGGATCCATGGGAATACCGTTGTAATTGCCCAGGAGCACCTCATGACTGGCTGCGTTGGGCCCTATGACGGCCACAGTGCGGATATCCCTGCTCAGGGGAAGAGTCCCGTTGCTGTTTTTAAGGAGAACTATTGATTCACGGGCAGCCTTCCTGGCAAGGGACCGGTTATAATCCGAGCAGTTTGCCTGGTAAGGTATCCGGGCATACTCCACAATGGAATCCGGATCAAACATCCCCAGTCTGAACCGTGCCATCATGACCCTTCTGGCTGCCCTGTCAATGTCTTCTTCTGTAACCAGTCCCTTCTCCAATGCCTCCATCAGATGCCGGTAGTCAGCCCCGCACTCAAGGTCAGTCCCTGCTTTCAAAGCCATTGCAGCAGCCTCTGCCGGGCCCGGCGCATATCCCTGGAAATTGTAGAAATCGGACACAGCCCAGCAATCAGATACTGTGTACCCGTCAAAACCCCATTCATTACGAAGTATTCCGTAAAGTTCATCATTTGCGCATGCCGGCTGGCCATGGAACTGGTTGTAGGCACCCATCACCGAATAAACCTTCCCTTCCTTCACAAGTGTACGGAAGGCAGGCAGGTAGGTCTCCCGGAGATCACGCTCACTGATAACCGCGTTGAACTTATGCCTGACAGGCTCCGGACCTGAATGAACGGCATAATGCTTTGCGGTGGCCACTGTCTTGAGATACTTCGGATCCGACCCCTGCATGCCCTGCACAAATCTCAGCCCCAGCCGTCCTGTAAGATAAGGGTCCTCGCCGTAGGTCTCCTGACCCCTGCCCCAGCGCGGATCACGAAAAATATTGATGTTGGGTGACCAGAATGTAAGCCCGTGGTAAATGCCGCGGTCACCCCTCCTGACAAACTCATGATGCTTGGCCCTGGCCTCGTCTGAAATGGCATTGGCAACATCAAGCATCAACTCCTCATCCCAGCTGTTGGCAATGGTTATAGACTGGGGGAACACAGTGGCATACCCGGCCCTTGCCACACCGTGCAGAGCCTCATTCCACCAGTTATACTCAGGAATACCGAGACGCGGAATTGCAGGCGCAGTATAAAGAAGCTGTGCAGCCTTCTCCTCAGTTGTCATCCGTAAAACAAGGTCATCAACCCGCTTTTCAAAAGAAAGCCCGGTATCAAGAAATGGATATGGCTGAGCGCTTACAGACACAAACAGTAAAGATGCAAACAGAAAGGCGGCTGATCTTTTCATTCTTTAAACATTTTTCTACGGATAAAGATATTACTAATTGGATTTATTCTTATACCAGGCTGGCCCTTACGGGCGAAAACCACGCTTTATGACCGCCAGAGGCACTGCCTTGCGTCAGCAATCCCTCACGGGAAGGCGATGCAGTGAAATATTACACCGGAGAACTAAAATCAAACAACAGTGGTGCCTTCGTGATTCCTGCCGGCAAAAAGCCTTCCGTGAACACACTGAAGAGAGCAGGTTAGCAGGCATGGGAGCTTCTGTGAGCCGGGTTATATTCC
>DHUL01000054.1:3640-14886 GCA_002409145.1 Bacteroidales bacterium UBA5235
GCATTCTCTTCTGTGAGCCGGGTTGCATTCCTGTCCGGAGAGATAGTTACGCTTCTGCCTGCAAACCTTTGATCTGAATTATTACCTTTGGGGACAGTCCCGGCTTTTTTGCCGGGCGCCCAAAGAGAAATCAGATCATGAGCAACAGAAGAGATTTTGTCAGAAACAGCCTCCTCGCATCTGCCGGGATAGCCGGCCTGGGACAGGTGACATCACTTTACGGCGCCACCGGAAGAAGGGTGCACCCCTCCGATAAAATACGGGTGGCGCTGATAGGCGGCCGCAACATGGGCTGGTCAAACCTGGAGACATTCCTGAAATTTCCACAGGTGGAGTGTGTCTCCATTTGCGACATCGATAACGAGTGGCTTTACAAAAGGGCTGCCGATACTGAAAAGATTTCAGGGAAGCGGCCGTCCCAGATTGTGAAGGACTGGCGAAGGGTTATGGACAACCCCGATGTGGATGCTGTCATCATTGGCACCCCCGATTACTGGCACTGCCTGCAGGCCATCGCCGCCATGGAGGCGGGGAAGGATGTCTATTGCGAAAAACCCCTTGCCAACTCAATCGCTGAATGTGATGCCATGGTCAGGGCCGCCCGGAAACACAGGCGTGTGGTACAGACGGGCCAGTGGCAGCGGAGTGATCCTCACTGGCAAGATGCCGTTGCCTTCATTCACTCAGGGAAACTTGGGCGGATCAGGACAGTAAAGGTATGGGCGTACATGATCTGGAAGAAGACACTTCCCGTTCAGCCTGACGGACCGGTGCCGCCGGGAGTGGACTATGAAATGTGGCTCGGGCCGGCCAGGCACAGGCCATTCAACCCCAACCGCTTCCACTATAACTTCAGGTATTTCTGGGATTACGCCGGAGGCCTGATGTCAGACTGGGGGGTGCACCTCCTTGACTATGCGCTGCTTGGAATGAAGGCTGACCTGCCGAAAGCAGTGTATACTGCCGGAGGAAAATTTGCATATCCTGGTGATGCCATGGAAACGCCGGATACCCTGCTGGCATCATATGTCTACGATGACTTCACCATAAGCTGGGATCACGCCTGCGGCATTAAAGACGGTCCATACGGGAGAGAGCACGGCCTGGCATTCATCGGCGAGAACGGCACTCTTGTGCTTGACCGCAATGGCTGGGAAGTTATCCCGGAAGTTGACTCGGCCCCACGCATGGAAGCAGTGCCTCTTCAGAAGAAGTCGGAGCAGGTGGAGGGTCAGGCTGTCGCTGGCGGCGGACTTGCTTCCCACATTGCCAACTTCCTTGATTGCATTACATCCCGCCAGCTGCCAAACGCTGATGTTGAAATAGGGGCCCGTGTAGCTAAACTGACACACATGGCTAACGTCTCATGCAGGCTCGGCAAACCCCTCACCTGGGACAATGCAGCAAACAAATTCGGCGAGGATGACGCAAATGCGCTTATGAAGCCATATTACAATGAACCATGGATATTTCCCAAGTATTAACCTTATAATATTACTAAATGAGACCAAAACTTCTTTTCCCTGCGCTCTTAATGATATTGACAGTTACAGGCTGCCGGCAGTTAGCCTGGCATGATCTCTTCAACGGCAGGGACTTTACCGGCTTCATCCAGAAAGGGGGCAATGCACAATTCATTGTCGAAGACGGAATGATGGTTGGCATTTCAACCCCTGTAACGCCAAACAGTTTCATGTGTACAACAGAAGAATATTCAGATTTTATACTTGAGTATGAGGTGAAGGTCGATACCCTCCTCAATTCAGGAGTTCAGATCAGGAGCCACAGCAAACTGGACGGCAGACGAACCCTGGTTTACGGGTACCAGGTAGAAATAGATCCCACTGACAGGAGCTGGAGCGGTGGAATCTATGACGAAGCCAGAAGAGGGTGGCTCTATCCTGTCAGACCATACAACCAGGCAGCCATCGAATCTTTCAACAGGCATGACTGGAACAAATACCACGTTGAGGCCATCGGCAACAGGATCAGGACATGGGTCAACGGAGTACCGGTTGCTGATCTCCTTGATGATGCTGATTCTTCAGGGTTCATCGGTTTCCAGGTTCATGCCGTGGATCGTATACTTGCAGGCAGGCGTATTATGTGGAAGAACATCCGGATTGCCACCAGGAACCTTGAGAAACTTGCATGGCCTGACACTTCCAATATCTACCAGGCAAACTTTATCCCTAACACCCTCACCGGGCAGGAGAAGGATGATGGCTGGGAGCTTCTCTTTGATGGCACCACAACAAACGGGTGGAGAGGCGCACATAAGGATTCATTCCCCGAATCAGGATGGGTCATTGAAGACAAGTGCCTGAAAGTACTTGCTTCGGGAGGAGCAGAGTCACAGGCAGGCGGTGATATAGTAACAGTCGGCCAGTACGGTAACTTCGACCTGTCCTTTGAATTCCTGATCACTGAAGGAGCAAACAGCGGGGTGAAATACTTCGTCACCGAAAAATACGCCACAACCGGTTCGGCCATCGGGCTTGAGTACCAGATACTCGATGACCAACGTCATCCTGACGCAAAGATGGGTCGCAACGGCAACCGGACCCTCGCTTCACTCTATGATCTCATTCCTGCTGCCAACAAGAGGTTTAACGGCGTGGGGCAATGGAATTCAGCACATATTGTTTCTTTAAACGGCCACGTTGAACACTGGCTCAATGGGTTTAAAGTACTGGAATATGACAGGGGCAGCGATGAATACCGAAAACTTGTAAGCGAAAGCAAATACAAGGATTTTGCCGGGTTCGGCGAGGCCGAAAAAGGACATATCCTCCTTCAGGATCACGGCAACGAGGTCTGGTTCCGCAATATTAAAATCAGGCAATAGGCAATAGGCATTAGGCAATAGTGGGGAAAAAAACAGGCAGTAAAGTTAATTACTGCCTGTTATGATTTATAAAACCAGGTCTGTCAGTTCCCGGACCTTCAGACCTGTTACCTGACCGAGAATTTGAATGTGGTGCTTGACAGGAAAGGCTCCTCCGGAGTCAGAATAACTGACGGGAAGGATGCCTGGTTGGGGCTGTCAGGATAATGTTGCGTCTCAAGGCAGAATCCTGATCTGTACTGGTAGACTTTGCCTCCGCTACCGACCTGGGAACCATCAAGGAAGTTGCCGGTATAGAGTTGAACACCTGGCTGGTCAGTAATAACCTGGATAACCCTGCCGGTGGAAGGATCATAAACTTCAGCGTCAACCTGCTCAATGTTGTCAAGGACAAAGTTATGGTCATAGCCTCCTCCAAGAATAAGCTGGTCATAAGCCTCACCGATCCTCTCGCCAATAAGGTGCGGGGTACGGAAATCCAGCGGGGTGCCTTCGACGGGCCTCAGCTCTCCTGTGGGGATAAGGGTTGAATCAACGGCTGTAAATGCCGATGCCCTGATGACAGCCTCATGATCAAGGATGTCACCTTCACCTGCACCGTGCAGGTTGAAATAGGCATGGTTTGTGATATTGATAACTGTTCTGCGGTCAGTTGTGACCTTGTAGTCCATTATTAGCTCGTCGTCATCGGTCCATGTGTAGACAACCTCTGCAACAACGTTGCCGGGGAAACCCTCTTCCATGTCAGGTTTGTTGTATGTGAACTTCACTGCAGGATAGTCAGTGTCTTTCAACACCTCGGCTGTCCAGGCTCTGCTGTGCCACCCTGTAGGGCCTCCGTGAAGTGCGTTCGCACCATTATTAAGCGCAAGGGTATACTCGACACTGTCAAGGGTGAATTTCCCCTTCGCTATGCGGTTGGCATACTGGCCGACAACCTTGCCAAAATATGCATCACCTTTAAGATAGCCGTCAAGTGTCTCATAACCAAAGGTCACATTTGCCTTGTTCCCATTTCTGTCAGGCACATTGATCTCGACTATTGCTGCACCATAGTTGGTGAGTTTTACCACATCACCCTTGTTGTTTGTGAGTGTGAACAGGGATACTTCATTCCCTTCGAATGAACCAAAATTTTCAGTAGTTACCATCTCTTTTTTGTTTCCACATGAGCCCAGGCCAATCACGGCAAGCGCCACAGCTGTTAGTAAAATGAGTCTTTCTCTTTTCATTTCATTTGTGTAAAAAATATGAGCAAATATATGTTTTAACATCGTTCCTTCTGCCAGGTTCCCCGTCTTAGTTCACAGTCAATACCACTACAGATGCAGGTGGTACTTTCAGGCTCAGAATATTCTTCTTCAGACGTGCCCCATTAAAAACCCCGGGACGAACTGTCTCATCATTCTCAAAGGTGTTATGGGCATTCAGTTCCGCACCGTGAAGTATCCTTCCCGCCACCTCTGAGAATTCTCCGCCACGAAGATCGATCAGTACTTCCGACTCGCCGGAGGGATCAATATTAACCAGAGAAATGTTGACTGTACCGTTTGCATCCCTTGAAGCGGAGGCACTCAGTGACGGCACTTCCCTCCCTTCGAGGGAGTAACGGCCACAGTTGAGGTGCAGCGGAAGGAGTGTGGCATCATGGTGAACCTTGTACATCTCAAACACATGGTAGGTAGGCGTCAGAAGCATTTTGTCACCGTCAGTGAGTATCAGCGACTGGAGCACGTTAACCGTCTGGGCAATGTTTGCCATTTTTATCCTTTGGCACCGCTCATTAAAATAATTCAGTGAAAGGCCGGCCACTATTGCATCACGCATGGTATTCTGCTGGTAGAGGAATCCCGGGTTGGTTCCCGGCTCTACATCCCACCATGTCCCCCATTCATCTACCACAAGTGCAATCCTGTGTTCAGGATCATAACTGTCCATTACGGTGATGTGCCTGTCGAGTGCCTTTTCAATATTCAGGCAACGCTCAACTGTTTCAAAATACTCCTTCTCGCTGAATTTGGTGGCAGAACCCTTATTGCTCCAGTTGGTGGTATAATAATGAAGGGATATCCCCCACATCATATGGTGAGGGATCTTTTTCATCAGGATCTCTGTCCAGTTATAGTCGGTGGAGTTGGCTCCTCCGGCAACCTTCATCAGCCGGTTGTCACCGTAATCACGTGCATATGTTGCATAGCGCCGGTACTGATCAGCGTAGAAGTCAGCTGTCATGTTCCCGCCGCAACCCCAGTTCTCATTGCCAACGCCCCAGAATTTTACGTTCCATGGTTTATCCCTGCCGTTGCTACGACGAAGATCAGCCATCGGACTGACCCCGTCAAAATTGACATATTCCACCCACTTAGACATCTCTTCCACTGATCCGCTGCCCACATTACCGCAGATATATGGCTCGGCCCCCAGCTGCTCGCACAGATCCAGGAACTCATGAGTCCCGAAACTGTTATCTTCCGTCACTCCTCCCCAGTGAGTGTTGATCATCCTGGGCCTCTTTTCACGGGGCCCGATGCCATCCATCCAGTGGTACTCGTCAGCGAAACAACCTCCTGGCCACCGCAAATTGGGTATCCGGGTCTTCTTCAGAGCCTCTACAACATCATTTCGGATGCCGCGGGTATTTGGCACGGCACTTCCTTCTCCCACCCAGTAACCTCCGTAGATGCAGCGTCCCAAATGCTCAGAAAAATGTCCGTATATATGACGGCTGATGGTCTCCGTCCCCATGTCGGTTTCAATAATGATATTCGCTTTTGCCGGCTCGGCTCCCTTCTGGGCCGGAGCCTCCTGTGCAAACAGTGCTAACACCGATGCTGCAGTCAGTATAAGTATTTGTTTCATATTAAGTATGTTCTTTGCTAAGATACAAACAAAAATCTAATAAATTCCTGAAGGTTCAAGGCGTTATGGTAATATTAAACTCAAAATCTGATGTATAGCACTTTCCGGTTTCAGGGTTATGGCCCAGCACCTGAAGTCACAATTGACCCTGTCAGGAACCTGACCATTATTCATCTCCCTGATTTCTCTCTGCCCGCCGCGGGTGACCTGCCAACCTTTTGCCAGCACTGCAAGCTTATCTTTCCCTGATTTTCCGGACCCGCCTGCAACACGCGACGGCGTCATTTGGCTCAGTTATTCAGGTTGAATACGAACAGGTTTATGCTTGCAGGGCCAGCTGTCAGCGCACTGCCGGCGGGTACCTGTGCCGGGCCTGAGATCTTCACGTTTTCAGGTCTGCCGGGTTCATTTGTGGCCATATCATCAGGCGCTGTTACCTGCCAGAGCTCTCCCTCACCTGAAACAGTGCCGTTAAGCAGGGTAAGGGGAATCTTCACCTCATCCCGGGTGGCATTGACAACTGAAACAGTCAGCTTTTTGCCTTCACTGTCAAGTGTTGCTGCGATATCAACAGGTCTGGTTTCACCGCTTATCGCAACCGGTATTGTACCAAAATGCTGCCTGTAGAGTTTCAGCACCTGACCTGTTGCGTCCAAAACAGAACTGGTGGTGTTGGTCTTTATGCATCCGATGACATTGACTGTCTGGGCATAATTGGCCATGAAGACCACATCGCTCTGCCTCGAGTACTCATTGAGCCCGGCAGCTATGCCCATGGCATCACGCATGTAATAGCGCGTTCCCAGCTCACCATAGATATGCGGTCCGTACCAGTAGTTCCACTCATCCATGCAGATACGGATATCCTTTCCATTAAGCTGAGGAATTTCCTGGCGGTATTGGCGGTGTGCGTCAGCCTTCTCCCTGATGGCATCGGGGATCTGCTTCACATGGGTCATAAGCCCTCCCCCATGCCAGTCCTGACGGTAAAAGTGTTCACTTATCAGGTCCATGCTTTCAGAGCAGTTTGTCAGTACCATCCGGTCCCAATCGCCCAGCTCGCCAACGGCGATGAGTTTGATATCCGGATCAACGCTTTTCATAGCATCCGCAAAAGCGTTGTGCTTCCTGACGAAATCATCTGTGGACATGTGCCCGAGCTGCCAGTCGCCGTACATCTCATTGCCGATAGACCACCACTTTACATTCCAGGGTTCGGCATGGCCGTTGGCTGCCCTGAGTCTGCCCATGGGCGTCTCAACTGAACCGTTACAGTACTCCACCTCCTCGCGTGCCTGTTTCGAATCTCCAAGTCCGGCATTAACTGCAATGTAAGGCTCAGTGCCAAGTATCCTGCAGAAATCCATGAACTCATGTATGCCTACATCGTTGTGCTCAACACCCTGCCATGCCGGGTTCTTGCGTGGCGGTCTGCGGTCACGGTCACCGATGCCGTCCTTCCAGTCATACCCGCTTACGAAGTTGCCTCCAGGCCAGCGATATACCGGTGCATCGAGCTCCTTCAGCAGCGCGATGACGTCTGACCGGAAGCCTTCAATATTGTCAGAGGGCATCAGGCTTGCGGTACCAATCCAGACCTTTCCGGCGCCCTCGGGCGCGATTGTCAGGGAGGCATTGTGAGTCAATTCACCGGACTTAAATTCCAGTGGATATGAAGTAAAAGTGCTTCCCGGTTTATCAATTGTGACAATCCGCGACTCATCACCCCAGCTCAGGGTGACCTTCACGCCGGTTATCCCGGGAGTTGCCTTAAGAACAACCCGGCCGGTGTATGCCAGGTCAGGTTTAAGGCCGAGTCCCGACTGGTGCATTACTGCAGCCCCGGAGCCGTCAACCGACAGCACAGGGGTCTTGTCACCAGTGAAGGGACTGATCATGTCAACAGAGAAGAGATCCTTTTTGCCCCTCACCTGCCATGGCGACTCCCTCTCGCCCGGAGTGTACCAGAACTTGCGGTCCTCGAGCATCTCAGCCCAGATGCCTCCATAAATGCATCTTCCCAGATGTTCAATGAACTGTCCGTAAATATACCCGGACATAGGCTCTTTCCTGTCGGCGAGATCAATTGTTACCGCAGTCTTCAGAGTCTCGGACGAAACAAGTTCAATTGACATGTCATCAAACCAGGCCCTTCCTGATGCCGGTCCGTCAAGGCCGAGCAGGCATGAGAGAACAGATGAGTCATCGTTGCCGGTCCTGAATACAAATTCAACTTTTGTCCAGTCATTGGTACCGGTAAGGCCAGGGTATTCAACATCGAAAGCATCAAGCCTGAAACCCGCTCCTTTTCCGTCGCGGGTCTGTACCCCTTCGGTCTTCACCCAGCCGGTGAATTTGTACTCTGACCAGGGTTTCAGTTCCACCCTGGTCATCCACCTTCCGCCGGCAGGCCTGTCGCTCTGCAGCATCAGGCTCTTCTTCCCCTGATGAGCTTCGTAATCATAGAATGCGATCATTCCTCCTCCCCTGGTTTCGGAATTCCATCCGGTCACCGTTGAACCAACTCCGTCTTCAGCCGATGGATTTGAAATCAGCGTGTCCTGAACTCTTCCTCCGGAACAGGAGCAGAGGAACACAGCAGCGGTAAAAATCAATAACAAACTTCTCATGATAGTGTTAAAAAATGCTTTAATCAGTTTATTGAAAACGTAAAAGACCCGTAAAAGCGGCCTTTTACCCCTAATCCAGAATCATAAAACCTTACAACTACCTTCTCCACTCATTTGCTCCGGCGCTTGTCTCCTTAAAGGGAAGCCATACCTTCATCTCACCAGCGCCGCGGTTATTCCAGAGGAAGTAAGGAATAAGCATCAGCTCCCGGTAATCACCCAGTGACACCGTACCGTCAAGATTCCTTGAGACCTGCCTGGCCCTGGTGGTTATAATCTCAGTACCGTTGAGCATGTCAGGCCTGAAGGCGGCAGCAAATTCAGGGTTCTCATCAACAACAAGATCCAGCACATGGCCGTCAGCGTTGTCAGGCCATTCGGCGCAAAAGATCAGGGGTCCCCTCTGAACGGCATACTTGCCTTCGTCCTCCTTTACCCGCTCATCTGCCAGAACGGTCCTGACCGGCATCGGGATGTCAAGTTCAATCCGGTCACCAGCCTGCCACTTTCTTGTAATGACGGCATAACCATTCTCAATGGCTGCGTCTGTTGCTTCACCGTTTACAGTCAGGGTATGCTTCTCATCCGACTGGCCGGCAAAGCTGTAGAGTTCACCAGGAATAGCTTCATTCCTTGCCCAGCCAGGGATGCGGATACGCACCGTGAACTTCCCTGCCTTTTCCGGGTCAATAATCATTGAGACCTTGCCTTCCCACGGATAATTGGTCTCCTGCGCGATTCTTACATTCCGGTTCCCAAGCTCAATATCCGCATTGTTTGATGCGAACAGATTTACATACAGGTCCTTGTCAGTCACGGAATAAAGATAGCCCGGTATCGCAGGAATGAACCGGCAGATGTTTGACGGGCAGCATGCGCAACCGAACCATGCCGAGCGCTCATGCCGGCCGTTCGATTCAAGCGGGTTGGGATAAAAGAACCTGTCACCCGCCAGGTTGACTCCTGAGAGAGCTCCGTTATAGAGTGTCTTCTCCAGTATGTCAAAATATTTTCCTTCACCGTGAAGTGAGAAGAGCCTGTGATTGAAGAATATGTCGCCTATAGAGGCGCAGGTCTCGCAGTATGCTGACATGTTAGGCAGGTTGTATGGCTCGGCAAAACCTTCGTTTCCGCCTGAGGCGCCAATACCGCCAGTAACGTACATCTTCCTATAGACCAGGTCTTCCCATATCTTCGTAATGGCATTGATATATGCCTCGTCACCGAGAATGGCAGCAACGTCAGCCATTCCTGAATACATATAGGTTGCCCTGACAGAGTGCCCTACAGCTTCGGTCTGTTCAACAACCTTCTTGTGGCTCTGTGAATACTCCTCGCCGTCATCGCGGGTGCCGCGGGCGTCGAGGAAGAATTTTGCCAGGTCAAGATAGCGCTTCTCCCCGGTAGCCCGGTAGAGCTTAACAAGTCCCATCTCAATCACCTGGTGCCCGGGGTAACTGACAAATGCATCCCACCCGAAGTCTTTGTCAACCAGGTCGGCAGACTTGATGGATATATCCAGAAGGTCTCTCTTGCCGGTTGCCTGGTAGTGGGCAACGGCTGCTTCATACATGTGTCCCAGGTTGTAAAGCTCATGGCTGAGTATGTTTGTCTTCTCCCACCTTTTCCCCTCAGCCCATTCATGCAACCTGCCAAAACCCATCTCGGCGATCGTGCGGTTGGTATAGAGGTAACCGTCATCTTCCTGAGCAAGCCCTATCTTATATATTAATGTATCAAGATATGCTTCCAGCTTCGGATCCGGATAGGTCTGAAGCGAGTAGCTGGCTCCCTCTATAATCTTTGTAACATCTGAATCGTCAAAGGGATAGATTGTTTGGAAAGCGCCGGTATCAAGTCCTCCGGCTATCTCAAAGTTTTTTATTCTCCCGGTTGATTCGCAATACCCAAAGGCGATGGGAATAGTCACCTCGTGGTTCTTCCTGATACGTGGAGCCCAAAAGTTGTCAGTCATCTTCACCGATGTGAAGGGCACCGGCCTGATGGGATAATTCCCATCATCCTTATTGCCTGTGCATGAAGCCACGGTGATTGCTGATGCAGCAGCCAGGACTGAAAGTCTTCCGATTTTTTTCATAATTTATTGGTTGGTTTTATTAATCCAAACTGTCATCTCTCCCTTTCCCCTGTTAGCCCAGGAATAATATGGAACAGCCTTTGCCTCCTTCATCATCCCGTAAGGGTCTTTTACAGGGAATGTCAGGACTCCGACACCGCCGAGCAGTGATTGCTCAAATGTAAATACCGGCTTCACTGAGGTGTCAACTGTCACCTCCCTGACCGGTCCGTTGTCTGCCTCCTCAAGGCAGTAGACCATTGGTCCAACCCCAAGCGCAACCCTTCCGCTGTCAGCCGCCACCTCTTTCCTTGCCTCAATGAATCTCGGCTCCATGGGAAGGAAAATCCCAACAATGTCTCCCGGCTTCCATTCCCTGTCAATATGAGCAAATCCGTCAGCAATAGGAGCTTTAACCTTTTTACCGTTTACCCTTATTTCCACCCTGCCTTTTGCCGGTGTGACGTACCTGTAGAGATCGCCTTCAATGGGTTGGCCGCCAGTCCAGGCAGGGATACGGACACCGAGGGTAAAACGGCACTTATCGGTTGACGGATCCACTNNCTTCCATTCCCTGTCAATATGAGCGAATCCGTCAGAAATCGGAGCCTTGTACTTTTTGCCGTTCACCCTTATTCCTACCCTTCCTTTCTCCGGTGTGACGTACCTGTACAAATCGCCTTCAGCAGGTTCTCCTCCGGTCCATGCCGGGATGCGAACGCCGATGGTAAACCGGCTCTTCTCCGTTGACGGCGTTACCGTTACCCTGACATTCCCGGTCCACGGGTAAGCGGTCTCCACCGTAACATCAGTCTCACCTTCCGGAGTCGAC
>DHUL01000083.1 GCA_002409145.1 Bacteroidales bacterium UBA5235
CCTCCGCGGGGCCAGGTAATATTGAAGAGATAGTATTTCCCGTTCATCCTGAATAACTGCGAGCCTTCTCCCAGTCCGCTGTCAGGCCCCGACGGAGCACTTGCGTTCTCGATGATAACCTGGTTTACACCTCCCGGCTTTACTCCCGACAGATCAGTATTCAGCTCAACAAGGGTAAGCTTTTTATTGCCGTATATGAGGTATACCCGGCCGTCATCGTCAAAAACAAGTGTATGATCATGAAAACTGGGACTGAATGATATCTCCTTCCATGGTTCTTTCTCTATGTCTTTTGTCGACCATATATATGTTTTATTGGTCGTCGAAGAGAAGGTCGAAACATAATAAGTACCGTTATGATACCTGATACAGCTTGCCCAGGAACCTCTCCCGTAGGCATTTTTCCCGTTCATAAGGTTCAGTTCATCATTATCGCCAAGGGTACTGTAGGCATAACTGATTATTTCCCAGTTAATAAGGTCCCCGGACTTCATGATCGGAACGCCGGGAGACATGTGCATGGTAGTGCTGCTCATATAATATGTGTCACCAACACGTATTATTGACATGTCTGGTACGTCAGCCCATATGACGGGATTAACGGCCCGGTTTGTCTGGGCCGTAACTAAAGTACTTATCAGCAGGGCTGAGCACAATGTAAAACTGTATAGTATCTTTTTCATTTTCTGACTTTTAAATGCAATGTATGATTGTAATGTGCGTCATCGGATAAAAGTTATAATGGCGTTTCATTCCGTTACATGAATCAATATCCTGGAAACCAGACCCGGGTTTTCATCCCAGTATTTAAAGGCATCAGGAGTTTGGCTAAAGGGGAATACTTTCGATATTAAATCTGAATAAGGCCTTTCCCGTTGTTCAAACATGCTGATAACAGATGGAAAAACCCTCAATGAGTTACGCGAGCCATAAAGATTAATCTCTTTGCGAACGATCAACTGGGAGTTGAAATGCACCTCCTCTTTAGAATAGCCGATTGTTATGACCCTTCCGGCAAATGATACAGCCTCAAGTGCAAGCACAAAGGTTGCCGGATTCCCGACGGCTTCAACAGCTGCATCAACGCCTTCGTTCCGTGTCAGCTCCCTGATTCGTAAGAGAGCATTCTCTTTTTTACTGTTGATTGTATATATCGCACCAAAGGCTTTTGCCGTTGCCAGCTTCTGATCATCAATATCCACTGCGATTACGGCAGCGCCTTTTCGTACACAGGCGCACAGAGCACCGATACCAATGACACCGCATCCGATAATCAGCACGGTGTCAGTCTCCTTTATTTCCCCGCGGTTTGCAGCGTGATATCCGACACTTACGGGTTCAACCAGGGCCAGTTCCTCAAGTGCAAGTATCCCGCTGGTAAACACCTTGGTGTAAGGTACCCGTATCTTCCGGGTAAGAGCCCCGTCACGTTGCACCCCGAGTGTCTGATTGAACTCGCACGTGTTGATGCGCCCCTGGCGGCATGCAGGGCATACCCCGCAATTCGTGTAAGGATACACGGTTGCTTTATCTCCGGTTTTAATTGAGTCAGGAACCCGGTTTCCCTTGTCGATTATTACTCCGCTTATTTCATGACCCGGGATCCGGGGCAAAGTCACCAGCGGCATCAGACCCCTGTAGGAATTTAAATCGCTGCCGCATAATCCGATATAATGAACTTCCAGCAATATTTCGTCCGGTTCCGGGACCGGTTCCCGTATGTCAGTTTCCTGAACCGTTCTTTCTTTTATGATGGCAAAAGCTTTCATTTTCTATTTTTAAATATACTTCACCGTTTAAAGTAAAAGACCATAGGCTTTCATGGCATTTTCTCCCAGTATTTTGTTCCTCTCCTCATCCGGCATGGTCCTGGTATAATCCATTACCACCTGCATGACCTGTTTATAGGATCCGGCAAGCCTGCACACGGGCCAATCCGATCCGGCAAGGAGCCGGTCTGTGCCAAAGACGTTGAAGACGACATCCAGGTAAGGCATCAAATCATCCTGCCGCCAGGATTTGACATTTGCCTCAGTAACCATCCCGGATAATTTGCACCAGACATTTCTGAACCCGGCAAGTCTTTCAATATCCTCCTTCCAGGGTGAAATCACCCCGTCCCTTATAAATGGCTTGGCAATATGGTCAAGGATGAAAACCTGCCCGGGAAACTGGCTGACCAGCTGAATGGTATTGGACAAATGCCGCGGAAAAACAAGGATATCGTAAGCAAGTCCGTACCTCTGCAGACATGCCAGACCTCTCAGGAAAGAGTTGCTGAGCATGAAGTCGTCATCCTGTTCATCATGTATAACATGCCGTACTCCAACCAGTTTCGGATTAGCGGAAAACAGCCTTAGCTGTTCCTCCGCGTCCGGAGAGCATAAATCGATCCAGCCTACCACACCCTTTATGAAATTGTATTTGCCAGCCAGGTCAAGGAGCCACTTTGTCTCTGCCAGCGACTGACGCGCCTGCACGGTCACCGAACCGTCAAATCCGGCCGACGACAGCTCGGATTCCAGCTGCTCCGGCAGATAATCTTTCCGGAGGATTTCCATATCGTCGGAGATCCATCCGTATTCCCTGGAGTTATAGTGCCAGAAATGCTGGTGGCTGTCGATTCTCATTATTGACGGGTTCAGTCAGTTTTTACCTTGTATCCGGAGATTGCGTAGTAGAGGATAAAGACGAATTGCGGGATCGGTGCGAAGAAGCCAACGGACATGCTTGAGTTATCGGCAATCCAGCCCATCACGGGCGGGAAAACAGCCCCTCCCACTATGGACATCACGATGAAAGAGGAAGCTTTTTTTGTTTGTGGTCCCAGGTTTCTGATACCCAGTGCGAAAATTGTCGGGAACATAATTGACATAAAGAAGAACACACCATACAGGCTGACCAGGGAGACCCAGCCGAGCCCGATGCTAACGAGAGGCAGGAGGAGACAGCACATCAGGGCATAAAACGCCAGCATCGCGGCAGGCCTGAAGAATCGCATCAGCCAGCTTCCCGACATACGCCCGATCATGAAGAGTGCAAAACCGAAGGCAAGGAAATAAGGACCGTTCTCCTTGTCAAAGTGAAGTGCCTGGTTCTCATCAGTGACGAAATTGATCAGGTAGCTGAAAATACCCGTCTGAGCCGCGACGTACGAGAACTGCGCAAGAACACCCAGCACAAAATGCTTCTGCTTCAGGAGGGGTCTGGCGGCAGCTGATGGATTCTCCGGACCCGCGTCTGAGTCAGCTGCATCGGTCTCCTCCGTTATCTCAGGGAGAGGAGTTTTCAGAAATACGATGGCAACGGCAATAACAACAAGACCAATCAACATGTACGGCAGTACCAGGGAACTGAGTTTCTGACCGTCGCCGGCATCCTGCGCCCTGTAGATATACAGCCCGATAAGCGGCCCGATCACCCAGGCCAGACCGTTGAACGACTGGGAGAAGTTTATCCGCCGTTCCGCTGTCTCCGGGGGCCCGAGCCTCGTCGTATAGGGATTTGCAGCAGTCTCAAGCGTTGCCAGTCCGCAGCCCAATATAAAGAGACAAATGAGGAAAATCCAGAATGATTCGAATGAGGTGGTCGCTGCTATGAGCAATGCGCCGGAGGCGAACAGGGACAGACCGAGTATTATCCCGTTCTTATATCCGAAAGACTTCATGAAGTATCCGGCAGGCAGCGCCATGACGAAATAAGCAATGTACACCGCAAACTGGATCATGCCTGACTGGGCTTTGGACAGGTGAAGGATATCCTGAAAATGCTTGTTCAGGGTATCAAGCATGCCATGAGCTATCCCCCACAGGAAAAAGAGGGAGCTTATCATAATAAAGGGCACGAGATACGCCCGGGTGGTAAACTTCTGTCTTTGCATGGAAATCAAATCTATTTTACTTGTTTTCTGTTTATTTCCTGTTTCTTTTAATTAAATACCGAGCCAGGGGTAATCCTTGCTTATCAGTCCCTCTTTTACCATCTCACAGTAAAACTTTTCAGGGACTTTAGCCAGTACTGATTCCACATTGTCCTTCACCCGGTCAGGATTGGAAGTATTGAGTGAAATAGCAGCAACTCCCGGCGGAGTTAACCCGAAATTCACGCATGCCACTGAAGGCATAACATCATGCTTCCGGCAGATCGAATAAAAATTTTCACGCCACCTGAATTTCGGGCCGTCAGTTTCAGGAGTGACAAGCCTGTAGTCGTAATAACTGCTTCCTGTCAGGAATCCTCCGTGAAAAACCGCTGAATTGATAATTGTAACTCCCTTCCCGGCCAGCTTTTCAATAAAAGCCACCAGTTGCGGAGGATGGTTCATGATCGTCAGGCTATTGGCCAGCATAACCCAGTCGAGATCAACATATTCGGTTACTCTGCTTATGACTTTCCAGTCTTTTGAGCCGATGCCTGTTGCTTTTATTTTCCCCTGTTTCTTCAGGTCTGATAAAGCCCGGTAGGCATCAATAATGTCTTCAATAAGAGCATCCCTTTCTTCGGGATTCTTACCCCTGGTAATATATTCATCAGGATCGTGCACTGACAGCAACTGAGGTTTATAGGTCGCTCCCAGCAACTCGTTTCCCTGGTCGAAGCACGCCATAATGCCATCATAGCCAATTTGCTGAACAGCATCATTTTTCAGACCGAACCAGACGCCCTTTTCGAAATCGGGTTCCGGACCTGTCAGTTCTTTCCGGAGCCACCCCAGCTTATTACTGATCAGGACTTCATCAGGACGGATTTTCAGTTTGTCCAGGCATTGTCCAAGCGTTTCGAGCGCCAGTCCTGCCCCGTATTTGCCTGCGGTGTCGAAAACCGGATTTTGGACATTGCTTATGCATTCACTTACTATCTTAAGTTTTGTATCGAAGGAATGTATGCGGTATAAATTCCCCAGTGCACTGGTTCCAAACACAATCCGCGGTATCTTGACACCTGTATTTCCTATTGCTGTATAATCCATCCGAAATGATTCAATGACAATGAATTCCCGACTCCCCTACCTTTTGAGGTCAATCACAACCTTCTTTCCGGAATACGTAACCACTTCATCGTATTTTGCAGGAACACCTGTCCCATTGCCGTTGCCTGCGTTCACAAGCACAATACTGAACCTGCGTTCTTTCAGCATGCCTGGGAACGAACCCATGCGGTCACCTATCGTAAGTTTTTTTGCGGAATCACTCCACGAGAAATCGATTGTTGAGAAATATCCCTTCTCATAATTGTAATTGTCATTCTCGTCTTCATACAATATGAATCTTCCGTTTGCACCTTCATACACTCTGATTTCCAGGTTATCCCATCTTTTTTCAGTTGCATACTGCACATCCGGACCGTAAGGTATGACTGAACCTGCCCTTACATAAAGGGGAATGATGTCCAGGGGAGCCTCCCTGACAACCTTCTGTCCCCCCTTTAGTCTCTCCCCTGTCCAGAAATCCGTCCACCCGGTTCCCGAAGGAAGGTAAATTTCCCTGGTTCCCACGGTGCTGAAATCCTCTTTTGTGTCTTTCGAATACATTGGCGTGGTGACAGGACATACCAGCAGTGATTTCCCGAACATAAACTGGTCATTAATGTCAAGAGCATTCCTGTCTTCAGGGAAATCCATCACCAGTGCCCTCATCATGGTTGACTGGTTGGCCGTCACATCCCATGCTGCGGAGTAGATATAGGGGAGCAGGCTGTAGCGAAGTTTTATCGACTTTTCGATTGCATCGTACACCGGATCACCTTTTTTCCCGAACTGGTAGATCTCCCTGGGGGCGTCAGTCCCGTGTGAGCGCATCATCGTAGAGAAAGCGCCAAACTGCATCCATCGGGCATAAAGCTCCCGGTATTCTGCGTCATCCAGCTTTTTCCTGAACCTGCTAAGGAAGAAACCGCCGATGTCACTGTTCCAGTAAGGTATGCCGCTCAGCGAAAAATTGAGCCCTGCGGAGATCTGATTTCTCAATGCCGGCCATGATGAGGTTACATCGCCGGACCATACGTTGGTGGCATAACGCTGCTGACCGGCAAAACCTGAACGGGTCAGGATAAATACCCGTTTGTCAGAGTTGATGGCACGCTGTTGCTGGTAAACACCGCCCACTGTCATCAGGGGAAATGCGTTGCGAACCTTGCGGAATGAACCCAGATAAGTTTTGTTGTCGAGATCAGACGGCTTGAAATCAAGATGGTCCGGCTCGGACGAATCCATCCACCACCCGTCAATCCCCAACGAAAACAGGCCTTTGTTCAGGTATCTCCAGTATATCTGACGCGCTTCCGGATTAAAAGGATCATATGGTTTCACGCCTGAAGGATAATCCATCCTCGGCGGCCATTTTTCCGAACCCGACTGGGGCCAGGTTTGAAAATCCATCAGGGCATCGATGCTTTTCAGTTCCCTGTATTGTTTCGTCATGGGTCCGAATGAATTCCAGACAGAAATAATGATGTGGGCGTTCATGCCGTGAACATCATCTACCATCTTCTGAGGATTGTAGAAATCAGCATTGAGAAATTCCATGGCGTTCCAGAGGTAATTGTTGCCCCAGTACTGCCAGTCCTGGATTATGCCGTCGAGCGGCACTCCCAGCTCACGGTATTTCCGGACCACCCCTGTAAGCTCATCCTGGGTTTTATAGCGTTCCCTGCTTTGCCAGTAGCCGAACGTCCAGAGCGGGAACATAGGTACCTGGCCTGTCAGTTCGCGCATGCAGGCGATCACTCCGTCTGCATTGCCTCCTGACATGAAATAGTAATCAATGCAGTCACCAACATCTGATTTGAATGATGTGATTCCGGGTGTGTCTTCAAAGACTGTCGGCGAATAATTGTCCCAGAACAGGCCGTAACCTTTCACTGAAACGAAAAAGGGAACATAGTCATCGGTATTCCCCTGTATCATATTCAGCTTCAGGTTACGCTGAATCATTTTCCCGTTCTGTTGCTGCCCTAATCCGTAGATGGCTTCGTTCTCTCCGAGAGCAAATGCCTGGTATGCACTTAAGGTTTTTCTTCCGGCATCATCGAATTCGTTAAAACCGGCGCCGGATTCGGCCTCACTTAGCAGTAAAGCGGATCCCGGCGTCCGGAATGATATTCTTCCGGACACCAGGTTCAGTGATACAATCAGGCTTTTGCTACTGACAATCAGTTCGTCTCCCCTCTGTTTCACTCCAGGATCCACTTTGCCGGGAGTCATTACAACCGAAAGGCTCTCCTTGCTGAAAGTACTTCCTTCGGGCCATTTCAGTACCCTTACAATTGACGGGCTGAAGAACTGGATCTCGATGCCGATGCCATCAACTGCGGACCTCACGCCCAGTTCAGTCTTGCTGTACGATTGTCCGAAGCTGGCAGTTCCGACTGTCGAAACCAGTATCAGCAGTATCAGATAACGCTTCATTATAAGTATTAATTACAGGTTAAAATTGATACGATCATTATAAGGGCACTTCAGTCCGGGTTAAGGCATGTTGACAGTGTACCCCAGAATAGAAAGCATTGTAGCAGCATACCTTCTTCCGAGTATGCGGTATCCTTCCGAGGTGAAGTGAAGGTGATCGGGTGTTCCGGGGCAGCCTTCCGAGGATATCACGTACGAATTTGGTATTGTCTGCGGAAGTGTGGCAATGATGGTATTCATGTCCGCACATATGCCTCCTTCGGCAGCGCTTACCATTTCACCGGCAAGAAGAGGCACCTTTTCAGATTGCAGGTCAAGGTCCTTCAGCAGGTTTTCATAGACGAGACGGACTTTCCCGGGCCATGTGGTTTCACCGTTATTCGACTCTCCCTGATGCATCAGGATTCCCTTTATCACGCCATCCTTCTGGGCCAGCTTTGCCATCTCAACAAGCCGTCCGTATGGATTTCCGTCATAGTCGTTGATCATACCTGTCATCCATCCGGGTGCGGTTGAGACATACTCCTGATAGTTATCCTTATCAAACAACTCGATTTTGCATCCCCCTATTGAGACGTTTATAACCCCCACCCTGATATTCTTCGGGAGGTGTTCAACCATTGTCCTGCCGAAATAATCGGCAGGTGACAGCCTGGTTCTGCATCTGCACAGCGGCGGAATGGCCGGATACCAGCCTCCTTTTACTCTTCCGAGGTTCGGGCAATCAAGGGTTTCCATTACCAGGAACCGACCGTCTACAGTTGTGTCCTGCGGTTCAATCCTGGCAGCTCCTTCCATGTTCGACTGGCCGAAGCACAGGTAGATGTGGAAATCCGGATCCTGTGCATCGATCCTGGCGTTTGTAAGGAAGGCAGCGGCAATTACTATAAACAAGAATTTCTTTTTCATCATTTCATTTCGTTTTGAACTTTACTAAGATAGCCTGATTATGCATGCCAGCCTATTTGAACAGCAACGGAGCAAATTCATTCAGTGCCCGGCGCCAGGTAAGCCATTCGTGGGCTGTCCCCTGTGACTCGTGATAAACGATATTTTTGATTCCGTGAGCTTTCAGGGCTTCGACTGCCTCCTTCGGCCTGCCCTCTTCGGTGCCGGTGCTGATGAACAGGAGGTTTATCTGTTTGTTAAATGCAGCCGGATCTTTGAATACGCCGTTGAAACCTTCCGTAACATCCTGGCCGGGACGTGAAAAGAAACCGCTGAATGTACCCATCCATGCAAATTTGTCAAGATTGGCAAATACAGTCATTGTTGTCTGGAAACCGCCTCTTGACAACCCGGCCATGGCGCGGTTCTGCCTGTCATTTTTCGTGCGGAAGTTACTCTCAATGAAAGGCATAAGGTCCTTGATATAGATCTGGGTCACATCGTTAGTCGAAGCTTTGCGGACATCGGAATTTGTCTTGATGTCTCCGCAGTCCATAACTACTATCATCGGAACAGCCTTGCCGGCATGGATCAATCCGTCCATAATGTTTGCCATGTGTCCCTGGTTTGACCATCCGTTTTCATCCTCGCCCCACCCATGCAGCAGGTACATCACAGGATATTTCTTTTCAGTATTTGATTCGTATTCAGCAGGTACGTATACATTGCAGTGACGTTCCATACCGTTTATTTCCGACCAGTAGTAAAGCGAGCGGACCTGTCCGTGAGGGATGTTCTTGTTGAACCTGTAGTAGTCACCTTCCGGTCCCTCGGGAATTTCAATTCCTGACGATTCCCAATTGCTGCCGAAGAACGCTTCCGTGTTCCTGTCCATAACCGGGACGCTGTCAATCATGATTGCATAATAGTGGAAACCTACCACCTGGGGATCAGAAGTGCATGTCCATACTCCTTTTTCATCCCTGGTCATGGGGTATTTTTTCCCTGCAAGGTCGACCATTACACTTGAGGCGTGGGGTGCCACCACCCTGAAGATTGCCTGGCGTGTCTGGGCATTGACGGCAGGGTACTGCGCAAGAAAGGTATTGGTTGATGAAGGTTTATAGCCTTCAGGAAGGGGTTCCTGCTGCTGTCCCCGCATACCACCTGCAAACTGGGCAGACACAATACCGCAAATCATCATAACGGAAAAAAAGAGTGTAATCTTTTTCATAACTTTTACTTTATTAAATAATTACTGAACAATAATGTTTACTTTCTTAAGATCTTTCGGATCTGAGCTGTTTCCGTACAGGACCTCATAGTTTCCGGGAGTCACGTTCATTTTACCTTTTGCCCTGTCATAAAACTCAAATGAAGAATATGGCAGGTCAACTGTAACGTCAGCAGTTTTGCCGGCTTTGACAGTGACCCTGCTGAAACCTCTCAGGGTCTTTAGCGGACCGTCGCTGTCATCCGCCCTGCGGACGTAAACCTGTACTACCTCTGTCCCGTCGCGTTTTCCCGTGTTTGAAACAGGAACAGAAAGCCTGATGCTTCCGCCGTTTCTGACCTCATTGCTTCCGGTCATGGCTTCTCCGATCCTGAACGTAGTATAGCTCAGGCCGAAGCCAAACGGGAAGAGCGGGTCATCCATAAAGCGGTAAGTACGGCCGGCCATTGAATAATCCTCAAAATCCGGGACCTGGCTGATGTCCCTGTAGAAGCTGACAGGCAGTTTGCCCGAAGGATTATAGTCACCAAAAAGAACGTCGGCAACTGCCTGTCCTCCGGACTCGCCTCCGTACCATGCCTGGAGAATGGCTTCACAGTTCCCGGTTTCCGGTACAAGTCCTATCGCCGATCCGGAGCAATTCACCAGGATAACTCTCTTCCCTGCTTCCCTGAGAGCTTTTATACAATTGCGCTGAACAGCCGGTAATTCTATGTCAGTACGGTCACCGCCTTTGAACCCAGGCAGGGAGACCGGCATTTCTTCTCCCTCCAGTTCGTTCGACAGACCACCTGCAAATATCACAACATCAACACCTTTCAGCTTCGCAATCAGACCTGAGAAATCCTTCTCTGTCTCTCTGCCGAGGTCAAACCCGATAACAGCCTGCCAGTTGTAACGCTGTACAAAACGTATCTCTATTTTATATTTCCTGCCTGCTTCAGCCCTGAACGGGATTTTTGAAGACAGTCCGCGCCAGTCTTCGAACTTTATCACGGTTTCACCGTTTACAAGCAGCTCTAAGGTACCGGCGGTACTGTACCTGAAAACAATCTCTTCTGTCGTTGCAGGTGTGAACTCTGTTTCGAACCTGGCAGAAAATCCCTCGATTTTCACACCAGGGGCCAGTGCATTCTTCCCTTCAGTAGCCAACCACAAAGGTCCTGTAATTCTCTGCTCTGCCACAGGATCACCAGTCATGCTGCTATTATTCCAGTAAGTAACCCTGAAACCAGGGCTACCATCCAGGGAACACTCACCGGCCAGGCTGACAAGCACCTTGCTGTCGACTATGTCACAGGCCTCGTCATATATTATTTTACTTGCCGGCAATTTTGACCTGATACCGTCAAGAATCGTGATTGTACGGATGGGCGTTCCGTTGTAATTTCCCCAGAGCATTCTCGCGTTATCGGCATTCGGACCTATTACTGCAATTTTTCCCGGGGATTTTTTCAAAGGAAGGATATTGTTTCTGTTCTGCAGCAGGGTCATGGTCTCGCGTGCCATATCCAGTGCGAGCTTTCTGTGTTCCTCATTGTTTATTACAGAAGCCGGTATCTTTGTCCACGGCACGATGGCATCATCATCCATCTCACCCAGGTCAAACCGTCCGGTCAGCACGCGTACAAGGCTCTTATCCATGTCCTCCTGCCTCATCAGGTCAAGTGAGACTGCATCGGGTGCCTTAAGATAATTCCAGTTATTCCATGTGCATTCAAGGTCGGTTCCGGCTGGTATGCTCTGTGCTACAGCGTGGGTCGGATCGGATGAGTATTTATGCCCGTTATAAAAGTCGGCAATGGCATCGCAATCGGAAACGATAAGATACTTATACCCCCAGTCATCCCGAAGGATCCTCTGCAACAGCCTTGTATTCCCGCAGCAGGGCTCATCTTCCAGGCGCTGATAGGCACACATTACCTCCCTCACATCAGCTTCCTGTACCAGCGCCTTGAAGGCAGGCAGGTAGGTTTCATAAAGATCCCGCGGATCAACATTGGTGACATTGAGTGAATGGCGGCTCCATTCCGGGCCTGAATGGACTGCAAAGTGCTTGGCACAGGCGAGGAGCTTCCGGTATTTTGCATCCGTAGGGCCCTGTAACCCGCGTACCACCGAAATCCCCATACGCGATGTCAGATAAGGGTCTTCACCGTAGGTTTCCTGACCCCGTCCCCACCGCGGGTCACGGAAGATGTTAATGTTTGGTGTCCAGACCGAAAGGCTCAGGAACCGTTTGTTTTCCTGTCCTCTCTGCATGGCCTGGTTATACTTGGCCCGGGTTTCATCTGAGACAGCGCTGAAGATCCTGTAAACCAGCTCATCGTCAAAAGAAGCCGCCATGCCGACAGGCTGGGGAAAGACAGTCACACTGTCATTGTTGGCCAGGCCATGCAATGCCTCGCTCCACCAGTTGAATTTCTTTATTCCAAGCCGCGGGATTGCCTCTGAAACATCGCACATCAGTAAGGCCTTCTCGTCAAGGGTCAACCGTGTGACAAGATCTTTCGCCCTTTCTTCGGAAGTCAGGGCGGGATTTTGAAACGGGTATTGCTGCCCCCATATTGATGAGACCAATAGCAGGCCCATGATCAGGATAATTGTTCTTTTCATATTCTTCTCATATCTGATTTTTCAAATCGTCTGGTTCATCGGCAGGTTGTTCAATGTCGCGGAAAAAAGGTCTCCTGCTGCTTTGTCCTTCCTCTGGTAAACCTCAATTCTATACCGTTGGTAATGCAGGAATTTTTCTTCTGAAGGTGAGCCTGACTACATAAGCCAATTCATCAAAAGTCTTTTCCGGCAGGCTGATCGTCAGTCCTTCAGTACCCTGCCTGTAATCCAGCGGAAGGTATTTTCCCGCTTCTCCGTCAATAAGTTCCACTGATTTAAGATACTTAAGATCAATACTATCTGTGGCCAATAAAGAGAGGGTCATATCCTTCTGGCCATTGTCCCAGCCAAGCATGATTGCATAAAGGGTCGTGTTGTCCTTTGACCTTGTATATCTTACATCCTTAGCTGTTCCTTCTGCCGGCTCTGTGAATATGCCCTGGCCTGCTCCCATGAGAGTTGGCCCCTCACCATATTTTTCCCACGCACGCGTGGAATAGA
>DHUL01000021.1:0-3976 GCA_002409145.1 Bacteroidales bacterium UBA5235
TTGAGATCATTTACGGGATCATTCTGCTTGCAGTTTGTATACGGATAATTTACGATACACGCAGTTCAACCAAAACTCTTGCATATCTCCTGCTGGCCGTGTTTGTGCCTGTTGCGGGCATGATCTTCTACTTCCTCGTCGGTGTGAATTATCGCAAACGACTGATATACAGTAAAAAGCTTATTATGGATGAAAAAACATCCAGTGCGCTTAACGAAAAAATTATATCAGTAACTGAAAAGAACCTTCAGGAGAATGAAGATATCATCAATGAGACCAGAGGAATTGTCAGGATACTGTTGCACGATAATCTGAGTCCGCTTACAGCGGGAAACAGGGTAACTCTTCTGATCAATGGTGAGGAAAAATTTCCCGAAGTGATCAAAGCCATGGAATCGGCCAGGGATCATATTCACCTCGAGTACTTCATCTATGAAAATGACACGATCGGGAACACAATCAAGGATTTGCTTATCAGAAAAGCCCGGGAAGGTGTCAGGGTCAGGCTGATTTATGATGACTTCGGAAGCAGATCGATTAGAAAACGGCTGGTAAAGGAGCTGAGGAACGGAGACGTCGAGGCATTCCCCTTTAACCGTATCAGGCTGCCATTCTTTGCCAACAGGGTCAATTACAGGAATCACAGGAAGATAATCATCATTGACGGCACAACGGGATTTACGGGAGGGATCAATATAAGCGACAGGTATATTAACGACAGCGGGTTAAAAAACAGGTACTTCTGGCGTGATACCCATATACGCATTGACGGACCCGGAATTATTTTTCTGCAGAACATCTTCCTGTGCGACTGGAACTTCTGTTCCGGTCAGAGGTTGGAGCCTGAGAAGAAACACTTTAACACTGCCCGTCTGCCCGGTGGAAATATTCATGTACAGATTGCAGCAAGCGGTCCCGACTCTCCCAACTCGACCATAATGCTATCAATTCTCAAGGCTGTTTCCATCGCGAAAGAGGAGATACTCATCACCACTCCGTACTTTATCCCGGGAGGGTCAATAATTGACTCCCTCAAGATGGCTCTGCTGGGGGGTGTTTCGGTGAAACTGCTGGTCCCCGGGATCTCCGACTCACGAATCGTTAATGCAGCAGCACGGTCCTACTACGGGGAGCTTCTTGGTTCAGGAGCGGAGATATTCCTGTACCGGAAGGGATTCGTGCATTCAAAGACCATGGTCATCGACGGGTCATTTTCGGTGGTGGGCTCTGCAAATATGAACCATCGCAGTTTCAATCTCGATTTCGAGGTGAATGCCAATATCTATTCGGCAGAATTCGCCGGGCAGATGAGAAATATGTTCTATGCCGACATCGCTGATGCAGAAAAAATTGACTTTGAGGAATGGAAGAACCGGCAGATTTTTGTCAGGCTTGCAGAACGGACAGCCAGGCTCCTTTCTCCTCTCATGTAGACATCCGGGTTTTGGTTCTCCCGGTTTTTTTCACCACCTTTATAAGACTTTATTTTTGCCATAGTCAGCTCATGAAGAACTTGACGAAGAGGAGAAAGAGATGAACAGAATGGACCTGAAACGGGCATCGTATCTTTTCGAGGGGATCAAAGGACAGATGCTGCCAGAGAATCTGATAGACACCATCCGGTCATTTATTGCCGCTGAAAACCTATATTCATCTGCTGTACGGGAGATCGCCACCAAGCTTGAGAATCTGAACAGCGAGTTTAACAGCACGCATGAGCGGAATCCGATTCATCTGATCCAGACAAGGGTAAAGACTCCGGCGAGTATTGTTGAAAAGCTTAAGAGGAGAGGGTTTGAACTCAGTGTGGATTCGGCCAGGCAGAACCTCACGGATATTGCCGGTGTCAGGGTTATTTGTTCATATATCAATGACATATATATGATTTCGGGATTTCTGTTGTCGCAGGCTGATATTCAGCTCATGCGCACGACCGATTACATTAAGAATCCGAAACCGAACGGGTACCGGAGTCTTCATCATATAGTCAAGGTTCCGGTTTACCTGTCTGACAGGATGGAGCTTGTGAATGTTGAAATACAGATCAGGACCATTGCGATGGATTTCTGGGCTTCACTTGAGCATGAGCTGGCGTATAAGCTTGAAAGGGAGAAGTCGGAGGAGGCGTTTGCCGAACTTAAAGCCTGTGCTTCGGAAATTGCAGAAATCGACCTGCGGATGCAGAAACTTTATAATATCACTGCTGATCAACAGGTCTCGACTGAAGGGAATTTACAGAAATGATGTTGTTTATATTTAATGGCACATTAACTGATTTATTATCAGCGTGAGGTGCTATTCCGGCCGGTTTCTTATTACGTCATAATTACATCCGGGCTACTCTAATCACTCAAAGCCAATGTTCCTCTTTTTATTATTAGCTTTGATCTCAAATGTTCAATATGGACAGGAAAGGGTTTCTCAGAAAAACATGCCTGGCAGGGATCTGCGGATGCGGTTTCGGGGCACTGGCACTTAAGGCGGAAAACGGTGTTCCGTCTGATCAGGAGACAGTAAACCCTATGGCTCGGCCATGGCTGGTAAATCTGCTCGAAAACCTTGATCAGAACATTGATGCCGGCGAGCTGAGAGAGATAATCAAAATGTCTGCAGGCATTCACTATGACCAGCTGAAAATGGATGACCTGCTTTCCGGTTACAAGGGAAAACTGAAGGATTTTATCGCATTCCTTGAAAAAGAGTGGGGATGGAAGGTGGCCTATGATGAATCAACAGGGGTAATCTTGGCCGATGAAAACAAGACCTATTGCGTGTGCCCGGTACTTAAAGGGTCATCACCAACTGCCTCACCGGCTATCTGCTACTGTTCCGAGGGTTTCGCCGAAAGAATGTTCTCAAGGGTGGCCGGAGTACCGGTTTCAGCTCAGGTCCTCTCCTCGGTGAGACGCGGCGATCCGAGTTGTGTATACAGGATTGAAATACCTTCCGGTAAAGTCTGAATCCCGGCACCTTCAATACAGCGTGTCCCGGCGGCTTTTTACCTTAAATAATCATTGTCATCTCGTACTGTTTCCCTGCAGGATGAATATTTGCAGAGTCGAGAAAACATCTGATATTATGGCATTTAATATCTGTATTAATGACCTTGACAGTTTTACTCCTGTTGAACCTCATGGCTTCTGCCAGCAAAGCTGATCCGATGCCCCTTCTCCTGTGCTGCCGGCCGACAGCTATACGTGGGATGTCTCCGGATTCAGGTTCGAGAATGCAATAACCGGCCAGTGTATCATCATGAAATGCACCGAACACGACGAAACTTTCCGGATTTCGCATAAGGGCATCTGAACTGTTCTGCCATGACGGGTTAAAATCTTGAAAGTCTGAGGCGGCAAGTGCAACATTCAACCCGATACGGCGTATCTGACAGTTCACGGAAGAAAGTACATCCCGGACAGAAACCAGACCGCTTTCCTGAACGAAATAATTGAATTCACGGCTGACTTCAAATCCTGCCTTCCTGTAGAGATTGACTGCAGAGGTGTTGTGCTGCATAACTTCAAGCAGGTACTGTCTGATGCCGGCTTCCCTGAGAAAAGGAAGAGAGTACCGGAATATCTCAGAGGCTAATCCCTTGCCCCTGTGCTCTTTCAGTGTCCCGGTTCCTGTGTCATATGCTGTCGGCACCCCTTCAAACAGGCCTGTGCCGTTAAAGCAGAACGAGATTATTTTGTCCCTGTCAAACGCAGCAAAGGAGAGCCCGGGATTGAACCCACGCCTGTTCAACATGGTCTGCAACTGTTCCTGGTTCAGTTGCATCTCATAATCAGCGAACGCGCTGCTGAAGGCTGAAAATAATTCGTCTGACGGGACATCGGTGAGAGAACGGATGTTCATACCTGATATATATTAACGATTTGCTGTTTATTCAACTGACCGGAGCAGGAGACAAATGCTGCATCAGGACTTCGCGATAAAACCTGTCCGGTCCTGATCCATTTCAATATTCTTGGTTCCT
>DHUL01000021.1:4125-4313 GCA_002409145.1 Bacteroidales bacterium UBA5235
AATATTCTTGGTTCCTGAAGCCGCTGGACAGATCCCGCCTGCACAAAAACCATCAATCCTGGTACAGGCACTCATTCTAATCTTCCTGGCGAAGAGAGGCTTCAGACAGCCTGGTCACTGTCACTCTTAGCAGGGAAAGCCACTGAGACAAGGACGCTGATGAGAAGAGTGCCGGCTATTATGTACAG
>DHUL01000021.1:4567-43659 GCA_002409145.1 Bacteroidales bacterium UBA5235
GCCAGCAGAAACGAGATACCCACCTTCAGATACCGGAAAAGATTCACCAGTTTTGCCAGCAGGAAGAATAATGATCTCAGGCCGATGATGGCAAAAATATTGGAGAAGAAGACAATATACGGGTCTGTGGTTATGGAGAAGATGGCAGGAATCGAATCAAGTGCGAATATCACGTCGGTAAATTCGATCATGATCAGCACTATGAAAAGCGGTGTAAAGAAGAACTTTCCATCGATTCTTTTCCAGAAGTGATTTTCAAGATAATCCGGGTAAATATTGATGTGTTTTGAGAGGAATCTGACGAGCCAGTGTTTGTTGATCTCACTCTTCTCTTCCCGGTTCCTGGTAAGGAACATGTGAATTCCCGAATAGATCAGGAAGGCCCCGAAAATGAGCAACAACCAGCTGAATCTGTGAATCAGTGCCGATCCTGCGAAAATGAATATGAACCGGAGAACGATTGCCCCAAGTACTCCCCAAAAGAGCACCGGCTTGTAATTCTGCGGAGCCACCGAAAATCCTGAAAGTATCATCAGGATCACAAAGACGTTGTCGATGGACAAGGTGTACTCAAGGAGGTACCCGGTAATGTAGTTTAGAGCAAGTCCCTTCCTGTAGATCTCAAGTGCCGCCCCGAAATCGTCCGGGAGTTTCAATGTTGACTGATACATGGAGACATGGGCTTTCAGAGTCTCCAGATCGGTGATTCCGTGGATGATATGTCCGTAGTAGCGTATGAAGAAATAGAAGCCTATAGCCATGCTGACCCAGATGGTAGTCCAGATAAGTGATTCTTTCAGTGAAACAACATGATATTTCCGGCCTACCAATAAGAGATCGATCAGCAGGACAGCAACAATCAGGACTCCGAACAGGATGAAAAAGAGGGTAGGGGTTAAGAAATGCATGTTGTTTAAAGATTGAGCAAATATACGCGATCAGTGGTCATTCATTCAGCAAGATGACGGAATTGATAACGAATATTATGAAGAATTGTTCGAAGAGGAGGGGAGATTACGCCATCTGCGGTGGCGTGATCCGTTAAAGGGGGCTCTGGACAAGAAATCATTCGCCTGCGGCGGATCATTTTTTATTTCTAAGGACCCTCTTCGAAGCCAGCTTCGGAGGCTCCTTCAAAATAAAAAATCCTGCTTGCGCAGGATGATTTCTTGTGATCCCGGCGGGATTCAAACCCACAACCTTCTGATCCGTAGTCAGATGCTCTATTCAGTTAAGCTACGGGACCTTTTGCGGGTGCAAATATATTAAATTTTCATTATCACTTCAGAAGAAAATTTATTTATCCGTCCTGATTGTCTACTTTTGTGAGTGCCATCTATTTATTTGCTGGTTATCATATGCTGCGCCGAACTTATGTCAGCGCTTTTTCGTTAAACTCAGGAAATTATTAGTTGAAACAATGAAAAAAGGACTGAAAATTACCGGAATTACTTTTTTATCCATTATAGTTCTGATTCTGGCCGCCGGATTGATTATCCCGGCAGTATTCAAGGACACGATAAAAGAGAAGGTGGAAAATGCAATAAACAAAACTGTGAATGCGACAGTATCCTTTGACGGATACAGACTGAGCCTTTTCAAAGCATTCCCCAGCGCCTCATTCTCACTTGAAAACCTCAGCGTAACCGGGAAGGGTGACTTTGAAGGTGATACCCTCGCAGCGGTTAAATCAGCAGCAATCATTTTCAACCTTAAAAGCCTTTTTGGTGAAGGGGGATATGAGGTCAGGTCTTTAGTAATTGATGAGCCCTTTGTCAACGCCATCGTAAATAATGACGGGAAAGCCAACTGGGATATTGCGAAGGAGTCTGAGGAGCCCGGGATGGGCTCCGGTGATCAGGTTGGTACCGATACCATCACCGGGAAAGGCTCAGAAGGCGGGGAGCCTTCTGACCTGAAACTGATGCTCCGGAAACTTGCGATTAACAGGGGACGAGTGAATTACACTGACCACGAGTCAGATATGCAGGCAGCTGTTCATGATCTCGACTTCCTGCTTTCAGGAAACATGAGCGGCTCTCAGACAAACCTGAACCTTGATCTGAAAGCTGCCGGAGTTGATTTTATAATGGAGAAAATTCCCTGGCTCACCGATGCTACCGTTGCTTTCAATGCAGGAATAGATGCACTGCTTGACTCAATGAAATTTACCCTAAGAGACAACGTCTTAAAACTGAATGATATAGCGCTGAATTTCTCCGGTACTGCAGCCATGCCGGGTGATGATATAGATCTAGATATGGTCTTCAGCGCTCCCGGAACCTCATTCAAGTCACTCCTATCACTGGTGCCTGCTTTTTACATGAAGGGATATGAGGATCTGAAAGCCGCCGGCACGGTAGCTCTTGACGGCGCTGTAAAGGGAGTGTTCAGTTCAGCCGACAGCACCCTGCCGGATGTCTTGCTGAACCTGAAGGTCAGTGACGGTTTGATAAGTTATCCTGCGCTTCCTGAAAAAATCAGTGAGATCAATATTGACGGAAAGGTGCAGACTGTAGGCAGTGACATGGACAAAACCGTTGCTGAGGTGAGCCGTTTCCATTTTGTACTTGCCGGCAATCCATTTGATATAAGTCTGACGATGGCCACCCCATTGAGTGACCCGGCGGTCAATGTCATGGCAAATGGCAGGATTGACCTGGCCAAGCTTCAGCAGGCTGTTCCACTGGACAGCGTCACCCTGAATGGTCTCCTCGACGTGTCACTTGACATGGCCGGCCGGATGTCAATGATTGAAAACAGGGAGTATGAGAAGTTCAGGGCAGCAGGCAGTATGAATATAGCAGACATGGCTGTGGCGATGGCCGGGATGCCTGACATGAAAATCAGCAAAGCGTCATTTTCCTTCAGCCCTGCATTTGCTGAGCTGACAGGCATGAATGCATCAATGGGGGAGGGAAGCGACTTCTCCCTGTCGGGACGACTTGAGAATTATATCCCTTATCTTTTCTCTGATGGAATCCTCCGGGGTAACCTGTCGCTGAAATCAGACCACGTTGACCTGAATGAGATTATGGAATATATACCATCTGACACGGTTGAGACTGATACCGTTCCGATGGAGGTGATAAGGATCCCTGAAGATATAGACTTTACCCTTGACGCTCTGGTTGGCACCCTGAACTACGGGATGCTGGCAGCAAATGACATAAGAGGCAACATTGTTATCCGTGAGGGTGTTGTGACAGTCAGTGAGACAGGGATGAAGGCATTGGGAGGCTCGTTGCTGGTGAATGCCGTCTATGATACCCGTGATACCCTGAAACCTGCCGTTGACGCGGAAATGCTTGTCAGAGCGGTCAGCATAAAGGATGCATTCGGCGCCTTCAAAACCGTGAAACGGCTGATGCCCGCAGCCGAAGGTCTGGGAGGCAATGTCTCAGCGAAGATTGACTTCAGCAGCATCCTCGGTACCGGGATGATGCCGCTGCTGAACACCCTCTCAGGGACCGGGGAGATCAATTCAGAGTCGGTACAGGTGTTGCAGTCGACAAGTTTTGACCGGATGAAGAATGTTCTGAAGATCGATCCTGCCTATACCAACATTCTCAAGGATATCAGGGCTACATTCATTATCAATGACGGGAGACTGTGGATAAAACCTTTTGACACGAAGCTTGGCAGGATAAAGCTGAATGTGTCAGGGGATCAGGGACTGGATCAGACCATAAATTACCTGGTGAAGGCGGAGATTCCCCGGGAAGAGCTGGGGCAGGCAGCGGGGGCCCTGATGAGTACCTTTGCCTCACAGGCAGCTGCCCTGGGCTTCAGTGCTGCACCACCTGAAGTGATAAGGGTTAACCTGAATGTGGGAGGCACAGTAGGAAATCCGGCATTCACTCCATCTTTCGCCGGCGGCAGCGTTTCATCTGCCGTGACTGCACTGGCTGACACCGTGAAGAGCGAGGTAACGGAAAAGGTCAACGAGGCAGCCAGACAGCAGGCAGACAGGATCATGAAGGAGGCTGAGGATAATGCAAAGGTGATCAGGGAGAAAGCTTCATCATCAGCTGAAACGATACGAAGTGAAGCCGATCTGAGGGGCAAAAAGCTCATCAAAGATGCGGAGGCCAGTGGTCCGTTTGCCGTGGCCGCCGCAAAAAAGGCAGCAGAAGCACTGAACAGGGAAGCTGATAAAAGAGCCACACAGATCGTTGCGGAAGCCAACAAGAGAGCTGACGAGGTACTTGCAACAGCCAGGACCAAAGCCGATGAAATTCTCAGGTAATTTGTAACAGGACAGGCTCAGATATTCTGAAGAGGTTGTAATAACCTCTTTTTTTTTGATTACCATCAAATCAGCCTGTCACAATCATGAAACATAAGTGTCATCTATTCGTAACCGGTTTTTTACACTCCTGTAACATCAGCGGCTGACTTTTGCACTGTATTCAAGTCAGCCATCAAAATGAAAAAGCAATTATTTAACCTTTTATTGATCGTTACAATTCTGCTTCCTCTCAATTCCTTTTCACAGACTTTGGGCGGCACCATAACCGGTGTTGTACGTGACCAGTCAACCGGCGAAACAATGCCCGGTGTCAATGTGGTAATTGAAGGAACTCTCAGGGGCGCCTCAACCGGACCCGACGGAGAGTTTACCATTACCGGCGTAGCTCCAGGAACCTACAGTCTGAGTTTAACCTTCATATCATACAAACCCGTGAGGGTGGAGGGTGTTGAGGTCAGAACCGGTTCTGTTTCGGTCATCAACGTTGCCATGTCTGACCAGTCTGTCGAACTGGATGACATTGTGGTTGTTGCCACTAAACGCACAGACAGCGAAGTGTCGGTAATGAACAGCATCAGGACCAGCCCGGTGGTCGTTTCCGGTATCTCTGCCCAGCTGATCAGCCGCACGCAGGATAAAGATGCCTCGGAGGTTGTGAGGCGACTTCCGGGAGTATCCATCGTTGACGACAGGTTCATCGTTGTAAGGGGACTCTCATCGAGGTACAACAATGTCTGGCTCAATAATGCAACGGCTCCGAGTCTCGAGGCTGATGCAAGGTCCTTCTCGTTTGACCTGGTCCCGTCCTCAATGATCGAGAATATTTATATTTTGAAGTCGCCCACGGCAGAGCTCCCTGCAGATTATTCCGGCGGGTTCATTAAGATATCAACAACCGGCATTCCGTCGGAAAACAGGCTTTCAGTATCCTATGGTACTACATTCAGACAGTACGCAACATTCGGCGATTACCTCGCAGAGAGAGGTGGTAAGACAGACTGGCTAACTATGGGGACCGGACAGAGGGCACTGCCTGATGCAATGCCGGTTCATCTTGACCTTTATGAAAGCGCCACCAATACGGATATAAGAAACAGGGTTACTGACCTTGGGCGGAGCCTGAGCAACTCATGGGACGCGGTTCAGGCTACAGCCCTGCCCGACCAGAAACTGGCACTCGGTATTTCAAGGCGGTTTGAGAAGGGAAGCTTCATTGCCGGTAATGTCACATCACTGACTTACAGCTATTCCAACACCTTCAGGGAAGCTGTGAACAACAGCTACTCAATATATAATTATGCCTACGACACTCCGGGTATACTGGATGAATACATTGACAGGCAGTACAGGACAAGTGCTCGTGTGGGGCTGATGCATAACCAGACCCTCTATCCATACCAGGGATTAAAACTGGAGTTCAGAAACTTCTTCACCAGCACTGCCGGGTCAGGGGTATCAGTCAGAGAGGGACGCGACTGGTACAACAACGGTCGGTCTGTCAGATCAGGTGAGATAAAATACTCTCACAGGCTGATCTACACAGGGCAGCTTGGTGCCGAGCAGATTTTGAATGATGGCAGGTCAGTGATTGATTTCACAGCAGGCTATGCTCGTTCGGCCAGAACGGAGCCTGATATCAGGCGGTACCGTTATATCAGCAATGATGGCGAGAACTCACCATACATCATTCTCTTCGGAAACAATCCTGACCTTTCATCTGTATCGAGGATTTGGCTGGATCTCGATGAAACAAATTTGTCGGGAATGCTCAACCTTACACAGAAGTTCAGTGAAGGGATGATCGACTGGGAGATCAGAACAGGGATTTTTGCAGAGAACCGTGACAGGAGCTTCAGAGCTCGGAATTTCGGATATGCTGTATCATCTGACACCTCGCCATTTGCTTCCACTTCTCTCCCGGTACAGGAGATTTTTGCAGCTGAAAACATCAATCTTACAGACGGTATCAGGTTAAAGGAGATTACCGCCCTTTCCGATTCATATGAAGCCTCGGCGATGGTGTTGGCCGGGTACCTCAGTTTCAGGTTCAGGTTTGGCACACGGACCGATTTGTCAGCTGGTGTGAGGATCGAAAAGGAGAGGCAGGAACTGTCAAGCTACAGACAGGGCACCAGAATACCGGTCAACGTTGTTCGTGACACAGTCAACCTCTTTCCTTCAGGCAATCTCGCCATAAACCTCAGTTCATCGAGCCTGGTGAGGCTGACCTACGGGATGTCAGTCAACCGGCCGGAATTCAGGGAGATGGCTCCGTTCTACTTCGTTGATTTCGACCAGAATGCAGGAATCTACGGCAATGAGGGAATCAAATCAGCCTATATTCACAATCTGGATCTTCGTTTTGAACTTTACCCCGGCAACAACGAAACATTCAATGCAGGTATTTTTTACAAGCACTTCACCAATCCCATTGAGGTCTCAATAAGGGGCAACAATCCCACTCAGTTTTCATTTGATAATATCGGCTCTGCATACAGCTTCGGGCTGGAAACGGAGGCTCGTAAAAACCTGGGGTTCATCACTGACAGGCTTGAGAAACTTACTGCCGTGATCAATCTTTCGCTGATCAGGAGTTCCGTGGCCTTTGACCGGCCCCTGCAGGGACAGTCACCTTACATCGTCAACATCGGCCTTTTCTGGCAGGATACTGACAGGGGGCTGATGGCCAGTGTGGTATATAACCGTATAGGTAAGAGGATTATAGCGGTTGGAAGGCCTTCGCCGAACTCCTGGGAAAGCATACCTGATATTTACGAGATGCCGCGGAATGAGGCTGACCTGGCTGTAAGCAAAAAAATTAGCAAAATGCTTGAGATAAAAGCAGGGATCAAGGACCTGTTCGGTGAGCAGGTGGTATTCCAGCAACATGTCAATAGTATTGTTGACATGACTAATTACGGCGGAGATGGCATAAAGGCATTTGACAGGAACCAGAACACCAGGTCGTGGTACCCGGGCAGGCAGTATACGTTTGGACTATCACTTAAATTCTAAGGAAACAATCATTTAATAAAACACGAATCATGAAAACAAACATTTTATCAGCAATTGCCAGGGTGATGGCACTTTGCATAGTTCTGACAGCGATGGTGTCATGCGAAAAGGAAATACCGGTCTCTTTCCTCAGTCTTGATAAGGATGAGGCCACAGTGCAGGTTGGAGCAGATCTGACACTGCTGCCTGTCATTGACCCGTTGAATGCCACAAACAGGGAGGTTAGCTGGACCAGCAGCAATTCCAGTGTGGCCACAGTGGCAGATGGGGTAGTGACCGGAGTAGCTTTGGGTAATGCAACCATTACCGCAGCTTCGTCAGAAAATCCTCTGTTAACTGCAGAATGCGAAATTACGGTTGTACCATCCACAGGTCAGGTCATTACCGTCTCCGGAGATATAACCACTGATACCAGATGGTACGCACAGGCAAAATACCATCTATCCGGATTCGTCTATGTCAGGAACAATTCAACTCTTACAATAGATGCTGGCACGATCATCAAGGGGGTATCAAACACCAAGGCAACCCTGATCATTGAGAGAGGTTCGAGGATAATTGCTGCAGGCACAGCCAGCCAGCCGATAGTTTTTACATCCGATAAACCGGCTGGTCAGAGGGCAACCGGAGACTGGGGCGGGATTGTTTTATGCGGAAAGGCGAAAACCAACAAGCATGATGACGGTGAAGGTGTTGGCATTGCTGAAGGAGGCATCGGATCTAAGTACGGTGGTACTGATGACAACGACAATTCAGGTGTGCTTCAGTTTGTCAGAATTGAGTTCCCTGGAATTCCCCTCACTTCCACGGCTAACAGCGAGATTAACGGACTGACACTTTACTCTGTTGGGAAAGCAACTGTTATTGACCATATTCAGGTTTCATATTCAGGTGACGACTCCTTCGAATGGTTTGGGGGCAATGTAAACGCAAAATACCTCGTAGCTCTGGGAGGACTTGATGACGGATTTGATACTGATAACGGATTCAGCGGTAAGATTCAGTTTGGTCTTATTCTGCAGGATCCTTTGAAATCGGACCAGTCTGGCTCAAATGCCTTCGAGAGCGACAATGATGCAGACGGCTCGCTTCTAACACCTGTTACATCTCCCGTATTCTCCAATGTGACTGCCATCGGACCTCTTGCAGTAACCACCACCCTGCCTGCAGAGACTAAACATGAAAAGGCACTGCATCTTCGCAGGGGCACTATGACCTCGGTATATAACTCCGTATTTGTCGGGTTTCCGCAAGGACTCTCGATAGACGGTCAGAAAGGCAATGCGCCGACACGTGCTGACCAGAATGAGTTGCAGATTGAGAATACAATACTTGCAGGAATGACAACCCTCTATGTTGAGAAGACCGGCACCGTAGCTGTACCCTATACAGTTGCTCAGCACCAATCGTACTTTACGGCTACAGCCAGAAACAATACCGATAATATGACCATGGCAGAAATCACTGGCGCAGGTTTAATAAACCTTACATCTCCGGTTCTGATACCCCAGGCTGGATCCCCGCTCCTTACCGGAGCCTCCTTCACCAATGCAAGGCTTTCAGACACCTTCTTTACCATAACAACCTACAGGGGGGCCTTCGGAACGGAAAACTGGACATCCGGATGGTGCAACTGGAACCCGCAGAATTCGGTGTACTAGTCCAGAAATTGATGGTTTGACAACCTTTTACCGTGGGGGCACACCGGAGTGGCCCCCTTTTTTCTTTTCAGGAACAAAGAAAAAGCCGCCCGGTGAGGCGGCTCTTCCATATATGTCTGAAGTATCAGAATATTTTTTCCTTGATGCGTGCCTTCTTGCCGGTCAGGTTCCTGAGGTAGAAAATACGCGCCCTGCGTACCTTACCATATTTGTTGACCTCAACCTTGTCAATGAATGGTGATGCAACCGGGAAAATCCTTTCAACTCCGATGTTTCCTGACATTTTGCGGACGGTGAATGTAGCTGTCACTCCTGCTCCTGATCTCTGGATAACAACACCACGATACTGCTGTATCCTCTCCTTGTTACCTTCCTTTATCTTATAGTGTACCGTTACCGTGTCACCTGCCCTGAATTTCGGAAACTCGACTCCGGAGGCAAACTCTTTTTCTACTACTTTCATTAAGTCCATCGCGCAAATATGTTTATAATACCTTCTCTTTTAAAACAGGTCGCAAAGGTAGAAATAATTTTTTATTATCTGCAAAATATTTATTGCAATGGCAGTAAATATCAGTGTCCTGCGCTGTCAGGCATCTTTAGCTTATCTCCTGCATCAATTGCTATTCTCATCAGCCATTCCTGGGGATACCCCGGCTGTTTTACATCCGGAGCTATATATTTGTAGCCTTCCGGCACCGGTTTGCGGGTCTTGATGTTGCCATCCATGTACTTGGTAAACAGAAACATGTAAAGTTCCCTCCACTCTTTCACGGTATTGTTGCCTGCATTGACGGAGTAGGCTGTTATCATCTCCGATCCCTTCTTCGCAGCTCCTTTTGCAGTGCTCTTAAACAGCTCGGCAGCTTTGGTGTCAATCTCAGAAATTTCGGCCATATATTTATGTTCAAGCTCTTTCTGCTTGGCCTGAAGCTCAGGTGTCATTACACTTGCCCGGCTGTAGACAAAATTGGTTACCTCATTGAAAACCCAGAACGCAGCATCAGCGCTGTAGGTCATCATATCACCGTTGCCAACTTTAAATGACTGTGGTACTTCAGTCATCCCACAGTACATCGGAGTATACACGGTATAGTAGGTATCATCAACACCGAACCAGATTATTCCACCTACAGGGTCGGGAAGCCAGGAACGGCTCTGGGTGACAAATGAGAATCCTGTCTGCTGGGTCGAGATGGCCCTTTCATGCAGATAGTTTTTACCGTCAACAGTCCAGCTCATGGGTCTCCATCTGACTGTGTTGGCATACGGGCCTGCACCAACGTCTTTGGTCATGTCCATGGGTGTGTTCTGGTAATAATCCCTCATCAGGCCTATTACATCTTCAAGGCTGAGCTTGTTGTCAGGTTTGATCCAGAGAGGCATCCTGTTTTTGAGGTCGTATCCCATTGCATAGTTGAGGTAATCGCCCATAGTGCTGTTGACCTTGTTGAATCCTGACCATACGCGTGCATCGCAGAAACGTGCGGCACTGAAATCAACCGGGGCATATACATCGCTGTAGCTGAAGTTTGCATCAGTACCGTCGTACCATCCGAAGTTACGGGCAACATCCACTACGTCAGCAGCATATACTGTTTCGACTTCGGGATTGAAAACCTTGTCTATTTCTGCAGAGGTGATTGAAGTGGTGCCGTTGGCCAGCGGGAAAGTCTGTATTCTTGCCTGGTTGGCATGGCCTGAGATGTAACCGTCAGGAATCCTGCGGGCAACAAATGCCATTCCCTTCTTGCCGGGACCTTTTCCGATTATCTCCATGATCCAAACTTCATTGGGATCAGATATGGAGAATGATTCGCCTGAGCTGCAGTAACCGTATTTCTCTGTAAGGCTGACAATATTATGGATAGCTTCCCTGGCGTTCTTTGCCCTCTGAAGCGTAAGGTATATAAGGCTGCCGTAATCTATTATCCCGTCAGGATTTTGAAGCTCACTGCGTCCGCCATAGGTCGTCTCTCCTATGGCCAGCTGGTACTGGTTAATGTTACCGACAACCGAATAGGTCACGGGTGCCTGTTCAATAGTGCCAAGGAATTTGCCTGAGTCCCACTCGTATACATCAACCATGGTTCCGGGTTTGTATTTCATTGCGGGCCAGAAGTAAAGCTCTCCGTACAGGACGTGTGAGTCAGCCGAGTAGGTGATCATTGTGGAACCATCTTTTGTGGCTCCCTTGGTGACCAGGAAGTTGGTGCATGCGTGGCTCTTCTCCGAAACAATGAATATCATGAGAACGAGGCTCAGCATCAGTGATGTGGTTTTCTTCATATTTATTGGATTGATTTAATTTATTGTATTACAATCAATTACTGTTCCGTACCAGCTTTTTGCGGATCGGGAAGCTCTCAAAAATAGCATCTTTAATTAAAAAACAATACCCTTTAAAATCATAATTACCGAACTGATCCGTTCGGCATCGGCGCTTTTGACAGTATACTCCGTCTGTAGCCTGGGGTCACCCATGTAGATGCCTTTTCTTCGGAAGGTCATCATGCTTTCTCTCTGACGGCGGCCTGAGAGGTGATATTCCCTGGCGCCGGTGCCTGTTGCAAGCAGGCCGATATTGTATTCGTCAATGCCTCCCCCCGCCATTATGATGATTCTTCCTGCAGCCCAAGCAATCATGCTCTTTATTAGCGGGGCGCCATCGACGGCGCTCCTGGCCTGGCCGGAGGTGAGAACTCTCTCGGCACCGGTGGCAATGATATCCTCAATTCCTTTCCTGGCATCCCTGCAGAGGTCAAAAGCCCTGTGGAAGGTGAGACTCATCGGTGCTGCATATTCAGCCAGAAGAGCTGTTCTCTCCATGTCTATGGTTCCGTCCCTGTTGAGGATTCCGGTGACAATTCCGTCAGCACCGCACTCGCCTGCTACCTCGATGTCACGCCGCATTATACTAAACTCACTGTCACTGTAAAGGAAGTCGCCACTGCGCGGTCTGATCAGAACATGGACCTTAATGTCTGTGTTGCGCCGTACTGCTTCTATCAGACCGGCACTCGGAGTGACGCCTCCTTCGGCAAGGGCAGAGCATAATTCTACCCTTCCTGCTCCGGCTGCTTCGGCCACAGTGGCTGACTCAACAGAGTCAACACATATTTCCACAACAAGAGACAATTCTTTTAAATGAGGCTTTGAAAGTACATATTATTTAGATAATATTGTGTGATCTAAAACATTTAATCAGATGAAACCTACACTAATGGTTCTTGCTGCCGGGATGGGCAGCAGATATGGCGGGAATAAACAGCTTGACCAGGTTGGGCCTTCCGGTGAAACGATAATCGACTATTCGATCTATGATGCCAAAAGGGCCGGATTTGGCAAGGTGGTATTTGTCATAAGGCGCGACATAGAGGAACAGTTCAGGGAAACTTTTGTAAAGAGACTCAAAAATGTTATAGAGATTGATTATGTTTTCCAGGATCTCGGAAATCTTCCCGGTGGTTACAAGGTGCCGGAGGAGCGTCAGAAACCCTGGGGCACAAGCCATGCAATTCTGGTGACGGAACCCAAAATCCACGAACCTTTCGGAGTAATCAACGCCGATGACTACTATGGCTATGAAGCATTCAAGGTGCTGCACAGGTTCCTGACTGAGGACACCAATGACAGGAATTACTGCATAGTGGGTTACCGCCTGGGCAACACGCTCTCTGACCATGGTCATGTCAACCGCGGGATATGCAGGGTGAGCAGTGACGGATTCCTGGAGCATATTGTGGAAACCCGGGGAATCGAAAAGAGACCTGACGGCGTTTTTGCTCCCGATGCTGGAGGTAAAGTCAATCAATATACCGGTGACGAGATTGTCTCCATGAACCTCTTCGGCTTTAAGCCGTCAGTTTACAAATACCTGAACATGGAGTTCACCAACTTCCTGAAGGAACGTATTTCTGACCCGAAAGCAGAACTGGATATCCCTACCTCTCTTGATAAATTCGTTAAGAAAGGTGAGATCACAATTCAGATTCTGAGAAGCAACAGCCACTGGTTTGGTGTGACTTACAGGGAGGACAAGCCATTTGTCGTTGACAGCATCAGGAAGATGGTTGACCAGGGATTATATCCTGAAAAATTGTTTTGACCCCGGGAGCAGAATATTTTGTATAAGGATGACAGTGCGAGGGGTCTCAGACCCCTTGTTACCTGCATTTCAGATTAATTGCCATATTATCACCGTGGCTAGGGGTCTCAGACCCCTCGTTACATGCATGATAGAAAAATTCGTATAAGGTTGGTTACCACCTGAATTCAGACCTGGTGGTCGTTTTGTTGCCGCAGTTGTCGGTAACCCGGAGCTCAAGTGTATGCTGCGTATTTCCCTTCATCCCTGACGTTCCCGGCCTGCAGATGAGCAGGTTGTTCTTGGCATCATACTCAGCAAGTATCCATTCACCGTCAACATACATCTCGTAGTTTTTTATTCCTGAGAACTCGTCGCGTATGGTTGCAGTAAACTGTGACTTCCCGGAAAGGTTAGCGCCGGTGGCGAATGACATCCTTGCTGAAGGCGGAATGGTATCAAGAGTGATGGCGTAATCTCCCAGGCTGTTCAACTCTCCGCTGACGAAGCCATAGCTGTATTGTCCACCTGCGTAAGAGACAATGCCCTTGCTGCTTATCCTGGCCAGGCATAGCTTGTTCTCAAGGCCGGCAATCAGAGTGTCAGGCCTTAGTGACAACCTGAACCTGTCATGCACGGGTACAGTCTCATTGTGCAACATATGGACAGCGGAGAGGAACCCGTTGTTGCTCTTGCGGGTTTTATAATTGAACCATAATGTATCATATAACGCCCCTGCAGGGAAATGAATCCTTATACCGTCAGCTGTGAAATCAGCTGCCTTTCCCCAGGGGATCACCTTGCTGCAGCTGATCTCTGCTGGCGGGACCGGGGGTTTTGACGCTGACCTGACCCGGAAGGTGACCCATGACCTGTTCTTTTGTATGTCAGTAACGATGATCTTTATCTCATGTTCTGCGTCATCATTGAATTTAATGACACCCCTTCCCACGTGGCCGTCATACATTGAAAGCCTGTCACCCGGCAATATGTGCAACCTGTGCAGATATTCGCCTGAGACAGCCCGGGCTGCATAATCAATATGGGCGTTGATGTACCTGGTCTCGCTGTATGAGAAACGGTCGGCTTTAAAACTAAAGATTTTCAGTCCGTCAGCCAGTAATTCAATTGTATATACTCCGCATTTGTTGGAGCTGTTGTCAAAGGTGTCCCAGCATTTGATGCCAATTCCCACAGGGCCGAAGATTACCGGCACGGCTGTGGCTGCGATGCCGTACGATCCGTCAGACGGTACAGTTCGCAGTGAAAGGTTGCCATGGCTGCTGTTGACTGCCGAACCCCTTGTCAGGGGGTAAAGGATCACCCTGTCAATGACAGGCCGCATGCGGTCACTCACATCAAAACCGATACTGAGCGGATTGACAGGGTCCTCAGTGGCCGAGTCACGTATCTCGAAGTGCAGGTGAGGCCCTGACGAACCTCCCGAGTTGCCTGACCATGCTATTAATTCTCCACGGCCTACAGGAAACTGGTTTCGCTGTGGAAAGAGAGAGACAGTAAAGCTCTTACGGCTGTACTGCTGTTTCCTCACGTACTCCTCGATGTCTGGTCTGAAGCTCCTGAGATGGGCATAGACTGATGAGTAACCGGATGGGTGCCGGACATACAGCGCCCTGCCAAAACCGGTAGGACTGACAGCAATACGGTAGACATAGCCTTCATCAATTGCAAACACTTCCTTGCCCTGCACTCCGCCCGTACGGTAATCTATACCTGTATGAAAATGGTCAGCCCTCAGCTCAGCAAAGCTGGCCGACAGTGAGGGTGGTTCCCGAAGGGGGTTTACAAATGATACATTTCCGGAAGGCTGTGAACCAATGACAGTTGTGACTGTTATAGAAATGGCAAGGAGTAATATTCTTTTGTTCATATCGGTGTCAGTTCTGCAAATCTATTGTTCTGCCGGTAAAGAGCAAACTTAATACCGTCATTTTTTGAAAAAAGCGAAAAAAATGTTACCTTTGTACTATAGTTGTCAGTCATGAGTGTAAGGGGATATGAGGAGTATCTTTTGCTCAGGAAGTCAGTGGAAGCACTGATTGCCGAGCATGACAGGCTGGTTGAGCTGGCAGCACGGTTGAATAAAGAACTGTCAGAAACGGGGAGACAACTGGCAGCGAAAGAAGAAGAAGTAAAGGAGCTTAAGGCAAGATACGAAAGAGCTAAGTTCTCGGGAGCAATCCTGGGAAGCGGGGAGGATGCCGTTACGGCAAAGAGGAGAGTGAGTGAACTTGTGCGGGAGATAGATAAATGTATTGCTCTTTTAGACAGATAAATATATAACAATGGATGATAAGCTATCGATCCGGGTTAATGTGGCCGACAGGTATTATCCGTTGAAGGTGGAGAGTGAGAATGAGGAACGTATCCGGAAGGCAGCGAGGCTGATCAATGAAAAGGTGCTGCAATATAAGCAGCGCTACGTTGACAAGGACACTCAGGATTTTCTGGCGATGGCGGCCCTCCAGTACGTGATCATGCTCACTGAGATGGAAGAAAAAGAGGAGGATTCATCGCTTGGGGATGGGTTGAAGGAGCTGACTGAAATGGTCAACCTCTGTCTGTCAAAGAGATAGATACGCGTTCTTTAAAATAGCAGGATATTGCCCGCATTGTTTCTCTATTCATTTTGGAAACTCAACAGTTTTTACTTTGGAGATGGTCTTGGATTGCCTAGGACAGGCCTCAGCCCGGTTCGCCGGGATCATGCTTGCGCATGACATTGGAAGCCCGAAGCAAAACGGCCGCTCCAGCCATATAGATATGGGGTTTTTTAAAAGTTGGAGGAACTCTGCGGGTTTTTTTATACAACTAACAATAATTTTATGATCATAGCACAGATAACATCAGGGGTTTGTTTTGCCATCGGCGGGACGGCCCTTATAGCAGGTTCAGCGTTGTCATTTTACCTCTGGCAACTGTTGCTGCGAACAAGGAGGAAAAAAATAATCTCAGAAGCGGAAGCAGAAGCCGAGGTGATAAAGAAGGAGAAGATTCTCCAGGCCAAGGAAAGGTTTCTGCAGCTTAAAGCTGAACATGAGAAGGTAATCAATGAGCGTAACAACCGCATCAACCAGGCGGAGAACAGGATCAAGCAGAAAGAACTATCCCTTTCACAGAAACTGGAAGAGACGCAGCGCAGGAAGAACGAGGTAGACGCTATCCGTGACAACCTGACACAACAGATGGAGCTGCTCGACAAGAAATCAGAGGAGGTGTCAAAACTGCACCGGCAGCAGGTGGAACAACTCGAGGCAGTCTCAGGGCTCTCTGCAGATGATGCCAAGAATCAGCTTATCGATTCACTGAAGGAAGAGGCACGCACCAATGCCATGTCATACATCAATGAGATACTTGATGATGCAAAGATGACTGCTACCAGGGAGGCCAAGCGCGTTGTACTGATGGCCATTCAGCGTGTTGCAGCAGAGACGGCGATAGAGAATTCGGTCACTGTTTTCCATATAGACTCGGACGAGATCAAAGGCCGCATCATTGGCCGTGAGGGCAGGAATATCAGGGCTCTTGAGGCTGCAACAGGGGTGGAGATAATAGTAGATGACACACCTGAGGCTATAGTCCTCTCCGGATTTGATCCCGTCAGGCGCGAGATAGCACGGCTGGCGCTGCATCAGCTGGTAACAGATGGCCGCATACATCCGGCGCGCATCGAGGAGATTGTTGAGAAGACGCGTAAGCAGGTTGAGGAGGAGATAGTGGAGACGGGCAAACGCACAACAATAGACCTTGGCATACACGGTCTTCACCCGGAGCTTATCCGGCTGGTGGGTAAGATGAAATACCGCTCATCATACGGGCAGAACCTGCTGCAGCACTCACGTGAAGTTGCCAACCTGGCTTCAATTATGGCGGCTGAACTGGGGCTTAACCCGAAACTGGCAAAAAAAGCCGGGCTGCTGCATGACATTGGCAAGGTTCCCGATGACGAGCCGGAACTGCCACATGCAGTCCTTGGAATGAAAATAGCAGAAAAATTCAAGGAAAAGCCTGAGGTGATTAACGCCATAGGAGCGCATCACGACGAGACAGAGATGACCACACTCATTGCACCCATAGTACAGGTATGTGATGCCATCTCAGGCGCACGTCCCGGCGCACGGCGTGAGGTAATAGAATCATACATAAAAAGGCTTAACGAACTGGAGTCGGTTGCCCTCTCTTATCCCGGGGTGACAAAGACATACGCAATTCAGGCAGGAAGAGAGCTGAGGGTAATAGTAGGTGCTGACAAGGTGTCTGACCAGGATACCGAGAACCTCTCATTTGAAATTGCACGAAAGATACAGAACGAGATGACCTATCCGGGTCAGATCAAGATCACCGTAATCAGGGAGACAAGGGCAGTTAACTACGCCAAATAATGAGAAAACTCAAGATCCTTAACATCGTCGGTGCGAGGCCTCAAATCATCAAGGCCTCCGCCATCAGCAGGGCGATAGCGGGAGAGTTTCCGGGTGAGATTGAGGAGGTGGTCGTTCATACAGGTCAGCATTATGACAGGGAACTCTCTGATGTCTTTTTTGACGAGCTGGAGATTAAGCGGCCTGATCATAACCTTCAGGTAGGGTCAGGAAGGCACGGGAGACAGACGGGAATGATTATGGAACGCATCGAAGATGTGATCCTCAGTGAGAAACCTGACTGCGTGGTCATCTACGGTGACACCAATTCCACCCTGGCCGCAGCGCTGGCAGCGGTAAAGCAGCATTTTCCGGTTGTTCATATCGAAGCCGGCATGAGATCATTCAACAAGACTATGCCTGAGGAGATCAACCGCATTATGGCTGACCATGCCTCCACACTGCTTATTGCTCCTACCAACGCAGCCTTTAAGAACCTGATGTCCGAGGGCTTCCGCCCGGAGAATGTGGCTCCGTACTCAATCAACAACCCAAGGGTCTTCCTGACAGGTGACATCATGTATGACAACAGCCTCTTTTACGCTGACCTGGCTGAGAGAAAAAAACAGGATTTTCTGACAGGTCTGGGCGTAGCCGACAGGAATTTTGTGCTGGTGACTATCCACCGTGATTCAAATACGGATGACCCTGAGAGGCTAAGTGCTATATTCAGCACAATAAAAGAGTTGTCAGAGGCGAACTCAATGCCTATGATCATGCCACTGCACCCGAGGACAATGATTGCGCTGCGTAACCGCGTTCCTGAGCTATATGCAGCAATATCCGATCACCCGTTCCTGAGAGTCATACCTCCGGTCTCTTTCCTCGAGATGATACTGCTTGAAAAGAGGGCATATCTGATCATTACTGATTCCGGAGGGGTGCAGAAGGAGAGTCATTTCTTCTCACGTCCCTGCATTGTGCTGAGGAAGGAGACAGAATGGGTGGAGCTTGTCAAAAACGGAACTGTAAAGCTGGCTGATGCCAGTCCGGTTAAAATCAGGGAAGCATGGGACTATTTCGTCACCAACAGCAATACCCTGCAATACCCGACTTTCTACGGGGACGGAAAGGCTGCAGTAATTATTCTTAAAGAGGTACTTGCGGTTTTCAGGAGCTGAGTCCATCAAGAACCTGTTCAGCAAGCTTCCTTACTGATGGTTTGTAGTCGGTAAGGAATTCACCTGTCACTCTGTTAGCGATTACCACACAGAGTGTCAGCGCCTTGTGATTAAGGAGCTTTGACAATCCATAGATGGCTGAGCTCTCCATCTCATAGTTAGTTATTTTCTGCCCTTTGAACCTGAATGAGGTGATATTGTCATTCAGCTCATTGTCAAATGGCTCAAGTCTGAGCCGGCGGCCCTGGGGCGCATAGAAGCCCGGTGTTGAAATTGTGATTCCTTTTGTGGTTCCCGGAGACAGTTTTTCAAGAAGGCCGGCGTCAGCATCCACAGCATAAGGGTAGGCAAGAACATCCGGCCATTCGAGGTGGGCAGCCAGTGAGTCAGCCAGTATATGGTCAATGCACCATTCATATCCCTCGTAAAAATGCAGAACGCCATCAAAGCCCACTGCTTTGGCGGTGGCAATAAAGGAACCCACCGGCAGTTCAGCCTGCAGTCCGCCCGTGGTGCCGATCCTTACAAATGTCAGGGAACGAGGTTCTTCTATAATCGTACCTGTTGCGAGATCAATATTCACCAGTGCATCAAGCTCGTTGAGTACGATATCAATATTGTCAGTGCCAATTCCTGATGATATGATGCTGATCTCCGTATCATGGTAGCTGCCGGTGACAGTACAGAACTCCCTGTTGCTTTTGCGGACCCTCACGCTATCAAGCATTTCAGCAATCATCTCAACTCTTCCCGGGTCTCCGACTATGATTATTTTATCGGCTATGTCTCCGGGAAGAAGATGGAGGTGAAACAACGAGCCGTCAGGATTGATTATAAGTTCTGTTCTTTTCATTGTACGATTTATAAGCCGCTAAAATACAAAAAATGTCAACTTCTGATCATCCGGAAGCAAGATGTGCGCATGCAGTTAATTATTGTTAATATGACAAATGCATCATTAGAGTTTGTGGCAGGGATTTATCTTTGCCGTGATAACCCAACCTCACAGAAATGCATTTTTCCCAGGTGATAAACAAAACCGGCAGGCTTGTTTTTCCGGTATTTATTTCCATCATTCTGAATCTGAACACTGTCAGCGGAGCCTCCCAGGAAAAGAAGCGGGCCGAGGCTTTACGCACCTCAGAGACAATTCAGATTGACGGTAAACTTGACGAAGTGTCATGGCAGGGGGCTTCACCCGCCAGGGATTTTATTATATACAACCCGCATAACGGATTGCCTTCGGGTTACAGAACCGAGGTGAGGTTGTTGTATGATGATGATGCGCTTTATATCGGGGCCACAATGTATGATAGTCATCCAGACAGCATTTTCACCCAGCTGGGTCAGAGGGATGACGGTGAGATCAATGCAGACCATTTCTGGATTGAGATTTCGCCTTTTAATGACGGACTGAATGGAGAGATGTTCAAGGTCTCAGCTTCCAACGTACAGATTGATAATAAGATGACCACAACAGAAAGCTGGGATCACCAGGATACCTGGGATGCGGTATGGGACAGCCGGACCAGGATAAGTGAAGAGGGGTGGATTGCAGAATTGAAGATTCCCTATTCAGCTTTGCGGTTCCCGAGGTCAGCCTCGCAGCTTTGGGGCATCAACTTCTGGCGTGAAGTGCGCCGCACCAGGGAGACATCCTCGTGGAATTTCGTCACGAAGGAGTTCGGGTCATCCATTGCACACATGGGTGAACTGGCAGGCATACGCGATGTAAAGCCGCCACTGAGGCTGTCACTTGTGCCATATGTGTCCGGGTATCTTGAGCATGTGACCGACGAACCGGGCCTGGGAACCTCTTACAACGGAGGGCTCGATCTTAAGGTCGGCCTGACTGAGAGCTTCACGCTCGATGCGACCCTTATCCCCGATTTCGGACAGGTGCAGTCTGATGACCAGGTGCTTAACCTGTCTCCCTATGAGGTTAAGTACAATGAAAAAAGGCCCTTCTTCATGGAAGGAACGGAGCTCTTCAACAAGGGAGATATCTTTTACTCCCGGCGGATAGGCGGAACACCTCATCTGATCAGGGATGTATACAACATGGTGGAAGAGGAGGAGGAGGTAATCCGCAATCCGGCAGAAGTGAGCCTGATCAATGCCACCAAGATATCTGGAAGAACAAGCAGCGGCCTGGGCATAGGTATCTTCAACGCGGTGACCAGCAGTACCTGGGCCGAGGTGGAGAACATACTTACCGGGGAAACCAGGCATGTCATGACGGAGCCATTGACCAACTACAATATGCTGGTCCTCGACCAAACCCTGAAGAACGACTCTTACGTGAGTGTCATGAACACCAGCGTGATCAGGGCAGGGGAGAAGAATGAATATTCCTATACTGCCAACGTGTCGGGGTTTGAGGCTCTGGTCAAGACTGCTGACAGGCTTTGGTCAGCCTCCGCCGGTGCTGTGCTGAGCCAGAAATATTACTCCGTTGAACCCACTGCACTTGGTCATTCACTTAACTTCAATGCAGGCAGGACAGGAGGTAAGTTCCGGACTGACTATAACCTCTCACTGCTGAGTGACACCTATGATCCGAATGACATGGGTTACCTCAGGAACAATAATGAAATAGACCACTCGGTTGACTTCTCGTACAATACCTTTGAACCCTTTGGCAACATTATGACAACCCGTACCTCGCTCGATTTCAGTTACGGCCAGCTTTACAAGCCAAGAGAATTCACAACAGCAAGCGTATCCCTTGATGCAATGCTCCTGTTTATGAACTACTGGTCCCTGTCAATGGAGCTTGAACTGACGCCATGGGGTGAAGACGACTATTTTGAACCCCGGACGCGTGACATGTCAATGTTCTATCACCGGCCTGCGGCTTTCGGGGCCGAATTTCGCGGTGATACAGACAAAAGCAAGAGGTTTTACATCGAGGGAAATGCTGAATACATGAAAACCCGGTCAGACTACGGCCAGCACGGTTACATGTGGGCACTCCAGCCTGAATTCAAAGCCAGCAGGCGTTTTTCCTTCAGCTACTCTCTCTCTGTTGAAAACATGTTTAATGATATCGGGTTTGTGCCGGGTAATGCTGGTGAGGGAATCACATTCGGGAAACGTGATGTCACAACCATAACCAATACTCTTTCCGGCGCCTTCATCTTCACATCGAGTTCATACCTTACTCTGAGGGGAAGGCACTACTGGTCAAGAGCCGATTATGACGGCGATTATTTTACGCTGCAGCCTGACGGCAGTCTTATTGACCGCATCTATTCCACTCCCCTGAACAACAGTGATGTTAATACCAATTTCCTTAATATTGATATGGTATATACCTGGCGGTTTGCACCGGGAAGTGAACTTTCACTTGTGTGGAAGAACTCAATCTGGTCAGAAGGTGACATTATCATCCGGAACGGGCTCGACAATTTCAGCGATCTCCTCTCTATGCCGCAGACAAACAGCCTTTCATTGAAAATTTTATATTACCTTGACTACCAGAATTTCAGGAAACTATTTAAGTCAAAGTAATTAATATCCAAAATGATACAAAGAATACAGACATTGTTTCTACTGGCTGTGGCACTACTGTCGGGGCTGATGCTCAGCGGCGACCTGATCCAGCTGACGGCCGGAAGCGGCACAATATTCAGCATAAGCTTCCCGGGCATGGAAAACAATGAAGGGGAGGTGATACAAAGGCTGTGGCCGATGACAATAATACTTGCAGTTGTCCCTCTCCTTGCATTTATTGCTGTTTTTCTGTACAAGAAGAGATCTCTGCAGATGAGGTTAACAATGCTGGTTCTCCTGCTTTCGCTCGGAACCCTGATATTGGGTGCCTTTTACGTTATAATGCTTGACCGGAAAATAGATGTGAATATCATCTGGAAGGTTAAGGTGCTCTTTCCGCTCATATCTGCCATCCTTGCGTGGCTCGCCTATCGCGCTATCCTGAAGGACGAAGTCAGGATAAGGTCATATGACCGCCTCAGATGATCTCCAGCCTTTCCTGGTCAGTGATCTTCTCGCAGTAAAGGCATTTCAGCGCAACCGGTTTCTTTGATACCACCCTGAAGCGTGTGGTCACTTTTTCGAAGTTGGTGATGCACTTCGGATTCATGCATTTGGCTATGGCATTGATGGTGTCAGGTACCTCTACAACCCGCTTTTCTATCACCTTGTAGTCCCGGATAATATTCAGCTTTGCATTTGGAGCCACCAGGGCGATCCTGTTAATGTCATCATCCTCGAAGAACTTTCCGGCAATTTTTATAATTGCCTTTTTACCGTCGGTTTTACTTTCAAGGTTAGTACCAAAAGTTATCTGGTTCTGAATACGGTCGAGACGAAGGATTTTTATTACCTTGAAAAGAGTACTGGCAGGGATGTGATCTATCACTGTTCCGCTTTCAATAGCGCTGACCAGCAACTGCTTCGGATCATTAACATTTTTCATGGTTCCTTATTTTAATCCAAGTAATGTACAGATGATTGCCTGCCTGGTGTAAACACCGTTCAGGGCCTGTTCAAAATAGTACGCCTTCGCATTTGCGTCAACATCAGTGCTTATCTCGTTTACCCGCGGAAGCGGATGCAGGATCTTCATACCGGGTTTGGTATCTGACAGCATATGATCATGCAAGACATAGGCATTCTTTACCTTTTCATACTCCATCGGGTCAGAGAAACGCTCCCGCTGGACACGAGTCATATAGATTATGTCAGCCATGTTAATGACCTCGTTCAGGTCAGGTGTCTCATAGTAATCAAGACCCAGGTTCCTCAGGTATAGTTTGTATTCGTCAGGCATCATCAGTTCTTCCGGCGCAACAAAATTGAACGATGTCTTCCACCGTGACATCGCCATCAGCAGGGAGTGAACTGTCCGGCCATACTTCAGGTCTCCAACCAGGCAAATATTCAGATTGTCAAGTGTGCCCTGCGTCTTCAGGATCGAGTAGAGATCAAGCAGAGTCTGTGTGGGATGCTGGTTGGCCCCGTCGCCTGCATTGATGACCGGCACCGTCGATATCTCACTTGCATAGCGCGCACTTCCTTCAATGGGATGACGCATGACAATCAGATCAACGTAATTGTTGACGGTCCTTATGGTGTCATTCAGTGTCTCACCTTTGGTAACGCTTGAGCTGGCTGAGTCAGTGAATCCTATCACTTTTCCCCCAAGCTTGTTGACTGCGCTTTCGAAACTGAGACGTGTGCGGGTAGAGGGCTCAAAGAAGAGCGTTGCCACAACCTTGCCCCGGAGAATATCCTGAACAGGATTCTCCTCAAATTCCGCGGCAAGACTGAGAATCTTTGTGATCTCCCCGGTGGTCAGATCATCAATTGAGACTAAGCTTCTGGGTTTCATTATTTTATGTTTTATATGCCTGAACTCTGGCAAAGTTATTACAACTGCTTCTGCAATATTCTGCCTGTTTAAAACTATTTAAAAAATAGCCCGCCTATTCTGTTGTGAGCCATTTTATCCGGAGTCCGTTGATCTTATTCAGCCTGCCCGTCACATGGTCAGCCCTGGAAGCCCTGAATAAGATCTCCACTGTAACGTCAGTGCCACTGTACCGGTGTTCCGACTGGCTGCATGATTCATCCCTGAACACTTTCATCACATCATTCATTGAGGTGTATGGGAAGGAGACAGCCCATCTTTCCATCAGGTGTTTCTCTACCACCGTTGCCTTCCCAAGCGCATCGGCAGCAGCACTCCGGTATGCGTTTATCAGCCCGCCAACACCCAGAAGGGTTCCTCCGAAGTACCTGATTACCACAATCATGACATTCGTCAGTTCATGGGCATTTATCTGTGCAAGGATTGGTCTGCCGGCAGTACCAGATGGCTCTCCGTCGTCACTTACGCGCCATGCCTGCCGGTCAGGCCCCAGTACCCATGCGAAGCAGTGATGCCTCGCGTCATGGAATTCCTTTCTCAGCTCTGCCAGCCTGGCTTTTATCTCCTCCTGGGAGGTCACAGGGACAGCTAATGCAATGAACCTGCTGCCACGGTCCTTGTAGAGCCCCTGAGATTCTCCCTCTACTGTCTTATATGTATCCGAGAAGAGCATATTGTCTGTGGATCCGGAATAGTTTAAATTGTAACAAATGTCTTTGCTCCCTTGTATAGTGTAATTATACCCATGATTATCAGTACTATATAGACTACATTGGTGAACGTTTTCTGGCTTATTCGTGAGACGAGGATATCGCCTGTACGGAGGCCGGCAATCAGGGCCGGTACAGAACATAATGCCAGCAATGCTGTCTCCGGGTGGACGAGCCCTGATATCAGGTAGAACAGCAGTGCATATGAAACTGCAAAGAGGATGAAGACAGAGATTACCGCGTTGAACTTTTCCTTAGGTGTCTTCATGGCAGAGAGGATGATAGCCACCGGGGGGCCTGTTATACCTGTCGCCCCTGCGAGGAGACCGCCGAAAAGACCGCTAAATGTCATGGCTGAGGCATCGGAGCTTATCCTGAAGTTAAATCCCCGGGCAAGGGCAAGAACAATGATTATTATCAGCAGTCCCCACCCGATTTGAATATATGCCGGGTTGATATATTTAAGGATAAGTGTTCCGGCAGCAACACCGATGCCTGTGAACAGCGCCATTCTTCCCAGGGGTTGTTCCCTGACCAGTTCCCTGGACCGGCGGTAGTAGATCAGGGAGAAGATCATGTTTATAATAGCAATGAAGACGGCAGTATCAGTGACTGGAATAATGAACTGTATCAGCGGTACTGCTACCAGTGCCAGTCCGAAGCCGGTGAAACCCCTGACAATTGAAGCTGTGAAAATTATTGCCGAGAGGGCGATGATATTTCCGGTAGTGAGCATCTTAATCTGGATATAAGGATATCTGCCTGAAGTCAGCCATGAAGGTTTCTGTCTGTGCTTCCCAGCGCGCAGTTTCATCCTTCAGTGAAAGGCCTTCTGTAAGCACCTCGCGCATGCGGCTGTCACCAGAAAGGATGTCGAATGGCATCAGACGGTATTCGTATTCATATGGTGGAGGATTGAATTTCAGGGCACCTTCCGGCGATGTACGGATGATTGAATCGAACAGGTGCATGGCGGTTGCCACAGGCCTGAAGATGGAGGGATCTGTGACATGGATCTGTATTCCCCTGCAATACTCACCTGAATATTTATGGAAAGTGGGTATGAAGTCATGCATTCTGAACCGGCATCCCGGGAGTTTTCTGCAGCGCATTTCATCAAGCAGCCTCCTTCCGTCAATCCAGGGAGCCCCGGTTAGCTCAAAAGGTATCACTGTGCCCCGCCCTTCCGAGATATTAAGGGCTTCGGCAAGTACTGTCCCCGGGTAGACTGCTGCAGTCTGAGGGGCGGGCATATTCGGAGATGGGAGGACCCATGGCAGGCCGGTCTCCTGGTACATTGTATTGCGTCTCCATCCTTCGGCCCTGATCACATGCAATTCGCATCCAGGGATGTATTTCTCCTTCACCCAGATGGCCATCTCTCCAATCGTCATCCGGTGGCAGAGAGGGATACAGGCACCGCCAACAAATGTGAAGTATTCTTCGCTCAGAACCGGACCGTCAGGTTGTATCCTTCCGATCGGGTTGGGTCTGTCAAGAATGTAGACCGGTATGCCGGTTTCGGCGCATGCCTCCATACAAAGTCTGACCGTCCAGATATATGTATAAAGTCTTGCTCCAACGTCCTGGAGATCAATCACCAGGGCTTCCATCTCCTCAAGCATTCCGGCCGTTGGTTTGCGGTGCTCACCATAAAGGCTGTAAATAGGTATTCCAAGCACAGGGTCAGTGCCTCCTTCCCACTCTGTCATATTATCCTGGGTTTGCCCTGAGAGTCCGTGCTGCGGCCCGAAAAGTGCGACAAGCCTGCACTGTTTGCTTTGCCCGAAGATCTCGGTAATATGCCTGTAATCTGAGGATATGCTTGACGAGTGGCACAGCAGTCCAGTTCTTTTTCCACGGAGGCCCGCAGGCAGCCTGAGGGTGACAACGTCAAGTCCGGATAACACTTTCATACAGTTACAAAAATAGTTAAAAGAGCTGTGGTTGCAAGATCGCTCCACCGCTCTGAATGGAAATTATCAATATATTTACAACCTCCCGGTCCGGAGAATTGTTAATGTATTAAAAACAAATGATGAAGTCCGTTCTGAACGCTCTCCTTTCTGCGCTGATATTAATTTCCTTCCAGGCAGGGGCACAGGAGCGTATTACAAGATATGTTCCCACTGCGAAACCTGACAGGATAATACTGAACATAACCGCAGATCCGGTTACAACCATGGCTGTGACCTGGCGAACGGATACCACAGTTACTGAGACTGTTGCCCGGCTTTGCCGTAACATAGCCGGTGTGCTGATGGCTGACTCTGCACTGGCCGTGACAGGGAGATCAGAGGATATCACTGCTGACGGTGTGACAGCCAGGTTCCATTCAGTAATATTTACAGGGCTTATCCCCGGAACAGGATATGCCTACAGCGTTGGCTCCGGTGCAGAGGCCAGCGAGTGGTTCACCTTCAGAACTGCAGAAGCTGGCGCTGCCCCCTTCTCATTTCTCTGGTTCGGAGATTCACAGGTGGGACCTGTCTCTTCCTATGCGAGGGTGATCAGGCAGGCATACCGCTCGGTGCCCGGAGCAGCATTCATGATATTTACGGGTGATCTTATTGACGGCGGTTATAACTCTAAAACTCTTGATGAAGAATGGGGTGACTGGCACCGGGCCGCAGGATTCATTGCATCGGAAGTGCCGGTTGTTGCAACCCCTGGCAATCATGAATACTACAATCCGCAGGACAGACAGAAACGTGAATTCAACAGGTACTGGAGACCGGGTTTCACTCTCCCGGAAAACGGGCCTGCAGGCCTGGAGGAGACAGACTACAGTTTCGACTATCAGGATGTGCGGTTCATAATAGTCAGCAGTGACCAGATGTTAAGGGATGAAGCCATTGCCCGCCATCAGACGGAATGGGTTGAAAGCCTCCTGAAGGATAACCCCTGCAAATGGACCGTAATGGCATTTCATCACCCCGTCTTTTCAACAGCCGCCAGGAGAGACAACAAGATTGTAAGGGAGAACCTGAAACCGCTGATTGACAGGTACAGTGTTGACCTGGTACTGAACGGCCATGACCATACTTATGCCAGGGGAATCATGAAGCCTGATGGAGTTGTACAAAGGGGCAGGGTGGCCGGAACCGTTTATTTGGTCTCAGTCAGCGGTTCAAAACAATACAGGCAGGATGCTGAACCCTGGTGGGAGACAGGTTATACCAATACCCAGTTCTGGCAGAAAATTACTGTTGATGGTAATAGGCTGATATACAAGGCATTTGATGCATCAGGAAGCCTGGCAGACCAGTTCATGCTCATCAGGATGAAGAATGGAAGTAACCGGATAGGAATGCCTCCGGCTGTAAGAACAAAATAGGACAACGCTTATGAGATACACCGGGAAACTGATATTCATACTCCTTGCTGCTACACTTGCGCTTGCATGCACAAGAAAGGAGAGCGGGCTTGAGATATATGCCACCACTGACCTTCACGGAATGCTCCTTCCCTTTGACAATACCGAGGGTGAATCCACAGACAGGTCGCTCGCCAACCTTGCATGGGTGGTTGAATCAGGGAAAAAGGAAAACATTATCCTGCTTGACAACGGCGACATACTTCAGGGTGATCCTCTGGCATACTATTATAATTTTATTGATACCACGGGTACCCATATCATCGCAGAGATCCTCAACCACCTGGGCTATGATGCAGCTACCGTGGGGAATCATGACATTGAGGCAGGACATGCAGTCTATGACCGCGTAAGGAGAGAATACAACTTCCCGTTGCTGGCAGCAAACGCCATTGAGATAAGCACCGGGGAACCCTATTTCAAGCCTTATACCGTTATTAAAAAGAATGGAATGAAGGTTGTGGTCTTCGGACTTATCACCCCTTCGGTGCCGCGCTGGCTGCCGGAAGCACTCTACCGTGGATTAAGGTTTGATAACATGGTCACCACGGCGAGAAAGTGGATGCCCGCAATACAGGCAGAGGACCCTGATCTGGTGATCGGGCTTTTTCATTCCGGAATGGGAGACGAGCGTGACAGAGGAGACGATGAAAACAGCACCATGGCAGTTGCCATGAATGTCCCCGGATTTGATGTAATCTTCTGCGGTCATGACCACAGGCAGGATGTAACGGAAGTGACAGACAGCAACGGGGACAGGGTACTTATTCTCGACGGCGGCAGCCGGGCTGAAACTGTAATGAATGTCAGTGTATCCGTTGACAGGACAGCCGGGGGAAACACCAGACCGGTTCTCAAAGGCAGGATAATCGGGATGAACACCCTGCCTGAATCGGCCGGTTTCCTGAAACGGTACCGTGGAGCAATGGATAAGGTCAGGGAATATACTTCAGAGGTTATCGGCAGGTCTGAGACAACGGTCACAACCCGCGATGCCTATTTCGGTCCTTCGGCCTTTGTCGACCTTATACACCAGATGCAATTAGAACTTACAGGTGCTCAGGTGTCACTGGCCGCTCCTCTGTCATTTGACCAGAGCATCTCCAGGGGAGATCTCAGGATCAGGGATATGTACAGACTTTACAGGTTTGAGAATTTCCTGTATACCGTGAGCATGACAGGAGGTGAGATAGACCGTCATCTTGAACATTCAGCCGGGCAGTGGTTCCGGACAATGGAGAAAAGCAGTGATTACATGCTTAACTTGCGGACAGATGACAACGGGATTCCGGTCATGGTCAACGGAACTGCCAGGTTTCGCAATGCGTCTTATAATTTTGATTCTGCCATGGGTATCCGGTATACCGTTGATGTGAGCAAACCCGCGGGTGCCAGGATCAACATCACGGCACTCAGTGATGGCACCACCTTCAGCCACAGTGCAACATATACCGTGGCTGTCAACTCATACCGTGCCAATGGCGGCGGCGGGCACTTCCCTGCAGCGGGTATTACCGGAAAGGAACTGGACAGCAGAATCATTACCGCGACGGAACGTGATTTGCGGTACTATATGACTGAATGGATCAGAGAACAGGGCACAATCTCACCTGTTCCGCTCAGCCAATGGAAGATTGTTCCGGCTGGTTGGGCGGCTGACGCGGAACAACGGGAAAGGAAAATGCTCTTTGGCAATAACTGATTTTGACTTTTTTATGAAGATACTTTCAAAGATTACGGCTTTAGCCATTGTTTTACTGATACTTACCTCGGCCGGCAGTGCGAGGCAGAAACCCAGAAACCTGGTGCTGTTCATCGGTGACGGGATGGGAGTCTCACATGTCTATGCTGCAATGACGGTCTCGGGCAACACAATGACCTTTCCTGCCTTTCCGGTAACAGGATTCAGCAGGACACACTCGGCTGACAGCTACTCTACTGATTCAGCCGCGGGTGGTACAGCTATTGCCACCGGCGAGAAAACCAATAACAGGATGATAGCGATGCGCCCTGACAGCACTGTACTCGTTACCCTGCTGGAGCATGCAAAAGCGGCAGGCAAGTCCGCCGGCATTATCTGCAACAGTTCATTAACTGATGCCACGCCGGCTGATTTTGCCACTCACGTCCCGCTCAGGTATAAATATCGTGCCATAGCGAAGCAGTACATGAACGGGACGGCTGACATCTTCATTGGCGGAGGCAGAAAATATTTCGTTCCCGCCCCTGATTCATCCGGGAAGATCAACCCTGAGGAGGATGTAATCTCAGGCCTTTCCCGGGCCGGGTATGATGTCACATATGATTTTGAGTCGTTCATTGCCTCTAAGAGTAACCGGATTGCAGGGTTGATGGCAGATGATGACATGCCCAGGCTGTTCGAGGGGAGGGACCCGCAGTACCTTGCCAGGGCAACAGCCAAGGCTATAGAGGTGCTTTCACGTAATCCCAGGGGGTTTGTCCTGATGGTCGAAGGATCAGAAATTGATGATGCCGGCCACAGCAGAAGCACATCAATGGTGACTGAGGAGGTCCTTGACATGGACAGGGCGGTGGCTGTTGCACATAATTATGCATTAAGAGACGGCAGAACGCTGATTGTTGTGACTGCTGACCACGAGACAGGAGGCATGAGTATTACCGGTGGAGACCTTGAAAAGAGGGAAGTCAGGGCAGAGTTCAGCTTCACCGGGCATTCGGGTGTTATGGTGCCGGTATTTGCCTTCGGGCCGGGGGCATCGGAATTCACGGGCATCCAGGATAACACCGATCTGTTCCATGACATGTACAGACTTCTTTCCCTCGACAAAAAACGAAGATGAGGAAGACGGAATCAGAGAAAAGCGGTTTGATGCTCCCCCTTGTGGAAGAGTTCTATTCGGTCCAGGGAGAGGGATGCAACACAGGTAAAGCAGCTTATTTTATAAGGGTGGGAGGATGTGACATTTGCTGCAGTTGGTGTGATACCAGCTATTCATGGAATGCGGAGCTCCACCCGATGGTGACCATTGAGGCAATCACCGCAAATGTGACTGCTGCCGGAGCTGATTCGGTGGTCGTTACCGGTGGCGAGCCGCTGATGTGGAACATGGAACCCCTGTGTAACCTGCTCAGGACAGAAGGGATAAAAACATTCCTCGAAACATCCGGGGCATATCCCCTGACAGGCAAATGGGACTGGATAACACTTTCGCCCAAGAAAAATTCACCGCCGAACCCCGGCATCTGGGGTATGGCAAATGAGCTCAAGGTGGTTATTCATGATGGCACTGATTTTGAGGAGGCAGAGAGGTACAGCCGGAATGTGGGACCGGACTGCCAGCTTCTTCTGCAACCGGAATGGAGCAGGTACAGGGAAATGATAGAGGCAATAACTGAATATGTGAAGAAGAACACCAGGTGGAGAGTCTCACTGCAGGCACATAAATTCATGCATATCCCCTGAATGAGTGGTAGAAAAACAATAATAGCCTTCATGCTTTTGTTGCTGACCCAGTATACAGTCAACGGTCAGACCTTTCATACACGTTCCAACAGGGCGCTTAAGTTCTATGACCAGGGCAAGAGGGATTACGAGCTTCTTTACTATGACAGGGCAGAGTCGAACCTCCTGCAGGCACTGAAGGAGGATGGCAAGTTCTATGAGGTTCACCTGATCCTCGGCCAGCTCTATTCCGATACCGGTGATTGGGAAAAAGCGGTGACACATTACCGTACGGCCATTGCAACGGACTCCCTCTTCTTCATACCGGCTCTCTACAGTCTCGGGAGGGCCGAGTTGCGTACCGGAAAATACTATGAAGCTGCAACTCACCTTGACGCTTTTCTGCAACAGTCAGGAACCGCTTCCAGGTTGCGCAGCGAAGCTGAAAAGATGCTTGCCAGTTGCCGTTTTGCCCTCTCGTTCCCGGCATCTCTCTGTGATACTGAGCCGGTCAGCGCAGGTGACTCCGTCAACACTGCCCTGGATGAGTACTGGCCTTCAGTAACAGGTGACGGCAGGCAACTGATATTCACACGCGAGGTGAAAAGGGCAGCCGGTTACGGCAGAGATTACAACCACGACAGGCAGGAAGACTTCTATGTGAGCAGACTGACGGCAGATGGATACTGGGGTACTGCCCGTAACGCCGGGGCTCCCCTGAACACTGCAGGAAATGAGGGAGCGCAGTCGATCTCTTCGGATGGAAGGTATATGTTTTTTACTGCCTGCGACAGGAACGACGGGCAGGGAAGATGTGATATCTACTTCTCGTCATATGACGGCTACAGGTGGTCACCCGGTATTAATATAGGGCCACCAGTCAACACAACATACTGGGAGTCACAGCCATCTGTAAGCCCCAACGGAAGGATGCTCTTCTTTGTCAGCAACAGGCCAGGAGGGATTGGCGGTATGGATATATGGTATTCATTGCAGGGCAGTGACGGCAGGTGGGGCAAACCGGTCAATCCGGGAAAGACAATTAACACTGCGGGAGATGAATTTTCTCCCTTTATCTACTTCAATGGAAGAACCCTGTACTTCTCATCCAATGGCAGGGAGTCATTTGGCGGGCATGATATCTATTTCACAAACATGAACCGTGATTCCACATGGACAAGCCCGGAAAACCTGGGTCCGCCGGTAAATACCCCTGCAGATGAAACAGGCCTCGTCATAGAGTCTTCGGGCCGGAGAGCCTACTTTTCTTCAGTCCGTGACAAAGGAAGGGGCAAGGATATCTATTACCTTGATCTGCCGGAGGAGGTTCAGCCCGAACAGGTTCTTTACTTCCAGGGGACAGTTATTGACAAGGTGTCAGGTCAACCCATCAGTGCAAAGTATGAGCTGTCAGACCTTACCCAAGGGATTTCTGTGATAACCTCTCTTACTGACAGTCAGGGAGGGTTCTTCGTCTGCCTGCCCCGTGGAAGCAGTTATGGGATGAATGTCACGGCTGACGGTTATATGATCTATTCCGAGAACTTCGACTTCGCCGACGGTTATACGTCTGCTGAGCCTTTCAGGAAGACTATTGCTCTGAACAAGGTTCGCAAGGGAGAGTTCATGCGTATGTACAACGTCTTCTATGACACTGACTCGTGGGAGTTGCTTGAATCATCAAGGCCGGAACTTGAGCATCTTCTTGAATTCCTGCAGGTAAACCACACTGTTGTTATTGAGATCGGGGGGCATACTGACTCTGATGGCAGTGACGAGCATAACCAGAGGCTTTCTGAGCGAAGGGCCGCTTCAGTCAGGGAGTTCCTCATAAGCCGGGGCATCGATGGAAACCGGATATTTTCACACGGTTATGGGGAGACAACCCCGGTGGCCGACAATATAACCCCTGCCGGGAAGCGCCTCAACAGGCGAACAGAGATAACAATACTATCAGAAGGTACTACCAGATGACCCCTTCTCTGACGGGGACCGTCCATCACCAAAGCCTCAATAAAACCGGAAAGGAGGGCACCCTGGGGCAGCCTCCTTTCCTCTCTTAACAGACAGTTGTAAGCTTCAGAGAATCAGATAGCTATCTTGTTCTCTGAAGAGGTGCCGGTGAGTATTTTCAGACCCGGACTTTCTCGCGCCGGCAATGATACAAAGACAGAGGTGCCTCCGGAATCGTTGGCTTCAACTCTGATCTTACCGTCCATTGCCAGAATGAGATTTCTGGCCAGGATTAAATTCATAGCGGAATAGGTATCCTGACTTTCGGAATGTTGGATCTCAGGATTGTCGGAAAGCAGCAGATCACTGCTTCGGGGATAACCCTGGCCAGAATCTTTTACATAGAAGGTAATTATCTCATCATACCAGGTGCACCCTACTTTAATAAACCCTGAAAAAGTATTGTCGAGTGCATTTCTGAAAAGATTGCTCAAAATCCTGGTCATTCTTGCTGTATCAAGTTTCAGCATCAGCTTCTCGGGAAGGTTATCCTCCTGGATGAGAACCACATTGTCGCGTCCCTTTTTCCTCATGAAAACTCTGAAATCAGAGGTAAGTGACTCAAACAATCTTGTGATATCTGTTTCGCGGAGGCTTTCCCTGGCTGACCCTGATTCGAGGGCAGCAGTGTCAAAGAAGTTTTCAAACAATCCTATAAGCTGTTCGCATGAGGTTATGATCTGCTCGGAGAACTCACGTTTTTCGCTGTCGCTGAACCTTTCGTTGTTAATAAGGTAAGAAAAAGCTACTATGGAGTTCATCTGGGTCCTCACTTCATGTGAAACGCCTGCAAGAATATTTGGTCGGTTGATCATCTTGTCAAGTTTTTCATGCCATTCGCTGCTGTCAGTCCCGTCTCGTTCCAGGCATTGCGAAGAATCTCGAACATATGAACAGTATATTGTGGATTAATTCGTTAGTTAAGCCGGCGGATCAGCTTTGCGGCCTTTTTACTGTACCTGCTTTTAGAAGAGGCTATTGAACTGAACTGCCTGACAGCCTTGTCTTTATTGTCAGTCATCATGTAACAGAGCCCCAGGTACCATGCCGCATCTTCAAGATAAAGGTTGTCATTGTGTTCGATTACACGGGTGAATGAGCCGCTGGCCACCGGGAAATTCTTCACCTCCATGTTGGCCATCCCGTGCATGAATACTGATTCCATGTCTTCCTGACCGTTATTGATCAGTTGTTCGAGATAGACGATGGCTTTGTCATACTCTCTTGCTCCGTAAGAGGCAATAGCGTTTTCCATGAGGGTATTCTGCGGGCTGACTACGGACCTCACAGCCCCCGGAGACTCATAGCGTGAATAGTTTGCAGAGTATAGTTCACCAGGTGAGGCAGGTTGCCTCAGGGTAAGGTAGAGAGCAGTTGACAGAACCGCAATCAGTGCCACAGCTGCTGCGTACCTCGCACTCCTGATGACAGTTCTCTTCACGGTTCCGGCATGTTGTCTCCTCATCTCAATAGCTGTCAGTTTATGCCTGAGTTCAATCACGTCGTGGTCGGCGAGGATCTCGTCGGTCTTTCTTCTCAGGTTCACTTCCCTTGCCAATGCAGCATCTTTCTTCATTTCTTCCATCAGCCAATCCTGAGCAGACCTGTCTGCGTGCCCGCCCAGCCAATTCTCAATGGCATTGTTGACATCCTTTGTCTTCATGTTGTACATTATTATTTCACACTCATATAAAACTATCAATCAGATAGATATTTATATTCAGCCCTGTACTGTTGCGGACAGATCCGCCGGCATCCGGGCATGATGCCTGACATTCAGGGCAATCTGCAAATGCGGATCTGCCCCTATTATGTTATAAATACAGGCCGGAAATACCGGCAATTATTATCAGCTCAGATCTCGATGATCACGGGAGGCCTGGTCGGATTACCCTCTTCGGACGTTGCTCCGTTGCCACCGCGTACATTAATCATTTCCTCGTTTGAAAGAATAAATTCTGAAAAGTTTTCAATTGCCAGGGTTTTCATAATTGTAATTTCTTTAAGTGTTAAAATCAGGGTTTAATTGTCATTTATACCGTACATGTCAGAAAGTGCCATTTTGTGACACGAAAAAATCAACTTTTTTTCAAAAAAAATGCAACATATTGAAAGACAAGTTTGTACAACACAAAAAAATTAACGATCCGGTAATAGATTGTTTTATACTTTTACCAGCGGAAGAAAGAAGAGCCAAGCTGATGCGTCTGAAGTCAGGCATAATCACTGTAATTGTCCTGTTTTTGACGGTGGTCTTCATGATGCCGGACAAGGCTCTGGCAGCAGGGGCAGGGACACTGACAATTGCAGAAAGTAATAAAGGGGGAATTGTTGCCGGAAGGGGAGATTCCGGTTCTGCGCTATTCTCTGCTGCTGATAGTCAATGGAGTGAATTGCATGAGGCCAGGCTGAAGGAGATGACAGACTCACTGGCAGCTTACCTGGAAGGACGAGATCCTGATGCTGATCCGGTGAGGCTCACCGCGGAGATCTCTGTATCACTTGAGAAAAATGTAATAAAAGATACTCTGATACTTTCGGATGCCAATTACTTTATCGGGGTACATTTCTATCAGTCAAACCGTTACATAAAGGCTTATGATTGTTTTTCACGATCAGTAATGTACAGGGAGAGGCTTGACCTGGCTGACAGGAGGTATGCCAACGGATTGATAAATATGGCTGTCTCATTGCTCAGGTCGGGAGATTATTCAAGAGCATATCCTCTTGGTATAAAAGCCCTGGCTGCAAAGAGAGCTGTATCGGGAAGCGACTCCTCCGGACTTGTTATTAATTATCTCAACCTTGCAAGCATCTGCCTGGAGCTGAATGACAATGAGCAGGCTGTTCGGATGGCTGAGGCTGCAATGACTGTATCGACAATCTACCCTGATCTAGTAAAGCCCAGTGTCAGGGCTGATCTTTATCATGTGATCGGGCTGAGCCTTTACCGGACACAGGAATACAATAAATCACTTGTTTACTGCCGTGAAGCCCTGAAATTATTTGAGTCAGATCAGAAAACCGGTGCTGACTCCCGGATACTTTTTCATAATACCATCGCACTCGTTTACTGGCGGCTGGGTCAGAAGGAGGAGGCTGAGGATTACTTCAGGAAGGGGCTGGCGATAGAGGGTGACATAAACACGCAGGACAAGTTTCTGCTCTATATAAACTATTCAAATTTCCTGGCCCAGGAAGGCCGTTTCCGGGAAGGAGAAAGAGTTCTGGAAGAGGGACTTGCAGGAGTGAAAAACATACACGGGTCCGGCAGCAGGGAGTATTTCATGATGCTTGTTTCATTTGCCGACTTCGTTAACAGCAGCCAGGAAGGCAGCGAACGTTCACTTGCGCTTTATGAACAGTGTTTCAGTTACGTACGTGCCAATCCATGGGATGTCACGATGTCAAGGTTCCTTACAGTCAAGTATGCACGGTCACTTGCCAACGCAGGAAAATATGCAGAGGTGCTTAGGATAACCGATGAGATGGATTCCCTGGCAGATGCTTACTACCCGGCCAACGGAACAGAGGCTTACCCCGGGAGTAATATCGCTTCCCCGGCAGTCTTTTCCGAGGATGATCTCAATATACTGGAAATAAAGTATACTGCCCTGGATTCCCTGGCGAATATTTCCGGGGATAGCCGGTATGATCTGCAGGCGGTGGCGACGGGGAAGGTTATAGCCTCATATTATGACAGTCAGCGGCAGGAGTTGAGCGAGGATGAAAGCCGCACCAGTTTCAGCTCATATTCGAGGGATCTCTATACAGGCATTATCGGTAACTATGCAAGGCTTTACGAGGCTGATCACAGCCGGGAATCCCTGGAAGGGATATTTGAGTATTCAGAAAGGAGCAAAGTGGCAGGGTTCCTTGCTTCGATCCGTGAGCTGAATGCTACACGTTTTTCAATTCCCGCCGATCTTGCCGGCATGGACGCAGAAATCAGGCGGCAGACCGGTTTCTACAGGGAACTGATTGCCACTGAGCAGCTAAAGGCAGTTCCTGATTCACAGAAGCTGGCAACATGGGAAACCGTTACCTTCAGGTTGCTCCGGTCCCGTGACTCATTAAACCGCATTTTTGAAGAACAGTTTCCTTCATACTATAACCTGAAATACAGGAATGAGGTGGCTTCATCTGCCGATGTGGGAAAGGTCATCGGCAGAAAGTCGAATCTCCTGAGTTATGTGCTGACCTCAGACAGGCTTTATATCCTGGTTGCCAACAGCCGGAGGAATGAGGTTATTACCCGCAGGATCGATTCAAGTTTCTTCGCTGATTTGCACCGCTTTCGCAGGATATTATCCACAACCCCCCTGACCAGCGGATCACGTGCCCCGTTCAATGAATACATGGATCTGGCCTACAGCCTGTACCGGATCCTGATCGAACCTGCCGAACCCTACCTGGTTGGTGACAAGATAGTTATATCACCTGACAACATCCTTTCCTATCTCCCCTTTGAGACGCTTGTTACCGAAGAGTTCCGAAGCCCGGAGCTGTTATACCGTGAGGCTCCGTTTGCGCTGAAGAAGTACCGCTTCTCTTATATCTATAGTATCACCCTCTCATCAGAGACAATGCAAAAGACCCGGAGGTTCAACAACAGGCTTGTCGCTTTTGCCCCGACTTACGAAGGCATGGAGATCTCTGATTCTGTCATTGCAGCGTGGCCCAGCCTCAGGGGAGAGATCAGGGAGCTTCCCTCTGCTCTTATTGAGGCTGAAGATGCAGTCAGCCAGTGTGGCGGTATGGCTTACCTGGGCAGCGAAGCCACTGAGGAGACTTTCAAGCGTGAGGCTCCGGGTTATGATATCATTCATCTGGCAATGCATACACTGGTTGATGACAGCCGTCCTGCTTTCTCAAAAATGCTCTTTAAAGGTGTGGAGGAGGAGCAGGATGACGGAATGCTCAATACATACGAGGTTTACAGCCTGCCGCTAAAGGCTATGATGGTTGTTCTCAGCTCATGCAACACGGGCAATGGCCTCCTGGCAGGCGGTGAGGGAATCCTCAGCCTCGCACGCGGTTTCCTCTACGCCGGAAGCCGTTCGGCAGTGATGTCAATGTGGGAGGTAGATGATACCTCAGCCTCGGAAGTGATACACACCTTTTACAAGAATATGAGAAGCGGACAGCCAAAAAGCTCTGCCCTTCGCAATGCACGGTTGAAATTCCTGAGAACGGCTGATCAGGGACGGTCGCATCCTTATTACTGGTCAGCACTCGTCATATACGGCGATGATACGCCCCTGTGGTATAACAAAGTCATCCTTTATATCTCTCTTATTATTTTGTTGCTGGTGGCCACGGTACTGGTGGCCCTGGTTTACAGGGGACCCAGGTCCTGATACTCCTGATCAGTCTTAATTATCTCCATAAGCGCTTCCTTGCAGAGATACTTTTTTCTCCTGGCATAGACGGCATTTTTCAGACCCATCCTGTTGGCTATCTCTTCGTAAGACAGTCCGTCGCCAAAAAGGGTGAGCACCGTCTGACAACTCTCCGCCAGAAGTGCAAAGGAACGGGCAACAATTCTCTCAAGTGTTGCCCTGGATGTTTCTTCAGCTGCAGAATGATCTGCAGG
>DHUL01000021.1:43840-58657 GCA_002409145.1 Bacteroidales bacterium UBA5235
TCACTTTCAAAGGGCACAAGCTTTGAACGGTGCCTCAACTGAGCGTTCCAGACATTCCTTGCAACTCCGAAGAAATAGCCCTTTAGGTCTGTCTTCAGAGAGAATCCGTCACCTGTGACCTGCCTGTACAGAATTACCACGGTCTCCTGCATGACCTCGCGTACGTCATCTTCCGTGCCGCTGTTCTTCCTGACATGGTCATTGATCATCTCATAATAGGTATCATACAGGTATGACAGGATCCGGTTATCCTGCCTCCTGACTCCATCAATGATGTCAATATCCGAGTACTTCCTGAATAATCCCAAACAAGCGGTTTAATTGGCAAATATACAATTTCCGGAATCGATTTAATAAAGATGCTGAGACACACATTTTCAGACTCACCTGTGAGAGTCGGCTTTAATTGGATATATTTACATTTGCATTTAGCCATTCCTTCTGCAAGATGAGATTTCCGTTTGTCAGGCAGCATGATGCCATGGATTGCGGGCCCGCATGCATCAGCATGATTGCCTTGCGATATGGCAAACGTCTTTCGCTTGAGACAATAAGAAGAAAAGCATGGATCACCCGCGAAGGAGTTTCGTTCCTTGGCCTGAAAACAGCTGCGGAGAGCATCGGCTTCAGGGCTGCAGGGGTGAAGATACCCTTCAGCAGGCTGAAGGAAAAAGTGCAAATGCCGTGCATCGTACATTGGCAGCAGAATCATTTCATTGTCATCAACAGGATAGGGGAGAAAGCAGTCTGGGTTAGTGACCCTGCACTTGGCAGGATAAAAATGACCCTGGATGAATTCCGTAAAGGGTGGATCTCCGGAGAGGCAGCCGGTGAACCGGCTGGGATGGCTTTATTGCTGGAGCCCGGACCCGGGTTTGCAGAGCTGCATGATGATCCTCCTCCAAAGGGCGGCTTCGAATTCCTGCTGCCTTACCTCAAACCCTACCGGAAGCAGATAATCATGCTGCTTGCCGGCCTGCTGTTATCCAGTGCAATACAGCTTGTCTTCCCCTTCCTTACACAGGCAATTATCGACAGGGGTATAGCCGGACGTGATATTAAGTTTATCTGGCTTGTGCTGGCCGGCCAGCTTGCCCTTACAGCCGGAAGGCTGGCTGTCGAATTCACGCGGGGATGGCTCCTTCTGCATATGGGCACCAGGCTGAATATCAAGATTGTTTCTGACTTCCTTGCCCGCCTGATGGGACTGCCCATAGCCTACTTCGACACGAAGCTGAACGGGGACATACTGCAGAGGATTGATGACAACAGCCGGATTGAGAACTACCTGACTTCTTCAAGCCTTGCCATTCTCTTTTCCCTTTTCAACTTTGTGGTTTTCGGGGTGGTGCTCGGTATCTATAACATTAAAGTGCTGCTTGTATTTCTCTCCGGTACTGCCCTTTACGTGCTGTATGTCACTCTTTTCATGCCGGCCCGTGAGCGCCTTGACAATATGCGTTTCATGCAGATGGCTGAAGCAGGAAACAGGATGATCAACATCGTTAACGGGATGCAGGAGATAAAACTCGCCGGCAACGAGGCCACCAACCGGAAAGAATGGGAGGCACAGCAGCACGCGATATACAATACCCGCATCAGGGGACTGAGGATACTTCAGTTCCAGACTGCAGGGGGAACGCTTATCCATGAATCTGTCAATATTTTCATTACTGTTATTTCCGCCACCCTGGTGATCAACGGCTCAATGACTCTGGGAATGATGCTGGCCGTACAGTTCATCACCGGGCAGCTAAATGGTCCGGTCTCACAGATTGTGAACTTCATGAGGGCGACCCAGGATGCAAGGATCAGCCTTGAGCGCCTGGCTGAAGTGCATGCCATGGAACCTGAGGAAGAATCCGTTCCTTCTGCATCAGCAGAGATGCCTGAAAAGGCTGATATCGAAATTGGAAACCTCTCTTTCAGGTACGAGGGTCCCGGATCACCATGGGTTCTCAGAAACCTTGATCTTACTATTCCGGCCGGTAAAATCACTGCTGTTGTCGGTGAGAGCGGATCGGGTAAGACCACCCTTTTGAAGATGTTGCTTGGTTTCTACAGGCCTGAGGAGGGTGATGTGCGCATCGGAGGTTTCAGGCTCGAAGATATAAGCATCTCATCACTGAGAAAGAACACCGGTGCGGTGATGCAGGAGGGGTATATATTCCCTGATACCATTACGGGCAACATTGCTCCCGGGGAAGATAATCCTGACACCGGAAGGGTTGCTGAGGCTGTAAGAGTGGCCAACCTGGGTCCCCTGCTTGAAATACTGCCCTCAGGTCTTCAGACTCGTGTCGGGCCGGGAGGCCACGGTCTCAGTCAGGGCCAGCGACAACGTATCCTGATTGCCAGGGTGGTATACAAAAAACCCGCTCTTGTTATCCTTGACGAGGCTACAAGCGCTCTTGACGCCTCTAACGAAAAAATGATCGTTGAAAACCTGGCGGAATTCTATTCCGGACGTACCGTGGTTATTGTAGCCCACAGACTCAGCACAGTCCGGCATGCAGACAATATAGTTGTGCTCGAAAGAGGCAGGGTGGCCGAATCAGGAACACATGCCAGGCTTGCTGCCATTAAGGGTACATATTACAGGCTTATCAGAGACCAGCTAGAGATGGGTCGCTAGACCGGGTCATCCCCTGCTCAGCTTTTGCTGCCGGAATAGGGCTCGTAATCATCTGCCTGGTCCTTCAGGCTGCTTCCGACCTGTTTTTTGCGTGGCGAACTGCCGGCTGAGCCTTCCTTCTTCTTAATGTACTTCCTGTAAAGTGAAAAGCCTGCAAGCACAAATGCCAAAACAAGAATTATGATATCCTTCTTTTCCATGGTAGATGATTGAGATTCTGACAAACAAAAATAAACAATTTGGAGCTCTGCAGGTAATGCGCCTCATTTAAATGGGGTATTGGTTTGAGTTTTACCAATAATCCATTATTTTCGTGGTTTGAAAAAAAGGGGGGAGGTTCATCCCATCCTCCTTTGTATGAAGCACTGAAGAAAAAGGATTAATGATGACTACAAGAAATCCGGAAGACTCTGTTCGTGATGAACAATTCGTTGGTAATGATAAGACCAGCGAATCTGCGGAAGAAAATGCTGAAATGGTTGAAACGCCGGTACAGCCGGTCGCTGAAACCGTGGCCGGGAACACGGAAGATATTCCTGCTGATGTCTTGCCTGAGAATGAGGAGGAAGTTTCCGTTGAAGCTGTGACTGAGAAAGCTGAAGACATTTCAGCCGAAGCCGTAACAGCGAAGGTGGAAGATATTCCTGCTGATGTCCTGCCTGAGAATGAGGAGGAAGTTTCCGTTGAAGCTGTGACTGAGAAAGCTGAAGACATTTCAGCCGAAGCCCTAACAGGTGAGGAGCTACCCGCTGAGGAGGAAGTACATGAAGGCGGGACGGGGGAGACAGAACGAGTCAGTTATGATGAGATTGAACTTCCTCCGGTAGACTACAGTGGTTTCTCAAGAAAGGAACTGGTGGAGACGCTTGCTCTAATTGTTGAGAACCGTCCGCCTGCCGAGATATTGGATGACGTTTCCAGAATAAAGGAGTTCTTTTACAGGAAGACAAAGGCTGAGTTCAATGAAAAACGGCTGAATTTTGCAAAGGAGGGCGGGAATATTGAAGAGTTCAGACCGGAGCCTGATGAGCTGGAAAACAAGATCAAGACTATTCTTGAGACCTACCGGAGCCGCAGAAGTGATTTCAACCGGATACAGGAGAGCGAGAAACAGGATAATCTGCGCAAGAAACTTGAGATAATAGAACAGATAAAGGATCTCGTGAACCGTGAGGAGGCTATCAACAAGACCTTCCAGGAGTTTCGCAACCTTCAGAATGAATGGCATGCCATAGGCATCGTGCCGCAGACAGCCGTCAAGGACCTGTGGGAGAACTATCATCACAGCGTCGAGATCTTCTATGACTATATAAAGATTAACCGTGAGCTGAGAGACCTTGACCTGAAAAAGAACCTCGAGGCCAAGATAGTATTATGTGAAAAGGCTGAAGAGCTGCTCCTTGAATCCAATGCGGTAAATGCCTTCAAACATTTGCAGGACTTCCACAATCAGTGGCGTGAGATAGGTCCTGTTCCTCATGAAAACAAGAATGACGTCTGGGAGCGCTTCCGCGAAGCTACCTCAAAGGTAAACAAGAGACATCATGAGTTTTTCGAGAAGCAGAAGGATGACCAGAAACACAACCTTGATGCGAAGACCGCACTCTGTGAGAAGGTGGAAGAGATAGCAGCAGGAGAGATTCTCACCTTTGCAGACTTCAGGGAGAAGTCAGAAGCTATCCTGGAATGCCAGAAACTGTGGAAGACCATCGGATTTGCCCCGAAGAAGCACAACAACAAGATTTACCAGCGGTTCAGGACTGCCTGTGACACCTTCTTCGAGAAGAAGCGGACATTTTTTGCCGAGAGCAAGGAGATCCAGGTAAGGAACCTTCAGCTCAAGACTGAACTCTGTCTCAAGGCAGAAGCATTGCAGGAGAGCTCTGACTGGAAGGATACATCCGAGATGCTCATCAGGCTGCAGAAAGAGTGGAAGGAGATAGGGCCCGTCCCGAAGAAATACTCCGAGAAGGTGTGGAAGCGGTTCCGCAAGGCGTGTGACACCTTCTTCACAAGGAAATCCGAGTACTTCGCAGGCAGGGACACCTCCTACGAAGATAACCTCAGGGCCAAGCTGGCCATACTTGGTGAGTTGGAGACCTTTGACCCGGGTGAGGATATGAGGGCAGGTTTCGATCTGCTCAAGGATATCCAGAAAAGGTGGACGGAGATCGGATATGTGCCCTTCAACAGGAAGGAGGAGATAGCCCGCCGCTACAAGGAGATCCTCAACAAACAGTTCGACAAGCTGAAGCTCGATGATGAGGACAAGAATATCCTTCGCTACAGCAGCAAGGTTGACAGTGCCAAGTCAAATCCGCGCACAGCCAGGAAGGTGAGGGGCGAACGTGAAAAATTCTATAGTAAGATCAAACAGCTTGAGAGCGATATAGTTCTCTGGGAGAATAACATAGGCTTCTTTGCAAAATCGGCCAATGCTGACAATATGATCAGGGAGGTGGAGGAAAAGATAGCCGAGGCCAGGAGGAATATCAAGATCCTTGAGGAAAAGGTCAAGCTGATTGACAGTTCAATGTACGAGGAATAGTATTTTCCATTCAGCCAATAACATAAGAGGATCAGCAGTGACAGACGTAAAATATATTTTTGTAACCGGCGGGGTCACTTCTTCGCTGGGCAAAGGTATCATTTCTGCCAGCCTCGCAAAGCTCCTTCAGGCCCGGGGCTATTCTGTGACCATTCAGAAGCTTGATCCTTATATAAACGTAGATCCCGGAACACTGAATCCATATGAACATGGTGAATGCTATGTCACTGTTGACGGTGCCGAGACCGATCTTGACCTTGGCCATTATGAGCGTTTCCTGAATGTCCACACCACCCAGGCAAACAACGTCACCACGGGGCGGATTTACCAGTCGGTCATCAACAAGGAGCGAAGGGGTGACTACCTCGGAAAAACCGTGCAGATCATCCCTCACATCACTGATGAGATCAAGCGGAGCATCATGATTGTGGGTTCAGGCGGTAACTATGAGATTGTTATCACTGAAATTGGCGGAACAGTAGGTGATATTGAGTCTCTTCCATACATAGAGTCAGTGAGGCAGATGCGGTGGGAGCTCGGTCCCGGGAACTGTGTGGTAATACACCTGACGCTGGTTCCATACCTGCATGCTTCAGGTGAGCTCAAGACGAAACCCACACAGCACTCCGTGAAGATGCTCCTGGAAGAGGGAATACAGCCGGACGTGCTGGTGCTTCGCACCGAGCATCCGCTGTCTGAGGATCTGAGGAAGAAAGTGGCCCTCTTCTGCAACGTCGAGCCTGGTGCCGTGGTGGAGTCAATTGATGTCTCCACCATCTACGAGGTGCCTCTCATGATGCAGAAGGAGATGCTTGACCTGACAGTTCTCCGGAAGCTTGGCCTGTCGCCTGGCGAGGAACCCTCCCTGGCAGAGTGGAAGGAGTTCCTGCACAAGCTTAAGAACCCGGTGCACCGGGTGAGAATTGCCCTTGTCGGCAAGTATGTTGAACTGGCCGATGCCTACAAATCGATCACCGAATCGTTTGTCCACGCCGGGGCTGCCAATGATACGGCTGTTGATGTGATAATGATCCATTCAGAGGAGATCACTGACGCCAATTACATGAAGATTCTTGACGGTTATGACGGAATTGTTGTGGCGCCGGGATTCGGATCGAGGGGCATAGAGGGCAAGATTCTTACGGTTCAGTTTGCCCGTACCAATGATATTCCATTCCTGGGAATATGCCTGGGCATGCAGTGTGCAGTGATTGAGTTTGCAAGGAATATCCTGGGGCTTGAAGGCGCACACTCCACAGAGATCAATCCCAGGACAAAACACCCTGTCATTGACCTGATGGAGGAGCAGAAGAAAATTACGGAAAAAGGCGGGACCATGAGGCTTGGAAGCTATAAATGCGATCTCCTGCATGGATCCGAGGCATGGAAGTGCTACAGGAAGGAAGAGATTTCCGAGCGCCACCGTCACAGGTACGAATTCAACAATAAGTACCTCGCTGACTACCGCAATGCAGGTATGATTGCATGTGGCACGAACCCTGATTCAGGCCTGGTTGAGATCATTGAGATACCATCCCACAGATGGTTCGTGGGAGTACAGTTTCACCCCGAATACAGCAGTACGGTGATTAAGCCCCACCCGCTGTTTGTCGGATTCATCAGGGCTTGTATTAGAAAATAAACAACGTAAACAGGGAATAGAAATATAATGGATAGAAATACAGTAACCGGCATTGTCCTGATCTTCCTGATCTTTCTGGGATTCAGTTTGTACAACAATCACAGGATGGATAAATTCTTCGGGGCAGAAAAGGAGTATGCCGACTCTCTATATGCCGCCGGAAATTATGATCAGGCACGCGAGTCATATATAAGGGCACTTAATTACAAACCGAAGGATCAGCCAACAATTCAGAAAGTATCTGAGCTGAACAAACAGCTGGGCCTTGGTGCCGGACAACAACAGCCTGATTCAGCTTTAACGTCAGCAGGAACAACAGGCACAGCAACTGCCCCGCAGGTCGCTGTACCGGCGAGAGTGACTGACAGTACGGCATTCGGGGTATTCAGTTCCAGGGTCCACGGGCCGGATGAGTTTTATACCATTGAGAATGACCTGATGGTCATGAAGATTGCCTCCAGGGGAGGGAAGCCCTATTCTGTAATGTTGAAAAATTACAAGATGCATGACGGCCGGCCGGTGATACTATTCAACGGCGACTCCACCGTGTTTGGTTACAAGTTCTTTACGGTTGACAACAAACCAATACGCACCGATGAGCTTTACTTCACCCCCGTGGGTTACCAGGGTCCTATGGTTGTCAGTGGTGGTCCGGCAAGCCTGACCATGAGGCTCGAGGCATCAAATGGCGCATACATAGATTATGTCTACACCATGCAGCCTGATGATTACATGATCGGGTTTGAGTCGGTCTTCAACTCACTGGCTTCGGTCATCCCTGCTAACACTACATCACTGGCGCTCGACTGGAAGATGTATATCCCGCAACAGGAGAAGGGGAGGCAGAATGAAGACATGTATACGGGCCTGAAGTATAAGGTTTACCAGGAGGATGTTGTTGATCTTGGAGGCACCAGGATGCAGAGGCAGAAGAAGGATATGGTTACCGAGAGCCTGATGAAGACAGACTGGATAGCATATAAGGATCAGTTCTTTTCATCAGTGCTGATAGCGGATGATTTCTTCCTCAATGCAGCTGTCTCTTCCACTAATGCTGATCCCACCTCCAGGTACCTGAGATTCTTCGAGTCAGAGATTGGTGTGCCTTATGCCCACAGTGACAACAGTACGGTGAAGATGCAGTTTTATTTCGGTCCCAACAGCTTCACGCTGATGAAGAAATACGACATGCAACTTGAGGAGCTTGTCTTCCTGGGAAGGAACATAATCAGGTGGATTAACCAGTTTGTCATCATCCCGATCTTTAACCTTCTAGACAATTTTATTGTCAACTACGGACTAATCATCCTGATACTGACCCTGATTATCAAGTTAGTCTTGTTCCCTCTGACGCACAAGTCATTCATCAGCCAGGCCAAGATGAGGGTCATGAAGCCTATGGTGGATGAGATTGCCAAAAAGTTTCCGAAGCAGGAGGATGCCATGAAGAAACAGCAGGCGACCATGGATCTGTACAAGAAGGCCGGAGTAAGTCCCATGGGCGGCTGTCTCCCCATGCTGCTTCAGATGCCTATCCTGTTTGCAATGTTCCGTTTCTTTCCGACTTCCATTGAGCTGAGGCAGCAGTCATTCCTCTGGGCAAAGGATCTCTCGACCTATGACAGCATCCTGAATCTGCCCTTCACCATTCCGATGTATGGTGATCATGTTAGTCTCTTCACACTTCTTATGACAGCGTCTACAATCATCACAACCAGGATAAGCAACCCTTCAGGAGGTCAGGAGCAGATGCCGGGGATGAAGACAATGATGTACATTATGCCTGTGATGTTCATGTTCATCCTGAACAACTTCTCATCGGGTCTTACCTACTATTATTTCCTCGCTAACGTGATCTCGATTATCCAGACTCAGTTTTCACGCCGCTTTGTAAGTGAAAAAGAAATACTTAAGAAAATAGAGGAAAATAAAAAGAAACCGGTAAAAAAATCGAAATGGCAGCAGCGTCTTGAAGCTGCGTCAAAACAGAGCGGACGTCCGTTACCTAAAAAATAACAGTAAAGAATGCTTTTAAACATTTTTTTAACAAATATGTTCTAAAGCATCCATTTCTAAAAATTTAAAGCTAATTTCGAACTTTAAATCTAAATGAAATGGGGAAAAAGGTTAAAAACAAGGACATTGCCGCAAGACTTGGTCTTTCCGGCACATTAGTATCGTTAGTGCTGAACAACAAGGCTGATCAGCATGGAATCAAGAAAGAGACGCAGGAGAGGGTTCTCGCGGTAGCGAGACAGATGGGTTATTTTAATGCAGTCGCTGAAAAGGGGGAACCTTCACCGGCTGAGGAGAAGCCTGGCATTATCGGGATGGTGGTGCCCTCGATGAATGATCCGTTCATCTATGAGATCACCCCGTACCTTCAGAAGGCTTTCTCAAGTATAGGTCTTGGTTTTTCGGTATTCACAAGAGATCCGGACGATATACGTTTCAACAGGCTCACTACTTCGCTGAAAAAGTTCTTTAGCGGTATGATTCTCGTTGGCAATGCTGCCGATGACAGCGTTGTCAGGGCTCTGAACAGGGATTCCTATCCGATAGTTCTGCTGGAGAAGAGCATAAAGAGAATGAGACTGAACACTGTATGTACAGACAGGGTTGCAGGAGCTGCAGTGATGACCCAGCATCTTACCTCACTGGGACTGAAGAATCTGCTGATCATCTCGGGTGAGGACACCGCCTCTTATGACAAAGAGATGCTTGATGAGCTCAGGAATTCAACAAAGAAGTCTAAGAATTTTGACTCTGTCCACTTCACTGTGGCAGGGCTGCCAAAAGCAGGAGATAAGTTTGATTTCCAGGCCATTGAGAACTTTCTAAGACCGCCTCACAGAAGCGACGCAATCATCGTTCTGAACTCGGCACTTGTCTTCCCGCTTTACCTGGCACTTCAGGAAAAAAACATCCGCATACCGCAGGATGTGGCACTGGTATCGATGGAAGACGGCATTGGTTTCGACCTTCTGACAACTCCTGTCACCAGGCTGCGCAGGCCTCTCCCGGCCATGTCGCTAAAAGTGGCTAACATCATCTGGTCAGAGGTGAAAAACCAGGGTAAAAGCAAATATAAGCGCCAGGTTAACATGGCTCCTGAATTGCTTGTCAGGAGCAGCTGTGGCTCTTACTTAAAATAACCCATCATGACAAGGATCATCTGGCTGTCGGCTTTAGTGTCGCTGACAGTGCTACTTTCTTGCAGCAAAAGCCATCTTATAGAAGATAAAACAATGCGCAGGGCAGTTACTGATGACTACCTTTCCAGGTCAGTCACCTACTCTGCGGTGCGCCCTGACCTCTTCAGCATTACTGATACTGTCAGTGAAAGTGCCCTTCGCGAAGCAGTAACCTTCCTTCTTGCATACATGCCACTCAGTGACATGGCTGTCTGTGAGCCCGGTTACCTGTATGAGAATGCAGCAGCTGCCCTCCGTACCAGGCGTGAGATGCCCTGGGGCGAAAGTGTTCCACCGGGTATCTTCCTGAATTTTGTACTGCCAACAAGAGTCAACAATGAAAATCCGGATGATTTCAGGCTTACCTGTTACGAAGAGCTGCATGATCGTGTAAGCAGGCTGAATGCGATGGAAGCTGCGCTGGATATTAACCGCTGGTGTCATGAGAAAGTGGCCTACCAGGCAGCCGACTCCCGTACCTCGGCACCTCTTGCAACCATGCTTTCAGCCCGCGGCAGGTGCGGAGAGGAGTCTACCTTTACCGTATCGGCTTTACGGGCAGCCGGCATACCTGCCCGCCAGGTCTACACCCCGAGGTGGGCACATACTGATGACAATCACGCATGGGTAGAGTTCTGGGTAGACGGTTCATGGCATTATCTGGGCGCCTGTGAACCTGAACCCGTGCCCGACCGGGGCTGGTTCACGGAGCCTGCGAGAAGAGCAATGCTTGTGCATACCAAAGCCTTCGGGAAGTATGACGGGGATGAAAAAGTTATCAGGAATGACCGGCTTTTCACCGAGATAAACGCACTCGACCGGTATGCGGAGACAAAAGAACTGACCGTTACAGTTACCGACGGATCCGGAACATCCGTACCCGGAGCCATGGTGGGTTACATGCTTTACAACTACGCCGAATTCTACCCGCTTGCAAGACTATTGTGCGATGCCAGGGGAGAAACCAGTCTTACGACCGGGTACGGCTCTCTGCTTATCTGGGCTGATGATGGCAGGCGGTTCGGATTCACCGTGGCCCAGCCTGAAGATACATTGGTAACAGTCCCGCTCTCATCAGAAATGCCTCACGGGCTGTTTTCACCCGACCTAAGGGTACCGGTTGTGCCTGAGCCCCTTCCCGGCATAGACCCTGAAATGGTACAGATGAATAATTCTCTGAACCACAGGGGCGACAGTATAAGGAATGCATATATCAGTTCATGGCCGGATGGTGCCAGTGCTGGTGAGATTGCCCGCAGTGCAGGGTTGCCTGCCGATGCGGTCAGCAAAATACTCACCACATCAATGGGCAATTACAGGGCAGTAGTCGATTTTATAAATAGCGCCGGTGAACAAGCCGGACTGGCGTTCCGAATTCTCGGGAATATTTCGGAGAAGGATTTGCGTGACACACCTGCGTCAGTGCTTGCCGATCATCTTGACAATGCGCCGGCCCCTGCTCCGGGGAGTGATACCACGCTTTACGACAGATATGTTCTCTCTCCCAGGATATCAAACGAACTGCTGTCCCCCTTCAGGAGCCAGATTAAAACCCTGCCCGGAGAACTGATCGCTTCTTTCATCGGTGATCCTGCTGAAGCAGCAGCATGGATTGATACTGCCATCACACTTACGGATAGTGAGAATCACTATTCAGTGCCGGTCATCCCCGGCGCTGTATTGAGGATGCGGATGGCTGACAGCCATTCAAGGGACATCTTCATGGTGGCATTATGCAGGACCGCGGGCATACCGGCACGACTGGCACCAGGAACCGGGAGACCACAATATCACGGTGCCGGAGAGTGGCATGACGTATGGTTCACCGGTGAAAGCAGACCATCGGGTACGCCAGGTTACGTAACATTTGCTGCCGGCTCTGGCAGCAGGATGAAACAGGAGCCGGAGTACCATGTACATTTTACACTTGCCAGGGTCGAGAACGGAAGATTCAATACTCTCGATTACGGTTACGGGGTCAGGATCAGTGATATGCCCGGAAAAATCCCCCTCGATCCGGGTATTTACATGCTCACCACTGGCAACAGGGATGAGAACGGAAACGTTCTTGCTTCTGTTTCATTCCTTGAACTGAAGGAAGGAGAGGAAAGGCAGTTGACAATTGCCCCCAGGGATCTTCCCGAGAGCCCAATGAAAGGCGGAAAGATAAACCTCAGCCCTTCGGTGGAATCATTCACCGGTGAAAAGATAACCCTCAGTTCCATTGCAGGGAAGGGCCTTGTGATGATCTGGATGGAACCGGGCAGAGAGCCTACACGCCATTTACTCAATGACCTGCCCGGACTGAAGGAAGAATTTGACCGGTGGGGCGGATGGTTTGTATTTCTCACTGATCCTGAAAAAACTCCCGGACAGCTTACGGCAGAATCTGTAGGCGGCACGCCTGAGAACACACTTTTTACAAGTGATCCGGGGCTTGGGCTGTTACAGTCGCTCGCCGGGACTGATTCCCGCGAGAGGGCTTTGCCTGTGGTACTGTATAGCAACAGCGCCGGGGAGGTGCTCTTTTCTTCGGAAGGATACCGGATAGGCACCTGCCAGGAGATATTGAAGAAGATCAGAGAATAACCGATCATGAATAAAATCAACTTTCTCGTTGCGGCAGGCATTCTTACCGCCGTATCATGCTCTGTACCCAGGCAGGATGACCTTACAGCACTTGTTGATCCTTTTATCGGAACGGCTGCACACGGTCATGTCTTCCCCGGGGCCACAATCCCCTTCGGAATGGTACAGCTCAGCCCTGACAACGGAACTTCCGGATGGGACTGGTGTTCAGGTTATAACTATTCTGACACTGTGATTGCCGGATTCAGCCACACTCATCTCAGCGGTACAGGTATCGGTGATCTGTGCGACATTCTTTTTCTTCCATCCATGGAGGACTTCAATCTTTCCCTGCCTGACAGCAGTGCCTCACTGGCCAGGCTGAACAGGATCTGGTTTTCTCACGATGCCGAGCAATCAAGACCGGGATACTATGCGGTCGCTCTTGCTCCCGGGGTTAACGCTGAACTTACTGCCACGCCCCGGTGCGGTCTGCAGAGATACACAGCTGTTACCGGAGGAACGATGCATGTGCTTGTAGACCTGGGCTTTGCAATCAACTGGGATCGTCCTGTCGATTGTATGTTGTCATGGGACGGCAATATTCTCAGCGGCATGCGCACCTCGGCAGGATGGGCTGAGAAGCAGTATCTCTTCTTCTCTTCGGGTTTTTCAAAAGCGCCAGCCTCGGTAACAATGCTCAATACCGGAACAGTTATCACCGGTAACCGGGCAGAGGGCAGTAATATAGCCTGTATCCTGGATTTTAATATGAAGGAAGGCGAGGAACTCTTAATAAAAACCGGAATCTCCGCTGTTGACGAGGCGGGCGCAGCAGGCAACATTGCAGCGGAGATACCCGGATGGGACTTCGATGGTACAGCTGCTGAAGCACAGCAGGCATGGCAAAATAGGCTTGGCGTTATCACTGCCGGATCATCTGACAGCTCACTGCTGAAGATCTTCTACACTGCCCTGTATCATACAATGATTGCACCGAATCTCTATACCGATGCCGATGGCAGGTACAGAGGAACAGACAGTGAGATACACGCCGCGGAGGGATTCACCAATTATACGGTCTTCTCCCTGTGGGACACCTATCGTGCTGCACATCCGCTGTTCACCCTTACCGTTCCGGAGATGGTGCCTGACTTTATCAACACCATGCTTGACATCAGGGTGCAGCAGGGAAAGCTGCCTGTCTGGTCATTGGCAGGAAATGAGACAAATTGTATGATCGGGTATCATGCAGTTCCTGTAATTGCCGATGCCATCCACAAGAAATTTCAGGGTTTTGATTACCTGGAGGCACTTGAAGCTGCTGTAGAGTCAGCATCTCTGGATTTCAGGGGGCTTGACCATTATCGCAGCTTTGGGTATATCCCTTCTGAACTTGAGAATGAATCAGTTGCAAAAACAATGGAATATGCAATTGATGACTGGTGCATCTCTCAGATGGCTGCCGACCTCGGGAAACCTGAGCTGGCTGCTGAGTATCTGAGGCGGTCACAGAACTATCGCAATCTGTTTGATACAACAATTATGTTTGTAAGGGGGAGGATGAGTGACGGCAGCTGGCGGCCCGACTATGACCCGCTCTATTCACATCATACCCGGTCCGACTTCACCGAGGGAAACGGGTGGCAGTACACATGGCTGGTGCCTCATGATGTTGACGGCCTCGTCTCTCTCTTCGGCAGCCGGGAGATGTTCCTCCAGCGACTAGATTCACTCTTCAGGGTGACCGAGGAGGTAAAGGGAGAGAATTCATCGCCTGACATCAGCGGGCTCATCGGACAGTATGCGCACGGAAATGAACCATCACACCACATCGCTTACCTGTTTTCCATGACCGGTGCTCCGGAGAAGACCGAGTCAATGGTACGGCGCATCATGGCGGAGATGTACACTGACAAAAAGGACGGTATTTGCGGAAACGAGGACTGCGGCCAGATGTCAGCCTGGTATGTCTTCTCAGCAATGGGCTTCTATCCTGCCAACCCCGCTGACGGAAGGTTCATCCTCGGCAGTCCGGTCCTTGACAGAGCTGCCATTTCGCTGCCCGGTGGAAAGACATTCACTGTAATCGCTGAAGGCAATTCGCCTGAAAAGATAAATGTTTCTGCCTGTTTCCTGAACGGTCAGAAGCTGGGCCGTAACTACATCACCTGGGAAGAGATAACAGCAGGAGGTGAGCTCAGGTTCATAATGAAATGAACAGCATCAC
>DHUL01000021.1:58924-78960 GCA_002409145.1 Bacteroidales bacterium UBA5235
CCGGCAGTGAAAAGGGAACCCTGTCAGAATCAGGGACAGTACCCGCTGCTGTGAAGCCCGTTCCGCCCATTGGCGGATCATTACAGCCGGAATCCTTGCCACTGTCCGCCATTTGGCGGATGGGAAGGCCCGGTGAGTAGGGATTAGTCAGAAGACCTGCCAGATGTTTCCTGTTGAAGGAGCTTTCGGGAACAAAAGTGATGGTCCAAAGGTCATCTGACAATATTATCCGTGCCTCTGTGCGTTGCCTGACCCTGTCAGCGGCAACCCTCCTTATGTTAATGGCTGTATCAGTCAGGGCTGTGGCACAGGATAGTATTATTGAAGACACGGTGAACATATCCGCAGTCACTGTCACGGCCAGGGCTTCAGCACGTCTGTCACCCTTCACTGTCGTAAAGATGGATGCGGAACTGCTGGCAGGTCACGGGAGCAGTGATCTTGCCGCACTGTTGCAATCATCCAGTAACCTGTTTGTCAGACGCAACGGGAACCAGGGACTGGCATCTGTTTCAGTCAGGGGTATGTCAGGTAGCCACACGCTGGTGACATGGAATGACCTTCCCCTGAATTCACCGGGAAACGGCTTCAGTGATTTCACTATCATTCCGCTGAAGGCGGCTTCTATGGTAAGGATCACTTCCGGCGGTTCAGATCTTGATGACATCACAGGTTACATAGGTGGTAAGGTGGAGCTCTCCACTGACCCGGAGTTCAATACCGGCACAGAGGCTGCAGTCAGCCTGGGTGCAGGCAGCTATGGTGAGATATTATCTTCCGCATCATACTCGCGCGGAGGCCAGCGGTTTTATGGCAGGCTGAGTGCATGGAGCGGAAAAGGTACCAATGATTTCAGGTTCATTAACGAAGATGCCCCGGGCGGACCTTCAGCAGAAAGAAGGACCAATGCATCCTTCTCGTCTGAAGGTATAACAAGTGACCTGGCATACCGCAAGGGGACCTCACAGTTAAGCACTCATCTCTGGTTCAATGATGCCTTCCGCGAGCTGCCGGGGCCTGTTACCACTGTGCAGCAGGATTATGGCGAGAGTCAGACCGACAGGTCCTTCAGGGGTGTGGTGAAGTATTCATTGGAGGGAGACAGGTTTTCCGCAGGGCTGACAGCAGGAGGCTCACATGATATCAACAGGTATTATCACATGGTGGCATCAAATAATGGAGTTAACAACTCTTCTTTAATGATGCTGAAAATGCGTATTGGCTACCGTGTGTCTGAGAAAACCGGGCTGGTGCTGAATGCGGGGAACACCTTTGAAAAGGCTTCGGCACTCAGCTTCGACAACCTGGAAAAGAGAAATACATTCTCCGCATCTGTTGCTGTAAGATCCAACCCTCTGCCCAGGCTGAATCTCCTGCTGCAGGTAAGACAGGTCGCTGTGACAGGGGCAAGTGTGGCCCCGGAATTCACGGCAGGTGCATCGTGGATGCTTTCACGAAGAGGAGAACACCTTTTGAAAATGAGTCTCAGCCGTAATACAAAGCTCCCCTGCTTCAATGATCTTTACTGGATCCCCGGCGGCAATCCTGAACTGTCACCTGAGACATCGGCAGGGGGTGAAATATCCTGGTCATTTGCGGAGGTCACGCCGTCAGGAGACCGCAATACCCTCGATCTTTCCATTCATGCCTCCAGGGTTGATGATCTTATCCAGTGGATCCCGGGACAGTCGGGATTATGGCATGCAGTGAATCTGAGAAGTGTGAATGTCTCGGGCCTGGAGGCAAGGGCAGGCGGACAGAGGTCGCCCGGTCAATGGAAACTGCACGGATGGATGAACTATGCTTTCACCCGCACGGTGATTGCCGGATCGGATATCGCAAATGACAGGTCTGTCGGAAACCAGCTTATCTATGCACCCCTGCATCATGCGAATATTAACCTCACCGCCGGCAGGGCATGGTTCAGAACAGGCCTTTCGGCTGCAATAGAGAGCAGGCGTTTTACTACATCTGACAACAGCGAGTGGCTGCCTTCAGCTTTTATGACAGAAGCCTTCACGGGAGCCGTTATCCCGGCCGGCCCGGTAAAACTTCAGGCCGACGTGAGAGTAAACAATATTACCGGTACCCGGGCTGAGAGCGTACGCAACTACCCCATGCCACTGAGAACATTTAATATAAGATTAACCCTGACCTGGTCAGGAAAACCGAAAGAAAATGAAAAAGTTATGTAAGATCATTGCCGCTTTGACTTTACTGATTGCCGCAGCCTGTGAACCACAGGAGCATTCAACCGTTTATCCTGAGGGAGAAGGATTCTTCATTCTCAATGAAGGCAATTATTTAGCCGGCAACGGGACTATCTCGTTCTACAGCCTTGAGACAGGGGAGATGTACAATGATCTTTTTGGCACAGTGAACGGGAGGGCGCTGGGCGATATCCCGTCATTCATGGCAACAGAGGGCAGCAGGGGCTTCGTTGTGGTAAATAACTCCGGAACAATTGAATCAGTTGACCTGTCCACAATGGAGAGCCTCGGCACAGTGACCGGCCTGGCTTCTCCCAGGCAGATGGTGATACATGGCGATAAAGGCTACATCAGCAGCCTGCAGGATGGAAAGATCACAATTATGGACCTTGACGGCATGGTGGTATCTGATGAGATTGAGGTTGGCGCCACTACAGAGGCAATGGTAATTTCAGCAGGCAGGCTTTTCGCGGCGCACTGGTCTGCGGGAAGCACAATCAGCGTTACTGATATTACCTCCGGCAATCTGATAAGCACCATCAGCGTAGGGCTTGAACCGGAGAGCATGGTGCTTGACCACAACGGGAAGCTGTGGGTTCTCTGCACCGGCGGATGGCATGGTGAAGAGATCCCAAGGATTGTCAGAATAAATGCTTCCACTCTTGAAAAGGAGGCAGAGCTGGTATTCCGGACTGTTGATGACAATCCCTCCTCACTCACCTGCAATGCTGCCGGAGATACCCTGTACTACCTTGATGAAGGAGTCAGAAGAATGCCTGTGACGGCAGATGCACTTCCATCGGAGGTTTTTATTCCGGCCGGCGACAGGTTGTTCTATAAGCTTCTGGCAGGCCCCCGTGGCATGGTGGCAGTCACTGATGCTATTGATTACCAGCAGAAGGGAGACCTGCTGATCTACAGCAGCAGGGGCGAACTCCTTTATACCGGTCAGGCGGGAATAATTCCCGGTTTCATGCACTATAAGAAGGATTAGCTACTTTTTGCTAATTTTAAGCTTTTAACCGGAAGCAATTGAAGAGACTAATTCTCATATTCATTATAAGCCTCTCCGCATCACTCATTTTGTGCGGGCAGCCGGAGTTCGCTACAGGCAGCCCCCTCTTCCCGGTGGTTGAAAAGTGGCATGAGATCAGTGTTGATCCGCATCATGCCGAGGCAATGAGAGCTGTGAAACAGCCGAAGGATCAGCCTTTCCAGTTCGCAATACCGGTTGAGGTCAGCCTCACCCCGTTCAACTCCGGATTCATTACCACGAGAGGATCAGAAACCATATGGGTACTGCCACTCTCTTCAAAGGGGGCCCTGTCGCTCAATATAATAATGTCACCTTATAACCTGCCTGAGGGAGCCTATCTCTATATCTATGATAACGACAGACAGATTATCAGGGGAGCCTTCACCCGTGAGAGCACTTCAGGATCTCTCTCCATGCCGGTAATGCCTGTGCCAGGTGAAAGGCTGGTACTGGAATGCCACTTTCCCGGTAAGGGCATACCCGCGAACTCAGTGGGGGTGACTCAGGTTGCGCATGATTTTTGGGGATTCTTCGGCCCCGGAGGCATAAAGGATTTTTACTACGGACACTCAGACAACTGTGAGATTGACATCAGCTGTTCAACCAATCCCAACTATCTCACGGCATCACGTTCAGTGGTCCGTCTCCTTGTGGCTGGTACTGAACTCTGTTCCGGTGTCATGGTAAACAATACCGGGAACGTAAGCAGGGCTTACCTGCTCACGGCCAATCATTGCATTGAAAACCAGGATCAGGCAACAAATACGGTGTTTGTCCTCAATTACAGGAGCCCCGGTTGCGCCGGACCTGACATGACCAACACCTACACCCAGACGGGTTCGGAACTCAGAGCCACCAATACTGACACAGACTTTGCCCTTGTGGAGCTGAACCAGTTCCCTCCACTGGTTGCAAAACCTTATTTTACAGGCTGGGACATAACAGGCTCCACACCGGCTAACAGCTTTACCCTGCATCACCCTGAGGGGGACGTGATGAAGCTTTCAATTGACGATAACGCCCCTGTAACAGCATCGTACCCCGTTGAGGGATTCATCGCGGCAGGATTCTGGCGTGTTCTAAGGTGGGATCTGGGGACAACTGAGAGAGGGTCATCGGGAGCACCGCTTTTCGACCAGAACGGGAGGCTCAGGGGGACCCTTACAGGAGGAGCAGCTACCTGTGATGATCCGTCAAACGACTTTTATGCCAAACTGACGAGGATGTTCAATATTACTACAGTCTCCTCGGGTCATCTGAGGCCCTGGCTTGATCCGGCAGGTACTGGCGCAACTCTCGTCAGCGGGCGTGACCCTTACGAATATAACCTCTCCAGGTCAGATACCATCGGCGGGATACCTGCAAGCGACCCCGGCTCAACAGACACATACTTATCCCCCGGATGGGGCCTTTCAACAGGTAACAACTCTGATGGGCTGCTCAGGTATGCAGAGTATATTCCTTTCTCAGGTACCGGGGAGATAGCATGGCTCAGGATGCAGGTCTCTGCTTCAACATTCATCAATGTTGCTGATTCGGTACGCTTTTACATATGGAACGGGGGTACTCTGCCGGGCAGCGTTGTCGCCAGCAGGAAACTCAGAATCAATGAGACCTCGGACGGCTCAGTTCTGGAGGTTGATTTCGGCAGGACAATAAAAGTGACAGGACCCTTTTACGCAGGTTACAGTGTCTTTTACAGGAATCCCCTGAACCAGCAACAGCCTCAGTTTGCTCTGGCCCGATCAGCACCATGGACCATGCCGTCACAGAACACAGCCTTCTTCCATGACGGGTCAGCCTGGAAACCGTTCACCCGGCATCCTTCTTTCCCCATGGCCACATCCCTGGGAATCAAGGCTGTAATGGTTGAGAACACTGTACTCAACCAGCTTGAAGAACCTAAGAAGGTTAACACGGATCTTGAGGTTTATCCAAATCCGTTCTCCTCAGATGTGACTTTCATACTAGCCGGGAAGGGAGTGACCAGCACAACACTTACGATATATGACAATATCGGGAGAGTGGTATCAGCAGGTGAATACAGGAACATCTTCCCGTTTGAGCTCACAGTACCGTTATCCGGTCTGGTTCCCGGAATTTACCACTATGGTCTGAGGGCTGACTCAGTCTATTATTCAGGCACCATCCTAAAAATCGCTACGGAGTGACCAGGAGTCTCCTGTTGACTGTCACTGCGGCGCTGATCCTCACTTCGTGCCGTCATGCGGGACAACATCAGGCAGCAAGACCCGCTCCTGACACCGCAATAGCAGGAAGACTGACGATTGAAAGAGAAAAGTATTATTTCAAGGTGACTGTCAGCCAGCCCTGGCAGAATTCATCCGGAATAGAGCAAGTATGGTATCTCGTCCCGCGTGACTCCATAATACCTGCGGGTATAAGCGAAGATCATACCATCAGGATACCCGTCAGAAAAATGATCTGCATGTCGACAACTCACATTGCGATGATGCGGGCACTGGGAGCCGACAGTCTTATAGCAGGCATATCCGGTTCGTCGCTGATTTATGATTCCATTGTCCGTGAGGGTCTGCGCAAAGGCACCATACGTGATGTGGGTTATGAAGGGAGCCTGAACAAGGAACTTGTCGTTTCTCTGGAACCTGACCTTATGATGGCTTATGGTGTTGCTGACCCATCTACCGGGAATACCTCCAGGCTCTCCGGAACAGGGGTGAAGGTCTTCTACAATGCTGATTATCTTGAGGAACACCCTCTTTCAAGATGCGAATGGATAAGGCTTTTCGGGCTGCTTACCGGCAGGGAGGAGAAGGCTGACAGTATCTTCAGAAGTGTCTCCGGTGCATACCGGGAGCTGGCAGCAAGGGTCAGGGAAGATGCAACCAGCCGACCAAAGGTACTTCTTGGTGCACCCTGGGAGGACGTATGGTATGTGTCACCATCAGACTCATACATCGGCAGACTGATAGAAGATGCAGGCGGTCATTACATCTACAGTGATATGACCGGTCCAAATTCGGTACCTTACTCTGTTGAGTCGGTCTTCAGGAGGGCTGCAGAGGCCGATTTGTGGATCAATCCGGGAGCAGCAGAGAGCCTGTCTGAAATAGCTGCCGGTGATCCTCGTCTTGCCTCTCTTCCGCTCTTCAGGGAGGGTAAGGTATGGAACAATCGCAGGAGAGTCACGGAAACCGGAGGCAATGACTACTGGGAGAGTGCTGTGGTGAGGCCGGATATGCTTCTCAGGGATCTTGTATCAATAATTCACCCGGAGCTGATGCCCGGATATGATCAATTCTATTACAGGATGCTGGAATGAGAACGGGGAGCACAAAAATGGCGTTGTCAATGGCAGGCCTCTTTCTGCTGATGCTTATCCTGTTCATGGCAGACATGCTGACAGGCAGCACACAGATGGCTGCCCCTGATGTTCTGAAGGCGCTTTTCGGCAGCGGGCCTGCCGGGGATGAGATCATAGTGATGCAGTTTCGTCTGCCTAAGGCTCTTACAGCCATTCTTGCAGGTGCTGCCATGTCGGTCAGCGGGCTGCTTATGCAGACACTGTTCAGGAACCCGCTTGCCGGTCCTGACGTGATGGGTGTCAGCTCCGGCGCCGGCCTGGGCGTGGCCCTCACGCTCCTGACGCTCACCCCGCTCTTCACCCTGGCTGAGGGGAGCATCCTTTCCGGGTGGGGAGTGATACTTGCTGCCTGGGCCGGCGCAGGAGCTGTGATGATCATCATCATGGCGGTATCGGTGCGCATGCGCGATATAATGACAGTACTGATAGTCGGTATGCTTCTGGCCAGCGCCATCTCGGCCGTGGTGAGCCTGATGCAGTACTTCAGCAACGAGGTGATGCTTCGTACCTATGTAATATGGACCATGGGCAACCTCGGCAATATTTCATATCCGCAGATCAGGGCCCTTGCACTGGCCACTGCAGCAGGGCTCGCTATAGCATTCACCATGGTGAAACCACTCAACGCCATCCTTATGGGTGAGACCTTCTCAAGAACCGTGGGGGTGAGGATGCAAAGGACACGCATCGTTCTGCTGGCATCGGCAAGCATACTCGCCGGGAGTGTGACAGCTTTCTGCGGGCCGCTGGCCTTTATCGGGGTGGCAGTGCCACATATAGCCAGGCTCCTCTTCGGCACCTCAGACCATCGCATACTGATGCCGGCAACTGCACTGGCAGGAGCGGTTATACTGCTGCTGAGTGATATCATCTCAGCTCTGCCGGGCGGAGGGCACATAATACCGGTAAACACTGTCACATCCCTGATAGGCATCCCGGTTGTTTTATGGATCATTCTGGGAAAAACCTGACTTGGCAGGAGGTTCTGATGAGCAAAGGCGGAATAATAGCAGAGACACGTGGTCTGGAGATCGGCTACAGGCGGAAAAGAGTCTTCACAGTAATGAAGAACCTATCACTCCAGGCGCGCCGTGGCGAACTGGTGGCGCTGATAGGCCGCAACGGCACAGGCAAGAGTACCCTGCTGCGGACTCTGGTAGGGCTTCAGCCTGCACTGGCAGGGGAGGTCATGCTTGACGGCAGGTCACTTCACGATACAGGCTCATCACAATTGCCCAGGATTGTCAGCTTTGTCTCCACCGAGCCGGTGGCAGTCAGGAATATACGGGTCCGCGACGTTGTATCCCTGGGACGGTTCCCATATACCAACTGGATAGGTGCCCAGACAGCTGCTGACAGCATGGCTGTCACCGCTGCCCTTGAGGCTACCGGTATTTCCGGGCTGGAGGAGAGAAGCATTGACAGTATCTCTGATGGTGAGAAACAGCGCACACTGATTGCACGTTCTCTCGCACAGGACACCGGCCTGCTGGTGATGGATGAGCCTACAGCCTTCCTTGACCTGCCGTCCAGGTATGGCATAGTAAGCCTCCTCCGCCGGCTTACTCGTGAAAAGGGTAAGTGTGTCATCTATTCTACCCATGACCTTGACACGGCGATAAATGAGGCTGACAGGATATGGCTGATGACCGGAGACGGGGTGAGCGAAGGAGCTCCAGAGGACCTGATGCTTACCGGCAGCCTTGCAAGGGCCTTCGAAAGCCCGCTGTTGTCATTCAGTGTCAATGACGGTACCTTCAGTTTTGTCAGGGGCAGGCAGAACACCATTGCACTGGAGGGAAGGGGAAAGGCAGCTAAACTGACCACAAGGGCGCTGGCCAGGTGTGGCTACACAATTGACCCGGATGCTCCGAGTCTCATAAGTATCTGCGAGAAAGGCCCGGTGACAGAGTGGAAAGTCACCGACGGCACCGGTGAAAGATACTACGGATCACTTTATGACCTTGTCACAGGCCTTCAGGATATTGATCAATGAACCTGGTATTTCCGGTAAGCATCTATAAATGCCGGGATATCTTCCACTGAAATCCGCTTTGCTATTATCTTCTTATCATGGTCAAGGATGTACACCATCGGTGTGGATTCAACATTGTAGAGGGAGTCGAACCTGCTCATCCGCTCAGGATCCCATCCGTTGATCCATATCAGGCTGTTATCGGCGATATACTTTTCCCATTTATCGCGTTCGTGGTGTGTGCAGACGGCAAAGACCTCTATTCCTGATGACCTGTTCTTTTCATAAAACTCCTTCAGGATGGGGGTTGACTCCTTGCAATGCCCGCAGTCGGGCTCCCAGAAATAGAGTATAGTGAAATCAGCCTTCACATCGTACAGTGATACATAGTGACCGGCGAATGATCCCATGAGCAGTTCCGGCGCCTTCATGCCTATCAGGTTGGGTCTAAGGCGCTCAACCCGCTTCCTGAGGTCTGAAATGTACTCTTCTGCAGCCCATGGCGCCTTGCCGGCAAGATAAACCCTGTCAGCCAGATGCACCACAACGGCATCATGACCCATGATCTCGCTTGCAGCAAACCTGTTCATCAGCCATACAGCCACATACTGAAACATATCACTGTTGACAGCGCTCATGTCAAGCAGCCTGTCGGCTTCCTTATTGATCGAGTCGGGCATCTGTACCACCACCTGCCGGAAGAACTGGTCGAGCTTCCCGCCCAGAACGGGGCTGCGGATCAGGCCGGGTTCTGAAAAATCAATGTGGTCAAAGAAGTGATCCTTGAAATACAGATAGGAGCGCAGACGTGACACGGAGTCAGGATTAGGCGTGCCGGGATCAACTGTTACGGCAGGTGCCTCGACAGGTATGACTGACCATGCTATTGCCCCCAGTAGTGTTCCTTTGTTTGTTTCAGCAGTCTCCCGAAGGTATTGCTTCATCTTCTTTTCCTGCTCCGTGAGCTCTTTCCTTACAGCTGATGCCTCCGGGCTTCCGGGCTGAAGCCCGGCCATCCTGCCGTTTATCTTCATTGCCTCTTCCTGAAGAGTTTTCCATTTCCTCTGGTACTCCACAAAACGGGTGTTTTCCTCAGAACCGGTGAAAGAAATGGTGGCAACCGGGTCACTTTTGCTGAACCGGATATCAAAATGCTGGTCCTCATCGATAAGGAATTCAAAAAAGAGATTGTCAGGCAAAACAATCATATAGACGCCAGCAGGCAGCCTGTCACTACCCATGAATCTTCCTTTGCCGTCAGCGTCAGTTACAAGGCTGTCGCGGACATATTGCTGATTGCCGACATGGTATGCAAGCCGAAGTTTGACTGATGGAGCATCGTTGGCCAGTATTGTAACTGAGTGTCCGGTCTGGCTGCTGGCGACGGTTGCCAGGGAGGCCAAAGCCATAGACAAAAGGAGGGTTGAAAGTCTGAATTTCATCTGAAAATGGTTATCACTTGATCCATTATACAATTATCCTGCCATTTCATCCGGCAGGTGAAGTCATCACATCAACGGGGAAGCCTTCTGTTTTCTTGTGTTCCTCAGTCAAAAAGCAGGTGTTTCCAGATTTCCCGTGTTAAAGTATGTTTTGTTGTAAATCTCAGTGATCCATGTTGATCCTGAGAACCTCAGCGTATCCGCCGGCAGTAATGACAGCCCTGAGCACGAAGTTGAAACGGTTCAGGTCAGTGCAGAGGAAGAAGTCGGTTGGAGGACTGAAATCAAGATTAGCAGGGTTGAAGAACCTGCTGCCCGATCCCTGTCTCAGTGCCTCCGTTTCCTTCGATATGTCTCTCTCCCGGCCTTCCAGCAGGTCTTTTATGTAATTCGCGCAGAGGATGTCTTCCTCTGACGTTTCCACGGCCCTGTATCCCATCGCAACTAGTGTCACCTTCTCAGGTCTGATCATAGAGATATACGAAGCTACTGCCCCCGCGTTAACCAGTCCTGCCCCGAGGATCTCAGTCGCCCCGGCGGCGTTGATGATTCCCCTGGTCCCTGCCGTTGTGCAGTGTATCATTGTCCTGCCAGCCAGCGAGCCTGTCAGCATCTCTGTAGGGCTGTTCCCGTAGTCGAATCCGGCCGGTTTCTTTTCATCCTGTTCGCCTGCAATAATTACCTCTGCCTTCAGTTTATCCCTTAGTGCAAATGCCTCCTCAGGCGTGGCAACGTCGAGAAGTCGGCTTATGCCGTTGTCGAAGGCATAGCATGCGGTGCTGAAGGCCCGGAAGACGTCTATGATAACAGTCACACCCTGAGCCTCTTGCGCCCCTTTAATGAATTCCTTTATGGTGATTTCCATGTCGGTTTTTTCAATTCGTGAAGATAATAATAGTGTTTGAAGATCATTTCTTAAATTTACATTCCGTTAATAATCAGAAAATCTGATGAAACCATTTGGTGAAATAAGTCAATCAATTGCGGGCCGTGCAAGACAAGGACGGAGGGCAGTTGCTGAAAGACTAAAGAAATCGGCCCCCTTCTGGGTTCGTCAGAAGCGTATCGTTTATCTGCTTTACAAGGGAATAAAGAGAGAGAACATTTACATAAAGGCCTCGGCTCTCACTTTTTTTACAATACTGTCGATAATTCCCATACTTGCCCTGGCATTCGGAATTGCAAAAGGTTTCGGCCTGCATGACGAACTGAGGGCACAGATAATAATGCAGTTTCATAACCAGGAACAGGTTATGAACTGGATCCTCGACTTTGCGAATAAAACGCTTGAGAACACCAGTGGCGGATGGTTGGCAGGGGTTGGCGTTGCTTTCCTTGTATCATCCGTGGTACAGTTGCTCAGGTATGTCGAAAACACATTCAATTCAATCTGGAAGGTCGGTGAGACCAGGGTGTGGTACCGTCAGGTCACTGATTACCTTACGGTCATAATACTAGTGCCTGCCATGTTCATTGCCTCGAGCAGTGCCACCGTGCTTGCCACCACCAAACTCAATGACATACTGAGTCAGTCAGACATGCTCGATGTGCTCAAGCCTCTCGTATCGTTTCTTGTCAAGCTGATTCCGTTCATACTGCTTTGTATCCTGTCAACGTCTGCCTTCCTTGCGATGCCCAACACCAGGGTCAAGTTCCGTTCTGCAATTATTGCCGGTATTGTTGCTGGTATTGCCTTGCAGGTGTTGCAGATGCTGTATGTTGAGTCACAAATGGGGCTGACGCGGCTCGGAACCATCTACGGGACCTTCGCAGCCATCCCGCTGCTCATGGTCTGGATACAGATGAGCTGGGTTATGCTGCTGATGGGTGCACAGCTCTCGTATTACCTTCAGAATATCACCCGGTACGAGTTTGAATTTGATGTTCAGACGGTTTCACCGCGCCAGAAGAAGAGGTTATCGCTGCTTGTGATGCACTCGCTCATAGTCGATTTTGTCAAGGGTACAAGGCCCAGGGCACCTGAAGAAATATCTATGGAGCTGAGCCTTCCTGTTCGTACAGTGCATGATTGTCTTGACCTGCTTCATGAGGCGGCAATGGTCACGGAGGTCTGGAATGAAGAGCAGGAGAAATATGTTTATCAGCCTGCCACCGATATCAACAGGATGACCCTTTCGTTCGTGCTTGAGAAGCTCGAGTCATCCGGGTCACTGCATAAAATTGTCATCAATAATGCCGATTACCGGAAGATAGACACTGCCCTTACCAGGTTCGAAAGCCTGGTTGCCTCATCGGAGGCAAACATCCTTCTCAGGGATCTGTAAAGCTATTTATTACGGAAGGGAGAGAGACGAAATCGTCTCACGTATCTTATAAGCTCCTCCAGTGAGTTCCAGTTATCGAAGAGATAGTGTGGAGCTTCAACCGTAATCTGCCTTGTTTCCGGGTGCATTGACCAGTAGCTTGTCAGGTTTGAGGCCCTGAAGACACGATCTTCTGTGCCAACAAGCGCATAATCCCAGACAAATCCGGTTTCCACCGGTTCCATCATCCGGTTGTAGAGCCACCTCAGCTCATCCTGGAGCGATTTTCCAGTGCGGGTTGGTATGTAGGCGCGGTTCATTTCAAACTGGCTCCTTGTCCCGAAGAGCCTGAGATAGAACTTTCCCATGCTGAAGTTCGTGATATTTTCAAGGGTGGCTTCAAAAATCTTAAGAGGTATTCCATACTTGTCATCCGCAGCTACAGGGGTTCCGTTGATGGCAATGGTAAGATCGGGTTTTATACCAAGCTTCCTGCTGTAGTATTCAGCTGCCCAGACGCCAAGTGACCAGCCAATTACAGTAACACGCCGGTAAGTTTTCATCTCCGGCAGTATCAATGGCTCATCTGCAGAATAATTGTAGAAGAGGATGAAGTCGTGGTTGTCAGTGCACAGGTTGGAGAAGGCTTTCTCATCGATTCCCCAGGTACCGAAGAGAATAACAAGATCCCTGTTGTTCTCAAATCTACGGAGGAATGTTTTCATCGGCAGGAGGAAAAGAAAAAAGAGGAGAGGGTTACCGTGGTACTTTAAGGAACGGGCTTATGAGATAATCCCGGAATCTACTGTCTGATAAAAGGAAGTAACCTATGGTAGTCAGCCTATAGGTCCATGTGAAAGTCAATGTCTGCAATACAATCCTATTGATTCCCACAAGTAACCCTTACTCTCCTCTTTTATTTCATCACTTGGACAAATGTAGTACATATAACACAACTTTGCAAACATTTTCAAAAAAAAATGTAGAGACTTTACAACCGGTTGCTATTTTGCACAGGATTGTGTAATTTTAGGCTTGATATGGAGCCAATTATTCCTCTGACATTAAATCCTTTAGTATGATACCTGAAATAATCAGCATCCGGCATGACGAAGGCTCCGGATTCAGGGCCGCATGGATGGATAGCGAGAGCAGTTTTCTGCACCTGCATCCTGAGTATGAAATAGTTCTTAATATTTCAGGCAATGGCACCCGTGTGGCAGGCGATTCGGTTGAGCTCTTCGACCGTTATGACCTGGTGATGTACGGTCCTGACCTCAGGCATTTCTGGAACTTTTACAGGAATGATGAAAATGACACAGGCAGGCATGCCATTATGATTCACTTCAGGCGTGATTCACTTGGTGATTCATTGCTTTCGCAGTTTGAGCTGGCTGATTTGAGGCGGTTGCTTGAAAATGCCGGCCGGGGGATTTCCTTTCCGCCCGAGACGGGTGAGGCTGCTGAGGAACCAATGAGGCGCCTGCTCTCTGATACCGGGATGAAAAAGATGGTCAGCTTCTTCAGACTGCTCGAAATTCTCTGTTCAGCCCCGAGGTTCAAGACTCTGTCAGGTGAAAATCCCGAAGGTGTTCGTGAAATAACTGACAGCCGTCTTACCGAAGTCTGTTCCTTCGTCAGGGATAATTTTTACCGCGCAATCCCCGTCAAAGAGGTGGCTGTTGTGGCAAAGATGAGTCCACACTCGTTCAGTCGTTTCTTTTCCCGCAGTACCGGAAGCGGTTTTGTTGACTATGTGAACCAGGTGCGTACCAATAAAGCCTGTTACCTTCTGCGGGAAACCGATCACCAGATAAACGAAATTGTCTTTGAATGCGGGTTTGCAACTGTTTCAAACTTCAACAAGCAGTTCCGCAAGCATGCCGGGATGTCGGCACGTGACTACCGGGCACAGTACCGGAACTGACAACCTGTCTTCTTTCCGGGAATTCACTTTCAACTGATGATATTATTCATGCCGGAGTTTAATCCCTATTGCTAAATTTGCCTCTGAACCAACTTAAAACATCTCGATCATGGGAATGACCATAACCGAAAAAATCATCGCCGCTCACTCCAAATACAAAAGCGTAAAGCCGGGTGACATTGTTGACATTACAATTGATGCCCGTGCAGCCAGGGATTTTGGTGGAGCCAATGTGGTTAAGAATCTGAACGATTTCGGACTTAAGGTTGATGACCCTGACAAGACTCTCTTCACGTTCGACTGCAATCCTACCGGGTCTGATCAGAAATATGCCGTCAACCAGCATATCTGCAGGCAATATGCCCGCAGTAACGGAATCAGGGTATACGATATTGATGCAGGCATAGGTACACATCTGCTCATCGAGAAGGGGTATGTTTGGCCGGGTGCCACAGCTGTCTCAACTGATTCCCATGCAAACATTCTTGGTGCTGTGGGTGCATTCGGGCAGGGAATGGGTGATATGGATATTGCGGCTGCCTGGAACAGCGGAAAGGTATGGTTCAAGGTTCCGGCATCGGTGAAGCTCACCCTAAAGGGCAAAATGTCTGAGAGCGTTTCGGCCAAGGATGTCATTCTGAACCTGCTGCGTATCTACGGTGCCAACACCCTGCTGGGTTACAGCATTGAGCTGTATGGTGAAGCCGTGGACCGGATGTCGCTCGACGAACGGATCACCATTGCTTCCATGGCAACAGAGATGGGTGCCATTATAATCCTATTCCCGCCAACACCTGCCATAGTTGATTTCTGCCGTGTACGTGCACGCGCATCGTTTGAGCCTGTACATGCCGATCCGGATGCCGGCTACGCCCTGGAAGCAGATATTGATGTCAGTCTTTTCGTACCGATGGTGGCACGGCCGGGTGAACCACATGATACGGTAGGAGTCAGCCAGCTCCCCGTGACAAGGATAGACTCAGCCTTCATCGGCAGCTGTACCAACGGACGCATAGAAGACATGAGGGTGACGGCAGAGATCCTGAAGGGCAGAAAAATTGCACCGGGTGTGGTTCTCAAAATTGTGCCGTCAACCGATGCGGTGTGGAAACAATGCCTTGATGAAGGACTTATGGATATCTTCAAGGATGCAGGAGCGCTGGTTTCAAATGCCGGTTGTGCAGGATGCGCAGCCGGACAGGTTGGACAGAATGGCAAGGGTGAGGTCACCGTCAGCACCGGGAACCGGAATTTCCCGGGCAAACAGGGGCAGGGAAGTGTCTTCCTTGCATCTCCGGCTGTGGTGGCAGCATCGGCAATTGCAGGATATATAACAACTTCCGATCTTATCCCGGCTACTCCGCCGGAATTCAAATTCAGCGCATCCCAGCCTTCTCCAGCTGCCTCTTTAAAGAGCACACGGGCTGACAGGCCCACCGTCATCCGTGGGAAAGTATGGCTGATAGAGCGTGACAACATCGACACTGACATGATCTTCCACAACCGCTACCTGGCCATCACTGACATACGTGAGATGGGCCAGTACGCATTTGACAACCTGGAAGGATACAGGGATTTTGCAAAGAGGGTACAGCCGGGTGATATAATTGTTGCCGGGAAGAACTTCGGAAGCGGCAGCTCACGCCAGCAGGCTGTTGACTGTTTTGTTTCCCTGGGCGTACAGGCCGTCATTGCACAGTCATTCGGTGCCATCTATGAGCGAAATGCCATTAACGCTGCTTTCCCGGTACTTACTTTCAAATCCTTTGAAAAGATCGATCTGAAAGACCAGGATGTCATTTCAGTCAATATGCTGACCGGGGAAGTTGTAAATGAACGTAACGGACTCTCAACTTTAATTAATCCGTTCTATGATGCACAGTATGAGATATATAAAAAAGGTGGGCTATTAGGTAAAATTTAATGAAAAGTATATCAGTATATGAAACCAAGGACATTTATTGAAAAAGCACTGGGCGCTTCAGAAGGGGCGGTAGTATTCCGAAAACCCGACCTGATCCTCACCCATGACAACACGTCAAGCATATTTCAGACTTTCCGGAAGATGGGAGGAGAGAAGGTTCTGGACCCAGACCAGATGGTTATTGTTCTCGATCATAACGCTCCGCCGGCAGATGCGAAGCTGGCGACTCAATACCAGGATATACGGAACATAGTGACAGGTCAGGGCATTAAGAAGTTTTATGACTCGGGTATGGGTATCTGTCATCAGATGATGTCACATCATGCCCGTCCGGGTATGATAATAGTCGGTTCAGACAGTCATACATGTACTGCAGGAGCCTTCAATGCCCTTGCTGCAGGGATAGACCGCACCGAGGCTGCAGGGATATGGAAGAGAGGTGAGACATGGTTCCTTGTTCCCCCTTCAATGAAGATAGAGCTGACAGGACGGCTGCGTCCGGGTGTCAGCGCCAAGGATTTGTCATTGTGGATTATCGGGATGCTTGGATCTGACGGCGCCAACTATATGTCAATCGAGTTTCATGGTGACGGGGTCTCTTCGCTCAGCGTGAGTGAGAGGATGACAGTGGCGAACCTTGCATCAGAGATGGGTGCCAAGAACGCTGTCTTCCCGGCTGATGAAGTTCTGCAGAGATTCATCGGTTCAGAGAGCCCGGGCATATGGGCTGATGAAGGAGCGGAATACAACAGAACCATCAAAATTGACCTGTCAGCCATATTTCCTCTTGTGGCAGCACCCCATCATGTCGACAATATAAAATCTGTGGCTTCAGTAGCCGGAACCGTTGTTCATGAAGGACTGATAGGTACATGTACCAATGGCAGGATTGAGGACCTTCGGACAGCAGCTTCTGTTCTCAGGGGAGCAAAGATTAAACCTGGCTTCCAGCTTCATATCATCCCTGCCTCGAAGGAGATTTATCTTCAGGCCATCAGGGAAGGTATAGTAACTGACCTCATCGAGGCCGGCGCCAACATCCTCAGCCCCAGCTGCGGCCCCTGCCTGGGGACCGGCCAGGGCATCCCTGCCAGCGGGCATACAGTTATATCTACTGCCAACAGGAACTTTATGGGCAGGATGGGAAACAAGGAAGCCTCCATCTACCTTGCTTCACCGGCCACCGTGGCTGCCTCAGCTGTAACCGGGGTAATAACCGATCCGCGGATCTCAAAGAATGATGATATCTTCCCGTATAACCCTCCGCAAAGCCAGACAAACAGTATCAGAGAGGGAGAAAACAGGAAGGAAGGCATTGTCTGGAATTATGCAGATGTTGATAACCTGAATACTGACCAGATGTTTGCCGGCAAGCATACATACTCCGTGATGAGCTCTGATGCAGCTGCCATTCTTCCATTGCTCTTCGGCGACTTTGATCCCTCTTTCAGTGCCAATGCAAAAGCCGGAGACATCATCATAGCCGGTGACAACTTCGGCTGCGGCAGTTCAAGGGAACATCCCTCGGTAGGTCTTGCCCATCTCGGAATCAGGGCTGTCATTATCAAGTCGGTCAACCGTATCTTCTACCGTTCTTCAATAAACCAGGGGCTGCCGCTCATCGTGCACAGGGAGGCCGTGGAGGCTTACCGGGCAGGTGACGAAGTTGAGATTGATTTTGACAGGGGGATGCTGAAGGTGGGAGAGAGACAGTTTAAGTTCGAACCACTGCCTCCCGAACTGAAAGAGATAATTGAAAAGAAGGGCCTTGTCAACTGGATGAAGACAGCCTGACCATTCTGAAGGGTGAAGTTCCCTGTTGCCAAACAGAAAAATGTGCTTATATTTGCCGCGGTTTTTTACAAATCGCGGTACGGTTCCGTAGCTCAGTTGGATAGAGCAACAGCCTTCTAAGCTGTGGGTCGAGCGTTCGAGTCGCTCCGGAATCACGAAAGCCGGGGCTTTGATGCCCGGTCATGACAGAGGAAGGTGGCATGAACACCATCAATTTCAGATCCGTACTTAAGATTAACGGCCTTATCCTGCTGATTTCAGCATCATCATTCCTGCTTTGCATTCCCGTTGCTCTGATCTATTCTGAACCTGTCAGTCCTTTTCTTCTTGCATTTATCACTGCATTCATCCCCGGATCTCTCCTATATTTCCTGATAAACAGCCCGCTGCACCAGAAGTTGACCTCCAGGGAAGGCTATCTCAGCGTAACGCTTGGATGGTTTATTCTGGGCATTTCCGGCACCTTCCCGTATGCTTACAGTCATGAGATAAAGGGATTTGTAAACATGCTCTTTGAGAGTGTATCAGGTTACACAACCACGGGGTCATCGATGCTTACTGATGTTGAGAGCCTCTCAAAATCAATTCTCTTCTGGCGCAGCCTGACACACTGGGTGGGAGGTATCGGAATAATACTCCTGGTGATAATAGTACTTCCCTCACTCAAGGTAGGAGGTTACAGCCTCTTTTCCCTGGAGTCATCACTGAAGGAAAAGATTCTTCCACGGACAAAATCCATCGCAATAACAATACTGATGATTTACCTCCTCCTGACGGCAGTACTGGTAATACTGCTCACTGCAGGTGGAATGAACCTTTTCGACAGCATCTGTCATTCTTTCGGGACGATAGCCACGGGAGGATTCTCGACAAAGAACACCGGGATATCAGGTTACTCTCCCTACATTCAGTATGTACTTGGGATATTTATGTTCCTCTCGGCAGCAAGCTTCGTAATCTTTTATTTCTTAATGAAAAGAAATTTCGTCAGGGTGAAAGCCAATGAGGAGCTCTGGTTTTATTTCTTTTTCACCACCACAGCCGTGGTGTCTGTTACAATGATACTGTATACCGGCACCGAAATGCATTTCGAGGAGGCTTTCAGGCATGCATTCTTCCAGGTCACTTCAACAATTTCAACGACCGGTTTTGCCACAGTTGACTACAATACCTGGCCCCAGGCTGCACTTGTCATGATATTCCTGCTGATGTTTGCCGGAGGTTCCACCGGTTCCACCACCGGTGGCATAAAGATGGCCCGTCATCTGATTGCCCTCAAAAACCTGAGGAATGTGACAGTAAGGCTTCAGCACCCTTCAGCAGTGGTTCCCGTTAAGCTGAACGGCCAGGTGATACCGGACAATATCAACAGCCTGATGACTGTCTTTATACAGTTGTACATAATCATTTTCATTGCCGGAATGTTTATCATCCTTTTTTCAGGCATACCGGTCATTGAGGCCGCCGGCGCCTCAGTATCAGCCCTGTCATGCGTGGGGCCCGGGTTCGGGGCCTCGGGGAACATGGGCAACTATGCACACTTCAACAGCGTTGCCAAGATGACTATGGTGATCCTGATGATTATAGGGCGTCTTGAGATCTTTACGATATTTGCCCTGTTCACCCGTGCTTTCTGGAAGAAGTAGGAAATTGCCTTTGCATTATCATTTCTGTTCTTTTTCCGCTCCGGAAGTGTTATTATTTCAAAAACTCGTTTACCTTTGCAGCCAATTAAAAATCATCTCATGAATAAAGGAATTGTTAAATTTTTCAATGTGTCCAAAGGTTTTGGATTCATTAAGGACGCCAACTCATCCAAAGAGTATTTTGTTCATTCTACCGGCCTGATCGACAAGATCAAGGAGAATGACGAGGTAACTTTTGACCTCCAGGAAGGTAAAAAAGGGTTAAATGCCGTTAATGTAAGACTTGCGTAGTTAACACTATAATGTACATTTAGTTACCCTGGAGGCTGCCTCAATGAAAATTGAGGCAGCCTCTTTTTTTATGCATATTATTCTGGCCCGGAATAATTATTTTCACAGGAACATTCAGCCATATCACCCGGTCAGATGTTTATCAGAAAAGCAATACCAGGCAAAATGCATTGAGAATGGA
>DHUL01000055.1 GCA_002409145.1 Bacteroidales bacterium UBA5235
GAGAGGCTGACCTTTTACCGGGTCAGCCGCTGCTTTTTCAAACAGAATAGAAAAACAATAAGTTGTGGTTGGCCTGCCGTCAGCCCCGGGTGAACCGTAACCGGTACCTTTGACTTAAGACCTGGACAGGGATCAGAACCCGAAAGGTGACCTCTGCTGAAGTGATTTCATCTCAGGCTTGCGCGGCAGGAGCTGGTCCTCCATTGCGGCATTCCATGCCAGCCAGGCTGTTATGATTGCATTATGCCTCAGATCAGGAACCAGCAGACGCTCACGGGTGTCGGCAAGTGTATGATAGCCGCGGCCGTATTCAATCTCGTCCTGAATGAACTGGAATCCGGGAAGACCTGCACCGTCAAAGCTCTGATGGTCGGTACCTCCGGTGTTCCTGCTTGTTATTGTGGAGAATCCCATGTCTTTAACCGGCTCCATGCACTTCTCGAAGAATGGCCTCGCGAGTATGTTCTCCTGCAGGTAAATACCGCGGTAACGGCCGGTGCCGTTGTCCATGTTGAAATAGACACTGAACTTGTCAAACCCGGCCTTCTTTTCGTTATTTTCCCTGTCATAAAGGTATTTTGAAACATATCCCCTTGATCCGTAAAGTCCCTGCTCCTCACCACCCCAGAGAGCCACACAGATGGTCCTGCGCGGTTTGACTTCAAGAGACTTCAGTATACGGATGGCTTCCATCATCACTATGCAGCCCGAGGCGTTGTCTGCAGCTCCCGTGCCACCATGCCATGAGTCTATGTGCGCACCCATAAGAACAACCTGGTCCTTCAATTTGGGATCGGTGCCGGGTATCTCGGCTATCACATTGTATACTTTCCTGCCGGGAGTGAATTCAGCCTTTATCTCAGCCTCCATCTCCACCTTCTCACCGTTCTTCAGCATCCTCTCCATCCTGCCATAGGCTTCCATCGGGATGTTTATCTCAGTCACCGGAGGATTGCTTTTGTCATCAAAACCTGACCCAGATGACCTGGGAATGTTAAAGGCATTTCCCTGTGATACTGACATCAGGATGTTCTCACTCCTCAGAAACTCATTTATCTTGTTGCGAAGTTCACGCATTGCCATATAGTCACCGGGTATGCCTCTTCTTGCCGCACGGCCTCCGGCATCAGCCATTGCCAGCTTTTCCAGCTCCTCATCAGTATACCTGCCTGCCAGTGGCTCAAAACTGACCTCATATTGCGTTGTGGCGGGTGTCATAACAATCTTACCATTCAGCTTGCCACGGTACTTCTCAATGTCATCCAGAGTCTTGATGTCAACAAGCACCACCTCGCCCCTGACAAGGCCGTTTGTCCCGGCAGTCCAGGCCACCGGCGTGACGGAGAAGTTGTTATAGTAAGGAGCCACCATCGCTGCGTATGCTTTTGTCAGGTCCCATCCTCCACGGTTGAAATCACTCACTTCCTCAATCCGTACGTTTGACAAACCATACTCTGCCAGCTTTGCCCGTGCAATCTCATTAGCCCGGTCAATGCCGGCTGATCCTGTGAGCCTGGGCCCGGCAAGATCAGTCATGATATAGGCAAGTTTCTCAATGTCAGAGTTACGCTGACCTTCCTGCCTTATCTTGTAAACCATCTCAAGGTCACCGGCAGCTTCCTGCGGGAAAGCCGGCATGACCATAGCAAACAGGATGACTGCTACAAGCCTCATCCTGATTTTTTCCATAAGGATTTTCATTTTATTTTGAGGTTCCGGGATTAAAGATAGATTCAGAAGTTTTATACCGGTGCAGAGTTAACATTAATTAACTTTACTTTTGCGATGAGATGACCATCAGATGATCTACCCAGACACATATGAACTGAAGATCGGCTTTGACCGTATCAGGGAACAGCTTAACGGCTATTGCATAAGCCCTGCCGGCGTCCGTAAGGTTGCCGCGATGATTCCGGCTTTCAATGGTACAGAGGTCAGGGACAGGCTTTCACTTACTGCCGAGTTCCAGCAGATACTTGCCTTCGGCGAACAGTTCCCCTCTGACAATTACAACGATCCGTATACAACCCTGGAAAAGCTCCGCGTAGAGGGCACTTTCCCGGAAATAGAGGAGGTGGTTGCCCTGCGAGGCTCACTTGATACCATACGCCGGATAATTGGCTTCTTCAGGAACAGGAAAGACGGACGATACCCGCTGCTGACGGAACTGACGCGGAGAGTGGTCTACTATCCTTTTGTTTCGGAGGCTATTGACCGTATTATTGACAAGGAGGGCAAAATACGTGACAGTGCTTCCCCTGCTCTCAAAACCATACGCGCCGAACTGGCTTCAAAGAACCTGGCGGCAGTGAGAAAACTTCACGCCGTTCTTCGCCAGGCACAGGCCGACGGCATTGTTGACCGCGATGTGACAGTGGCAGTGCGTAACGGAAGGGGAGTGATTCCGGTCAGCGCATCAAACAAAAGAGGAATAAGGGGATTCGTTCATGACGAATCCGCCACAGGAAAAACAGTCTTCATCGAGCCTTCAGAGGTTGTTGAACTCAACAACGAGATCACCGAACTGGAGCATCAGGAGATGCGTGAGATTGTGCGCATTCTTACAGCCCTGGCTGACACTATCAGGCCATACATCGACGAGCTTGAGGAGAATTGCGGCTTCCTGGCAGAGATAGACTTTATGAGGGCAAAGGCTCTCTTCGGCAACAGGCTCAACTGCATTATGCCCTCTGTGGCTGATACACCCCACATAAGATGGGTCAATGCCCGTCACCCGCTGCTGACACTCTCGTTTGCCCGGACAGCAGGGCGCGAAGTGGTGCCACTGACAATAACCATCGACAGCAGGGAAAGGATACTGCTCATCTCCGGTCCCAACGCCGGAGGAAAATCTGTCTGCCTCAAGACCGTGGCATTGGTACAGTATATGCTTCAGTGCGGATTGACAATCCCTGCAGGGGAGGGCACCGAAGCAGGTATATTCGGCAGATTCTTTATCGATATAGGCGACGAACAGAGCATTGAAAACGACCTAAGTACCTACAGCTCACACCTCATCAACATGAAACATATGCTCAGGCATGCTGATGATACCTCACTGGTAATGATTGATGAGTTTGGCACAGGTACTGAACCGGTTCTCGGAGGCGCCCTCGCAGAGGCAATCCTTGCTGAACTCAACAGGAGAGGCGCCTATGGGGTAATTACGACCCATTATACCAACCTGAAGCATTTCGCAACATCACAGGAGGGAATCAGCAACGGAGCAATGGCTTTTGACAACCAGCTGATGCAGCCACTCTTTCGTCTCGACCAGGGAAAGCCGGGAAGCTCATTCGCGTTTGAGATAGCGAAAAAGATAGGCCTGCCGCAGGAGATACTGGCAGATGCCGCAACCAGGGCCGGAGAGGGAAATGTTGACTTCGACAGGAACCTTCGCGAGATCGCCCGCGACAAACGATACTGGGAGAAGAAACGTGAGACTGTACGACGCCACGAGAAACGGCTCGAGGAACTTATCGCCACCTACGAGGCACAGCTCGGCGACATAAAAACACAGAAGAAGGAGATCATCACCCAGGCAAAGAGCAAGGCAGAGGAGATGCTTCGCAACACCAACCGGATGATAGAAAACACTATCCGGACCATCCGTGAAGCACAGGCAGAAAAAGAGAAAACCAAAGAGGTGCGTGAGGAACTTGACTCGTTCCGTGAACACCTTGACAGGGAGGAGAAACAGGCGGAGGTGCCGGTAACGGCCAAACCCCCAATCGGCACACCTGAAGCAAACATTGTAAAAAGAATCTCGGCAAAGAAGGAGGATCCGCAGCCGGTTAAAAAGAAGAAAGGTCCGCTGAAAGCGGGAGATTATGTGAAGATCACCGGCACCGATACCGTGGCCCAGGTTACTGAGGTACGGGGAAAGAAAGTGCAGGTTGTCTCCGGCAGCCTGAAGATGAATGTTGATATCAGCATGACCGGACCTGTCACCCTGGAGGAGCAGAAAAAGGCGGCTTCTGCAGGTCACCCCCAGCAGAAGATCGACTGGTCTCTCACAGCACGCCGCAACCAGTTCAATCCGGAGATTGACGTGCGCGGCATGCGCACTGAGGAGGCTCTGCAAGTGGTACAGGAGTTCATTGACACCGCCCTGATGATACAGTTCAGGAACCTGAGGATTCTTCACGGCAAAGGAAACGGCATCCTGAGGCAAATGATTAGGCAGTACCTCGAATCAACCGGTGCAGTCAGGCGTGCCACAGACGAGCACGTTGACCGCGGAGGCGCGGGAATTACACTGGTGGAGCTGGATATATAAGGCTGCTGCCATAATGCCGGGTCCCGGGTGCCAGAAGTGCTGAATGGCTGACCGGCAAGCCTGGCAGAACTGTCCTGATGTGCCAGTCGGGATCTCTGCTGCACTCAGACCAGACCGCAAGACCGCAAGACCG
>DHUL01000040.1:0-126 GCA_002409145.1 Bacteroidales bacterium UBA5235
AAGCGGAAGGCGGGCAACGTCAGAACCATTGACCAGCCGGGCGAAATAATCCGCTGAAAAACCTGGCACAAATTTGTCATTTGAATAGTGATGATGTATACCGTTGGCGAAGAAGACCCGCTTGGC
>DHUL01000040.1:152-289 GCA_002409145.1 Bacteroidales bacterium UBA5235
TAGGTTATAAACGCCTTGTATTCTGAACTCTCACGGTCACCGTTATAGGTGTCGATGATTGTCTCGATGGTCTTGCGAATGACCATGTTGTACCTGAAATTCTGGTCCCACAGGATGTCACGTCCGCAGAGTGCTGC
>DHUL01000040.1:468-807 GCA_002409145.1 Bacteroidales bacterium UBA5235
TCGGAGAGATAGTAAATGAATTCCTTCTCTTCTGCCGTAAGCTGTTCGAATGCAGGCAAACGGTATCTGAGTACACTGATATCCTCAAACCTGTCAACTTCATAGGTGAATTCTGCCTCCGGGGCTTCCTTTTTGCCAGTCTGCCCGCACGAGGTCAATAGAGCTGTTCCCATAAATGCAATTGTTCCGATTAATAAGTAATTTTTCATGATACGGCTATGTTGTAATGAAGTAACTAAGGTAGCAAAAAGCCCCGTTTAAAACCCCTGATCCCATATTTTTTGGAATCGGTTACAGCTGAGACTATAATTGGTAAATTTGGGATCAACAAGCCCGATA
>DHUL01000040.1:1114-1281 GCA_002409145.1 Bacteroidales bacterium UBA5235
CCCTGATGGAGTTCAGGACAGCAGCCAGGATGGCCGATGCACTCGGCAGGCTGGGTTTTGAAGTGACAACCGGAGTGGGTGGCAACGGTGTCGTTGGTATTCTCAGGAATGGGAAGGGACCGGTGATCATGCTCCGCACCGACATGGATGCGTTGCCTGTCAGGGAG
>DHUL01000040.1:1523-2127 GCA_002409145.1 Bacteroidales bacterium UBA5235
CAACATCTCAGGGCCAGGAGACACCCGTGATGCACGCATGCGGACATGATCTTCACATGACAGTGTGGCACGGGACTCTGCAAACACTGACAGCCCTTAAGGGTAATTGGAAAGGTACCCTTGTCGCCATAGCACAGCCTGCAGAAGAGGTGAGCGGCGGATCAGATCAAATGATTACGGACGGCCTCTACAGCCGTTTCCCTAAGCCCGATTACGCTCTCTGTTACCATGTGAGTCCCGACCTGCCCGCAGGTACCATAGGATATTTCCCGGGAGCAATCTTTGCAGGGGTGAACTCTGCCGACATTAAAGTATCAGGTGTTGGCGGTCATGGGGCAATGCCTCACAAAACCATTGACCCTGTGGTGCTCTCGGCAAAAATCATTCTCGATTATCAGACAATTGTCAGCCGCGAGATCAATCCAGTTTACCCTGCGGTTGTAACCATAGGCTCAATACACGGTGGCACAAAACATAACATCATCCCCGGAGAAGTGGAGATGAAGCTGACCCTGAGATTTTTTTCCGATGACGTCTACCGCCAGATCAGGGAGGCGCTGGTCCGGATAGCCAACGGCCAGGCCATAGCCGCCGGACTGCCGCC
>DHUL01000040.1:2296-2665 GCA_002409145.1 Bacteroidales bacterium UBA5235
GAGATGATGCCTGTCATTACCTTTCCGGACGATTTTACTCCTCCTGTTGAAAATGACGTGAGCCTGGTTGGCATGGCCACTACATCAATGGAGACAGTTATTGGAAAAGAGAATGTCATACGGGTCGATCCCTCGACAGTTGCCGAGGATTTTGGCAAATACGGCCGTACCGATGAGAAGGTAAAAATTGCCCTTTTCTGGCTGGGCGGAACAAACAGGGAAAAGTATGATGAGAGTGTCGCCAACGGAACCAAACTTCCTGCGCTTCACAGCAGCAACTTCGTGCCGGACTTCGTGCCGGCTTACACCACCGGCGTAACAGCCATGTCAAGGACAATGATTGACCTGTTCAACAGTAAATAGGTCTGA
>DHUL01000040.1:2919-16371 GCA_002409145.1 Bacteroidales bacterium UBA5235
GTCTTGCAGTCTTGCGGTCTTGCGGTCTATGTTGCTGATTATAAGTAGATATAAACCCTATTGCCTATTGCCTATTGCCTGATCACAGGCCAAGCAAGTCCATCACACCGTTGATGAAGGTGAGTGGATGTGCCGGGTTACCGGGGACATAAAGATCAATATGGTGGCTTTCAATGAAATCTCTCTGCAAGGCAGGGCTGCCGGCAAAAAGTCCGCCGCTGATGGCGTCGGTGCCGACCAGAATGATGATGTTGGGTGCCGGAGTAGATTTATAACAAATTTCAAGGGCTCTGGCCATGTTTCCTGAAACGGGGCCGGTGATAACAATGCCGTCAGCATGACGGGGCGAAGCCACGAATTCAATCCCGTACCTGCCCATATCAAAGTTCACGTTACCTGTTGCCCCGAGTTCCATCTCGCATGAGTTATCACCTCCTGCCGACACCTGGCGGAGCTTCAGAGACCGGCTGAACAATCTGCGGATCTCCTTCCTGACAGCAGTTTCATCTATCCTGAGCGGATCAGCCTGACCCGGCTTAATAACCAGGTCTTCCCTCCTGGTGGCTGCAATGCGGTAGTCATTGGTAAACCTGTAGGCATCAGGCATTGCCAGGGCACACTCATTGCAGAAGGCGCACCTGCCAAGGTCAATGGCACCGCTGCTGCAGTCAATGGCTCCTGCCGGGCATAACGCAGACGCCTTTCCGGCCATGGCTGCAGTTATATCTGCAGAGATGACAGGCCTTCCCCTGAACAGGGCAGAGACGGGCTGCTTCCGGAGATCTGGCACGTACTGTTTGCCATGATCGGCGAGTATTTTTATTTCTTTTAGCATTGCCTCCCAAATAATTTATCTACAGGTCATTGCCACAATAAGAAAGGTTAAAGCTCTTGTTGCACACCGGAAAATCGGAAATCTCCTGGTTCCGGACAGCAAGGGCAAGGGCCATCCAGTTGTGCATGGAGGGATCCTTGATCTTATACATTGCCAGTTTCCCCAGGTTGTCTGTCACCGCTACATGACACACCTCTCCTCTCCAGCCTTCTGTCACAGAAACAGCCAGGCAGTCAGGCCTGAGTTTCAGGTCATACTGTGGCCGGCCTGTCTCCCCGGCACAATTTTTCCAGCTGTCAATAAGCCTGCGTATAATCTTCACAGACTCTTTGACTTCGAGCGCACGGAGCATTCCCCGGGCTAGAACGTCGCCTGTTTCCTGCATTACCGGTTTGATCTCCATCTGACTGTAATATTGGAAGGGATGGGTTGAACGAATATCCCTCGGCACTCCGCAGGTACGTGCAGCCATACCCACAGCGCCAATAGCAGTTGCCTGCTTCCGTGTTACGGTACCTATATCCTCGAAGCGTCCCAGAACGCTTGGCAGGGTATAAACACAATCAGTCACAATACCGTATCTCCTGTCAACCTCATCCAGAACCCTGATTATTTCGACAGAGATCTGCTCAGTCAGCGGGAAGTTCGATCCGCCGGGGCGTATCAGACCCTTCCCGAAACGGTTGCCGCACCAGAACTGAGTTGTATTTATTACCATGGTTCTCAGCGCTTCGCATGCCACCTGTCCCAGCTGGTAAGCCACATCACCGCACAGAGCAGCCGTATCACCTATGTGTACAGCAATGCGTTCAAGCTCCAGGGCAATGCAACGCTCCGCCTGAAGTGAAGCAGGAGGCTTAAAACCTGCCAGCGATTCAATAAGCTGTGCATGAGCCAGTCCGTGGGCCACCGCACTGTCACCGGCAATATCTTCGGCAAGAAGTGAACGACGCAGACTGTCACCGGCATCGGTGAAGAGCTTTTCAATTCCCCTGTGCTGGTATCCCAGCTGAATCTCAAGATGGAGTACCCTCTCTCCGTTGCATATGAACCGGAAGTGACCTGGCTCAATCACACCGGCATGGATAGGCCCCACTCCAACCTCATGAAGCTCCTCGCTATCCATTTCATAGAAGGGATAGTTATCCATCACACTGAGTCTGTCTGCCCTGTCATGAGGGTACCTCACCGGCTTGAGCCACGGATGATTTCCGAAGAGCACACCATGATTCTCATGTATTTCACGCTCAAATATATGCATTGCGTAAATTGATGCCGTCAACGAACGTAGCGGAGTGCCGTCATCTTTCTTAATGTGGCTGAGTATCCTTACAGACCCTGAACCGTCATCAGCAATACAGCAAATGAACTTTAATCCTTCACCGGTCCTGTAACATGAGTAACTCAGGCAATGATAACGTTCATCGGTCAGCATTGAGGTCACCTCCTCGTAAAACAGGTCATAATCGATCACCGGGATCACTGAAAACACTGCTGGAGATGAACCGTTTCTCACTTCTGTATACCTGTTGCTGCTCATGATTTCTATCTGGGAAGTAATGCGATACTGTTGCTGATAAGGTCAGTCAGGAAGGGTGGCTGCCAGAAGCAGATCATTATCACGAAGGCGAGAAGGATAAACTGGCTGACAGTCTCCACCGGGCTGACATGGCCAGGCTGCAGCAATTCACTTTCATTTCTGGGTGATGAAAAGCTGACATGCATGATCCTCGTGCTCATTGCGTAAATTATATAACAGAGAAGGATGACAGTTAAAGCCATTACCAGCCATTGGCCGTTGACTACCATCGCCCTGAAGATCATCAGTTCTGAGATGAACATACCTGAGGGGGGTATGGCAAGAATGCAGATCATTCCTGTCATAAGCACCATAGCCCCGGCGGGATAGAGTTTCATGTACCTGCCACTTTCATCCAGCCTGAATGTGTGAAGAATCCTCGAGAGCTGCCCCATCTGGTAAAAGAGACTTGACTTGGCGAACGAATGCAGCACTATGAGCAGCAGGGCGGCATAGTAACCATATCCTCCGGTGCCAAGGGCAATCGCAACAAGGCCCATGTTCTCGAGGCTCGAATATGCAAGCATTCGCTTCAGATGCTTCGCCTTCAGCATGTAACCGGCAGCGATGAGTAGCGAGAGCACACCTGCCAGTATAAGCACATCATTCATGAATGAAAGAACCGGTGTGCCGGAGAAAAGTGTGTAAACGCGATAGATGGCAAGGAATCCCACATTCATCAGGGTCGTGGAGATGAGTGCACTCACCGGAGGCGGTGCCACGGAATGGGCGTCGATGGTAACCGTATGCATGGGGAAGAGACCCATCTTTGTGCTGAATCCCACCAGAACAAATATGAATGCTATCTTGAGATACAGGGGATTGGCGTTGCTGATCACGTGACTGAAGGAGGAGAAGGAGAGGCTCGGTGCGTCACCGCGTCCGTAGATGAACCCCAGAAAGAGGATTCCAAGGTAGGCCAGCGCAATGCCGGTGGAGCAGATGAATACATACTTCCATGTAGCCTCAAGGGCCACCTCGGTACGGTCATGGTAAATGAGCACCGCCACAGCAAGGGTAGTTGCCTCCACGAAAATCCACAGTACCGTCATCGTATTGGCCAGGTAAGCTCCGGCCATGAATGTCATGAGTGCTATCAGCCCGGAATGATAGATATTGAATCTCTTTACGGCGTCATCACTGGTATAGATGAATCCGTGATAAACAGTTGGAAGAGTAAGCAGGGTAAGCACTGACAACAGCAATACGGCCGTGCTGTCATATGTGAACCAGGTGAGTTCGGTGTTGCCAATGTTAAACCATGCGTGTACTGTAATGGCAATGAGAAGGGCTGAGAACGCAAGAGCAAATGCCCTGGTCAGCCCCCTGCTCCCGGAGATGAGTGTAACGCCGCTCAGCGCCAGTGACACTATAAAGAAGAGCAACAACATCATCCTTAATCCTTTAACATTGTCAGTTCATTTGTATGCGGCTTAAGCCGAAGCCCGAAAAAGCCCAGGATCAGGACACCCACGAAGATGTCAAGAAGTATCCCGATATTGATCAGCATCGGCATCTCATTACCAATGGCCAGTGAAAACAGAAAGACCGCATTCTCAACCACAAGGAACCCGATAAGGTGCGATATTATCAGCTTATGAGTCACAATCAGAAGCAATCCGGTCAAAAGGGTAAACAATGCTATTGCGAGGTAGATCGAATTGATAAAAGGATTGACAAGGATCACGGCAAGGATGACGCTGATCAGCAGGCCCGCTATTGAAAACAGCAGCAGGTAAAACCCGGGGACCGCCTGCCTGTGCACCTTTGTCACACCCGACTTCCTGATGATCCTGCTGAGCAGGTATGGCAGAAGCATAGTCTTGAAAAGCAGCGTCTCAGCCACTATGAAGAGCAGGTTTGCCAGGTTGACCTCCTTGAGTTCAAACACTGCAATTCCGCACAGCAGAAGGCCTTGCAGGGCCACCAGTCTGACATACGTGCTCAGCCTTTCGGCCGAGGCGAAGTAGATGAGGGTTACCGCAAAGAGAACTATAAGGTAGTTTACCATTTCTTTTCAGGCCAGTTTTTCAGTCAGTATCAGGATAACCATAAACGCGATGAGGGCTATTGAAGTGAGAGTAAGGATGAACTTCGGGTTCTTGTTCATCTTGTTCCTTGCCCTGAATGATTCTGTAAAGCCAATTACCATGGCGAAGAGAGCCTGCACGGCGAAAAAGAGTCCGGTTTGAAGAATCACATTCCATCCGGCAGGTACAACGAGATTGTATATCAGCGATCCATAGAGAGCAAATTTCAGGTATGTCCCCACATGGATCAGCGCCTTGTCAAATCCGCTGTAGTCAAGTATCATCACCTCATGGATCATGGTCAGCTCAAGGTGTGTTTTCGGGTCGTCAACCGGCAGTCTGCTGTTTTCAACCATAGCAATCTGAACCAGGAGATAAGCTCCTATAATACTGTAGATCAATACATAATCATTCCCTGTGATGAAGAAGTGGTTAAATATCACTGAAAATGAGGTGTATCCTGTGAACATTGCGAAGGTGGCGATCAGAATGAAGAATGCAGGTTCAACAAGCATTGAGAAGAGGGCTTCGCGGCTGGCTCCCATCCCTTCAAAACTGCTGCCGGTATCAAGAGCTGCAATTATGGTAAAGAACTTCCCCAGAGCAAGCAGATAGGCAAAGAGAATGAAGTCGCCCTCAAAGGAAAGCACCGCCTTCTGCTCTGCAAAAGGCAGCAGCAACATTGCACCGGTGATCGTTGCCAGGGTGACTGAGGGAGCAATTCTGAAAATCAGGCTGGTGGTGTCACTGAATACACTCCCTTTCCTTAACAGAACAGCGATATCCTTCCATGGTTGGAATATAGCCGGTCCCTTACGCCCGGAGGCGATGCTCTTCGTCCGGAGGATTACTCCCGGGAAGAAGAAGGCTGCAACCGCTATAAGTATGAATCCTGCCATCATCAGATTATTTTGAGCATTGCGAGAAGCAATACAATCAACATGAAAACAAATGCATACAAAATATAATGTCTTATCTGTCCGGTCTGCATCACAGCTATCCTTTTAAGCAATCCCGAGATCCAGTCTACAGGTTTGTCGACCAGGTTTCGCTTGAAGAGATCATCACTGTGTGAAAGGAATTTCCTCCTGTGGGGGAAGATTTCATCCTCACCGATCTCCTCAATTTCTTTCCGGGTCTGCAGCAGGGGCTTGGCTATGTGGTTATAGTTGTAAGCGAAGGAGGTTGCCGTATACTGCTGTTTCGGCGTCCCGGCTGTATAGCCGCAACCCCAGGTGGGGCCTGTTTCCACCACATGGCGACTCAGATGATACCTCCGGTAGAGTAGCAGTGTGGCAAGGGTGACAACAAATATCCCTCCTGCAAGACTGATCTGGGCAAGATTGGCCGTAAAAGCTCCTGTGACCAGCGGCTGTGAGCCAAGGTTCCATGTCCGCGTTACAATGTCAAAAACCGGTTTCACCACCAGAGGTGATCCAAGCCCGATAAAAAGGATCAGGGCTGCTGTGGCCAGCTGCGGGAAAATCATGGATCTCCCTGCCTCACGGGCATTACCAGCCTCTTCTGACCTGGGTTCACCAAGGAACACGATTCCGAAAGCCTTGGTGAAGCAGAAGATTGCAAGTCCGCCAATAAGCGACAATGCTGCAATTGACCCCACAATGAGTATTGAGTGGTAGAGACTGGCGCCGGAGAGACTGCCGAACATCCCCATATATATAAGATACTCTGAGATGAAACCGTTGAAGGGAGGCAGTCCGCAAATAGCCAGAGACCCTGCCAGGAACAAAATGGCAGTCCATGGCATCCGTTTCATAAGGCCTCCCGTCTGTTCAATGTTACGTGTATGCGCAGCATGGTATACAGAGCCCGCATTAAAGAACAGGAGCGACTTGAAAAGTGAATGGTTCAGTACATGGAGAAGTCCTCCTGCATAACCAAGTAAGGAAAGAGCACCATTCCCGGTTGCCTGGCCGATGACCCCCAGACCGATACCAATACCGATAATTCCGATATTCTCGATGCTGTGATATGCAAGAAGTCTCTTAAGGTCATGCTGGACTATAGCCATCATCACACCCAAAACTCCTGAGACAAGTGACATTATAAGGATTATGACACCTGTGATCAGCAGGTCTGACTGCATTGAAGCCAGTACTCTCATGATCCCGTAGATGCCCATTTTAATCATCACCCCTGACATCACCCCAGAGACATGAGACGGGGCCGCCGGATGCGCCTCCGGAAGCCAGGTGTGCAGCGGGATGAATCCGGCTTTAATGGCAAAACCGGCGAAAAAGAGCAGGAAGAGCGGGAGGTTTCGGTGTCTGCTGAAATATTCGCCAAGCGCGTCAAAACTCATCCGTCCGGTATCCTGCTGAACAAGGAGAAACGCAACAAGAATGAAGAACATACCCACATGCATCTGGATGAGATAGCTGATGCCTGTCTTCATGATGCTCCTCTCCTCAGCATCGAAGATTACAAGGAAGAATGAGGAGAGGGCCATTATCTCCCACACAATAAGGAAGGCGATCCCGTCCCGGATCATTACAACCATAAGCATCGAAATCCACAGCCACAGGTACGAGAAGTAATGGATTGAAAAACGGAGAGCGTTCATCCGGATCTTGTAAGGCTCCAGGTATCCCCTGGCGTAAAGAAATCCTATCAGTACGGTAAAATTGACGACAAGTATGAAAAAGGCAGAAAGGTTATCAATTACAAGCACCATTCTGGTACCTGTTGCTGCTGTGAACAAGGGCAACTCATAAGCCTGCCCGGCGCCCGTCAGCATGCCGGTACTCCATGAGGATGTAAGGGCTATCCCTGCAACCAGGAGCCCCAGGGTGAAGTAATACTTCAGCCATTCAGGCACTGCAAAGACAAGCAGTGAGAGAGCCAAAATGACCAGAAAGGCTGTTGATCCAAACATTAAACCGGAAATTTGCCCGCAAATGTAAAAAATTTATTATCCGGTTATACTTTTAACCGGATTAAGTCAGAACTGACAGTTCATACATCAAGCTGGTTGTTGCTGCCTTTGAGACCTATCACCATTGTATTTCCGCCTGCCGGGATGTTAGGGTCAACCGGGGTGTTGGCCTTCCATGAGCCGCAGGTAAAGTCTGGTACATCAATTGATGACGACCTGTTTGCAACCGACCATTCACTGAGAGGGGTGATAACGCTCCACAGGGCTGCATCATATACATCCTGGTCGAGTGGCAGTCCGTTCCGCAGACAGTCAATCAGCCTCCAGTCCATGATGAAGTCCATTCCGCCGTGGCCACCTATGGCCTTTGCCATCTCTCCCACCCTTTTTACGATTTCGGGTGTGTACTGAGCCTCAAGTGCAGCCTGTTCTTCGGGTTTCAGCCATGAATGGCCGAGGGCGATCTTTGCCGGAGATGGCCATTTCTGAGCTAATCCTTTGGTGCCGCTTACAAGATGTATCCTTGAATAAGGTCTCGGGCTTGAAACGTCATGCTGGATCAAAATGCTCCTTCCCAGCACTGTCTTAACCAGAGTGGTGTTCATGTTGCCCCGGTAGCTCTTTCCGGCAAAGGGAGCATAAAACGGGTCCTCTTTCGCCAGCTGCTCCAGCTCCGGTCCCATGGCGAAGTCATTTGATGAGAGTGAGGTAAGGTATTCCATCCTGTCACCTCTGTTGATATTCATTATCTGACAGACTGGTCCCAGACCATGAGTCGGGTAAAGATTTCCATTGCGGGTATTCTCTTTCAGCCTCCACATGTCGGCATATCCGTTCTTGTCATAGGTGTAGCCCCATCGCAGATCGTGGATATAAGCCCCTTCGCCGTGCACGATGTCGCCAAAGAGTCCCTGCCGTGCCATGTTTAGTGTCAGCAGTTCGAAGAAGTCATAACAGCAGTTCTCAAGCTGCATGCAGTGTTTTTTTGTCCGTTCAGATACCTCAACAAGCTGCCAGCATTCCTCCACAGTCTTTGCAGCTGGTACCTCCACCGCCACATGCTTGCCTGCTTCCATGGCATATACAGCCATCGGGGTGTGCCATGCCCAGGGTGTGCATATGTAAACAAGGTCAATGCCGGGGTCATCACACATAGCCTTCCAGGCTTCCTCACTGCCGCTGAAGTCCTTTGCCAGTGGCAGGCCGAACTTTGTCAGCATCGCCTGCACCTTCTCAACACGATCCGGATACTTGTCGCAGAGCGCGACTATTTCCACCCCTTCAATATGGGCCATCCGCTCGACGGCTCCGGGCCCTCTCATACCGAGGCCTATGAATCCTGTCCTGACCTTGGAGAGTGGCAGTGCGGCATAACCTGACATGTTGAAGTTCTGGCTGTGTGTGGCCATTACTGCCGCCCTGACCTCTGCCATTGCTTCGGTTGATTTTTCATGGCGGATGCATGAGGCTGCACTGGCTGCCGTCAGAGTGCCTGCTCCGGCAACAGCAGCAGTGCGGAGAAAATTCCTTCTGTTGGTTTTCATGGGTAAGGTAAGTTTCGAACTGTATTATGCTTGCAATATACAAAGTTCCCAGGTTATAAAACCACGGAAAGAGACAGTTGTTGTCAAGCCTGATGGATACAACAGGGAGGTGCTGCAAGCAATGAACAGGACAGGCATTTCTCAGTGGCTGTCCTGCTCCGGTGGTCGCTTCCTCTTCCTGATGATATCACCTGCCAATGATCCGGCCAGGTAACCAAGCACGGCAGCCCATGGAATCATGAGATACCAGTTCGACTTGATGGTGCAGGTGCCTGACACACAGCCTACATACTTCCAGTACAGGAATCCTCCCACTGCACCAAGCAGTGTTCCGGTGATCTCCGGTAAATATCTCCTCACCAACGTACTTGTCATTAATATTAGTTTGAGTTAATAACAATCCTGATCAGTTCTTGTTCCCTGACCCTTTCCTTTTCCCAGTTAAGCTCCTTACGTGCCTTCTCAGCCCCCTGCCTGAGCCGCAGCAACAGAGACCGGTCATTTGCAAGATGCTGCAGCTTCTTTGCAATTGCTTCAGGTGATAATTCATCAATCACGATCCCGCAGGCATAACTATTCACCAGTGCGGAAACCTCCGGCAGAGAGGATACCAGCACGGGTAATCCGGCAGCAATATAATCAAACAGCTTGTTAGGCAGGCTGCAATGCTGGTTCAAGCATGTATCAGTATCAAGTGACAGACCGGCATCACAGGTCATTGTGTAACGCATCATCTCCTCCCATGGCATCCTTGGCAGGAAGATAATCCGTTCACGGGCTTCGCCTTCAAGTGCTTTTCTCCGCAGAGAATCTATTATATCACCGGATCCGATGATAACAAGTTTTACCCCAGTGGTCCCGGGTATGGCACTTATCAGCTCCTCTGCCCCTCTGCCGCCGTTTATTCCCGACCCCTGTAAAACCACCAGCAACTCATCCTCCCCTGCTCCAAGCTCGCTCCTTTCATGTGGTGACAGGTGTTCCACTGATGGTGCCACATTCCTTACTACGACAGGGTCAACTCCGTATTCATCTCTGTAAAGTGCTGCTATTGACTCGCTTACAGTTATCATATACCTAATGCCCGGCACAATTTTTCGCTCTGCACTTTTCCAGAGGAAATGTTTGAAACGCCTCTCCCTGAGCCCGAACTGCCCGGTAAAATATTCATGTGAGTCATATACCAGTTTTTTCCTGAAGATTCTGGAGATCACATAGCAGGGTACCAGGGTGTCAAGGTCAGAGGCCACACAGATATCAAACCGCCCTGAAAGAAGCCTGAAGAAAAGCAGGATATTAAACATCATGTACATTGCCGGCCCCTTTCTGAAAGGGACCCTGATCCTTTCGAAAGTGATCCCTGGTACTGCACCAGGCAGCCGGGCAGATGAGGCTCTTCCGACTACGGTCACGTCAAGCCCCTCCCCGGCCATAAGCAATGCCAGTTTCCGGACCCTCATATCGGTCGAAAGGTCGCTTATGACCGCTATTACTGCTTTCATTTCCTGCCTGCCGGGTATACCTTCTGATGTTTCAGGTCATCACAACGGTTGAAAGATACAAAAGAATTTTTTTAGCTATGTTTGTACATTGTGTTAAGACAGATGGAGAGATCTCCCGCCAAAAGAATAGTGCATCTTGTAAGTTTCAACATTCCTTACCCTCCTGACTACGGCGGTATAATGGATGTTTTCTATAAGATCTCCGCCCTTAAGAGACAGGGTGTCGGGGTTATACTCCACTGTTTCAGTTATGGCCGCGGCCGTTCAAGAACGCTGGAACGCGAATGCCTGAGAGTACATTACTACAGGAGGGAGCTGAATCTCTTTCACCTCTTCCGCAAGGAGCCGTTTATAGTTGTATCACGCAGCAATGAAATGCTCCTCAAAGACCTTCTGACCGATAATCACCCCATAATTTTCGAGGGGCTGCACACAACCCATTTCCTTGGCAATAAGGCTCTTGAAGGAAGGATCACTATGGTACGGACTCATAATATAGAACATGTCTATTACCGTAACCTGGCTTCGAATGAAAAGAATCCTTTCAGGAAGCTTTATTACAGCACAGAAGCCAGGAAGCTCGAACGGTATGAACCGAAGCTCGCAAGTGCCACGTGGTTGATTTCGATTTCTCCTGGCGACACTGAGTATTTCAATTCAATGTATGGCAATGCACTGTTCGTTGGTCCTTTTCATCCTGAAGACGGATCCTTTCCCGGCGAAGGCAGAGGCGATTATGTCCTTATACATGGTGATTTCTCCACCGCTGAGAACGATGCAGCTGCCCTCTATTTATTGAAGGAGGTGGTCCCTCACTTGAAATACCCGACCATCCTTGCCGGCAAAAGGCCATCGGCGGAACTGTCGGACAAAGCATCAGCACTAAGGCATGTCAAACTTGTTCCAAATCCCTCGCTTAGCCAGATGAATGAACTTATCGCAAATGCACAGGTATGCCTGCTTAATGCCACCCAACCTACCGGGATGAAGCTGAAGCTCATCAATGCGCTAAGTTCCAGCCGGCACGTCGTGGCTTCACCGGCAGTCATATCAGGGACAGGCCTTGGAGAACTATGCCATGTGGCTGTTAATCCGGGAGAATGGATCAGTCTGACTGACAGGCTGATGAACGAGGATTTTACCGGCGACATGAGAGTGCAGAGAAACCTCCTCCTGAAGGAAGTGGCTGACAATGAAGTTAATGCAAAAAAAATAGTCGAGACAATCGACAGCTACAATCCTGAACTATAATCAAGGCTTATCATGCCGGAATTTATCATCAGTCATTATCCCTGGTTATTGTCCCGGGCACCTGGTGAATAAAAAGCCGGCCTGCACTCCGGTCATAAGATCAACCGTAATCTTATTGGTATATCCTTCTCCTGTTAAGTTCACGCCTGTAGGCCGCGGCATACCTGTTGTGTTCTGCCAGCGTCCGGGAAAAATGGTGATAACCCGTCCCGTCAAACCTGGCAACCATAAACAAGTATTCATGATCCTCTGCATTCAGCACTGCATCCAGGCCTGAACGTGACGGGCAGCGGATCGGCCCGGGCGGCAGACCGGAGTACTTATATGTGTTATAGGGTGACTCAACCTCAAGGTGAATGTTAAGGATACGTCTCAGAGTGAAGTCATTGACAGCGAACTTAATCGTTGGATCAGCCTGAAGCGGCATCCCTGTGGTCAGCCTGTTCAGGTAGAGTCCGGCAATACGGGGCTTCTCATCCTCCCTTGAAGCCTCCTCATCAACAATGGATGCCAGAACAGATACTTCAGCAGGCGTAAGCCCCAGATTTTCAGCTATAGAAGTCCGGTCATCATTCCAGTAGTCACGGTACTCCTTCAGCATTCGACGGTAGAAACCGCGAGGATCAACAGACCAGTAAAGCTCGTAAGTGTCAGGAATAAAAACAGCTATCAGTGTTCTTATATCAAATCCGTCGGCTGAGTAGTTGGCCTCATCATGGAAGAATTCTGCAAGGGATGCTGAATCTGCCTCTATCTGTCCTCCTATCCTGCCGGCAAGCTCGTCGAGTGTACGTATATTGTTGAAGGTGACATTGACAGGCGCCTGGCGGCCCGAGCGCAGCATGTTGACCAGGCTGTTGTTGCTCATTCCGGGTTCAATGATATAGGAACCCGGCTTGACAGTCTTTCCGAAGGACTTAAGCCGGGAGGTAATTATGAAGCTTTCCCTGCTTCGCAGCAGATCAGCGCTTTCCAGTGTATCAGTCAGGGCGCTGAAATCAGATCCGGTTGGAAGATAAATCCTGACCGGTTCATCAGGCTTCACATTCTCCCTGAGCACTATAATCCACAGGAGCATTACCAGGACAAAGCCGGCAACAAGAAAAGTATAAAAAAATGTCAGCAATATCTTTTTCATCGGGTGCGAAGTTAATAGAGAGGTCCGAATATCCGTGCCAGTGATTCCTTGTATCTTTCCCTCCTGTTACGTTTCTCCCACTCCTCCATGTTTACTTCGGTACAGTTCTTAAGGTCCTCGGCAAAGAGCACCCCCAGGCGGAGTGCAAAGTCTTCATCATAGATCAGGGCAGTAACCTCAAAGTCAAGGTCGAAACTGCGGACATCAACGTTGGGAGACCCGACTGATGAAAAGATGCTGTCAACCAGCAGGTATTTGGAATGGATGAATCCATTGCGGTAGAGGAAGATCCTGACACCGGCCTCCAGCAATTCCGTTATATATGAGCGGGTGTTCCAGTTCGCAATTATCGAATCTGAATTTTCAGGAAAAATCATTCTCACATCTACACCACTCAGGGCGGCGGTTTTCAGGGCTGTCAGCAGGCTCTCGTCAGGACTGAAGTATGGTGAGGTGAGATAGATTGATGATTGGGCTGTGGCAATTGCCGAAAAGTAAACCTGCATTATTGTGGCCCAGTCTGTATCGGGTCCGCTGGAGGCCACCTGAACCAGGCACCTGTTACCGGTGCGGACAACATGTTCCAGTGAACCATCCGGGGGGAGCTCCTCACCACTCACAAAATCCCAGTCGGCCAGGAAAACCCTGTCGAGCGCTGCCACAGCTTCTCCCTCAAC
>DHUL01000040.1:16589-69209 GCA_002409145.1 Bacteroidales bacterium UBA5235
CTGAGATGGGTATCAACCCATGGGCCGAGGTGAGGCAATCCGTGCAGATACTTGTCAGCTATATTCAGTCCGCCAACAAAACCGACTTTTCCGTCAACCACCAGTATTTTCCTGTGGTTCCGGTAGTTGATCTTGCTTGAGAAACTTGGGAAACGAACCGGGAGAAAAGGGTATATCTGCACTCCGGCATCTCGCATCATATTTATGTACGGTTTTCGGATGTTCCAGCTCCCGACATCGTCATAGATGACCCTGACCTTAACCCCCTCCCCTGCCTTTCGGATCATCAGTTCACTGAATTCCATTCCAATAGTGTCAGGTTCAATGCGGTAGAACTCAAGGTGAATAAAGCTGGTGGCGGAGGCTACGGCGTCAAGCATGGCAGGAAATGTCTGGCTGCCGTTGACCAGCAGGTCAATCTTGTTGTCAAGCGTAAGCAGCGACCTGTTGTTTCTGAGCATCAGGTGTATGAGATTTCCTTTTGACCTGATGGCATCGCTCTCGCCGGCCAGTACTGATGAGAGCAGCCTGACCTGGCGGTCAGCATGGTCATTCAGCCTGGCGCTGTCAGCCATGCTCTTACGGGTATATATCTTCTGCTTACGGTAGTTCTTACCGAAAAAGAAATAGACAATGATGCCCACGACAGGAACAAACAGAATAACCAGCAGCCATGAAAGGGTCTTGAGCGGATTACGGTTCTCAAATACAATCATCAGACAAATGGCAAAAACAGCTATCAGGTAGACAACTGAAAGGACGTTTCTGACAATATATATAGTGTTCCCTGCCAGGATCATCTCGACTCAGCTCACATACTCCCGTAAATATAAAAAAAGAACTCTTCCGGCAGACTGCGGAAGAGCTCTTTTGTATGTTACGGATGTCAGAAGATCAGCCCAACCTGAACAAGCAATGCTCCTGTGCGGTCATCAAGCTTGAAGTTTTGGCCACGGATTTCTATCTCATCACCAAACTGGTTGAGGTTACCCTCATACCTCAGGTCGAAGGTAAGTCTCTTGAGCAGGTCGAATCCCAGGCCTGCCTGATATCCAAAGGTTGCCCTCTTGTAGGTGGCTCCTTCTATAATCTCCTTCGGATCTGATATCATGACTGAAGCTGCAGGTCCGGCGTTAATTCTCAGGGGACCAACCTTGACCCCGAGGAGAACGGGAATATTCAGTTTGTTGAATTTCTGATTGTAGACCACCGGAGCGCCCCCGGCCTCCACATCTTCATAGGTTACCGAGTTGGTTGCCGTTGCAAGAATAAGCTCAGGCTGGATATAGAGTCCCGCAAAGGAAGCCCTCATGAACACTCCGCCCTGGAAGCCCCACTCAGCATCCTTCGCTTTCTGAAGAATCACCTCGAAATCGGTACCCTGAAAGGTCTGATTGGTAAAGGTGAAGTCCGTGCTTGCCCCGGCCTTGAGACCGAACTTAACCTGTGAAAACAGCGGCGTAGCAAGAACAAGTGCAAGAACAATGACAATGAACTTTTTCATTTTTTGCAGTTTTGGTTAAAAGAACAGTAGTTATTGTTCTGATAAACGCAAGATACGGGCCAAAGGTTGCACCGGACGCCCACAAAATGTCTGTTTTTTTACTTTTTGGCCAGTTCCGAGAATATTACTGACTTCATTTTATCAAACTCTTCACGTTCGAAGAGGCGTGTCAGAAAGATTATTTTGCCGTTACGGTCAATGATTATATTCCGCGTCACTCCTGCCTGTTTCTCGGCATACAACCCGAAAATGTCAGCCCCCGGGTCAAGTGCCAGCGGGTAGGTGATTTTCATATCAGCGGCAAATTTCTTAACCGTCGCCTCAGGTTCGTCACGGTCAATACCGATAACCACAAGACCCTGCTTCCTGCCGGGCAGCCATATCTCATCCTCGATGAAAGGCATCTCCTTACGGCATACGCTGCACCAGCTGGCTGTGAACTGAAGCATCACAACCTTTCCCTTCAGGTCAGACAGCTTATAGCTCTTTCCACCAGATTCATTGATTGTAAAATCAGGTGCCATGTCACCCACTCTTACAAGATAGTTGTTCTCATACACCTTCTGCCCATGAGATGAAGCAGCAAACACCAACAGGGCAATCATCATCAAAACTGTTCTCTTCATCGCTTTATATTAAAGGTGCTAAGATAAATGAATTCTCTGGTTACACTGGTAACCGGGATGTGGTAATTATGCCTGCCCGGCATCTCCGGAGAATGCTACTCCACCTTATTTCAGAAGCTCATAGGAAAGACCTGCCTGAAACGATGCATTTTTGTCCAGATAGGGATTCCCCAGCAACCAGCCTTTTGTTTTTCCTGATACCGAGACAAATCCTGAGAAACTGTCACTGAACAAATACCATGTCCTGATTCCGGCGTACCCTCCGGAAACCATGGAATCTGAGAAGAATGATTCAGGCTGGCTCCATACATTCAACCTGAGCTCTGACCGTAACTTGCCTGAGCCACCCAGGTTGTAGAGTGACAGACCGGCTCCAAAACCTGTGTCACTTTTGTTGCTGTACCTGTGAGCATTTGCCATGATACCGAATCTCCTGAACCTGACCGGGACATAGAGTGCTATGTCATTGCCGAAATGAGTGGGAGAATACTGAGTGAAGAAATTGAATGAAAATCCTTCACTGATCTTTATTCTGTCGATAAAGAATATGCCGGGATTAAGAAAATTAAGAAGCGACAGGTTCTTCTGCCTGTTAAGGTAATCCTGCTCTTCGGAGGAGAGATCAGAAAAGCCGATCCGCCTGTTGACACCTTCACCTCCGGGGAACGGATCCCTTTCCGTATAAGGCAGATCCGGATTGAACATGTCATGTATCCAGGCATTCAGGTCTGCTCCTGCATAATCCCTTTCAGCAGGATTGGCATCCTCATGCGGTGGAGCCAGTACCTTTACAGAGTCGCTGGCCGGACTTGCAGAGAACCTGAAGTAATTGTATACATACCAGGCATTATATAACAGCAGAGAGGCTTTGGGTAAAGACCTTTCGAAATAGAAATCACTGATTGCAATCCGTTCATTCAGATTTATTTCATATTGCACTCCGGCAACATAAGAGTAGAGCAGGTTATCAAGTCCGGTGGTCTTCAGCTCTTCCAGAGTCATATCCGAAATCCCGTAAACAGTCCCGTCCCAGCGGCTGAGGAACCAGTTACCGTTCTTCGAGGAGATTCCTGCAGTGCCGAGGACAGCCCGATGATACTCCTCATGAGCCCATACTCCGAGCGGAATCGGAAGTTCACTGCCATATTTCGAAAATCCAAGTCCCAGGGCATACTTGAATGCATTATTGGAAAATCTGCCGAACCTTGTTTCCGGCTTTGACCTGGAAGTAAAAACAGCATCTCCGAGTTCATCAATTCCCCAGAATGCCAGGTCATACATGCCTGAGGAGAATTCAAGTGCCTGGTTCATGGAGGGGTACCTGTATGGCAGGTCAATGTTCTGCGGCAGGTCAATCAAGGGAATGTCAAGCCTTAGCTTGTATTCGCGATTGTCCTGACCGGATAAGATTGCTGCAGATAATAGGAATGCTGACATCAAAACGATTTGACTTGATTTCATAGCTTAGATTTTAAGGATTTGTAGAAGAACAGATAAACATCCTTATTGTTCAGTCAGAGCCGGAGTGCCCGACTCCGGGATGTATCTTCTACCTGAACTGATGACGGTACATACCACTGCATCTCTTGCAGAAGGAATAATGAGCGTCTGAGGCATATCCCGACGTTCCTTCAGACCACCTCATCATCAATTATTACCTCCAGGTAAATATTGCTTTTTTTCAGTTCAAGATAACTATCATCAGACTCTCTGAATCCATATTCGAAACAGTACGACCACCGGATGCCCTCCCTGGTCTCGACGAGATGCGTAAAAAAGGTAAAATTATAGCCCTGGGCTATCAGGGCATCACGGTGAATATGTTGATGACCGTCCCCGAAAAGGTCTGACAGAATCTTCCTGTTGCGCCTGAGCTGCGCATGCACATTCCGGACATAGTTGTTCTGATCACGGTTGAGACGGTTGTTGTAATTGTTCCTGCACTGGTCAGAACAGAATTTTTTATCAGACCGTCCGAGGAGCCTGGCTCCGCAGTCAAGACATACTCTTTCCACAGCAGTAATGTTTCCTTAAAGATATGAAAAAACTACGGAACCGGCATCCATGAAATTGTATATCCTTCTGATTACTATTCTATAACCCGTTTACAAACGGATATAAACGACTGTTAAATGTATAGAAATGATTAATAACCGGATCATATGCCGGCGAGGGTGCACATTTGTATTGTTAACAGCATTATTAACTAAAAACAAAGGTCATGAATGCATTAAGGAACAAAGTTCAGCTGATCGGTCGCCTGGGACAGGATCCGGAAATCAGAACACTTGAGAGCGGAAAGAAGGTTGCTCACTTCAACCTCGCCACGAATGAGAGCTACAAAAACTCTGAAGGTGCGAAGATCGATGAGACAACATGGCACAGTATTGTAGCATGGAACGGTCTTGCCGAACTTAGCTCGAAGTATCTCACCAGGGGCAAGGAGGTATGCATCGAAGGACGTATAAGCTATCGCTCCTATACTGACAAAAACGGAATCCAGAGGAACATTACGGAGATCGTGGCCTCAGATATGGTAATGCTTGGTTCAGGAACCAGGTCCAGGGGACTGATCAGCGATGAACCCGGGGAGGATATGGCTGGTGACCCGGCCGCAGGGCCGGCTGATGAGCCGGCTGAAGCGGAGGCTTCAGTTCATCGTGGCAGCAGGGCCAGGATGAAGTAAACCAGTCACTTTCACTCATCGCAGCAGCATGGCAGGAATGAAGTGAAACCGTCCGGGATCTGTTACCGGAAGAAAGCCAATCATTGGGGGGCAGAGAGTGGGGAGAGGTCGTCTCGCTGGCAGGCCCCGGCAAAGCGCCGGGGCCTGTTTGTCCGGCTGTTTTTTCTCTGCTCCGGCAGCTGAATGCGTCACCTGGCCGCTGCTGCATCCCTCCCGGCACGCAGTGCCTTCAGGTTGACCTCTACCATCTCTTCTCCCTTGCGGCCAAACATCTTCCTGACTGCATCCTCGAGGGCTTTGAATGGCATCGAGATAAATGATGAAGCAGCACCCAGGATGACCATATTGCCTGATCTGGCTGACCCCAGGTCACGCGCAATGCTGTCTGCATCAAGGACGATGGTGTTGCCCGCCCTGCCCAGTTCAGCAACCACCTCTCCCACCTCCGGGTAATCAGAGATATTTACAAAGGGAACTGAATTGGTCACCAGCCATCCACTGTCAGAGAGCCATGGCAGATAACGAAGTGCCTCCATGGGCTCCACACTGATTATCAGATCAGCACCCCCATGCGGTATGAGATCAGAAAAAATTTCCCTGTCAGAGAGACGCAGATGCGACTGTACATCGCCTCCCCGCTGGCTCATGCCATGCACCTCTGCCTGCTTGAGGAAGAGGTTCTGTTCAACGGCTGCAAGCCCTATGGTGGCTGCAATTGAGAGAATACCCTGTCCTCCCACACCTGCTAATATAATATCACATTTCATATCATTCCCTTGATTTGTTTTTCTCAGCCGCTTCGGCCTTTTTGTTGCGTGATGCCGTCTGTATGCACTCTCGTCTTGCCAGTATCACCGAGATACCGTGATAGTTGAGCTCAGTGCTGATAACGGCTTTGTTCTCCTCATGATTCTTTTTCAGAGGCACTATCACCTTCAGGTGATCAGGATCAACACCCAGTCCCAGGCATATGCTCTCAAGCCTGTCTGTGGCCTGCGACTTTTGTCCCCCGGTCATCCCGGTGGTGGAGTTGTCAGATATAATCAGTGTAATCGGTGAATTCTTGATCACCGCATCAAGGAGCCCTGTCATACCAGAATGGGTAAAGGTGGAGTCACCTATCACCGCCACTGCCGGAAAGAGCCCGGCATCAGCTGCCCCTGCTGCCATGGTCACTGAGGCGCCCATATCAACGCATGAATTAACCATGTTATATGGCGGAAGTGCACCGAGGGTATAACAGCCGATGTCAGAAAAAACCCGCCCGGGCCCGATTTCAGCCATCACCTCTGACAACGCCTGGTACAGGTCGGCATGGCCGCACCCCTTGCAGAACGATGGCGGTCGCTGACGTACAAGTGAGGGCACCTCCCTGCCCTGACCGGCCTTCAGACCAAGAGCTCTGGCAACAATAGAAGGATTCAGCTCCCCGTCACGGGGTACCGTGCCGTCCAACCTGCCCAGAACCGTCACATCACGGTCCAGAAGACCCCTTAGCTGCTCCTCAATGATAGGATAACCTTCTTCCAGCACAAGAACCCTGTCACATCTCTCTACCAATGCTGCCACCTTTTCCCTGTTAACCGGATAGGCACCAACAGAGAGTACATGATAATCAGCCTGACTGTCAATAATGTTTTCCATCAGATAGTTGTATGCAATCCCGCAGGTAATGACCCCTGTGCCCCTGCCATTGCCTGCCCTGAGACTGTTGAACCCGTCAATAACCTCGTCGGTGCGCAATTTCTCATAAACAGAAGTAAGCGCCCTGTACTGCTTCCTGGCTATGGCAGGGAGAAGCACAAACTGACGAGGATTGGAAGGCAGGCTGACACCGTTCTGTGCAATCTTTTCCCTCAGGGTAACCGCTGACCTCGAATGAGCAAGCCTTGTGGTGATCCGGAAAAGCACAGGAAGCCTGTATTTCTCAGAGAGTGCAAAGGCATCGAAGATCATGTCATAGGCCTCCTGCTGGTTACGCGGTTCCATCACCGGCACCATGGCAAACCTGCCGTAAAAGCGCGAGTCCTGCTCATTCTGAGATGAATGCATCGACGGATCATCAGCTGATACAACCACCAGCCCCCCGTTGACTCCCGTTACAGCCGAGTTGATGAAGGCGTCAGCTGCAACATTCAGCCCTACATGCTTCATCGCAACCATCGCTCTCCTTCCTGCATAGGACATACCAAGGGCAGACTCCATGGCTGTCTTCTCATTCGACGACCATTCGCGGCGAACACCACCTTCAGCGGCCTGCGGCGAAGCCTGGATGTACTCCATTATCTCAGTTGACGGAGTTCCCGGATAAGCATACATTCCGCTCAGGCCGGCATCCAGGGCAGCCTGCGCAATGGCCTCATCTCCAAGTAATAAGAGTTTATGCATAATTATTTAGCTTTAGTTTGTTTTCGGTTACGGCGACAGTAAAGATGATTAAAGTTAAGTTAAAATCAAGAAGTAAATGTCATTATTGTTTACTTTACATCACAAAATTATCTGTCATTGAAGAAGTTTTTGGTGATTTGTATCATGCTGTCGTTTCCGGGCTTGTGGCTGGATGCCCAGACTGGTGAAAAAAAGTATATCCAGATAGATGGCATGACAGCAGATGAGAGAGGGTTCGTTGTTCCTGATGTAAGTATATATTCGAAGCACCTGCGCCGCGGGGCCGCAAGTGATCACAGAGGTATCTTCTCCATAATAAGTGCCCCCGGAGATACTGTATTCTTCAGTTCAATAGGCTACAAACCGACTCTTCTGACGATTCCTTCAGCTGTCATCGGCGACCATTACATCACCGATGTAATTATGGTCACCGATACAATACAGATTGGCGAGGTGATTGTCCTTCCGTGGAAGACCTATTCCGAATTCAAAAGGGCAGTAATTGCGGATAAACCCAATGACCCCCTGATGGATAACGTGGAGTATAACCTTGCTATGGTCCAGCAGCAGATATGGAGTGACATACGCCCTACACCGGGCGAGGCCTACCACTACACCATGCAGCAGATGGCTGATAATCTTTATACCAGGGGTCAGTCGCCCTCAAACAACCTGCTCAATCCTTTTGCCTGGCAGAAATTTGTCAGGGGAGTCAAGGATGGAATGTTGAAGAATGAACCTTCCAAGGCCGTTAAGGTTAAGAAGAATAAAAGCCGCAAGAAAAAAAAGAATGACTGATGGTCATGTCTTCAGCGATAAGACTGCTTATAGCTTACATATTTATTTCAATCATCTCTGCCGGTTTTCTTTACGGACAGGAAAAGGTCATCACCGGTACTGTAACGGACACCACAGGTGTTGCAGTGACCGGGGCAACGGTGTTCATTCCTTCCATTGGCAGGGGAACATTATGTGGAAATGACGGCTCATTCCGTCTTGCCTTCAACCAGGGAGGCATTGAGACTTTGACGGTAATCTTCTCATGTGTTGGTTACCAGAGTGACACTCTCACCCTCATGACAAACGGCTCTTCTGACGGAATTCACGTGGTTATGATACCGGCAACAACCACCATTGAGGGTGTTGAGGTAAGGGCCAGCCGCTCTGACAACGTCACTGTGATTGGTATCCCCACTGTGGCGGGCGCTGTTATACCCTCGGTGAGCGGAGGGGTTGAAGCAGCTGTAGCGACCCTTCCCGGAGTCAGCTCCTTCAATGAGCTTAGCTCCGGCTATTCGGTCAGGGGTGGCAGTTATGACGAAAACCTTGTCTATCTGAATGATGTTGAAATTTACCGCCCTTATCTCCTCCGTACAGGTCAGCAGGAAGGGCTGAGCAGAATCAATCCTGACCTCACCGCTTCAGTAAACTTCTCCCCGGGTGGATTCAGTGCTGCCTACGGTGACCGCATGTCGTCAGTGCTTGACATAACTTACCGTGAGCCTGAGACCCGTGAAGGATCAGTCTCACTGAGTCTGCTCACCTCCTCAGTGCATGCCGGGGCCCGCAGTAATGACAACAGGCTCTGGTTCATCGCCGGAGCCCGCTACCGGTCAAATGCCATCCTGCTGGGAGGCCTTGATACCCGCGGGGCATACCGTCCTCACTTCGCTGATATCCAGGCTATCGGCGGATTCCGTCCTGACAGCCGCACAGGTATTACAATGATCCTCTGGGGTTCAGTGAACCGTTATACATTTCTCCCAAAGAGCCAGACAACGACCTTCGGAACGGTGGAGAACGCTTTCCGTCTTTATGCCTTCTTTGAAGGTGGTGAACGCGACCGGTACAACAGCGGCGGCGGGGCACTCACCCTTGAAAGGAAACACACTGACCGCCTGTCGACAAAACTGATAATTTCAGCCAGCCTCGCAGCTGAATATGAAAACTATGATATCAGGGGTGCATACAGCCTGTCAGCCCTCGACAGGAATGAGGGAAGCGATAACAATCCTGACACATTGCTCAATGCCGGTGCCGGCAGCTGGTTGTCGCACGCCCGCAACTCCTTCAGGAGTCTCATCGCGGGTGTCTCCTATCGTGGCTCACTCACATCCGTAAAAAACAGCCTCGAGTGGGGTCTTACTGCCAGACAGCGCAGCTATGACTCTTTCCGTAACGAGTGGCTCAGGGTTGACTCTGCCGGTTACACACCCGGGCAACCGGGTGACGGGCTGGCGCTTACTTCCCTCACAGTGCTCGGCAATAAAACCCGCAGCGTCACCACAGAGGGGTGGCTCATAAGCAGGTCACGCTTCACCCTGGCGGGACGGGCGTGCGACCTCAATGCAGGGATCAGAGCCTCATATGATACCTACAGCTCCGAGATGCTGATCTCGCCGCGTGTATCACTCCGCAGTGAGCTGACCCGGCGCTTCTCCATTTATCTTGCTGCCGGTGCATACCACCAGCCTCCCGAGGGCAGGGAACTGATCGGGGAGGATGTTGAAAACGGACCTGAACACGCTGCACAGCGTTCATACCACCTTACGGCCGGAGCGCGTTACGACTTCACAGCCTGGAACAGACCATTCAGGCTCACCACAGAAGCCTATGGCAAAATGTTTGACCGGCTTATTCCATACAAGACAGATAATGTCAGGCTGATCTATTATGGCGGTAATATTGCCGAAGGGTACACTGCAGGAATTGACATGCGCGTCAATGGTGAATTTGTGCCGGGAGTAGAGTCATGGTTCAGTATGTCACTGATGAAATCAGAAATACAGATACCTGATCTCTCTACCGGGTGGTACCCGGCTCCGTTCGACCAGAGGGTGCACTTCAGCATCTTCTTCCAGGATTACCTTCCTGGCCATCCCGACTTCAGGGCACACATCAATATTGCGTTCGGAACCGGAATACCGACCTCACCTCCGGGCAGGGAACAGTGGGACGTTTGGTTCAGAATGCCGCCTTACAGGCGGATTGATATCGGCTTTTCGAAAGTCATCCTGGGTGCCGGCAGAGCAGGCAGGGAGTCATTCATGAAAGAGCTGGTGGCAGGTATCGAGATATTTAACCTTGCAGACATAAGGAACACAATCTCCTATACTTGGATCAGAACCGTGAGAAACAGCCAGGGGCAGACCCGGCAATATGCTGTTCCGAACTATCTCACAAGAAGAAGTCTGAACCTGAAACTGACAGCACAATTCTGACGTATAAAGAAGTCAGAGTGACTTTTTTACTAATTTCGTACCCTGATGAACAGGTTTGAGATCACATTTACGGCTATAATGGCCACAATCATTATACACCTGACTGTGGCTGTAATCTTTATGTCTGTGAAAATCTCCGCACTCAAGCGTGAGATCGCGGCTGAGATCATTCTGTCAATAGATGAGGAGCTGCCTGATCCTGATATGGAGAAGGCTATTGAGCTTGCGAAGAGCGACCAGTTCCAGGGCGTCAGCCCGGAGGAGATGGTTAATATCATCAAGAATATAGCTGACAAGCCTATGGATATAGATCCCAGGGAGTATGAGGACATGGTCAAGGAGGAGATGATCAGGAGTGGTCTTCTGAATGAAAAGAACTTCATTGACCAGCAAAAGATGGCGGAAGAGGAAGGGATGGAAGAGATAACAGCCAAACAAGAGGAGGTCAGGCCCCAGGTCACCGAAAAGAAGGAAAAGCCCCAGGAGCAGGGTACCTTCAGGGGGCCCACAAGGATTTTCTATGATCTGGCCGGCCGCCACCATGTCTACCTCCCGATACCTATCTATAAGTGCGAGGGTGCGGGTCAGATAACTCTATCCATCGTGGTTGACCGTGGTGGAAACGTACTCAGGGCGGAACCTGCCTCTAAACTCTCCACCACCAGGGATCAATGCCTTACGGAGACTGCCGTTGAGCATGCTCTTAAAACCAGGTTCAATGCAGACCAGAGCGCTCCGGAAAAGCAGGGTGGTTTCCTTACCTTCGTTTTTGTATCGCAGAAATAAGCTGATCAGAAGAGTGTACCCTGGACAGGGTAGATGAAGGGCATGATCAGTTCCGGTCTGTTCCGGTCAGCCCTCGCATTGGATATCAGAGGGCTTATAGTATGAGCTGATAGCATATCAGAGGCTACGGGCTCCATAAGCGCTGCCAGAGTGTTTTCATCCGCACCTTCCCTGAGCCACATATGTTCCGCTGAAGCGGGAAGGATGACCGGCATCCTCTTTTTTGAATTGTGGATTTCTTCCATGAGCTCATTGGCACGGGTGGTAACAATTGAAAACGTATTAATGGATATCCCCCCCTCCATAGTCCATGTGTCCCAAATGCCTGCCAGTGAAAAAATATTTTCCTCCTTCAGGGCTATATACCATGGTATCTTCCTGCCACCATGGTGCTGCCACTCAAAGAATCCGCAGACAGGAACCAGGCATCTGCGTGATGCGAATGAATCCCTGAATGCCGGCTTTGACGAGATAGTCTCAGAGCGGGCGTTAAAGGTCTTGAGTATTATTTCATTGGCTTCATCCTCACCCGTAATCCATGATGGTATAAGTCCCCACCTGAAAAGCCTGATCCCGGCTCTTCTGTCAGTACAAACAACAGGCATTGAAGGGAGACTGTAGGCATGGTAATAATAACTCGGCCTGTACTTGTCGTGGTCAATGAGTTCACTGCCGTAACGTGCCTCAAGCTCTTCCTTGACGATATTGACATTAACGGTGAAGCACATCCCGGGGTTGATCCTTGGTCAGGGTTCAGAAACCTTTGCAAACTTCAGCGGGACCGGAGCGTAATAGCTGAAAAGGTCTGTGTCAGGCCACTGGTTAACCCGCTGCAGAAATTTAGCCATCATATGGTCTATGTCGCCTGTCAGTTCCGGACCGTTCCATCCGCTGCTGTTCATCAGCACCACCCATGCAGTGCCGTCAGGCATTCTCTTCATCATGGCAGTGGTACCTGAAAATGATCCGGTACGCCACCACACACCGTTGGAGAGAGTTGCTCTCCAGCCTACAGGGGCAAATCCGTTATATGAATCTGTCATGAACACGATGCTCTCCGGTGAGAGCAGGTCTCTCGGATGCTCAAAACCATCTACGGCAAGGAGCAGTCTCATAAGGTCAGGTGCAGTGGCCACCCATGCTCCGGCTGCACCGAGAGCCTCAATGTCATTTCCCCCCCTGCTGGCCGGCACCATCTCACCAGTGCCGTAGATTGAAGGCCTGAGCGGGGCATTCTCAACATCATAGTAGGAGACCTCAAGAGGCAGGGCATCCTCAGGCAGGTTTTTCCCGAGTGCCATATCATAAATCCCCAGTGGTTCAAGAACTCTCTTCCGGCAATAGGTCTCATAGTCCATTCCCGATGCCTCCTCGATGACAAGGCCCAGGATTGCGTATCCGAGATTGCTGTATGACTGCCCTGCTCCGGGGGTGAAATGCAGATTCTTGGTCAGTGCGAATCTTATAATGGTCTTCAGATCAACAGGCATCGGAACATCAAGTGTACGCGCAACTACCTCTGGCATGAACATCTGATCGCCATACCGCTGTGACCAGCCACCCTCATGTGAGAGCAGATGCCCGACAGTAATGTCAAATACCCGCCGGTCCCTGGGATTGGCAAAAATGGTGTCATCAAGTATTGCCCCGGGACCGAATACCTTTTCGTCCACAGACAGTTTGCCTTCCTCCTGCAGTTTCATGACTGCCACCGCAGTTACAAGCTTGGAGACGCTGGCAATACGGAAACGGTGATATGGCTCAACAGGAATTGAATCATCCAGTGAAGCATAGCCAAATCCTCGCGCATACAGAAGCTTTCCATCTTTTGCCACAGCAACCGATGCACCCTTTATGTCCCAGTTCTTCATGAACCATTCCACCCCCGTTTCCGCGTTGACAAACATGTCATTCTCAGACAGGGAATTATCTATCCTCAGATTTACAGGGACATAGTGACCACCAATCATAGCCACCTGTTCAGTTCCAACCTTTGGCACAAACAGGAAAAGTACCAGGAAGACTATTATCAGAAGTCGCATTGGTTTTAAACGCAAAATCATAAAAGTGTACTCCTCAGGAAACGGCCGTAAAATTAGAATATTATCCTGTTCGTAACCCCATCCTGCATCATTTTTCTTAACCATGGAAAAAAAATATCAACAAAATTGGAAGGGTCATAAACTGAGAGTATTTTTGCATACATGTGGCAGTTTTTGAGAAAATCTTTATTTCTGGCGGCTTTTCTGATATACGGTTTAGGCCTATATGGCCAGACTGATAATCTGGTCACTGATTCGGTTATCAGCAGGATTGAGGAAATCCTTGAGATATACTACCAAAAACCGGTCTTCATCGATACCTCTGATTATATTTCCGGGATAGAAGAAGCAGACGATTTAAACCTTCAGATTGCAGCATCAAAGGGTTCATGCAGTGAGATCATTTTCCTTGTGGCCAGGGGTGCGGATGTTAATAATTTCGTGGGCTATACAGCCACGCCTCTCCATTATGCAGTCAACTCGGGAAATTGGGGAGCTGTTGAGATATTGCTGCTTCTTGGAGCCAATCCGGACAGTGAGGATAGGTATGGGAACACACCACTTGTTGCAGCTGTCCGTGCCAATCAACCGGATATTGCAGAGAAACTCATCCGGTATGGTGCATCAATTACCGGAACCGACATGCGACTTTCTTCTCCACTGCACCATGCCGTGGCGCTGCAAAACTTTTCGATGACTGACCTGCTTCTTTATTATGATTCTCCCACAGAGCTGTATGACATTGAAGGGAATACTCCCCTGATGACAGGAGTTTACTTTGGCTATTATGACATAGCTGACCTCCTGCTGCAATCGGGCGCTGATCCCAATGCTGCTGACAAACGTGGTTTTACACCACTGATGGCAGCAAGTCAGAACGGAGACACTCTCATGATGAGTATCCTTATTAAGGCAGGAGCCAATCTGTATGCTCTGAATTCCGACGGGATTGACGCCCTTGGCTGCGCTGTGGTTGGTTCTCAGAAAGAGGCTGCAGAATTTCTACTCGAATATGGCACTCGTTGGAACCATACCAGCGGCACCAATGGCGATCCGGTGAAAATTGCAAACATTACCGGTAAGTCAGATATTCTTCAGCTGATGAATGACTATGGTCTGAAGGCAAAGCGGGAGTTTGCATTCAACCAGCTCTCATTTTCAGCAGTAGGCTGGTTGGCACCACATTACATGCTTACCGGAGGGTCACTTTCAATAACTGAGCCCGGCCTAGGTGCCGGTATTACCATCGGCGCTGCCGTCAATCCTGTCAATCAGCGCCTGCTGGTCGAGAAAGACAATGGCACAATATACCAGTACAATGTAAGATCAAACCTCATTTACGCGGGACTGTTCAGGGAATTCCTGATCAACAATCAGATAAGCGGGTTGCAGATCAGCGTTGTTCCGGCCCTGAATATCGGATATAAGTTTTACTCTTTTTATGCCGGAACGGAAGAGAGACCTGATGATAAATTGTGCATTATTCCTGCAGCGGATGTTCGCTTCGGCTGGCGCAACCTGAGCCTGAATCCCGGCCTGGCTTTCATGAGATCACCTTTCCGCAAGGTTGGACCGGTGTGGTTAACCATGAAGATCACTTATGATCTAAAACGCCCCCAGAACAGTATCAGGGGCAAACATATCAGATTATACAACTATGAGCAAAACTAACCTTATTCTGGCACTACTGATAATGCTCCTCTTTTCATGCGAGGAAGGCTTCCTGACTGATTGTGACAAGTGCTACTCTGATCCTGCTCAATTGGTTGACCTGACAATTACTTACCGGAACCCTAAACGGATACCGGAAAGCCCTGTTGTCACACTTTATGAAGGAAATATATGTGACAGTATCATCATAGTGAGGTATAAGGTCCTTGACCCCTACTCCTACATGCACCATAAGGCTATACCTTACAAAGACTACTCAGCTACCCTGGAGTTCACGTATGACGGAAAGAAATACATCACCACTGCCTCCGCCTGTCCCAAGGTAAGATATGACGAGACAACCTGTGATGAACCCTGCTATTATATTTATGACAACATTCTTGATCTGAGACTCAGGTATGATTGAGGGTCAGTCAGCAGTCGGCAGTCGTAAATCGCAAATCGCAAATCGCAAATCGCAAATCCCCACGGGGGTTGGTATTGTCAGATCCTCAGGGAAAGCAGGAGTTGCCTGAGTGCGTAGGGTGTCACATCTTCCTGTATCTTCCCGGCATCGGCAACGGATATTCTTCCCCTCTCTTCTGATACAATGATGACTACGGCATCAGTCTGCTCCGTAAGGCCGATTCCTGCCCGGTGCCGCATTCCAAACCTTGCCGGGAGGTTTGTCTGGTCAGTGGATGGCAGCGGACAGCGTGCAGCAAGTATCTTCCCGTTCTGTATAAGTACAGCCCCGTCATGGAGTGGTGAACCCTTGTAAAAAATTGTCTTCAGGAGCTCGTCAGTCACCAGTGCATTGAGTAACTCGCCCCCGTCAGAGTAAATATCCAGAAGGCTGGTGCGGCCTACTGCAATAAGTGCACCTGTACGCGATTGCGCCATTGATTCAACGGCATGAACTATTTCCTCAACTATCTGGCTGGTTGTCTGGTCCACCTCTCCGGATGGGAAATACCTGTCAAATGAGAACCTGTTCCTGCTCATATACCTGTTACCGATAGCCAGGAGAAATCTCCTGACCTCCTGCTGAAACACTATGATCAGTGCGATTACCCCCACCCCTATCACTTGCCCGAAAATGGCACTGATGAGCTCCATATTGAGAGCCTTCACTATGAGCCAGAACAGATAAAAGAAGAAGATACCAAGGAAAATGCTGAATGCCGCTGTTCCCCGGATAAGACGGTACAACTGGTATAACAGGAAGGCTACCATGAAAATATCGATGATATCGAGGACGGTGATCTGTAGCATATTTCAGAAAGAGGTGACTGACAAATTTAAGAATAATGATCAAATTGGATGCCTTGAGGGTATATCTTTTCAAACAGCGTCACAACCTGGCGTGCCTCACGGACGTCATGGACCCTCAGTATCGAAGCGCCCTTCATGAGTACAGCCATATTGAGGGCTGATGTGCCGTTGAGCGCCAGCTCAGGAGTAATGCCAAGAGTCTTCCAGATCATGGCCTTCCTTGAAAGGCCGGCCACAAGAGGCATTCCGGCAATGCGGAACTCTGAGAACCTGCGCAGCATCTCATAGTTGTGATCAGAATTCTTGCCAAACCCGAAACCCGGATCAAGTATGATATCCCTGACACCGGCTTCTCTCAGGGGAGACAAACGACGTGAAAACCAGACAAGAATGTCTGCAACAACATCATCATAGTGGGGATCAAGCTGCATGGTCCGGGGGATACCCTGCATGTGCATCAGTATATATGGCACATTCAGCCTGGCAACAAGCGGAAACATCCTGTCGTCAAGCTGTCCGCCCGATATGTCATTTATTATCGCTGCACCGTAGCCGGAAACAGCAGCATCAGCCACCGATGCCCTGTAGGTATCAACTGAGATCACTGCTTCAGGAAATTTTTTAAGAATCAACCCTGCAGCCCTGCATACGCGTTCCCTCTCAACAGGTTCAGGCACCTCCTCAGATCCCGGACGGGTGGAACAGCCGCCAATGTCAAGGATATCAGCGCCATCTTCCAGCATCATAGAGGCTGCCCTGACAATATCATCATCCTGCATATAGCGGCTTCCATGAAAGAACGAGTTGTCTGTGACGTTTATAATGCCCATCACACGAGGTCGGGACAGATCCATCAGCCTGCCCTTTACATTGATATTCATGCCTGTCAGTTTATTCCCGGGTAAAGATAGTCATTGGCCCCGTACTGAAAGCGCAGAGTTCTTACCGTTGCCATCAAATTAAGTATATTTGCTTTCTGTAAATTCAGATAAGTTAAATGAAAGGCATAAACTGGGCTGAGGAACTGGGGGTGGCAATCACCGTTTCTGATACAGAGGGAAAGATACTTTACATGAACGGCAGGTCAGCCTCCACATTCGCTAAACAGGGAGGACGGGCACTGGTAGGTTCCAGCCTGACTGCATGTCATAAACCTGAATCATGGCAGAAAATCCTGCAGATACTTAAAACTGAAAGCACAAACTGTTATACGATTGAAAAAAACGGCGTAAAGAAAATGATCTATCAGGTTCCGTGGTACCGCGAAGGAACTGTTGCCGGTTTGGTCGAGCTTTCAATGGAGATTCCGTTTAAGATGGATCATTTTGTCCGTAGCTGAACAACAAACTCCCCTGGACATGAAACTTATCGTAATAGAAGGTCTTGACGGCGCAGGCAAATCTACCCAGATCTCTTTACTGAAGGAGTGGTTTGCAGCAAGGCAGATGCAGTGCAGATATATTCACTTTCCACGGACTGACACACCCTACTTCGGCGAACTGATCGCCCGGTTCCTGAGAGGCGAGTTCGGAGACATCAGCAGCGTTGATCCCTACCTTGTCGCCATGCTTTATGCAGGCGACAGGAAAGATGCAGCAGCCATGATAGAAACATGGCTTGAAGAGAAATACTTTGTTGTTCTTGATCGTTATACCTATTCCAACATTGCCTATCAGTGCGCCAAGATGAACACTGAGGCTGAGGTGAGCAGTCTGAAAGAGTGGATACTGAGGCTGGAATTTGAACACTTTGGCATCCCGAAACCTGATGTCAACATCTTCCTTGACGTCCCCTTCAGGTTCACTGAAGAGAAACTCAGGAACAAAAGGCTTGGAGATGACAGGACCTATCTCCTGGGAAGCAATGACATCCATGAGAGCAACCTTGAATTCCAGAAGAAAGTGCGCGATATCTACCTGAAGGTGGCGGAGGCTGATGACAACCTGCAGGTCATAAACTGCCGCGATGATGATAATCGCATGTCCGCTCCGGAAGAGATCTTCGAAATGATTCTTGACAAACTCAAAGAAAGGAATATTCTGAGATGAAGTTGCTGATACAAACTGCAAGGATTATCACCGGGCTGCTTTTTGCTTTCTCCGGCTTTGTTAAAGGGATTGACCCGATGGGTACGGCATTCAAGCTCGGTGATTACTTTTCAGCTTTTAAGATAGGGTTCCTAGATGACCTTGCCCTTCCACTGTCTCTGCTGCTCTGCCTCGTTGAATTTACGACGGGCATGATGCTTCTATCAGGAGCTCTTGTGAAACCGGCATCATGGATGGCAGCCTTATTTATGGCCATATTCACCCCTCTTACACTTATTCTTGCCATCTGGAATCCCGTCTCTGATTGCGGATGCTTCGGTGATGCCATTGTTCTTACCAACTGGCAGACCTTCATCAAGAATGTGATCATTATAATTCCAGTTGTCTTCGTCTTCATTACAAGGAACGACGAGACCGGCGTCATGCCCTTAAAAGCAGGCCTGAACTTCACGGTGGCATATATCTTCCTGTTCCTCCTTTTTATGAGGATGAATCTCGCCTGGCTGCCGGTGATTGATTTCAGACCCTACAGCATCGGAACCAATATCGCTGAAGGCATGACAGTGCCTCAGGATGCTGAGCCGGACAAATATGATATCCGTTTCATCTATGAAAAGGACGGGAAACAACAGGAGTTTACCCTTGAGAATTATCCGGCAGATGACACTATGTGGAAATTTATTGACCAGAAATCAGTGCTTATCTCAAAAGGTTATGAGCCGCCCATTCACGGGTTCTCACTAATGACGGAAGAGGGTACAGATATGACCGAACAGGTCACCCGGAAGAACGGCGATGTGGTACTGATGGTCGCCCGCCGGCTTGACGAATCTGACAGAGACGGCCTGATGAAAGGCTACAGCCTCGGTATTGAACTGCAGAAGAGAGGCACTGACTTCCATATTGTGACAGCCACCTCTCCGGCCGGGGCAGGGCCGCTTGTAACAGGATTCAGTACACTGTATGCCGATGAGACAACCCTGAAAACTGTAATAAGATCTGACCCTGGCTTCGTCTTTCTGCACAATGGTACTGTCGCAGCCAAATGGTCATACCACAACCTTCCGGCACCGGGAAAATTCAGTAATGGTGACCTCAATGCACTGGCTCTCAGATCACGTGTCACAGCAGAAAACAGGCTGATTGCCATATGTGTGGTCATGTCTATCCTCGTGGCTATGGCACTTGCCTTACCCTTCAGGATGAAAAAAACTCAGGAAATCAACAATTTATAACTTAATCTATAATACTACAATGAGAAAGAAAATAGTTGCAGGGAACTGGAAAATGAATATGAACCTGAACGAGGGGCTGGAGCTTGCCAGGGGGCTGAACAGTCATTTTACATCTAATCCTATTGGAGACAAGGAAGTTATACTCTGCACCCCGTTCATTCACCTGGGAATAGTCAGCAATCTGCTGACAGCACCCGGTGTGACCGCAGGAGCCCAGAACTGCAATGACCACAAGTCAGGAGCATATACAGGGGAGGTATCCGCGGCAATGATAAAGAGCACCGGGGCAGGCAGTGTCATCATAGGGCATTCTGAAAGACGAACCTATTACGGAGAGACTGACGAGTTGCTGGCTGTCAAGACCGCCGAAGCCTTGCGAAACGGACTGAGAGTTATCTTCTGCTGTGGCGAAGTACTTGCCGAAAGACAGGGTAATATCCACTTCGACATTGTAAAACGACAGCTGGAAAAGGGCCTGTTCGTTCTCCCGGCAGAAGAGTTCAGCAAATGTATTATAGCCTACGAGCCTGTATGGGCAATAGGAACCGGAGTAACAGCCAGTCCTGAACAGGCTCAGGAGATGCATAGTTTTATCCGTCAACTGGTTAAGGATAAATACGGAAAGGAAGCAGCACATAATACCACCATACTATATGGCGGGAGCTGCAAGGCATCCAATGCTGCAGAGCTTTTTGCCAATCCCGACGTTGACGGAGGTCTGATAGGCGGGGCTTCACTGGTGAAGGAGGAGTTCTGCAGTATCGTGAACGCACTCTGAAAAGTACATGAGGAAGATCATAATCACCATACTGGTTGCCGCTGGCATCGCCCCCTTGGTGTCAGCACAGGTCCAGCAACAGTTCTCCGGTGACACTGCCATGTTTACCACCGAGCTGACTGCATTTATGGGCACCCTGGTAAGCAAACCGGAAAAGGCTGAGGTTGATCTGTTTAACAGACTATATGACAGTACAGTGTTTTCCAGACCTGTCAAAAACAGGATTATCAACGTTGCGAGCCAGCTCAAGGGGCGCAGATTGAGCCAGTCTCCCGGTTTCATATTCTATATAAGGACACTGACTGACTTCATAGAGACGGAGCAGACACAGGATGAGGTAGACGTCTGGCTGACCGGACTCAGCGAGATGGCTTTTAACCCGCGTTTCTCAAATTCTTCCGTAGAAAAATTCATAGAGGTAACCGGACTGTTGCTGGTAGACAATACCATCTTTTCTGCAGGATCTGTCCGGTGGAAAGCTTCTGAAGGAAAGGTTGAGTTTGCCCGTGACACCGTACTGAAAATTGATATAGAAGCTGTTACACTGACTGCATACCTTGGACGCGACAGCACCCGGATCCTGAACTTCACAGGGACATACTACCCTGACATCTTCAGACTCCATTGCCAGGAAGGATTGGTGACCTGGGAGAAAGCCGGATATGACCCGTCCAAGGTTTATGCCAGGATAACTGATTTCGATATTGACGTTACAAAAAGTGAATATTCCTGTGACTCGGCACTCCTCACCCACCCTACCTACTTCCACGTGCCGGTGCCAGGCAAACTTACAGACAGGGCTGTCAACATCATATCTCCGGACAAAGCCACAATGCCACGTTTCGAGACATATGAGACCAGGTTCTTTATCAAGGATATCTACAGGGGGGTTGACTTCGAAGGAGGACTGGCCCTGGAAGGAGCTATTGTCAGGGGAACCGGTTCAAACTGGTTCCCCGCAAGCGTGAAACTGTACCGTGCAGACACCCTCGCTATAAAAATCACCTCCAGGAATTTCATCCTCTCACAAAACTCCATCAGCAGCTATGAATCATCTCCCACCCTCTACCTTGGGACTGACTCCATCTATCACTCAAACCTTGGATTCTCATATAATACCGAAACGCGGGAAGTGAGTATGTCCCGCACCAACAGTCCTCTGTCACGAGGACCATACTTTGACTCCTACCATAACATGGACCTCTATTTCGAGCATCTCCTTTGGGATATGGACAAGCCGACAATTATTATGTCACGGACAAGAGGCGCCTCAATCGGGTCAGCAAAGTTCGAATCAGTAACCTTTTACAATGAGGCTAACTTCTTCAGACTGATGAGGCTTGACGACGTACATCCCCTGTACAGGGTCAGGGACTATGCCAGGCAATACGGTTTTGATGTTTTCCCGGTTGAGAGCTTCGCAAAATCAATCCGGATGCCTGTTGAGCAGACGACTGCATTATGCATTGAACTGGCAAACAACGGTTTTCTGTTTTATGACCGTAACTTTAATGAAGTGGCGTTGAAGCCTAAGGTTGATGACTATATCGCAGCGTTCGCCAAAAAGAAGGACTATGATGCGATCACAATTTTCAGTGAAACAAGAGACAGCGAAGAGAATGCTATCCTGAACCTTAAAGATTACACCATTGATGTCAGGGGGGTTAGGGGGGTTTCGCTCAGCGACACCCAGAATGTGGCCATCCGGCCTTATGGTGGCCGGCTGATAATAGGTAAAAACAGGTCGATCAGCTTTGACGGCATAGTGCATGCCGGACTTTTTACCATATACGGAAAGGACTTCTCATTCAATTATGATACCTTCAATATAAGGCTTGCGAAGATCGATTCAATCAAGATTGCAGTGGAGACCGGGGAGAGAGACCCTTATGGCAGGCCGGTGATCAGGCAGATTGAAAACATGATTGAACTCGGTTCCGCAAACCTGCGCATCGATGACCCCAAAAACAAATCAGGGCTCAGAAGTTTGAAGCAGTACCCGATTATCAACTCAACCACTGATTCCTATATCTTCTATGATGAGATAACCGATCTTGATGGTTTGTACCCGAAGGAAAAGTTCTACTTCAGGCTTGACCCGTTTACCTACACCAATATAGACCATTACACCAACGAGGAGATGGCACTGGCCGGGGAGTTTGTCGGTGGAGGAATTATTGAGCCGATGCGCCAGACTCTGACAGTCCAGCCTGATACATCCCTGGGATTCTCAATGTCTATTCCCCCGGAGGGGATTCCCATATTTGACGGAAGGGGAAGACTCTACAATCATCTTAGCATGAGTAACTCGGGCCTTATCGGGAGCGGCAGGGTCGAGCATATGACGGCTACGGCCGTTGCAGATACTTTCAGATTTTTCCCTGATTACATGCTGACCAGGGCAAAAACCTTCGATATGAAGCCGGATGCCGAAGGCAGGTTCCCCGTTCTTAATGCCCGGGATGTGGATATCCAGTGGCTCACTGACAAAGATGAATGGTATGCAATGAACAGTGCGGGCAAGGAATTCAGTATGTTCGGCAACGGTACCTCCATGGCCGGAACCCTCATCCTGCAGCCCGGCAGGATGAAAGGCCTGGGCGAAGTGAATACTGCTGATGCACGGATTACCTCTGAAACATTCTCCTTCGGGCCGGTGTCATTCGAGGCTGACACTTCCGATTATTATCTCCGGGCGCTTAAAGGCAACGGATACGGATTCGTGGCCAGCGATGCCAGGACACATGTCGATTTTGCAACCCGGAAAGCATCATTCTGGCTAAATACTGATTCATCATTTGTGGTGCTGCCGGGGATAGAGTACATATCCAAGATGACCAGCTTTGAGTATGACATGGATAAGAAGATCATGGATATGTCACAGAAGGGCAGGGAGTCCGTTCCCCTCATGTCTCCTCATGAACTGCTGAAGGTTCCTCATGGCATGGAAGAGAAACCCACATTCCTCTCCACAAACAACATGAAGGATACTCTGAAATTTCAGTCAGGCTCAGCATCCTACTTCCTTCAGGATGAATACCTGATGGTGAAGGATGTCAACTATATCCCGGTTGCTGATGCACTTATACAGCCGGGAGGAGGAGTGCTTTACATAGAAAGGGGAGCGCGCATCAGGCCCACTGAGAACGCTGTGGTGGCTGTCAACAACAGGCACCTGATACACTCGGCAGAACTTAACATAGAAAGCAGCGCAAGCTACAGCGGGTCGGGAAAGTATGACTATGTGAGTGCTGACGGCAGCAACCAGGTAATTGAGTTCACTGATATAAGGGTTGACACTATGGCCACCAAAGCCTCCGGCCACATTCCGGCAAACCGGAACTTCACCCTCAGTCCTGCCTTCACCTATTCCGGTGACGTGAGCCTGAGATCTGACAACGAACAACTGCTGTTCACCGGTGCTGCAGGCATAGTGACCGACTGCGGGAAGATCAACAGCAAGCAGTTTAAGTTCACAGCTCATATTGATCCGGCTAATGTGCTGATTCCGGTCAGCGACAAACCCCGTGACATTGATGATAATCTCCTCTTCTCCGGAAGTTTCGTGACACTTGATTCGGCAGGTGTTTACGGAACCTTCCTCTCTGAGAGGCATTCATGGAGCGATGCTCCCCTGCTGAATGCTGACGGTTTCCTTTTCCATGACAAAGGCAGTGACAGGTACCGGATCGCATCGATGGAGAAGCTTGCCGATCTCCGCAGACACGGAAACATGGTGACGTTTGACAGGAACATGTGCCTGCTTCTCAGTGAAGGGAAGATCAATTTCGGAGTTGACTACGGACTGCTCAGGATCAACAGTTCAGGATCAGTTACGCACAACACCGACTCATCAAGGGTGGAAGTGCATTCGATACTCGGATTCTCGTTCTATTTCAACGCCGAGGCGCTTAAAGCCATGGCTGGCGATATACGGACCAATCCGACACTCAAAACAGTCAATCTCTCCTCTGAATTCAACCAGAAAGCAATGCGCGATCTCCTGGGCGAAGAGGCCGCGAAAAAACTCAGCGAGGAGCTTCAGCTCTTCGGTGTGGTACGCTCACTCCCGAAGGAATACACCTCGCAATTGCTTCTTAATGACGTCACGCTTCAGTGGAATCCCTATTCGATGTCTTTCATATCAAAAGGGAAGATCGGCATAGGATTTATCGGGGACCAGCCCATGAACGTTTATGTCGACGGATGGGTGGAGCTGCAGAGGAAAAGGTCTGGCGACCTCCTGGATATTTACCTCAAGGCAGGTGACAACACCTGGTACTGGTTCTCCTACGTAAGGGGGAAACTTATGAGCTATTCCTCCAGCCAGACCTACAACGATATCCTTGCAAACACCAAGGACAAGCTTAGGAAAGATCCGAATTCAGATTCAAGAGTCAGCTTTGAGTACATGCCAGGGGTGCGTGACAGGCTCAGGAGTTTCCTACGAAGGATGGAAAGCGGCGGACTGGGATTCGAGGAGTATTAGGACGACAGTAACAGCTGAATAGCGCATTTAAGGCAGCAACCTGTGATTTCAATGACCCTGGGTGCGGCCTCTGTTGCCAAATTCAATGACCTCCATATCACTGACATTTTCACCGTCTATAGTGAACCGGAGCATTGTCATCACCTTGTGGATCCCGGTGCGGCCGGCTGCTCCCGGATTTATACACAGCATTGAATGGTTCCCGTCAAAGATCACCTTTGCTATATGAGAGTGCCCGCAGACGAATATATCCGGTTTAAGCTCCCTGATCAGCTCCAGCGCCCGTGGAGCATACCGGCCGGGATAACCGCCGATGTGAATCATCAGCACATTCTTTGAGCCTGCCCTGAAGAAGAGATACTCCTTCGTTTCCCTCCTTACGTCAAACCCGTCAATGTTACCCCATACGGCTCGCAACGGCCTGAATGCCTCCAGTTCGGCGATAACACCGGCATTGCCTGCGTCACCTGCATGCCAGATCTCATCAACACCGGCAAAGTGTTCGTAAATAGCAGGGTCAACCCAGCCGTGCGTGTCTGATATCACTCCTATCCTCATTGTCCGGATTTGAAAATTATCAAAACGCTAAAATCTGTAAATTTGTGCAAACTATTGACAGTATGCAGATTTTTTATTGTAAAGATGTCTCCGGTGACAGGGCTGTTTTCAGCAGGGAAGAATCAGCACACTGCCTCAGGGTGCTGCGCATGCGCCGCGGTGACACCCTGACCTTTACCGACGGTAAGGGACACCTTTACGACGGAGTCATCGACACTGATGACCCAAAAGGGATGGCAGTCACAGTCACTTCGGTAAACAGTGATCCCTGCCCCAGAAATTACATGCTTCATGTGGGCATATCACCACTTAAGAATGACGACAGGCTTGAATGGTTCATCGAGAAGGCGGTGGAAACCGGAATAGATGTCATCACACCTGTTATCTGCAGCCGCTCAGAAAAGAAGAGAATAAGAAGGGAAAGACTGGAAGGAATAATCATCTCGGCAATGAAACAATCGGGCCGGTGTATCCTCCCAAAGCTTGAGGAACCGGAATCACCGGAAGAGTTTCTGCGCAGACCTGCGAAGGGGAAAAGAGTTATTGCCACCTGCGACTCTTCATTCAACAGGACTGCCATAACTGAAGCCTTCGACCGGGGTGATGATGTTACGATTCTCATCGGACCTGAGGGCGATTTCACCTCCCGGGAGGTGGAAACTGCCATCAGCGCCGGTTATACACCGGTGCATATCGGTGCCGGCCGTCTCAGAACAGAAACAGCAGGCATCGCTGCCTGCTGCTCCGTATACCTGGCAAATATCTGAAATCAGGTGCTGGTAAAGAAATCGAATACGCTTGTTATCTTCTTTACCGGCACATTATAGAACTCTGTGTAGCTGCATTTTTCGCATATCAAGGCTGAATATTTCCGGGCCTGAATATCAAAAAGCTGCGTAAAAAGATTGTGTGCAACCCTGATCTCGCTGAGCCTGTATTTCCTGCCACCGCATTTCGGGCAGGTATACCTTATCACCGGCATTTCACTTTTCATCTTTCTTCTGATTTGGTCTTTCCCTGTTGTCACGAAGCCGGCCGGACTTGCGCAGTGCCTGGTCAAGGATCCATTCAATCTGACCGTTGGTGCTACGGAACTCGTCAGAGGCCCATTTTTCAATGGCACTCAGCTTGTCCGGATCAATGCGTATGACGAACGACTTCTTCTGCATGACTACTGATGTAGGGTCCCGGCGTTAATTATCGGATTTGGATCCTTGTCGCCGCACAACACCACCATAAGATTACTAACCATCGCAGCCTTTTTCTCTTCATCCAGATCGATAATTTTCTTCTCCGAGAGCTGTTCGAGAGCCATTTCAACCATTGAAACTGCACCCTCGACAATTTTGAACCTGGCAGCAACAACTGCTGCAGCCTGCTGACGGCGGAGCATTGCTCCCGCAATCTCCTCAGCATAGGCAATGTAGTTGATCCTGGCCTCAATAACGTTTATACCGGCAATCTTCAGCCTCTCACTGATCTCCTTCTCGAGCTCGTCATTGACCTCTTCGCCACCGCTGCGGAGCGTGATTTCTTCCTCATGTCCCTCCCAGTTGTCATACGGATACAGACCAGCAAGCTTGCGAAGGGCTGCATCACTCTGCACAAGAACGAAATGCTCATAGTTGTCGACGTCAAAAGCAGCCTTGTATGTGTCCTCAACCTTCCACACGAGCACCAGTCCTATCTTGATGGGGTTTCCGTTCTTGTCGTTCACCTTAATGGGCTCACTGTCGAAGTTCCGGGCGCGAAGTGAAATTTTCTTCCGTGAATAAAACGGAATATTCCACCAGAATCCATTCTTCTTCACGGTGCCCCTGTAAGCACCAAAAAGCACCATAACCATCGACTCATTCGGATTAACCACCATCAGTCCTGCCAAAAGGAGGATGTCAACCAGTACAAGAAGTGTGCCCAGCCAGAAAACCGAAACGATGAAGGAGTAAACCGTTGCAGCAATGGCAAGCAGGGCTATTACCAGTAATAAATAACCCGATGATGCTTTGAAAATTTTTTCTTCTTTCATGATTTATGATATTATTATGATATCACAAAGATATCACGAAATAATATAAAAGTCAAGAAAAGAGAAAAAAAATTTACATTTGAGCCATGCATGAACGGCACACCGACAGGGAACTATACTTCAGGGAGCAGGCATACACAACCCGTAAGCATGTTATTCCGTTCATTTCGGACGTCAGGCAGATCACGGGTTCTCTTTCAGTGCTTGAAATAGGGTGCGGCGAAGGTGGCAATCTTCTCCCCTTCCTTGAGGCAGGATGCGCAAGGATCACCGGCATTGACATCTCTGAAGGGAAGATCGGGAATGCACGGAGGTTCTACGCCACCATCCCCGCCGGAGAGAAGGTGGAATTCATTGCTGCAGACGTATATGACTGCAAAGCTGTGGGCAGGTTTGACCTGGTCATGATGCGTGATGTTCTCGAACATATCCATGATCAGGCAAGATTCATATCATTTGTTAAGGATCTGCTTGCCCCCGGAGGATTACTATTCATAGCCTTCCCTCCCTGGTTCAATCCATTCGGTGGTCATCAGCAGGTATGTGAGAGCGGTATCCTGTCAAAGACGCCCTGGATACACCTCCTGCCCCGTGGCATGTATCGTCTTCTGCTCCGGTCCGCAGGAGAGAATCAGGCGCGTATAGACGGATTACTTGAGATTAAGGAAACGGGGCTTAACCTGGGTCGCTTCTACAGAATCACAAAAAAAGAGGGATTTTTCGTTCTGAAAAAATCCCTCTGGTTCATCAATCCGAACTTCGAGATAAAATTCGGGCTTCACCCCCGCCTGTTGCCGGATTTTTTCGGCAGGATACCCTTCCTGAGGAATTTCCTGGCAACAACAGGTTATTTCATTATTTCAGTGCCTCGTCAAGAGCCCTGAGCAAAGGCTGCGCCGAAATCTTTGTTCCCGTTGCCTGGTTCATCCAGTGCTGTGGCGTCAGTCGGCCGAGGCTGTATATGCGGTCAACCTCATCCGAAAAATCCTTTCCCTTAAGCTGCTCCTCAATCTGGAACTGTATTATCTGCCCGTATGCATAGTTGGCCAGGTAAAGCGGGGTATTGATCATGTGTGAGTAGATTGCCAGCAGCGGTGAATCACTCACCCCCAATACAGGTGCAAAATATTTGTTCCAGATATCCGCTGCAATTGCAACAGTCCTGTCCCTGAGCTGGGCGGGAGTTGCATCAGGATTCTCATAAAGCCAGTTCCACACACCCATCTCCACCAGGCTCACACCCATAATCTCCATAAGCGACCAGGCGGCATCAAGAGTCTGAAGCTTCTCCTTCTCAGGGTTTTCATCATTGATTCCAAGGAGCATCAGGTCGCGGTCCTGGAACAAAAAGGCATTAGCCTCTGTGAAAGCCGTGTTGGGCACTCCGGAAAGTGTGTAATAGTCAACATCATAAAGTGAGATTGTCTGTTCCACGTTGTGGCCGAACTCATGTACCGCGATGTTGTATCCCTTATAGTCCATTCCTTTATCTGAAATACGGGTCCTGAGGTGTGACACCGCTCCTTTCATTGCAGCGCCCCATGCATGTCCGGAGCCTCGGGCCGGATCTACAACAATCTTGTCTGCCAGGTATTTCGCCCTTTCAGGTGACCATCCGAGTTTGATAAGAATAGCGGGCATTCCTGCCCTGAATGCGGCCGGGTCAGGATAGAGAGCAGACGTTTTGGAAGTTAGCATGCTCTCCGATATTGAACTTCTCGATTTGAATCCGTCATACCATATATCATAAGGCCGGAGGTCACGCCCCAGTCTTTCCTTTATGATCCCTGCCAGTTGCTTAAGCTGCGGTGAACTCAGGTACTCATTGAAAAGCGCTGCAGCATCCTCCTCGGATATTTCCATCCCTCCCGAGAAACTGCGCAGCATTGCAGTATTCATTCCCGGATTGTAAGGGTCAATTGCCTTCCATGCATTGAATATGCTTATTACATGTGAGTAACGGGTGTCAGGCTCAGCCTTGGCTTCTGCGGCAGTGCCATCCTTTGTGACTGTGTTTGAGTAAGGAGCCCATTCATAATCAGGGCTGTTGACAACAATTCCGGGTATCTCCTGCCTGATGATCCGCTCCATCACCCTGTATACCATTTCCTGCTTTTCGTTACCATTTTCCCTGTCAGCGTAGTTTGACTTGATCTCGTCACGAAGGTTCCAGTGTGAGAGAAGAACCATGTCAGCAGGGAAGAGTTGCCGGCCGTCATCGGTTCTCAGCTTTCCCATATGGATATTATACTCTGCAATGTACATCTCGGCATTGCCGATTGCAGTATTTGCAGCCTGGTTCAGTTCTGCCGGCACACGTGAGATGAACATATCGCCAAGGCGGGCCATCGCCCACTGCTCCCTGCTCCATCCTCCGCCAAGTTCATCCTTTTCAGCCAGGGTATAATAGGGAAAATTCAGCGCTACCATGAAGGCTATCTTGTTCTCATAGAAGTCCGATTGCATGTGTGAACTCACCGAGTAGTTTCCGAACATGCGGTCCACCTCGTCAATCTCCCCTGCTGCCTCATCAAGAATCTTTTTCAGGTCGAGTGTGATCTCGTTCATATTCCCCGCCAGTGATTCCATGTAGTTGCTGGTCTTGATGAACACTGCCTTGCGTCTGGCAGGGTCAGAAATATAGTTCGCGGAGACGAAACCGGTAAATTCCTCAGCAGTTCCGTCCTCCTCGCGCCACAACGAAGCCGCATGACGAACTCCCTTTTCGAGAAGCTGCAAATCAGCCGCTGGTTGTTCTGCAACCACGCGGTCAACAGTTGTCTTAACCACCGTTTCACCGATGAATGCTGTTCCTGCTTCACCTCCCTTTTTGGCAGGGGTTGAACAAGCTGTCATTACAATGGCCATAAGGAAAATAATTTTTCTCATATCTGTTATTTTTGATTATTTCTCGCCGACAACCTGGACGGCGTAGTATTTTGCAGTCAGCTTCTCTCCGGTTGCTCTTTCAATCATCTCATTCCACTCATAACGCATGCCGGGCATAAAAACCCTGGTTTTAAAGAATTCGCCCACAGCCTTCATATCCTCACCGGTATTGTCTTTGACTACAGTACCTGTGATGTATGCAGAGAACTGGGAGGCCAGCAGCTCTCCAAGAAGGTAATTATGGTAATAGCAAGGGTACAGAGCCACATGAATCTTGGTGGCCCAATCGGGCATGTCACGGCCCGCAGGTTCCTTCATCATCTGGTATTTCTCAACCATATCCCACCACAATTGGTTAAGATCCTGGTCCGGATTTTCATACATGGCTTTTTCAAACCTGTACATCACCTGTGCCCAGCGGCTGAAGACAAGCTGTTGCAATCTGAAGGCATTGAAGGCATCCTTGTTTATCTTCTCTGCCTCCTTCGAGTCAATGATACCCATATATTGCATCCAAGCAGGGTCGGTTGCATACCGGCCAAAGAAGTTTGCCACGGCCTCAGTAGTGAATGTGTGTGCTGCATCTCTTATTGCAAAGGGAAGGGCCCTGTCATTGTAGTAGGAATAGACACCGTGGCCAAGCTCATGCAGTATAGTATTCATCCAATATGAATCAGGCCTGATGTTGTCAAGGGTACGGACATCACCCTCCCTGTCAATATCTGTCGAGAACGCATGCTGGTTTTTGCCCGGCTTTTCATAAAGATCGCTCCTTACCAGTATTGAATCGACCGGTAACCCTATGGATGCATAATAGGAAGCAGCCAGGTTCACCGGGTCCTTGTCGGCATAGTAACTGTCAAAATCAACTGAATATATTTCGGGTGCCTCCTGGAAATACCGGTTCTGGTAATGCCATGGCATTATGTCAGCGGTTGGAATGCCGTATCGTTTTGAATAATAGCCGTCTATCTCACTTTTAAGGGTAGCGAAAGTACCCCTGGTGAGGCTGTCAAGCTCATCAAAGATCCTGGTAACCTCCTCAGGGTCCTGGCCTGAGAGCTCCAGGCTCATCTGATGAAAGTTGCTGAATCCCAACTCCTTTGCGATCTTGTTGCGATGCCTGACAAGCGTTATTATGTCATCAGCCATAACCGGGCCTATCTTCTTATGGCCTTCCCATGCTGCCTGAAGCTCTGCAGAATTGGTTGAATTTCGCAGGATATCCTCCACCTCATTGTCACTCAGCATCTTTCCATTGACCTCAGCTCTGAATGAGTTGAATTTCTTCGTTATCTCCGTCTCCATCCTCACCTGTTCGGCAAGAAGGCTTGTGTCAACCTGACCTGAAAGGAACTGGTTGTAGATTACTTCCAGCTGTCTTGAGAGCAGTGGATCTTTCACCAATCCCGATTCCTTCAGTTCCTTAAGTTCGGCGAATGCCTTTTTATCAGTAAAGTAACTGATAAATGCCACAGAGGCTTTTTCGTTTCTCGCCCATGCCTCATCGGTACCGGTCACATTGGCATCCCATGAAGAGAGGGCCGATTCCTTGTAAAGGGGGATTACCGCCGTCTCGTAAGACGATATGAAAGTCCTCATCCTGTTCTCCATCTTTTCCTGTTTTGAAGTGCATGACCCAAGAACGGTCACGACTGCAATAAATAAGATAATTGTTCTTTTCATCAGTTTTGAAATTGGGTGACGCTAAGGTAGAAAAATCATGCAAGACAGACCATGATGCCGGTCATATATTGGAAGAACCGGACAGGATCTTCCTGCCGGTTCCCCGACCAATGAATCAAGTATTTGAGGAAAGTTTCTTAGTTCACTTTATCCTTCCTGATCTTCTCGAACAGGCTGGCAATGACATCATCAGACGGTGTATCATCCATGTCAGGAAGCAGAACGCCAAGGGCGGTGTCTATGCCGAAGGCATCTGCAATCAAATCTGACGGGGTATTCGTGATCTCAAAATATGAAAGTAAGAGGGTAGAATTCTTATCCATAGGCGTTTCTGTTCTCATATCAGAAAAACGCCTGCTTGAATCAAAAATTGTATCAGCCGACTGAAAGGGTGATATTTTTTTCAACCATTATTTTGCGCATGTTGATAAGCGCATACCTCATCCTACCGAGTGCAGTGTTAATGCTTACTCCTGTCATGTCAGCAATTTCCTTGAAGCTCATCCCCGCATAGTGACGCATTATGACAACCTCACGCTGATCCTCGGGAAGTCCGTTGACAAGGCGCCTTACATCACGCATGACCTGACGACGAACAATTACATCCTCAACATTGTCATCCGTCAGCTTCTTTGAATTGAAAAGATCAGTCTCATAATCATCATTGAGAACAATGCCCATCTGTTTCTCGTGCCTGAAATGATCAATAATAAGGTTGTGAGCTATCCTCATTACCCAGGAGATAAACTTGCCATCGTCCTGGTAACGGCCTGACCGTATCGACTGAACTACTTTGAGGAAGGTATCCTGGAAAATATCATCGGCCAGGTCCCTGTTCCGGATGTAAAGGCTTATATAGGAATAGACTTTACTTTTGTGTCGGAGGATGAGCAGCTCTATGCTTCTCTCATTACCGTTCATGAAGCTGGTAATAAGCTCATAATCGGTCATTTTGCTCTTCATAACTAACTCTATTATTGGTTTCGGGTAGAGTTATACGATAGGCGGTCCTCCTTTGTTGCGTTGTTGTTTTTTTTCTTGTTTACTGATGGCTTATACGGGGTGATATTCTGTTTTGTTTCATTTCTGTAAGAGACAAAGAAAACAAAAAATTGTAAATTCAAAATTGTTAATTTTGCCAACTTATCAACCAGGGCTGAATGAAGGGTAATATTGAGATAAAGGGAGCGCGTGTTCACAACCTCAAGGAGATTACCCTCTCGATACCACGAAACAGTCTTGTGATCATTACCGGCGTCTCCGGGTCAGGCAAGTCGTCGCTGGCGTTTGATACCATCTATGCCGAAGGACAGCGAAGGTATGTCGAAAGTCTCTCCTCCTATGCCCGGCAGTTTCTGGGCAGGATGAACAAGCCCGATGTCGATTTTATCAATGGCATCCCCCCTGCCATTGCAATCGAACAGAAGGTCAATGCCAGGAATCCCAGGTCAACCGTCGGGACTTCTACCGAGATATTCGACTATCTGCGCCTTCTCTGGGCTCGTGTGGGACGAACCATTTCCCCGGTATCAGGACGGGAGGTGCGGCGTCATACGGTGGATGACGTTGTCAATTATCTTGCAACGCTCACTCCCGGCACCAGGGTAGTTCTTACCGCACCTGTTAAGGTGCCTGAGAATGTGGATGGCGCTGAATATATCAGGTTCCTTCTCAAGCAGGGCTACAACCGTATCAGCACTGAAAAGGGTGTTATTCGTCTCGACGAGGAGGGAGCAGCCGGGTTAATAGACAGAATGCGCCATGCAGACCTCATAATAGACAGGTTTGCTGCAGGGAATTCTCCGGAGGAACTGAGTCGCGCGGCTGATTCGGTACAAACAGCCTTCCTGACCGGAAGAGGAGAAATAAACCTTACTGTCACCGACGAGGAAACCACCCAGACCGTTAAGTTCTCCGACAGGTTTGAGGAAGACGGCATCGCCTTCGAGGAACCGACGGAACATCTTTTCAGTTTCAACTCCCCGCTGGGAGCGTGCCCTGTCTGCGAGGGCTACGGGAAGATAATAGGCATAGACGAGAATCTCGTCATCCCTGATGAAAACCTCTCAGTATATGATAATGCCATTGCCTGCTGGCGTGGAGAGATTATGAAGCAGTGGAAGGACCGGCTCATCTACAGTGCCGACAAATTCGACTTTCCCATTCATAAGCCCTGGTACAAACTGACCCCTGAGCAGAAGGCGCTGGTATGGAATGGCAACAGGTACTTCTTCGGGCTGAACCGCTTCTTCGAACACCTTGAGGAGAAGAAGTACAAGATCCAGTACAGGGTCATGCTCAGCCGCTACCGGGGCAAACGTACCTGTCCGGAATGCGGCGGAATGCGACTGCGCAAGGAAGCCGGTTATGTAAAAGTGGGTGGCAGGTCGATTACCGGGGTCACCTCAATTCCCATCAGTGAAGCGCACAGCTTCTTCGAACACCTTGTGCTCAACGGCGAGGAAAAGGAAATTGCCGGCCGCCTTCTGAAGGAGATACAGCAACGGCTCGGTTTCCTGGTTGACGTGGGGCTATCATATCTTACCCTCGACAGGCTTTCAAATACGCTGTCGGGAGGTGAATCACAACGAATCAACCTGGCTACCTCTCTCGGGAGCAGCCTTGTGGGCTCTCTTTATATCCTCGACGAGCCAAGTATCGGTCTCCATCCGCGTGACACAGCGCTCCTGGTCAATGTGCTGAAGGAACTGCGTGACCTTGGCAACACGGTTATTGTCGTTGAACATGAGGAGGAGATCATACGGGCTGCCGATCAGATTATAGATATGGGACCTGCTGCCGGCACCCATGGCGGTGAGATAATATACCAGGGCACCGTCAGGTTCCCGAAGAAAAACAACTCACTTACAGCCGCATATATGACAGGAGCGCTCCGTATAGAGACCCCGGCTGTCCGCCGCAAATGGCATAGCTTCATCGCTGTTCGCGGAGCCCGCGAGAATAACCTGAAGGATATAGATGTCAGGTTCCCTTTGCGTACGATCACCGCTGTGACCGGGGTCAGCGGATCAGGCAAGAGCACACTTGTTCATGATATCCTCTTCAACGCACTCTCCTCGAGGCTTGGAGGCAACGGTGTGAAAGCCGGCCGCTTCACCGCACTGGAGGGAGACATCACAAGCATCACGGCCGTGGAGCTGATAGACCAGGATCCCATTGGCAAGTCAAGCCGGTCAAATCCGGTAACCTACCTGAAGGCCTTCGATGATATTCGCAAGCTTTTTGCCGATCAACAGGCCTCAGTGCAGGCAGGGTTCAAACCTGCGCACTTCTCCTTTAACACGGAGGGAGGCCGGTGCGAGGAGTGCCAGGGCGAAGGAGTCATCAGGGTGGAGATGCAGTTCATGGCCGATGTTGAACTCACATGTGAGGCATGCAAGGGAATGCGCTATAAACGAGATATCCTCGATGTCAGGTTCAACGGGAAAAATATTTACGAGGTGCTCGGGATGACGATAGATGAGGCAATTGAGTTTTTCGGCAGGAGCAAAGACAAAACCTGTCAGAAGATTGCCTCAAAACTCAGACCGCTTGCTGACGTGGGGCTCGGATATGTGAGACTCGGGCAATCGTCTTCAACCCTCTCCGGAGGTGAGAGTCAGAGGGTTAAGCTGGCATTCTACCTCAGCCAGGAGAAGAGCACCGAAAAGATGCTTTTCATCTTTGATGAACCCACCACCGGCCTTCATTTCCATGACATAAGCAAGCTGATGAAGTCACTCAATGCACTGGTTGAGCATGGGCACTCGGTGATACTCATAGAACATAACGTAGAGGTAATAAAGTGCTCTGACTGGGTGATTGACCTTGGCCCCGAGGGAGGCGAAAAGGGCGGATATGTAGTTTTCGAGGGAACACCAGAGCAGCTTGCTCAGTGCGAATCGTCATATACTGCCGCCTTCCTGAAACAAAAACTGGCGATCTGAAGGAGACAGTATGTCTCATCTCTGTTATATTTGTTCAACTTAAGACAAATATTAAATGGCTATGGGGACATTGCTTTTAACAGGATTCTTTTCGTTATCATGGCTCGAAGGATATGATTCGCCGTTCCGGGAACTGGTCATTACCTGGATTACCATTATGCTGGTTGTGGCGGTGCTCTGCTTCATTGTAAGCGAGATAACACGCAATTACAGCCAGGTCGACAAGCTCTGGAGCCTTCTGCCACCCGCCTACAGCTGGGTCACTGTGGCTGCCGTCCCCTCGGCCAGGACAGTAATCATGGCAGCACTTGTAACTATCTGGGGACTGCGCCTCAGCTACAATTTTCACCGTAAGGGCGGTTACAGTATCATCCCATGGAAGGGAGAAGAGGACTATCGGTGGAAGATACTCAGGGAGAGCTCCGCACTTAAAGGCCGGCTGCGATTCGGAGTGTTCAATCTATTGTTCATTTCACTGTACCAGAATGTTATCATCCTGCTCTTCACCACACCTATCCTCATGGCAGCACTTCATCCCGGGATTCCCCTGGGTGTAATTGATATCCTGACTGCAGTGCTGATGCTCACTTTCCTGATAACCGAGACTGTTGCCGACAACCAGCAGTTCAGGTTCCAGACAATGAAGCGTTCGGCCTCAGGCGGGGAGCAGGAGTACCGCGACTCACTGAAAAAGGGTTTCCTGACCGAGGGATTGTGGAAATATGTCCGCCATCCTAATTTTGCGTCTGAACAGGCTATCTGGATCAGCTTCTATTTCTTCGGAGTGGCTGCCTCCGGCAAGTGGATAAACTTCACCCTGTCCGGACCTGTTTTGCTGGTACTTCTCTTTATAGGCAGTTCCATCATGACCGAGAAGATCAGCAGCAGCAAGTACCCGGATTATTCAACCTATCAGAAGGATGTCCCCAAATTCATTCCGCGGATCTTCAGAAAAAAATAAAAATCATGCTGTCAACAGGTCAGTAAGATGGTCAGTCTGACTCCGGGCGGAAAAATTTCACCTTCATCCGGAGTGCCACATTTACAAGGGCTATCATGACAGGCACCTCTATCATCGGCCCGATCACGGCAGCAAACGCTTCGCCTGAATTAATACCGAAAACAGCAATGGCAACAGCTATTGCAAGCTCGAAGTTGTTGCTTGCTGCGGTGAACGACAATGTTGCGGTCTGCTCATAATTTGCCCCCACCCGTCTGCTCATGAAGAAGGAGACAAAGAACATTATTACAAAATAGATCACAAGCGGTATGGAAATCCTGACCACATCCAGTGGTATCCTGACTATATACTCTCCCTTCAGTGAAAACATTACGAAGATTGTAAAGAGGAGGGCAATCAGGGTAAGAGGACTGATCCTCGGGATAAACTTAGAATGGTACCACTCCTTGCTCTTCACCCGTACCAGTATGAACCTTGTCAGGAATCCGGCAATGAAAGGTATTCCGAGGTAGATAAAGACACTCTTCGCTATCTGGCCGATGGTGATCTGCTCAACGGCATCGTTCACCGGCAGGCCGAACCAGCCAGGCAGTACAGCAATAAAAAGATAGGCGTATAGTGAGAAAAAAAGCACCTGAAAAATCGAGTTGAATGCCACCAACCCTGCAGCATACTGCGTATCACCTTTCGCCAGGTCATTCCAGACAATCACCATGGCTATACACCGTGCCAGGCCGATCAATATCAGCCCATACATATAATCAATATTGAACCTCAGAAAAATTATGGCCAGAAGGAACATGAGAACAGGGCCGATTACCCAGTTCTGCACAAGGGACAGCCCTAACACCCTTGTGTTTCTGAAGACATCAGGCAGCTCTTCATACTTCACTTTCGCCAGCGGCGGATACATCATCACAATTAATCCTATGGCAATTGGTATGTTGGTTGTCCCGCTCGAGAGGCTGTTCCAGAATCCGGCAATCTCAGGGCTGATCCATCCGATTACAACCCCGGCAAGCATAGCCATGATAATCCAGAGGGTGAGATAGCGGTCAAGCAGTTTGAGACGTTTTTTTGAAGGCATGGTTGGAGTTGCGATTTGGGATTTACGAGTTGGGAGTTGGGAGTTGAGATTCAGGGCTTGATGGCTGATACGGTTATGCTGTATACTCCGTTGCCATCACTATCTTCGGCAGGATCAATAATGCCCTCCGGCAGCTCAATCTTCTTTTGCTTGTGGATATTTATGTCAGTGAACCCGGCATCCTGAATGAACCTGAGATACTGATCCAGGGCTGAGGCTCCGGAAACGCATCCGACATATAGCTCTGCATCTGACCGTGCCCTGTCTGACAATATTCCCTTTACCACCACGTCTGATACGCTGAAATGTCCGCCACTCTTTAATACCCTGAATACCTCGTGGAACGCCTTCTGTTTATCAGGCACCAGGTTGAGCACACAGTTTGAAAGAACTACATCATAGTTGTTGTCAGGAAGCGGCATCTCCTCAATATCTCCCCTGACAAACTCCACGTTTGTGTAACCAAGTTTTTTCCTGTTTTCTTCAGCCTTATGAAGCATCTGCTCAGTAAAATCCAGGCCTGTCACATGGCCTGTCTCGCCCGTCAGGGCCCTGGCCACGAAGCAGTCATTGCCGGCACCGCTGCCAAGATCAAGCACCCGGTCTCCGGGCCTGATCGAGGCATACTCAACAGGAATGCCGCACCCGAGACTCAGGTCAGCATCAGGCAAATATCCGTTTAAATGATCGTAGCTCTCATTAAAGTTACTGATCCCCTCCGAAGAGCAGCATGCCGATTTGCTGCAACATGATCCGTATAAGGCTTCATCTGACAATGCAATTTTCCCGTACTTCTCCTGTACGATAAGTTTCAGTTCTGATGGTTTCATTGGCGTTACTTAATGGTTTCGTTATAAAACTTAAGAAATGTCTCGTGTATCCGGTCACGGATCCTGATATACTCTCCGTGAATGAACTTCTGAGTACCTGTTGCATGAGATGGGTCCTCGAAGCCGAGATGCAGTCTGTGCCTAACCTTGCCGGAAAACAGAGGGCAGGTCTCATTGGCCTGATCACAGACAGTGATTACATAATCCCACTCCTCTTCAAGGTATTCATCCACAGGGTGCGGAGTATGATGGCTGATGTCAATTCCGAGTTCTGCCATCACCTCAACGGCTTTCTGGTTGATCCGGACTGCCGGTTCCGTGCCTGCGGATCTGACATAAAGATTTTCATCGAATGATTCCAGGAACCCGTGAGCCATCTGGCTCCGGCAACTGTTGCCGGTACAGAGGATCAGTATTTTTATTTTGTGCATGTTATCTGTCTCTTGTAAGGTCTGAAAGTCTGAAAGTCTGAAAGTCTTCCAGATTCGTGGTCCTGCGGCTTTGCTGTCTTGCTGTCTTGCGTTCTTTGTCCTGATTATCTTTGCCTTTCACTATTGCCTAATGGCTGATGGCTACTGCCTCCTATTTATTCCTCGGCCTCAACTGGCAAACACATGATCCGCTCAGTTGTTCGGTCAGGTCGATTTTCAGTGGAAAACCATCCTGTTCCCACTCAACTATTCCCCCGGCCAGGTTGGCAATATTTGCAAATCCCCTGGCAAGAAGAAACTCCATTACCTCATGGCTCCTCAATCCAACTGAGTCGGCAATGATAAGGGGGATTTCGCGTGGAAGGCTGACATAATCCTGCTCGATCCTGCTCTTTGGCATATGGATCAGCCGTGGAACATCAAAATTCTTGTAACCTGTGAGCCTTTCCTCCCTGACGTCAATAATGATCGCATCCCCTTCCGTTGCCTCACAATAAGCATCATGTGCTCCCAGGTTCACGAACCCGGCACTCATGAAGCCTTTATTGCGAAAAAGTTCACCAGTTTCCACCTTCCTCAGGATATAATCAGACCCTGCCTGCCAGCCTGGTCAGACTTATCAAAGGTAATCATTTCGTAGATTTACGAAATACCTGTAATAAAAATATCTGCGGAGCCACACGAAAAGCATCAGTCAGGCTTTCTCAACTTCAAGCTTGTAACCAAGCGTCGGGATCGTGATTATCCGGACTGAGGGATCCCGCTTAAGATAACCACGCAGCTTGGAAATGAACACATCGAGACTCCGTCCGGTATAATAATCAGCTTCGCCCCAGACGTCGATCATAATCTCGTCACGTGTGACGATGCTGTTTACCGAAGTAGCAAGCACATTGAGTATTCTGGTCTCCTTTATGGTCATTCTCTGCGAATTGCCGCCATGAATCAGCATGAGGTTCTGCGGGTCAAAAGAAAACTGACCAATGCTGATGACATCAAATCCCTGTGGTGTGACCGGACCGGATTGGGTAGTCCTGTTGAGCACTGCCCGTATTCTGTATAACAGCTCCTCCTCTTCAAACGGTTTGGTAATGTAGTCGTCCACTCCCAGTCGAAATCCTGCGATCTTGTCTTCCTTAAGAGACCGTGCAGAGAGTATTATCACGGGGATCCTGCTGTCAAGTTCCTTAATCCCGGTGGTCAGTCTGAATCCATCCATGCCGGGCAGCATAATATCAATCAGGCAAAAGTCGGCTCCGGTTCTTTTGAAGCCCTGCAGTGCTGACTGTCCATCACGATACAGTTTCACTTCAAATCCGTTTGACTCCAGGAAGTCAACCAGCAGGAATCCGAGGTTTACATCATCCTCGGCCAGGAGTATTCTGGTATTCTTACCGTTGCTGCTCATTTTCCGGTGCCAGGGGAAGGTCGATCGTCACCGCAAGACCACCCTCCTTCCTGTTTGAGATTTTAATATTGCCTCTCATTCCCGCAATAATTCCCCTTACCTGGTAAAGTCCAAGCCCGAAGCCGTCCACATTATGAGTATTGCCTGCCGGGACACGGAAATATTTCTCAAAAACTTTATCCCTGAATTCCCTTGCTATTCCCGGACCATTATCATCAATCTCAATCACAAGCCGGTTATCCTTGGAACTCAGTTTTACCAGAATCTCGGTTGGCTGTCCTGAATATTTGACAGCGTTTTCAACAAGGTTCCCGAGGGCAATGTAAAACAGGTCCGTGTTGCCGGTAACCGTGAACCGGAGGCCGGTCTTTTCGATGGCTAATTTCCCGCCTTTTTGTTCAATCTGTACCCTGAATGTTTCAGCAATGTCTTCCACGGCTGCAGCGGCATCTATCACCTCCCGGGTCTGGGATTTGTCAATTACGGCAAAATCGGTTTTCAGCAACTTCTCCACTTTCTCATTCAGCTTGGTCTGCTCGGTTCTGATGACAGATGAGTAAAACGACAGTTTTTCATCGCTTTCCACCTTTTCGTTCTTCGAGAGCATACTGTTGGCCAGTGATATGTTGGTCAGCGGAGTTTTGAACTCATGGGTAACATTATTCACGAAATCGACGATGCTCTCCGAAAGTAGCTTTTCCCTCCTGTAGAAATTATAAATAATTATGAATGAGATTGTAACAAGAAACAGGAGAATCAGCGAGAAGATAAAGATATCACCCATCTGAGCTATGACGAAGTCCCGTTTCTCGGGAAACCGGAGGCTGAGTTTGTATCCTGATTTTTCAAGCATCTCTTCCAGACCGTTACTGAAATAGGTGTTTTTGGGCCGGGGGATGTTTGCGGATAGGTCTGCACCCACAATATCAAATTCAAAGTCCAGACCTATTCCATAGAAATTAAGATCCTGCCTGATCAGTGATTTCATATTCTCCCACTGTTCCCTGGTTTGCATTACCAGCTTGCACGACTCATTGCTGCCATGCCTCAGGCAATTGTTCACCTCGCTGCATATGGCTTCATTTCGCGACAGGTTCTCAACGATTCTCTGCATCGCCATCTCAACGCTGTGGTTGAACTGTGCTTCCTGCATGCGGGCTGCCTTCAGTATCCATGAGAACTGTATTGCGGTAAGAGCAATCAGAGCCCCAAAGGCAAGCAGGAGAATAATCAGTTGTATCCCGGATCTTTTCATCAGATCAAAAATAAGGAGTTTTTATGATGAGGCTTTAGATTTAACATCAGGATAACACGATTTAACAACAACATAACCTGATTAAAAATCTGTCTGTCTAATTTTGACGCAAACAAAAACTATTAAAGTCATGAAGAAAGTCATCATTGGAATCTCAGCTCTTGTAATTCTTTCGTTTGTCGTGATATCTGCAGTCAGTGCACAGAATGATCAGAAGAAGGAAAAGAAAGCCAGGACGGAAGCCGTAAAGGACTGTTCAAAATGTCCGTCTGCCGCAACCTGTGAAATGGCCGCTGGTGAAGGTCCGGTACCCGGGTCCGGGGCGAAACATGCTTCAGTAAACTGTGATCCTGCAAAATGCAAGGAGGGCAAATGTGATGCTGCCTGCAAGGCCGCCTGCCCAAAAACAGGACCCGACGCTAAATACGATCCGGCAAAATGCCCTGCTGCTGCAGAGAAAAAGTAGGTCCGGCTTTTTAGTCTGACACCTTACCCTTGGTTTCACCTGATTGCTGCCTTATGCTGACACATCAGGTAATCAACTGCCCGCTGCATCCAGGTCAGCAATAGCTGCTATCTTAAAAAATTGCACCATAAATCAGTCCTGAGATCGTAGCCATCAAAACTACAAGGACAGCATACACTGCAGTTTTCCGGAACCCGATAATATCTTTGATTACAAGCATGCTGGGCAAGGAAAGCGACGGCCCGGCGAGCAGAAGTGCCAGGGCCGGACCCTTCCCCATTCCTGAAGCCATAAGTCCCTGAAGGATGGGAACCTCAGTCAGGGTGGCAAAGTACATGAACACACCTACAATTGATGCAAAGAAATTTGAGAAGACCGAGTTGCCACCCACCAGCTTCGAGATCCATTCATTGGGTATGACACCGGCTATACTCTGACCGTCATGAGTCGATCCCAGGAGAAATCCTGCTATCACAATCCCGATTCCAAGAAGCGGGATGATCTGTTTGGCGAATCCCCATGTTGAGAGTGTCCATTCGCGGTTCTCAACGTCCTGCCTGTCAAACAGTGTTATCACACTGAGAGCAGCAATTCCGACTACCACAGGCACAAGGGGTCTCAGTTTCGCACTATCAATGAAAGAGTTTGCCAGCAGTACAGACACTCCTGTGGCGACTACCGCTGCCAATACCCACTGCCACTTAATCTTGAGAATCTTTATAAGTGACCAGGCAAGCACCAGGCTGAGAAATCCTGTTATGTACCATTTGTAGGTGAAGATATAGTACCAGGTGCCTGATGTATCCCCGGCAGCAGGCCTTCCCCAGTTTGCAAATACGAGTATCAGAACAAGTATAAAGAAATGTGTCATGGTCTGCCACATCGGTCTCTTTTCCGGGACCGGGATGATTTGCATCTGTTCTTCCCTCCTGACCTTTTCTTCCTTCCTGTATATCAGTGACATCATTAAACCAATAATAATACTGAATGATACTGCGCCGATTACCCGGGCAACACCCATCTCAAATCCGAGGATCCGGGCAGTGAGAATGATTGCCAGGATGTTAATGGCCGGTCCGGAGTAAAGGAATGCAATCGCCGGGCCAAGGCCTGCACCGCGCTTGTGAATGCTTGAGAACAGCGGAAGGATTGTGCAGGAGCATACTGCCAGTATGGTCCCTGAAACTGCAGCCACGGAATAGGCAAGCCATTTTTTTGCATTTGCACCGAAATACTTTATCACCGAACCCTGACTGACAAAGACCGAAATAACCCCGGCAATGAAGAATGCAGGAAGAAGACATAAAATCACATGCTCCCTTGCGTACCATTTAACCAGGTCAAAAGTTGCAGTAACAGCTGTATTGAAACGGGCACTTTCAATTGGCATGAAAAACGCAAATACAAAAACCACAATGATCCATAACAGGATCTTTATCTCCTTTCTTAACTCCATATCAGATATTTTCTATTCATTTCGCAGAATGACGAAATACATAATTAAAAAAAATCAAAACCATACTGAAAAAATATACCATACACCTACACCGATGAAGAGAATGGCAACTACCCTCCTGAACCACAGCTCAAAGCTTTTGAGGGCACTGTACACTTTACCCACATTGCCAACGGCATAGGCCAGCAGCCACGCGAAGATGATCACCGGAATACCTGTCGCGACTGCAAAAACCAGAGGCAGATACAGGCCCTCGGCACTCGCCACACTCAAAGGAATAAGCATGACGAAATACAGAACTCCGCTGTAGGGGCAGAAGGCCATGGCAAAGAGAATCCCCAGCAGCAGAGTGTTCAGGTAGCTTTTCCTGCCCTTCACTCCTATCTTTTCGGTGAAAGAGCCCATTGAACCGGGCAGCTTCAGCCTGACGAAATCCAGCATAAGCAGGCCAATAATTATAAGCGCCGGCCCGAGGATCTTTTCTCCCCATCTCTGGAACCAGCCTGATATGTCCATCTGGCTGGCGCCGAAGAAGATGACAAATGCAATGCCGACATAGGTTATTGCACGCCCCAAAGTGTACACCAGTCCGTTCAGGAAGACTCTCCTCCTGTTGTCAAGATCACGACTGATGTAGCCAATGGCTGAAATGTTTGTAGCAAGCGGACAGGGGCTGATAGCTGTCATCAGCCCCAGTATTGCCGCTGTCAGGAATGCATACTGTGAGTTCTCAAGTATCTTTTGCAGAAGTTCCATCAATTGGCTTTCAATGCCTTGAGCAATGGATCAACAGCCTTCTTAATAGCTTCCCTGAGCTTCTCCGGGCTGTTCCGTGCATTCATGAAACCTTCACTGGTAAGGTCAATTCTTGTATCACCGCTGACAACCAGCAGACACTGGCCTGTGGCATTGAGTCGTTTGGCATCGGCATCTGAGGACTTTTCTTCAATGTTAAGTGCCCTGAAGACAACGGTTCCTTTTCCGACTTCAGCCGGATAGAGCTCATTCACGGCATCTCTGGCGACATTCTCAACGGCCTGACAGGTTATGCAGCGACGGGTCAGGTGAAAGTAAATTACTTCCACCTTATCCGTTGAAAATCCATCAGTTTCTTCTGCCTCATGAGGTTCTCCTCCCCTGAATGCAAAAAGCGCGATAGCTGCCGCAGCTACAAGTACGACGGCCACGACCGGTATCAACTTCTTCATATCTGCACGGTTTTTATGCGGTTATTAATCTCTTTATTTCCTCTGCCGATGGCACCCTGCCCTTCACCACGACCTTATCGTCAATGACCAGCGCCGGCGTCGTCATTACACCGTAGCCCATTATAGCTACTATGTCGTCTACCTTGGAAACTGTGGCATCAATACCATTCTGCTCTACCACTTCGCGAGTCAGTTTTTCCAGGGTTTTGCATTTCGGGCACCCGGGACCCAGAATTTTAATTTCCATCTCAGTTCTGCTCCTTTCATTTCGTAAAACGTCGAAATACAGTATTAAATTTTTTATCTTTTGAAAAAGTTCCCTGTCAGCAATTTTGCTTCATCCCAATTCTCACGGTTGATACAGTATTTAATGTAAGGAGGATTAATTTCTCCCTGTATCAGACCTGCCTTCTTCAATTCCTTCAGGTGCTCTGAAAGTGTTGACCTGGCAATAGGCAGCTCTTCAACCATATCCCCGCTGTAACAGCATCTATCAAGATTGTTTGCCAGGAAATCCATAACGAAAACCCTCGCAGGATGCGACAGCGCCTTCGCGTACCTTGCCATCTTCTCCTGGTCATCAGTATAGTATTTTTTCCTTTTTGCCTTGCCTGCTTCCATTTCATTTCGGGAAATGACGAAACAAAAATAATTGTTTTGTCAATACAAGGACCCGGGTATCACAAATATTTTGATCACAGTTTACTGATCCCCTTCTGAAAGGATTGCAGGTGAATAAACATTACATTTGTGTATAAATAATTCATACTATGAAAAAGTTCTTTCTGCTGATCACGGTTGCATTCCTGTCAGTCTCCCTTTTTTCCCAGGACTTCTTCAGGAGCGACTTCAGCAAGGATAAAAAGTATGTCATACTTGTCAATCCCACTGCAGGTAATATTGGTGTGGTGGCATTCCTGACGGATAATGGCATTCTGAAGACCGACCCCGGGCTGGTTGACTTTGTTGGAGTATATCACTCAAGCCAGGAGTACGACTTCAGTAAATCGGTTGAGTATATTAACGACAACGGACTTACCCGGTTCCACCTCCACAAAGTGAATGCGCCTCTCACAGAAGAGATGATCTACAAACCAAATCCATGCAGTGAAGACTTCAGGAAGATCTTCAGCAACTCAGTGGGAATCATCTTCTTCGGCGGACAGGACATCCCCCCTTCTGTCTACGGACAGGAGAACTGGTATTCGGAGACCACCGATCCCGGAAGACACTATTTCGAGGTGAGCTTCCTCTTTCACCTTTTGGGCAGTACGCGTAACTCGACCTACAGACCCCTCCTGGAAGAAAATCCGGACTATATGGTCACCGGCTTCTGCCTCGGCCTGCAGTCGATGAACGTTGCAGCCGGAGGCACTCTCTGGCAGGATATCCCCGCACAGGTCTACGAAAGCACAAAGCCTGAGACGAATGTGCTCATAGACCGTAAAAACCTGCACCGCAACTACTGGCAGAACATCCGGGATGACAAGGACTTCATGGGTATAAGCATGCATCCTGTCAGGTTTACTGACCATATGTTCTTCGGGAAGACAGTAAAGGTTTCACGTATGCTTCAGCCCATAGTCTACAGCAGCCATCACCAGGCAATCCGTGACCTGGCTCCCGTCTTTGACGTTACTGTCCGCTCTTCCGACGGAAAAATAATTGAAGGTATAGCACACAAAAAGTATTTTAATGTCTTCTCAGTCCAGTTTCATCCTGAGGTCTCAGCTCTTTATGAAGACCGTGCCCTGGTTAAATTTGCTCCTGAAGACACACCTGCCACCCTGCACTCGATGCTTGACAAAAAGAGCCTGAAGTTCCATCTGAAATACTGGGGGCACATCTCGGAGGTCATTAATAAAGGCAGTAGGCAATAGGCAAGAGGCAAGAGTGTTGACATATACCATGGAGCCGCTACACTACTGCCTATTGCCTCTTGCCTGACCTACAGCGCCTTCACCTCATTTACAAGCGCCTGCAGTGTTGACCTGGCATCGCCGAAGAGCATCCGGGTCTTGTCATTGAAGAAGAGCATGTTGTCTATGGCAGCATAACCCTTCCCCATTCCGCGTTTTATCACGATAATGTTTTTTGCCTCATGGGCCCTGACTATGGGCATTCCGTATATCGGACTCGAAGGATCATCCTCCGCTGCCGGGTTGACAACATCGTTGGCTCCGATAACCACAATGACGTCAGTGTTGGGCATGTCGGGATTGATCTCATCACTCTCAACTAATTGTTCATATGGTACATCAGCCTCAGCAAGAAGTACATTCATATGACCGGGCATGCGTCCCGCCACCGGGTGTATGGCATATTTCACCTCAACGCCCTTTTCATCGAGGAGCTTGTCAAGCTCATGACACAAATGTTGTGCCTGTGCCACTGCCAGGCCATACCCGGGGACAATAACCACTTTCCTGGAATAGCTCAGAAGTACGGCAGCATCAGTAACCGTCACCTCCTTTATGGTGCCTGCAACACCGGCTGTGGCTGTTCCTCCACCGCCGAAGACACCTATGATGACGTTAAGCAACGAGCGGTTCATTGCCCTGCACATCAGCACAGTCAGGATAGTTCCAGCCGATCCGACAAGTATACCTCCGGTGAGCATCGCCTGGTTGTTGTACAGAAATCCACCCATGGCTGCTGCCACACCGGTGAAGCTGTTGAGCAGCGAAATGACAACAGGCATGTCAGCCCCGCCAATAGGCATGACAAACAGAACACCATAGATTACAGAAACAACAAACAGTATTATCACAAGGTGCATCAGTTCGGCAGATGCCGTCACGTCACGGGTCATGATAAAGACAATGAATCCTATGATTGCTGCAAGAATGATCAGGTTCACATACTTCATGGCCTTCACCCTGAGGTCACCTATCCTTCCGTCGAGTTTACCGAATGCAATCATGCTTCCCGCCCAGGAAACCGTTCCTATTACCAAACCGATAAGTATTGCCAGGACATGTCCGTTGGCCATGCCTGACTTCATAATCAGTTCCTGGCTGACATGAGGGAATTCCATCATGGATATCAGTGCAGCAGCCGCGCCTCCCATACCATTAAAGAATGAAACCAGCTGAGGCATGGCTGTCATTTTAACCTTTTTTGCTATCACCCAGCCAATGACTGTTCCCACAGACATTGCGGCAATAATCCAGCCCATGTTGCCGATAGGCTCACCTTCCTTCCTGTGAAACAGAAGTGTGGCAACTATGGCCAGCACCATTCCCGTCGCAGCGAGAAGATTTCCTCTGCGTGCCTTCAGGGGATGACTTAGCATCTTCAGGCCCAGTATGAATAATACAGAAGCAAGTATATATGAGAGTTCGAGAATGGAGATTCCGGCAGAAAAATGTGATACGTCGTTCATTGTGCCAATGTTTTTTACAGTCAGGGTTTATATGGTATCACTTCTTCTTTTTGAACATCTCAAGCATCCTGTCTGTCACAACGAAACCTCCCACAACATTCAGTGTGCCCAGTACAACTGCCAGGAAACCAAGGATCATTGCCCCTGTCGTCTCTGCATGTCCCATCACAATGATTGCCCCTATGATGACAACGCCATGGATTGCATTTGCGCCTGACATGAGAGGAGTATGCAGTATGGCGGGGACGTGGCTGATAACCTCGATTCCAAGAAAAACAGAGAGGATCACCATATAGATTGTTCCCCTGTTGGCCATGAAGAATTCAAGTATTCCTTCCATTATCAGGTCAGTTTGATATCCAGTATTTGTTTCACTCTCTGGCTGCGGTATTCGCCTTCATGAACAGCAGTGGTACCGGCAATAATCTCATCGGAGAGATCAATCCTCACATCTCCCTTGTTGTCAGTCATAATCCTGAGGAGACTGACCAGGTTGTTTCCGAACATCCTGCTGGCATCGACTGACATTACGGCGGGGTAGTCAGACCTGCCTGCGATGGTGACACCTTTATTTATCACTGTTCTGCCGTTCTCCGTCAGCTCGCAGTTTCCTCCGGAGGATGCGGCCAGGTCGATTATCACAGAGCCCGGCTTCATTCTCTCAACTGTTTCCCTGAGTATAAGCACAGGGGCTTTTCTTCCTGGTATCTGGGCGGTGGCAATGATGACGTCAGCGACGGCGGCGTGCTCCTGTATCAGTGCCTGCTGTTTCTTCCGGAACTCATCAGTCTGCTCCACGGCGTACCCTCCTGCTGCAGCATCTTCCGATGCTCCCTCAACCTCAATAAATTTTCCTCCCAGGCTTTTCACCTCGTCTCTCACAGCTGACCTGACGTCGAAGACCTCAACGACAGCTCCCAGCTTGCGTGCCACAGCAATAGCCTGCAATCCCGCCACTCCGGCGCCCAGGATGAGCACCCTGGCGGGTTTTATGGTGCCGGCGGCTGACATGAACATGGGGAAGAACCTCGGCAGCATGGTGGCGGCTTCAAGCACAGCCCTGTACCCTGAAACCGTCGCCATGGACGAGAGTATATCCATTGACTGCGCCCGGGTTATGCGTGGAACAAGGTCAAGAGCCATTACAGACAGTTTTCTTGACCGTGCCTTTTCAAGCCACTCCCTGTTGGTAACCGGATCGAGAACAGTAAAGATCATCTGCCCTTCCCTGAAGAGCATGATATCTTCACTTACAGGAGGATTGACGGTAAGGAGCAGACCGGCATCCCTGATCACCTCGCTTCTTCCTGCCACGGCAGCACCGGCAGCAAGGTACTGGTCATCAGAAGTAAAGGCTCCCTCTCCGGCACCAGTCTCAACAAGGACCTTCAGCCCCAGTTTGACCAATGCAGCCGTTTCACCCGGGAGAAGGGCGACTCTTTTTTCACCTCCTGTTTCTCTAAGAATACCTGCGATCATAGCCGGAATATTGCAAATTATTAAATTCTCAGGCTTTCAGAAGTGAGGCAGCTCCGGTATCGAGCATCCAGACCAGATGCCCCGAGCCGGGCATAATCCTGGCTGCCGGATAGAGTTCCGACCCGCTTTTGCCTTCCAGAACCTGTGATACGACTGATGCCTTCTCCTTGCCGGTAACAATGTAGTATATTTTTGATGAATTATTTATCAGTCGTGCAGTAGCCGTAATTCTCTTTTGTTTCTTATCCGGCCTGGCAGCCACCTCGAAGAGCTGGCCGGAGGTGAACATGTCGGGCCTGTCAGGAAAGATGGAGGCTGTATGACCGTCACTGCCCAAGCCGAGCAACATCAGGTCAAACTGAGGTATGCCCCTGTATTCCGGCACCATGCTGCTCACCAGCTCGGAGTATTGCCTGGCCTCTGCAGCAGGGTCATCCTCACCCCGGATCCGGAAGATATTTACATCGGGTATCGGAACGTTCTGCAAGAGGCTTTCATAAGCCATCCTGTAATTGCTTTCTCTGTCCTCAGGTGATACGCATCTCTCGTCGACCCAGAAGACCAACATCTTTTCCCAGCTTATCCGTTCTGCATAGTTCTCTGAAAGATAGCGGAACAGGTATTCCGGTGTAGAGCCTCCGGAGAGAGCAATTGTATAATAGTGATCCGGCTCTATACGGTCGAGATCCTTGATCAGCATTGCCGCTAAGCTTTGAGCCAGGGCTTCACGTGTGGGGAACACTCTGACTGAATATGGCATAACAAATAAACAGTAATATGGATATAAAACTAATTATAATTCACAATAAACACCATCATCTGCAAGATTTTTACACGGATAACGCCATGTTAGCTCCGGTTCTTCAATCAGGGCATCAGCAGTTCCAGGCCCCCAGGTCCCGGCCGGATAACCATAAACCGGTATGGAAGGGTCATCTTTCCATGCCTGCAACACCGGGTTAAGAAACTTCCATGCAGCCAGTACCGCATCAGACCTGGTGTATAGTGTTGAGTCACCATTCATGCAGTCATATATCAGCCGCTCATACGCCTCAGGGATACGGCCCTCGGCAAAATCGGAGTAGTGGAAATCCATGTTAACATTTCTTACCTTGAATCCTGCACCGGGAATCTTAATTCCAAACTTGAGAAGTATCCCTTCATCAGGCTGAATCCGTATTATCAGCTGGTTGCACCCCTCGCATGCACTCTCGCCTGAAAACAGGTAATGAGGCGTCGGCTTGAAATGGATGACTGCCTCGGTAACCCGGGTGGGCAGACGTTTGCCTGTCCTGATGTAAAAGGGGACCCCTCCCCATCTCCAGTTATCTATATAGAATTTCAGCGCTGCAAATGTCTCAGTCATCGATGCCTTGCTGACACCATCCTCTTCACGGTAACCTCTCTGCCATTCACCTTTGACATGGGATCCGGTATACTGTCCCCTGATTGTCATTCTTCCAACATCTTCTGGCTTAATGGGCCGCAGCGATTCAAAGACCTTGACAAGTTCATTCCTGATCGATGTTGAGTCAATAGATGACGGGGGTTCCATGGCAATGAAACCAACAAGGTGCAGTAGGTGGTTCTGGATCATGTCACGTAATGCCCCTGTACCTTCGTAATATGAACCTCTTTTCTCCACTCCCAGGCTCTCTGAAGAGGTTATCTCGACGTGATTCACATAATTCCTGTTCCACAGCGGCTCAAAAATACCATTGGAAAAGCGGGTGACCAGTATGTTCTGAACCGTCTCCTTTCCGAGATAATGGTCTATGCGGTAAAGCTGGCTCTCTTTCCAATGCTCCAGCAAAAGCCCGTTCAGGTGAACGGCGCTGGCATAGTCATAGCCGAAAGGTTTCTCGATGATCAGGCGCTTCCAGCCATCAGCCTCACTGTTCAGGCCCTGACCGGCAAGACCGGGAGAAATATCATCATAGGCTTCCGGCGGAACTGAAAGGTAAAAGAGGGTGTTGCCGGGAATATTCATCTCAGACCTCAACCGATTAAGGAACTCTGCAAGTTCCCGGTAATCACCCGCAACTGACGGATCAAGAGTAGTGTAGTAAAAATTCCGGGCAAAAGCATCCCCGGCGCCTATTCCTTCATCACCAACCTTAACCGGGAGAGCACTTCTTACCTCATTCCTGTAAACCTTATTGTCTACCCTGCTCCTTCCCGTGGCAAGAACAGCAAACTTCTCCGGCATCAATCCCTGCATGAAAAGCTCATACAGAGCCGGAACAATCTTCCTCATGGCAAGATCACCCCTGCCTCCGAATATCACTATTATCTGGTTCTCCGACCTGTGTGTAATCATATTAAATTCTTTCCCTGATGAAGCATGCATCGTCTGAGCAAACAGCAGGGCACAATATCCCTGTGTTGAACTTTTTTCCCGTTGCTGCACTAAAAACAAATATAGAAAATTGAGCTCTTCTCTGGCATCCGGATCGGATAAAACAACTGATGTTGTTTAAAAGTTTATTGGACAAACCATTACATTGAGGCTCCCGATTCATTGAGTTCGTGTTCATGCCAGGACAAATGTTGACTTACTCAACACTTGTTTAATATTTACACATTGACGTAATAAATTGAACCACTGTTCTTTAAATTATTTGGTCAATTTATGTGTTTAATTTATCTACACTTTGCATGGTAAAACAGCTGTTTATCGCTTCTTATATTATTGATTTACATTATTTTATATGCAGCGGCATGCTTATTGGTATATATGTTAACAGACAATATAAATACAACTATATGAAAAAGTTAATTATTCTTTTTATCGGCATCAACCTCCTGAGCACAGGATTT
>DHUL01000040.1:69460-90318 GCA_002409145.1 Bacteroidales bacterium UBA5235
CTTAAGATCCTGGCTCAGTCATGGATTGATGCCTACAAGATGGCGAATCCCGGCCGGATTGTATCAATGCTGCCCGGGGAAGAGATCGGGAAGGCTGACATCAGGATATTTGCAGGAGCCTTAGCAGGTACAGGCGGTGATGAATCAGAATGGAAGATGGTTGTTGCAAGGGATGTAATCGTTCCTGTTATGAGTACTGACAATCCCTTTTATTCAGCCGTAATATCTAAAGGCATTTCCCCTGAAATGTTTGGTGCGCTTCTCTCCTCCCCTTCAGTTACTTGGGGCAAGCTTCTGGGTACGGAAAACAATGTCTCCTCAATGGCATACGTAACCGTTGACGATGCCTCTCTCGGTCTCCTTGCTGGCTTTGCAGGCATTGACGCTACGCAGGTCAGTGCCCGTAATTTGTCAGTTTCGGAGATAGCACAGCTTCTCAGAAGTCAGCCTGCCGGCATCGTCTTCTGCAGGCTGTCTGACATAACAGCTTCAGGCGGTACCGGTTTTGCAGAAAACCTGGGAATAATACCCATTGACATCAACTCCAATGGTCAGTCAGACTATTTTGAGCAGTTTTATGGAGATTTCAACAGCTTCAACCGGGGTGTATACATCGGCAAATATCCGAAGGAGCTATGCAACAGCATCTTCTGCTCCACACGTTCCAGGCTGGTACCTGAAGCTGCAGCTGATTTCATCCGCTGGATTCTGGCTGACGGTCAGGAGATTGTAGCAGGCGTTGGTCTGACTGCCCTTTCGGGCAGTGAAGGAATGATCAGGAGGGAGATGCTGACACCGGTGACTGAGATGGTGCAGGCAGGCAATGAAAACAAGGCGGGTGTAAGCATCCTGGTCTGGGTATTGGCAGTTATCTCTGTCATCTCACTCTTCGGATTCCTCTTCTACCGTCTCACCAGGGCAGGCAGGGAAAAGATAAGCCATCATGAGGAGGAACCGCTTAAAGCTTTCAGTCCCAAGACATTCGTGACGCCTGCAGGAATACTCTTCGATAAAAGCCATACCTGGGCCTTCATGGAAAAAAATGGTACTGTAACAGTCGGCATTGATGACTTCCTTCAGCATGTAACCGGTACCTTGACAAGAATCACGATGAAAGCCACGGGTGAAAAGGTACGCAGGGGCGAAAGGATAGCTTCAATCATTCAGAAGGGCAAGCAGCTTGACATCCTATCACCCGTAAGCGGAACTGTGGTCTCACGCAATGAGACTCTCGCAAACAATTCTGAGCTTCTTCACAGGGGCCCCTACTCGGAAGGATGGATGTACGGCATCGAACCTGACAACTGGTTGAATGAATCACGCCTGATGGCTGCAGCAGACAAATTTGCAGATCAGCTCCGTGAAGAATTTGCCCATATACGCGATTTCCTTGCCACTGTTGCGGGAATAAATGACCTGAGATTAGCCCACGTAGTGCTGCAGGACGGCGGAGAACTGAAGGAAGGTCTCCTTGAGGAGTTCGGGCCTGAAGTCTGGGAGGAGTTTCAGATCAGATTCATCAACAGGTCCTGAAAAGTGCATCCTCACTTGTCCTGAATAGTTTAATTTCGTATTTTGTAGAAAATTTAAACACAATATGTGATCGTCCACGTCTGTCGTGGGCGTTCACATTAGTTTGTTTTGCACCCAACAAGGAGAAAAATGGCTAAACCAGGAAATGCTGATAACCCGGGGGAATCTCTGAGGGAAAAGATGCGCAGGTATTTCAGATTCAGATCAACCATATACGGCAGGGTTGTGACCATAATCACCCTCGCGGCAATTGTATTGTTCATTTCGTTCAGTGCAATCTTCCGAACGGTGTATGTTAACTATTTCAACACTGTCCTGAAACAGAACGGCAATAATGTGGGTGCAATAGTAGAGGGCTCCCTTTACACGTCGATGCTGGAAAACGACAAGAGCACTCTTCATGGTACTCTTGACATCATCAACACCATGCCCGGGATAGATGACGTGAACCTCTATGACCAGAATGACAACCTGGCCTATTCGTCATTTGCTGCTGACGCCCGTAACCATAGCAATCCTGACTGTATTTCGTGCCATACTGACCTCGGACAGATGTTTTCCAGGAATGAAAGGAGCTACATGATCATCGATGCAGAGAGTGACTGTGCAATGAATCCCAACAGGCCAGGAGAGAGGCATATGCTTATACGCAGGCCTATTCTCAACGAGCTGTCATGTTATACTGCCGCATGCCATGCTCACAGCAGGGATGACGAAGTTCTCGGGTCTCTGATCATAAGGATGCCCCTCCGCGATCTTGACAGTGCACTGAGTAAATCTTCTGTACAATTCCTCCTGGTGGCGCTCCTAATTTCCGGAATTATTGTAATGATCCTCATCTGGTTCACCAGCAGGAGGATTAAGGCGCCGCTTCTTGGTATCATCAAAGCCAGCGAGGCTGTATCGCAGGGTGAAGTGAACACAAGGCTCGATATAAAGCCCAACCTTCTGGATGACATGAAGATGGTCTCTATGGCCTTCAACAACATGCTCGATCATATTGACAATGCAACAAGAGAGCTGGAAAACTGGTCAAAACAGCTCGAATACAAGGTTCAGAAAAAGTCAGAAGAGCTTTCTGAGGCACATAACGAGCTTATGAATGTCGAGCGTATCGCGTCTCTGGGCAAGCTGTCAGCCTCCGTTGCACATGAGATCAATAATCCGCTTTCGGGCATACTGATCTACACCAAACTGGTACACAAGCAGATAGACAGCCATGAACTGACCGAGGCAAAGAAGCAGAATATTCTTCGCCAGCTTAAGCTGATTGAGGCTGAGACCAAAAGGTGCGGTGATATTGTGAAGGGATTGCTTGACTTTTCACGCAAGGACCAGGAAGACTTCGAGGATGTGCATCTGAATAAAATAGTCGAGGGTACCTATGAACTTATGCTGCATCACGTGAAGATCTCAAATATAAGGTTCAATGTCCTGACAGAGGCAAAGGCTGACCTGGTACGATGCAGTGCAAATCAGATCAAGCAGGCCTGTGTTGCCCTTCTGGTCAACGCCTCGGAGGCTGTCGCCGAAAACGGGGAGATTTCCATCCGGACAAGGAACAGTGGCAGCACTACGGTTCGCATTGAAATATCCGACAACGGATCTGGCATTGCCCCTGAAGACGTGCCACATATCTTCGAACCTTTCTTCACCACCAAGCAGGATACTTCCGGCATTGGCCTTGGACTTTCAATAGTTCATGGCATTGTTCAGAACCACAACGGAAAGATCGAGGTTGATTCTGTGGTGGGCAGGGGAACCACTATCTCGATAATTTTACCATTGAAAACAGAATAAACAATTATGTATGGCAGATAAAATTTCTATTCTGATTGTCGACGACGAGGACTCTGTAAGGGATTCACTTCTTAACTGGTTCATGGAGGATGGTTACGAGGTGGAAGCCGCCGATAATGCAAAAAAAGCACTGCAGCTTCTTGAAGAGAAGAATTTCAATATAATCCTGGCTGACATCAAGATGCCGGGAATGGACGGGCTTGAACTGCACAGGAGGATCAGGTCGCTGAACCGCGAGACCATTGTAATAATAATGACAGCTTTTGCTTCTGTGGAGACTGCAGTACAGGCCCTTAAAGACGGCGCTTATGACTATGTGACAAAGCCGTTTGACCCTGATGATCTTTCACATCTCATCCGCAATGCAGCAAACCAGGTGGCGCTAAAAAACGAGAATGAGGCACTTAAGGAGAGGGTTACCACCCTGGAGGAGGTTGATGACCTGATCGGCCACAGCGGAGCTATAGTCAATGTCTTGCAGCAGATAGAGAGTGTAGCCCAGTCAAATGCCTCAGTCATTGTCACAGGTGAGAGCGGAACAGGCAAGGAATTGGTGGCCAGAGCCATACACGCCAACTCTTCCAGAAGATACTTCCCCCTGATAAGTGTCCATTGTGGTGCCCTGACTGAAAGTCTCCTTGAAAGTGAGCTTTTCGGTCACGAGAAAGGTGCATTCACAGGCGCCACATTCAACCGCAAGGGACGATTCGAGATGGCTGACGGTGGAACGATCTTCCTTGATGAGATTGCCACAATTTCGCCGAAGATGCAGATAGAGCTGCTCCGTGTGCTTGAGACGAAGAGTTTTGTCAGGGTGGGCGGCAACAGGGAGATTTCTTCTGACTTCAGGGTCATATGCGCAACCAACCGGGACCTGGCAGCAATGGTCAAAAACGGAACATTCCGTGAGGACCTCTATTACCGGCTCAATGTGGTTAACATTAACATCCCGCCCCTGCGTGAGAGAACTGAAGACATCCCGCTGCTGGTCAATCATTTCATCAGGAAATACTGCACTTCCATGAGCCGTGACATCATCACAATTGAGCCGGCAGCGCTGAAACACCTTGAAAAATTTGAATTTCCGGGCAATGTCAGAGAGCTGGAGAACATGATTGAACGCGCCATTGTCATTGGCAACGGCAGGGAGATAAGGCTGAAGGATCTGCCGCTTGGAGCGGAGATAGCGGAGAGTGCCGTGGAGAGCCTTGATGAACTGGAAAAGAGACACATAGAGCAAATACTTCTGAAATACAACTGGAACATATCCCGATCAGCAAGGGCGCTCAGTGTTGACAGGGTGACTCTTTATAACAAAATCAAAAAATATGACCTGAGACAGAGGGAGTAACTGTCACTGATCCCTGCCCATTGGAAGATAAAAAGATCATATTACTTTCCTGCGGTTACTTTGACAGGGCGTTCCTGAAACAGGTCTCCGGTGCAGTGGAAGATGAATACAGGTACCAGGTTGTAACTGAGGAGTGTCATCTTGATCTCAGCCCCTTTTACAATCCGGCCCGCAGGCAATATGATGGTGACAGGCTGCTGAACCAGGTTACCGCCTGCACCGGTACGGAATACTTAAAACTTATCGGGCTTTTCAGGGTTGACCTTTATATCCCCATACTTACCTACATTTTCGGACAGGCAATCCTGGGCCGGCAGACAGCCATAGCTTCCGTCTACCGTCTCCGTAATGAACTGTACGGTCTGAAACAGGATGATGAGCTTCTCCTGTCAAGAACCATTAAGGAAGTAATCCATGAGCTTGGGCATACCTTCGGGCTCGTCCACTGCCACAATCTCAGTTGTGTGATGCGCTCCAGCACATATGCCGAGGAGATTGACCTCAAAGGTGCAGCCCTGTGTCCCTCCTGCCGGTCATTACTCTCCGGAAGCCTTATTTTGCCAAGAAACCAAACATGATCGCCACACAACCGCTGACCGGAAGCTGCTCTCTCGTGCTGAAGGCAGTCACCTTCACTACCACTTTCAGCTGCTGGCTTGACTCAAGCCTGAAGTCCCATATTTTGGCTAAACCCTGTTCCTTGTTGGAATATAACACTTTGCCGGTGGCATCATAGACGGTAAACTCCACCGGAGGCATGCCGTCAGCCGAACAAATGGCAAGCCTGTACTCCAGATCCGAGTAGAATGTCTTATAGAGTTCGGCCTCTTCACCTTCAACCAGGACGGCTGCATGGTAATTGCCATCATGAAGGTAGGCTCCCAGTTCCTTCTTGCAGATCGACTTGGCAAAGCCTTTGCACTGTGCGGCAGCTTCCCCGGGAACAAGGAGGGAAAGGAGTACCGTAACCAGTAAAGTCTGTATAAGCTGTCTCATCGGTATCTATTTTACATATGTGTCTCTGATATCTGCCACCTTATCCCTGATTGCCAGAAAAGTTTCCTGCTTCATCTCCGATTTTGCCGCTCCGGTGATCTCCGTCATGCCTGTCTTTTCATCGTATTGGGCAGTTGAGGGTGTGGCTGACCGTTCAATCTTGTCGAAGATGCCTTTCAGTTCATGCATGGGTCCGAGGAGTTCCCGAATTGCTGTGTTGTCTGTATAGGTTTCCAGAAGGCGTATCATATCATCAACTGACATCTTCTGGTCAGCAATGGTTTCCACCAGCTTGTTGCCCTTGTAGTTCTTCATGTCAACCATACTGGTTGAAATATACAGCCCTTCGATAAAGCCTCCGGCAATAATTGTTGCTGCCACAGCATGCTGTTGGTCATCCTCAAGGTAAGCCTGCGAATTAAGAAATGTCTCAGAGACAATTTCCATGATCACGTCACGGTTGTTAATATTCTGCTCCAGGCGCTCAACGGTGCTTTCATCGATGGCGTCGAGGATGCCCAGGCCTGTGGCCATATCCTCAGCTGCTTCCATATAATTTACCAGCAATGAGGTTTCATCATACATGCTAGCAAAACTGAGGTCACAGACATATGTACCCAGGTTTAGCGCCATGCTCTTGCTTGAGGTGTAGTTGCTTTTGTTCTCAACGGGATTCAGCAGTGTTGCATCAAACTTTGCCCCTGCTTCCTTTATCAGCTGAGCCACCTCAAGTGGTGTGGGCAGTGCATTGAATACCTTCTCGGCACTCTTTATCTGCTCCATCGTCTGCTCATCAGGACTGACGGTTTCCTCCTGGTTCCTGTTCGCCTCACCCCTGGTTTTTCCCTTGCATGAGGTGGCAGCCAGGCAGAATGCCAGAGCGCTTACGCCCAGAATCAGTGGCAGAATCTTAAGCTTACTGTTCATAGTATTTGTGGTTTATGATTTCAAAGGCCTTCTCCAGACCAATTTACACTTTTTTAATAAACGAATTTGGCATGAACTTATTATTTAGCCATAAATTTGTTCCAAAGCAAACCCGATGGAAAGATCAGAAAAGAAACTGGCCGAACTTGGAAGGATACTCGAAAACGGCACCGGAAGAGAGATAAATGACCGTATCAGATTGCTACGCACCGAAGTACCTTTCGGGGGCGCACTGAAGTTGCTTGCACTGTTTTATGATAAGACCATGGACCACAACCTCAGAGCAGCAATAACGGGTCTGTTCAATGATATGAAAGAGAACTCGGCCATGGCCGAAGTGATTGACTCGGTCAAAGCAGTAAGAAAACCGGATTCCAGGGCAATGCTTATCTCATCATGCTGGCAGTCAGGACTCGATTATTCTCAATTTGCAATACCGCTGACCGAATATTTTGTATCAGGTGATTACATGACCTCGCTGGAGTGTTTCACGGTTCTCGAAACATGCGCCGCATCCATAAGCGACGGTGACCGCGCCAGGATAATCATCACCCTGCAGGAAAAGAAAGAATCATGGGAAACACCAAAACAGAAACTGGCCGGTGAGCTTATCTCACTGCTGAAAGGCTGAGGCATCACAAACCAGCAGAACTGCTTCCTATATGTAAGAGCTGTAGTGCTTCATGAACTGTGACCGCTCGAACAGGGATGGATTTTCAACATTCCGGTAGTTGAGCTTTCCCCTGAAATCGTCTATGTTCCTGAACTCTTTGTTATCCATCCACCTGCCCAGGGTTTCATTTATCTCAGTTACGACGGTAAATCCCCTCTTATAGAGAGCCGAGCAAACCTGAACAGTTGTTGCCCCTGCAAGCAGGTACTTGATGGCATCCTCACCTGTATATACCCCCGTTGAAGCTGATATGTCAATTTTTGTATCCTGGGCGCTGACCATACCCACCCAGCGAAGGACGTAACGCTGTTCAACGGGATTGGAAAGCACAGATGCCGGAACGATGTTAAGGCTGTTAATGTCAAAATCAGGCTCGTAAAACCTGTTGAACATGGTCACACCAGCAACTCCGTGGTTATACATCTGCCATACGAAGTTCAGTATATTTGAAAACTTCTGGCCGATTTTTACACTGATCGGTATCTTAACCTTTTGCTTCAGGTTGTCAATTATCCTGAAATAAATCTTTTCTGAATCAGTACTGCTCTGATGCTTATCTGTGGGGATGAAGAAGATGTTCACCTCAAGGGCGCTGGCGCCTGCCCTCTCTATCTCCATCGCAAAGTCAATCCATCCCTTCGGAGAGAAGCAGTTGATACTTGCAATCACGGGTATTTTGACTTTTTTCCTTGCCCCGGCCACCAGGTCAAGATAAGCATCAACACTGTTGGTGCGGGTATAGTACTGAAGGTAATCGTCAGCTTCGGGGTATGATTCATGTGACGCCATCGAATGGGCCTGTGAAACTATCTGCTCCTCAAACAGTGATTTCAGTACAACTGCACCGGCTCCTGCTGCCTCAGCCTCAACTATTGACTCAACCTTGGATGTGAAATTGGAACTGCCAACAATAATGGGACTGCTGAGTTCGAGTCCCAGGTAACGTGTGTTGATTTTGCTCATCTTGCTTTAGAAATTCGTTCTCCAAATATAAGTGTTCCTACGCGAATCATTGTGCTCCCCTCCTCTACAGCCACGTGCCAGTCGCCCGACATTCCCATCGATATCTCCCTGAAATGGCTGATGCCGGTGAAATGTTTTTCACGCATCCTCCGGAAGAGACCGGAAAGTGACCTGAACTCTGACCTGACCCTCTCCGTGTCATCGGTGAATGTTGCCATTCCCATCAGTCCGCAAATACGTACCGCATTCAGCGAATCAGATACCTTACGCCAGTCTGTCTGTTCCATCTCCTCAAGCGAGAATCCCGACTTGGTCTCTTCCGTGGCGATATGCACCTGCAGGAGACAGTCAATGCTTTTGCCCTGTGCCAGTGCTTCGTTGTCAATCAGCCTCAGAAGCCTGACAGAGTCTGCCGACTCAATCACGGAGGCTGTTTCAACAGCCTGTCTGACCTTGTTTGACTGCAGGTGACCAATGAGATGCCATGAGATATCATCAGGAAGCAAGGGTTTTTTGGTCATCATCTCCTGCACCCTGTTTTCACCGAATATGCGAAGGCCGGACCTGTATGCCTCAAAGGCTTCTTCCGGCGTCCTGGTCTTGGTTACTGCAACCACGCTGACGCCGGAAGGCAGCTCTTCAAGCAGCTTTCTGATGTTTTCAGGGATACTGTTCATCATGGCACCGGGCTACCCTCAGTCAAGCTTGTGTATCACCAGCCCGCTTCTGAGCTTGGGTTCGAACCATGTTGTTTTGGGAGGCATGATATTCCCGGTGTCGGCTATGGTTATCAGCTGTTTCATGGAGACAGGGTAGAGTGCAAAGGCCACCTTCATCTCACCGCTGTCAACTCTTTTCTTCAGCTCACCAAGCCCCCTGATACCGCCAATGAAATCAATCCGCTTCGAACGCCGCAGATCCTGTATGTCAAGAAGAGGCAACAATACCATCTCGGTAAGGATAGTCACATCCAGAACCCCGATGGGATCCTCGTCATAATATGTACCCTTCCTGGCAGTCAGGCTGTACCATTTACCGTCGAGGTACATGCCGAAATTGTGTAGTTTCGTCGGCCTGTGCGTTCTGTTTCCCTTCTCTTTAACGTCAAACGACTCCTTCAGCTTCTCGAGGAACTGTGCAGGTGTCATTCCGTTAAGATCCTTAACCACCCTGTTGTAGTCAAAAATCTTGAGCTGGTCATCCGGGAAGATCACCGCCATGAAATAGTTGTACTCCTCATCGCCCTTGTGGGCCGGATTCTTCTCCTTCTTTTCTTTGCCGACAAGCGCTGCAGCGGCTGTACGGTGGTGACCGTCAGCAACATACATGTAAGGAACCTTTTCGGCAAAAAACTTTTCGATCTTATCGTTTGTTTTCCTGTCCCAGACCACCCAGAATTGATGACCTATGCCGTCCTCTGCCACGAAGTCGTACTCAGGACTCTCATTCTTCACTATTCTTTCAACAATTTTATCAAGCTCCTTAACGGCAGGGTATGCAAAAAAAACCGGCTCGATGTTGGCGTTGTTCGCTCTGACGTGGACCATACGGTCTTCCTCCTTGTCGGGACGGGTGAGCTCATGCTTTTTAATCACTCCTGAAAGGTAATCGGTTACTGCGGCAGCGCCCACAATGCCGTATTGAGTCCGGCCATTCATGGTCTGGGAATAGATGTAAAAATGTCTCTCGCGGTCATCTATGAGCCAGCCTTTCTTCTGCCATGCACGGAAGTTATCAAGGGCTTTCTGATATACCTCCTCCGAGTGCACGTCAGTGCCCTCCGGCAGGTCTATCTCGGCTTTGGTGATGTGAAGCAGTGATTTCTCCTTACCCCTGGCCATTACGGCCGCTTCTTCTGAATTCATTACGTCATATGGCAGGCATGCAATCTCCGATGCCAGATCAGCCGGGGGCCTGAGCCCCCGGAAAGGTTTAACAACAGCCATGTCTGAAATTTATCGTTCTATTTGGGTTTATTAACTCTGAATTTCTCGTCACCTGTGGCAAAGAATGATACTATCTGGCGTGCAGCAGCCACTCCGGCATTGATATTGGCCTCTTCAGTCTGCGCTCCCATCTTCTTGGGGGTGAAGAAATAACGGCCCGGGAATTTCTGTCCCCAGAGCTCTGCATTGTCAGGTGCAATGTCAGAAAGGTACTTCAGGTCACCTCTCTTCTCCATGAGGGCTACCAGCTCGGCCTCATTGATAACCTCCTTGCGGGCAGTATTCACCAGAACAGCTCCCTTTGGCATGAGTGAAAGAAGCCTCTCTCCTATTGAGCCTTTGGTTTTGTCGTTAGCAGGGATATGAAGAGAGATGTACTGTGACTTTGTGTAGAGTTCCTCAACGGTATCAACAGGTGTCACTCCTGCATCAGCTATTACCTTGCTGTCAACAAAAGGATCGAAGGCACAAACCTGCATGCCAAATCCGGCGGCAATGCGGGCCATGCATCTGCCAACGTTTCCGAAAGCGTGTATGCCCAAAGTCTTGCCCATCAGTTCTGATCCTGACTTGCCGTCAAAACCTCCGCGGGCGGAGTAGACCATCATACCAAATGCCAGCTCGGCAACGGCATTGGAGTTCTGTCCTGGCGTGTTCATGGCAACAACGTTGGCTGAAGTGCAGGCGTTGAGGTCAAGATTATCATATCCGGCTCCGGCCCTCACAACAATCTTCAGTTTTGGTGCAGCCGCAATCACGGCAGCATCAATGATATCAGAACGGACTATCATGGCATCGGCATCAGCCACCGCGGCATGAAGCTCCTGCGGCGTCTTGTACTTCTCAAGCAGGGCAAGGGTGTGCCCTGCCTTCTCCACCACCTCACGTATCTGTGTGATGGCTACGGGTGCAAATGGCTTGTCTGTAGCTACTAGAATCTTCATGATGTCATCTTTTTAGTATTTGTTAGCAAATTCCTTCATACAGTCAACGAGGGCCCTGACGCTCTCAATCGGCATGGCATTGTAGAGAGAGGCACGGAAGCCTCCCACCGAACGGTGACCGGCAATACCCACCATTCCCTTTGACTTGGCGAAATCACCGAACTCATTCTCAAGTTCCTTATAACTGTCTGACATGACAAAACAAACGTTCATCAGCGACCTGTCCTCGGGATCAGGCACAGTAACCTTGAACAGCTTGTTGCGCTCGATCTCATCATAGAGCAATGCAGCTTTCTCCTGGTTGATCTTCGCCATTGCTGCAACTCCGCCCTTCTGCTTCAGCCACTCAAGGGTTTTCAGCGCTGCAAAGACAGGAAGTACGGGAGGTGTGTTGAACATCGAACCCTTATCGATATGGGTCTTGTAGTTCAGCATCGTGGGTAACGGACGGGTCACCTTTCCGAGGGCTGAATCCTTAATGATAACGAAAGTGACGCCAGCAGGTGCAAGATTTTTCTGCGCACCACCATAAATGATTGAATATTTGGAGACATCAACAGGACGGCTGAAGATATCGGATGACATATCGGCCACAAGAGGCACCTTCACATCCGGATCCTTCTTCCACTGCGTGCCGTATATTGTATTATTGGTTGTGATATGAAAATAGTCAACGTCCGAGGGAATCTCAAAATTCCTGGGGATGTAATTGAAGTTGCGGTCCTTCGAGGAAGCCACTTCTATCACCTCTCCGAAGAGCTTTGCTTCCTTGAGGGCTTTACCTGCCCACTCGCCGGTATTGATATAGGCAGCTTTCTTCTCGAGCATGTTCATCGGAAGCATGGCAAACTGCAGGCTGGCACCTCCGCCGAGGAAGATGACCGAATAACCGGCAGGAATGTCAAGAAGCTCCTTGATGTGACTGACTGCACTTTCCATCACAGCCACAAACTCCTTGCTGCGGTGTGAAACCTCCATGATAGAAAGTCCGGTCCCGGCAAAATCCCTGATTGCTTCAATCACCTTTTCATTTGTGTACTGGGGCATGATTGAAGGTCCTGCGTAGAAATTGTGTTTTTTCATTTCCTGAGTATTTATTTGTTGTAGTTAATTCTTGTCCTTTTTTGGCACCGGCCGGTTACCATTGCCTCAACGGCAATGTTCAGAGAGCAGTCAGCCTGTCCCCCCTGAGCACCGGTATTACATCTGTTAGGTCAAATGTATGACAATAAGGAATACAATCATCCAGTCCCTTGTCTCTGAGCCTGGATCTTTGTGCTGCTTTTTCCATATATCCCAGGAGATCTTCCCTTGCCATGTTCCAGAGGTCGGTGGCTGCATGCACTGAGTCACATATAGTACAGAACTTTCCGCTCTCCAGGAGCTTAGCGGCAAATGCCCCTGCACATACGGCATCCTCCAGGCTGAAACGTTTTTTCCATCCGGCGCAGACGATCACCACCTTGCGTTCCTGCTCTTCAGCCCATTTACAGATGGCAGAGATGTTGAGCCATGAGCCAATGACCACATCATGGCATTCAGAAGCACGTTTCATGATACCGGTGCCGTTTGTGGTGCTGTAGACAACACTCCTGTCCTTTATCTTTTCCGGGGTAAAGTTAAATGGTGAGTTCCCGAAATCGGCGAAGTCAAGCACGAAACCATCACGTTCTGCGGCAACCAGGAAACCACGGGCTTTCATTGCCCTGGCCTCCTCGACTGTCTCAACCGGTATGATCTCCCTGACTCCGTTGGCGAATGCGGTGCAGATGGAACTTGTAGCCCGGAGTACATCTATTACAACTACCACAGCCTCGCTGTCAGAATGAGCGTCAAAGGCTGCCGGGGTAAAGCATATTTCCAGGCTCTTCTTTGTCATAGGCGCAACTCTCGCGGGTGATTTTCACTGTTTGTAAAATGGCAAGGCTGTAACCTTTGCCTTAAGGTCCCTGCCCCTTACACGGATGAATATCTCGGTGTCATTCTTCCAGAAGCCCTTGTTCAGGTATGCCAGACCTATGCCAAGTTTCAGTGATGGTGCCATGGTTCCAGAAGTAACTTCTCCTATAAGGTTGCCCTGTGTGTCAACCACCTCATAATGCTGTCTGGGAATTCCCTTGTCGATCATGACAAAACCCTTGAGGCGCCTTTCAGTTCCCTCTTCCTTCTGTTTCAGGAGAAGATCCCTGTCAACGAATTCCTTGCCGGGAACGAACCTGGTAATCCATCCCAGACCGGCTTCTATGGGTGAGGTGGTGTCATTGATATCATTTCCGTAGAGGCAGAATCCCATCTCAAGACGGAGAGTATCCCTGGCGGCAAGCCCGATAGGCTTTATTCCGAACTCTTCACCGGCCCTGAACACCTCTTCCCATAGACGGGAAGCATCGGCATTCCTGATATATATCTCGCATCCGCCTGAGCCGGTATAACCTGTGGTTGAGAAGATAACATCATCTATTCCCGCAAACTTCAGCACCTTGAATGTGTAATATTCCATGTCGGTAACAGGTTCACCTGTCAGCTTCTGCATGGCTTTGAGTGCCAGCGGTCCCTGAACCGCCAGCTGGGCAGTGCCGTCAGAGGCGTTATTCAGCTGTCCGCCCGGGCCGGCTGTGATGCCGAAGGCAGCTGCATGCTTTACGCACCATTCCCAGTCCTTATCAATGTTGGCCGCATTGACCACAAGAAGATACTTCTCGGCGCTGAAGCGGTAAACGAGAAGATCATCCACTATGCCCCCCCTGCCGTTAGGGAAACATGTATATTGTACCTTGCCGTCAGTAAGCGCTGAGACATCATTGGAGGTGATATGCTGAAGGAAATCAAGAGCACGCGGACCGTTAACCCAGAATTCACCCATATGCGAAACATCAAATACGCCAACCCCCGAACGTACCGTGAGATGCTCTTCCGTAATCCCCGTATATTCAACAGGCATATTGTAGCCTGCAAAAGGAATAATCCTGGCACCGAGGGCCTCATGGTACTTTAGAAAAGGAGTATTTTTCATATGATTAAGCTTTTGGTTTATTAGCAAAAATAGGCTTTTTCGGCCGATAAAAAGCTGCTATAAATCATTTTTGACACCGTCTCAATAGATCGTTCTCTATGGTGTGATGGTTGCATAATGACTATATTTGTATTCTCAAAAACAGAGAAAAAAATGGAATACACAATATTTAAGCCCGAATACCTGCAGAGTATCACGGGAGGTGATATGGAGGTCATGAGTGAGATTGCCGGAATATTCGGCAATCAGGTACCGGAGTTCCTGACCGGCATGAGAAGCCTGCTCGGGCAGGAGAAGTATTTTGAACTCGGTCTGCTCGCTCACAAGGCAAAAGGATCAGTGACCGTCCTTGGTATGGATGAAACTGCCAGGATGCTTAAGGAGTTTGAATTGCTGGCAAAAGCCGGGGAACAGAAGGAGAAATACAGCGGGTTCATCACCAAGTTTGAAGCTGATACAAGTACGGTTATGGCTGAGGTGGCAGATTACCTCAGCAAAAAAAGGTAATTGTTTATGGTAGTGACTGAAAGGACAGACGGGATTGATATACTGAGCTTCAGGACCGACCGCATCAATGCTCTCAACGTGGATGTTATCAGACCCGTTATTCTGAAACTGTTTGAGACTCCGTATACCAAAGTTATCATAGACATGGCAGGTGTCAGCTATCTTGACAGCACAGCTTTTGCCATGTTCCTCCACCTTCTGAGGGTGGCACGGTCAAATTACTGCACCTACAGGCTCTGCTCCCTTTCCCCGGGTACACGGGAGCTCTTCGAGATGCTTCAGCTGCACCAGTCGCTGGATATTTATCCTGACCGCGAATCCTGCCTTGAAAGTTACATTCAGAGTTCGCCATATTAGGAATTGGTAATGACCAGTGCGCCTGACTGAACGTCTATTCTTACCTTCCTGCTCCTGTCAATGGTCCCGGCAATAATCAGTCTGGAGAGTTCATTCACTATTTCCTTTTGTATAAGACGTTTCACGGGACGTGCACCAAACAACGGATCAAATCCCCTGTCTGCCAGCCAGGACACAGCCTTATCCGTCAGCTCACTGCTGATACCCTTCTCCTCCAGCATCTGAGCCACCCGGCCAAACTGCATCATTACTATCTCCCTTATCTGTCCGAGAGTCAGAGGCCTGAACATAACTATCTCATCAACCCGGTTTACAAACTCCGGCCTGAGGGTAGTACGAAGCATCTGAATCAGGTCCGTCCTGAGCTCTTCAGCCTTCTCCTCAGTCATTGCACCGCTGCTCTCTTCAATGCTCTCTCGGATAAGGGATGAACCAAGGTTGGATGTCATGATTATTATGGTGTTACGAAAATTGACAGTCCTTCCCTTGTTGTCTGTAAGCCTTCCGTCATCAAGCACCTGCAGAAGTATATTAAACACATCCGGGTGGGCCTTTTCGATCTCATCAAGCAGCACCACAGAATATGGTTTGTGCCTTATAGCCTCTGTGAGCTGGCCTCCCTCATCATAACCGACATATCCCGGAGGTGCACCGACAAGCCTTGAGACACTGTGACGCTCCTGGTATTCAGTCATGTCAATCCGGGTCATCAGGTTCTCATCGTTAAACAGATATTCAGCCAGGGCCCTGGCCAGTTCAGTTTTTCCTACTCCGGTTGTACCGAGGAATATGAATGAGCCCACCGGTCTCTTCTCATCATTCAGTCCTGCTCTTGACCGGCGCACAGCATCAGAAACGGCCCTTATGGCCTCATCCTGACCCACAACCCTCCGGTGAAGCTCCTCCTCCAGCCTCAGGAGCTTATCCTTCTCACTCTCAAGCATCCGCGAGACTGGTATGCCTGTCCACCTCGAGACTATCTCTGCAATATCGTCTGACCGTACATCGTCGCGTACCATAGAACCTGCATTGCGCTTTTCACCTATCTCGGCATTCAGTTTCTCAATCTCCTTTTCATTTTCGGTGAGTTTACCGTAGCGTATCTCTGCAACCCTTCCGTAGTCGCCTGCTCTCTCAGCCCTCTCAGCCTCGAACCGGAGCTCCTCGGCTGCCTGTTTCTTTTTCTGCAGGTTGTCCACCAGGTCCTTCTCAGAACGCCAGCGCGCTTTTAGCTCGTCACGTCCCGCAGCAAGATCAGCTATCTCCTTCGAGAGCGCCTTCTCCTTGACAGTGTCACCGTCACGTTTAACGGCCTCCCGTTCTATCTCAAGCTGCCTTATCTGCCTGTCTGCGGTATCGATCTCCTCAGGAACGGAGTTCATCTCTAGTCTCAGCCTGGCGGCTGCCTCATCGATAAGGTCAATGGCCTTGTCAGGCAGGAACCTGTCTGTGATGTACCGGTATGACAGATCCACGGCAGAGATGATGGCTTCATCCCTGATGATCACTTTATGGTGCGCCTCATACCTCTCCCTGAGTCCCCTGAGAATGGAGATGGCATCTGCCCTGTCAGGCTCTTCTATCATCACCACCTGGAATCGTCTCTCGAGGGCTTTGTCAGCTTCGAAATACTTCTGGTACTCATTAAGCGTTGTCGCGCCGATGGCGCGAAGTTCTCCCTTTGCCAGCGCCGGTTTGAGGATATTGGCTGCGTCCATGGCCCCCTCCCCCTTGCCGGCACCAACAAGAGTATGTATCTCATCAATGAACAAAATCACGTCACCATCAGATGCAATAACCTCATTTACAACTGACTTGAGTCTCTCCTCAAATTCACCCTTGTACTTGGCGCCGGCGATGAGTGCTCCCATATCAAGCGAAAAGATCCGTTTCTGAATCAGGTCCTCCGGAACATCGCCGCGAACTATCCTGTGTGCGATACCCTCCGCGATGGCGGTCTTGCCCACTCCAGGCTCACCTACAAGAATGGGATTGTTCTTGGTCCTGCGTGACAGTATCTGAAGCACCCTCCTTATCTCCTCATCGCGGCCTATTACAGGATCGAGCTTGCCGGCCCTGGCACGCTCATTCAGATCGATGGCATACCTGCTCAGTGAATCATATGTCTCCTCAGATGTCTGGCTGCTAACCTTTGCACCCTTTCGCAGATCGGCTATTGCCTTTGACAGTGCTGCAGTGTCCATGCCGTTGTCCTTCATCAGGCGCGAGACACTGTCAGCTGATTCGGCGAGAGCCAGCAGCAGGTGCTCGACAGATACAAACCTGTCCTGCATCCTTGCAGCATGATCAGCAGCACGCCTGAATACCCCCGATGCATCAGAAGAAAAATAGGGTTCTCCCCCGCTCACTCTGGGGTATCCGTCAATGATCGCATCAAGGGCTCTGCCGAAAGCTGCTGAATTGCCCCCGGTCTTTGACATGATATATGAGACAATGCTCTCAGCCTCAGTCAATATACCCTTGAGGAGATGGCCAGACTCAATAGCCTGCTGACCCTTGCCCGTGGCAACGGTCACAGCCTTCTGAACAGACTCCTGTGCCTTTATAGTAAAATTTTCAAAGTTCATATTCAGTGACTTTTTCCCTGTTATGTTCAATTTATTTGCCAATCGTGCGCAAGAGCTTTATTCATGCCATTATGACAGCCCCGGGATAATATAGAAGGTGCCATGCCGTTATATAAGACTCAGGAGCCGAAATGCCGTTATTGAAACATCTCCGGGATGAATGAGAAGATACTTAATACCCTGATGCATCTCTTTGCCATCATTGCCCCCGCACAGGGCAATGAAAACGACAGGCGGGGGGTGGTTGAGGCATTTCTCAGACCGCAGCTCAATCAGGAGGGCGTAAAAGCTTACCTGAAGATCTTCGAGGCATATTATGCCGAAGCCCAGGAGAGACTGAAAAAGGGCAAGGAAGCCCGCCGAAACTCTTCGATATCAGTAAGGATCATCAAAATCTGTTTTGATATAGGGATGCAGCTAACCCTCAACCAGAAGATCATTGTGCTGGTCCAGCTCCTCGAATATTGCCGGTCTGAACATAAAGGGGTAAGCAACACCGAACTTGAATTCATCATAACTGCAGCTGAAGGCTTCAACATCAACCCGGAAGATTACCAGCTGATTCAGCAATTCGTTCTTTCAACAAAGGATGAGGTGCCGGAATCAACACAGATACTGGTCATTGACAGTGACCGGATCACCAGGTATGAAAAAGCCCGCCACATTGTCAACGATTCGTTCCGGGGCCAGGTCAGGGTACTGAACCTGCCACAGGCTGACATGCTCTTCATCAGGTCATTCGGGACCGGAGAGCTCCTCCTGAGCGGCCAGCTGAGGCATGAAGACAGGGTGTACCTCTTCGAGAGGGGTGCATCACTTAAGTTCATGAGCAGCAAACCCATCTACTATTCCGAGGTCATACGGCAATTCCTCGACGAAAACGCCCTGGCATCAAGGGTGGTCTACGAGGCGAATGAGATCGAATACAAGTTCAAGGGCGGACAGGTAGGACTCCATCGCATGAGCTTTGCTGAAGAGTCAGGAAGGCTGATCGGAATCATGGGAGCATCCGGGGCAGGTAAATCAACCCTCCTGAGCGTCCTTAACGGCACCAACAGGCCCGACACGGGCGAAGTGCTTATCAACGGCATCAATATCCACAACGAACCGGAGAAGATCAAGGGACTGATAGGATTTGTGTCACAGGACGACCTCCTCATCGAAGAGCTTACAGTTTTCGAAAACCTCTTCTACAATGCAAAGCTCTGTTTCGGCAACCTTGATGACGAAGCAATTACTCATAAGGTGCATGAGGTTCTGCACAGCCTCGGTCTTTATGACATCAGGGATATGAAGGTGGGCTCTCCTCTCAATAAAAAGATCTCAGGAGGTCAGCGCAAACGGCTCAACATATCACTCGAGCTGATACGGGAACCGGCAATATTGTTCCTCGATGAACCTACATCCGGACTCTCTTCACTCGATTCAGAAAACATCCTTGACCTTCTCAATGACCTGAAACTCAAGGGCAAGCTGATTTTCGTCGTTATTCACCAACCTTCCTCAGACATATTTAAGATGTTTGACAGGCTGATCTTCCTTGACACCGGCGGATACATGGTCTATTACGGAATTCCTGTAAGGGCTATTGACTACTTCAAGGACAGGGTCCGGCTTCCGCGGTATAATGACAGCGAGTGTCATGCCTGCGGGAATGTAAACCCGGAACAGATCTTCAGCATCGTGGAGTCAAAGGTGCTTGACGAGTTCGGGAGGCCCACGATGACAAGAAAGGTATCACCGGCCGAATGGAGCGCTTATTTCAATTCACGCCGTGAAGAGCGTCCCCCGCATCCCAAAGGCGGTAACGGCATACCGGAGATAACACTGAGGACGCCGGGCAGGCTTAAGCAACTGGCGGTGTTCGTTAAACGAGACATACTATCCAAACTCTCAGATTCACAATACCTCATCATTACCCTTCTCGAAGCTCCGGTACTGGCGCTGTTCCTGGCATTTATCATAAGGTATTTTGATGAAAGTGTAAGTAAACCTGCTTACACCCTGATTCAGAACAGCAACCTCCCGGTATATATCTTCATGTCAGTGATAGTGGCAATATTCATGGGACTGACAGTAAGTGCGGAGGAGATCATCAAAGACAGGAAGATACTAAAGCGGGAAGCCTTCCTCAATCTCAGCTGGAACAGCTACCTGCTGTCAAAAATTGGCGTTCAGTTCCTTATCTCGGCAATCCAGGCCGCATCATTCGTTGCCATAGGAAACTCAATATTCGGCATCCGCGGCATGTGGTTCGAATACTGGCTTGTACTCTTTTCATGCTGGGCCACATCAAACATGATGGGTCTGCTCATCTCAGACAGTTTCAAAACGGTTGTTACGATTTACATACTGATTCCGTTCCTCGTCATACCGCAAATCATTCTGAGCGGCATAATAGTAAAGTATGACAAGCTTAATCCGACCATTTCCTCACCTGTCTCAATACCTTTTTACGGTGAGATCATTGCTGCCAGGTGGGGTTACGAAGCGCTGGCCGTCGACCAGTTCATGAATAACAGGTTTGAAAAGCAGTTCTATGGTTTTGACAAGGTTATAAGCACTGCCAAGTTCAGGAAAGACATCTGGTATAATGAGATGAAAAGCATCCTTTCAAGACTGGAGAGCAACCTTGAGAGAGAGAGGCTTGATGAATCATCAATAGATGACATGTTGCTGATCAGGAACGAGATTGAAGAGGAACTCGGTTTTACAGGAGCTGTACCATTTGACCTGCGCATCATCAGCCCGGATGTCATCACCGCTGAGGCAATCGCTGCGGCACGTGATTATATTGAGAGAGTCAGGCGTTACTATATCGAGGTATCGAGAAACGCCGTTGAGGCACGTGACCAGGCTATCATGGCCTTTGAGCGCACTGACAGGGAAGCCTTCATCCTGATGAAGAAACAACATACAAATGAATCTCTCGAGGAGTTTGTCAGGAATGACAATGAAAAGGACAAGATAAAGCGCTACCGCAACAGGCTCTACCAGAACTATGACCAGATATTCTATGATCCGGCGCACCCGCTGGTCAAGGCGCACTTCTATGCACCGCAGAAGCAGGTGTTCGGACTCTTTGCAGGCACACTTGCAGTAAATACAGCGGTCATATGGTTCATGACCCTTTGTCTTTACATCCTGCTCTATTTCAGGGTTCTGCACCACATCCTGGATTCTTCGGAGAAGTTCATCAGGGTGATGCGCGAGAAGCGTGAGAGAGGCTGAAGCACTCAATCGAGTAGGAGGAAAATGAA
>DHUL01000015.1:0-7894 GCA_002409145.1 Bacteroidales bacterium UBA5235
CAGCCTCCTGAAGGCTGTACGGTGATTTCATTCTCAAAGGGGGACATTATCTTTTTTGCAGGGAATGACGACTATATCAATCCTGATTCATACTACTGGGTTGAGCCGGGCGACTCCCCGAGGTACGGGGTTATCTGGATCGGGAAGCCTGATAATCCACAGCAGGGAGTCAATGAGAAGGGCCTGGCATATGATTCAAACGGCCTGCCGCGGGTTGATGTGAATCCTCACGCTGAGCGGATACCATATGCAGGTGAATATTACCATCAGTATATGATGCAGATAATGCATGAGTGCTCAACCGTCGAAGAGGTCATCAGGTGGGTGGGGCTGCATCAGCGGCCTCCGTATATGCATGACCAGATGCACTTTGCAGACACAACCGGCGATGCTGTCATCATCAGCGCCGGGGCAGACGGCGAGATGGTCTTTACCCGAAAGGCCCGGGGTGACGGTTTCCTGGTCTCCACCAACTTCAATGTGGCCAATCCGTCCAATAGCTTTGGCTATCCCTGCTGGCGCTACGACAGAGCAGGGGAGATGCTGGGCCAGCTTCTTGCGGGAGGGACCCCGGTGACCAGCCGGGACATTACCGGGGTTATGGATGCAGTCCACGTCAGCGCCAGCTCATCATGGACTATAGAGACCATGGTGGCTGACATGGTAAACGGTATTGTTTACGTCTATTTCTTCTACCAGTATGACCGTCCGCTTGTACTGAATGTCAAACAGGAGCTTGCCAGTCCCCGTGAGCCGGGACCGCTCAGCCTGCTCTTCCCGCAGGATGTGCGTGACGAGGCTGCCCGCAGGTACAGGAAAGCACGGCTGAACCTTGTTGCCGGCAAAGTGGCCGGAATATCGTGGCCCGCACTTGTGGTTTTAAGCCTGATCGTGCTCTTCACGGCCTGTGCTGAACCCCGGAAGGGCCTCAGGTTCTGGTTACCTGCAGTGATTGTATCAGGCCCCGTTGCCCTGATCATCCGGTATCTTGTCAAAAGAAGGTGCCGGAGTGAAATCCTCAGGAATGCCCTGACGGAAACACCAGGTAACATCGTGCCGGTTGTGATATCATTTACAGCCGGATTGTCATTCCTTACCACCAGGTCTTTGTCGGGTGTTGCATCCCAGCAGCTTCAGTTCTTCTCAATGCTGATACTGCCGCTGATCATCGGATGGGTGTACCACCTGGTATTCCTGACTCCGCTCAGCAGCAATAAGGGGTTGTTCACCATTCAGCGTCTTCCCCAGATTCTGATAACCACTTTCTTTGGTCTTGGAGGTACAATCCCGGTTGCGATGCCCCTGGTGAACAAGACCATAAACATGACTCTTCTGAATCCGCTGTCGCCTCTGGCGGTGACAGGCTGGTGGGCAATGGTTGCCCTTGGCGCCCTCGCGGGCGGATTTCTGATCTTCCTCTTCGGGCTCTGGGAGGCCAAAAGAGGCTACCGGTCATGGACGGTTCTTGCGCAGGGTGAAGGTACCATGGTTATCCCTCCGTTCCGCAGGCTTTGGTGGTGGCTTCCGGTGAGCCTTGTGGTACTGATTGCCGGTCTGACCCTGGGTGTAAGGCTTTTAAAATAGCCTGGTTTCAATATCCTGCCTGGCGAAAAGCGCATTGTGAATCATCTCCTCACCGTGCATGAGGCTGAAGCCTACCAGCTGTTGCGTTTCAACCATATGCAACGTTCCCGCACCAGGGTGACCCTCCTCGGGGTGACGAGCAGCATCATTGAAATCATCAATAGCTGACAGGGCCTTGAAATAGGCTTCGTGAATGTCATACTGGTCCTTCTCAGCGCCGGGGCGCGAAAGGGTGAAAGCTGCGTCACGAAGCATCGGGAAATAGTATTTATAGGATTCCTCGTTCCCGAAGATGTCGGCCGAGATCACCTTCCCGTCGAGGATAACAGCCAGGCCGTTGCAGCCTTCGGCGGGATTGCATTCAGGAAGAACCAGGTCCGCCTTCTGCATCCTGAATTGCAGCAGCTCCTCGTAGCTTTCAGTGCTGCTGTGCACTCCCTCGCACTCCAGGTGTTGACTGACATGGTCCCAAACCTCGGCCTGCGTGTCACGGAAACCGGCCTTATGCCCTGGTCTCATACGCGAGAAGGTGTCCGCTTTCCTGCTGCGCAGGCCGGGGTCAGCCACTGTTCCCGGTGTATTGAACGAGGTTGACCGGTAGTGCCAGCGTAGCCGTTCCACGCACGAGACCTCGATGACAGTCTTTGATGAAGGTGCCAGCAGGACTGACCTGTTGACAACCCTGTTCTGCTTCGCACCGGTGAGGATATCGGCATCGGTGAGCAGCAGGTATCCGGCTGTATTGTTGAGCGCAGCAAGCTGACCTACAGAGCCCGTTGCTGTCAGTTCGGAGATGATCAGGGAAGCGATCCATGCTGATGAAATCTTTTCAGCTGATCTGGATATCAATTACAAGATTGAAGATACACCGTTGAAAACCAGGCCGAAAGGCACTGCATCAAAGCCTTCGCCGATACGGCTGTTTGAGCTGACGTGGGGCGAGATAATTACTACTGTCATGGCCTGAGTGAATCGCTGCAGCAGTCGCAGTGTTTCTGCTTGTTTCGCATAAGCCTGCAGGTGAACCTGCTGTGCCCCAGTATGCAGGCAGGATAACCAGCATCAATTCAACAACCGATGTCTACCGTCTGTCTGTTGACAATGCCCAATACATTGTTGTTGTGTCAGACAACGGCGGGGTGGCGGTGACCAAACATAAATAATACAGAGCCATGCGCAGGTTGAATATTGTGGTTTTGCTGGTACTGTTCATTGTTCCGGCTATTGCTGCTAAGGCGCAGAAGGTCTTCAGCGTCCAGTAAGCCAACCAGGCGGATGTGAAGGTTTATGTTGTGAAGTACGAAAACCAGGCCGACCTGAAAATCTAATTCGTGGAGTATGAGAACCAGGCTGGGTGGAGGAACAAGGAGAAGATACATCTGATGTATCAGGAGCAAATCTGCATACCTATATACCCTGGCGAACAGCCCGGGACTACAGCTTCAGGAGCAATAAAAAGGCCGGAGATGCTATCCGGCCTTATTCAGCGAGGTACAAGAATACAGGTTATTTTTTGCCTGTCCTGGTGATCTTCAGGCTGAGGCTGAAGTTGACGCCGCTCATGTCCTGGCTGGTGAGGTGGGTTATATCAACATACTCATTGCCCGAATCAATACCGCTTACAAACCTGTAACCCGCCCCGGCAACCAAAGCAATCCCATCACTCAGGTTGACTTCTATATTCACTCCCGGTTCGGTCAACGTGAATCTTTCACCGGAAATGTTCCAGAAGTTGTCAAACAGGCTGCTTTTCGGATTCTCATAATCCTTGGTGGAACCATAGGCGACGACAAGCTGTGCGCTCAGATGGACCATCCTGGAAGGATAAGCTACAGCCTGGGCGATACCGCCGATGTACCCATAGTTGACTGTCGGATGAGTCAGGTTCACGGCGCCGGCAAAACCCAGCATGAAAGTGCGGTTGATCATGACACCGGTATAACCGCCGACTGTTGCTCCGATCTTTCCCTGGATCGAGCTGAACCTGACTTCAGGAGCCCATACAGAGGTGTAACTGACATCAGGACCGAGGAGCGTCCGCTCCGGCTTCGATTCCTGTGCCCTGGCAGTGAGTGATACTGATGCGAGGATCAGTGCAAGCATCACAGCGCATGCAGTCTTGCTGACGCTGTACTTTCCGTTCTTTACTTCATTTGTTTTCATGACTTTAAGATTATTAGTTGGTGATTTGAATTTTGGTTTCATTCCGAACAGTATTCTGGTCACGTTGAATGGCCTGATCAGGAACCAGTATACTGACAATATCAGGATCAGGGATGAGGTCATGATCAGGGAGACTTTCATCAGGACCGGTATGTTTAGTCTTACCACCAGGTAACCGGTAATTACAAGCACAGGCTGGTGGAGGAGATAAAAGGGATAGATGGCCTCGTTGGCTGTTTTCCTGAATGGTGTGTTGCGGTCGAGATACTTCCTGGCATAACCGGTGACAGCCACGGCACAGGTCCAGCTCATGACGATAGATGCCACATCATAAACCACTTCGGCAGCCCTGACGGACTCCACCTTTCCCCGTACAAGCAGCATCACCGCCATCATCAGGACAGTCTCAGCCAGGTAGACCTTCCTGTATCTTGTCATTGCCCCGGCAATGCTCCTGACGGGAAGAAAAATAAATCCCGCAAGGAAGAATATCAGATAATAAGTAATTGTTGCCCAGTCGTTGACCAGGTCATGCGTCTCCATTTCAAAGAAATTGCTGAGGATAACCTGGGAGAGGAGCAGGGGGATAATGATAAGATTAAGTCCGAACGGTTTTGTGAATATGTGCTCCATGCTTCCCACCCACGCCATGAACCTGCTGCTGCGCAGGAGGTTCAGGAACGGTGAAATGATGAGGGCTATGACAAACAGGTATGCAATGAACCAGAGATGATGCCAGCTGAAGTTGCCTTTGGGGTAGATCCCATCAAATATATGAGTGTAGAAGGTAAAGATGGAGCTGTACTGATCGATTTTCTCGATATACACCTGTACCGGCACAAGGATAAAAATGCCGGCTGCCAGGGGCACCAGGAGCCGTTTTGTGCGCTCAAGGAGATAACGGCCTGCAGAAATGTTTTTCAGGGCATACCATGTTCCTGCACCTGAGATCATGAACAGCAGCGGCATGCGCCAGTTATGGAGGAATACCATTACCTGCTTCAGCAGCCCCCCGTACTGAACATCATTCTTTACATGCCATTCCCATGTATTGAAGATCATCCCCACGTGAAACAGGTATACACTTATTATAAGCAGAATTCTCAGCCAGTCGATGTAGTACTGGCGGTCTGACCTGGGTTCAAATTCGTTTGCCATTGCTTTCAGTTTTTGGTTTTCATGGCAAACATAAAACCGGCATCTGCCCGGGAACGACTTAGCCTATCGGATCGATGTGCGCGCCTATAGGCACACACGGGAGCCGTTCGCTGCAGACAATATAAGTATCAGAAATACAGTGTAATGCGATTAGTTCAACGATTTTCTGTATTCGGACGGAGTTTTGGAAGAATATTTCTTGAAAGCGGAATTAAAAGAAGATTTTGAGTTGTAACCGACCAGTTCGGCAAGCTCCTCGACAGTAATTTTCCCCTGTTTATCCTGCCTGATAAGTTTCTTGGCATGTTCCACACGGTAAGAAGCAAGCATCTCAAAGAAGTTGCGGTTCATTTTTTCGTTTATCACCTGTGAGACATGGTGCGGCGACTCATTTATCTGCCTGGCGAGGCCTGCGAGTGAAGCGAGGCTGTTTGTGAAATAACTCCCCTGTTCCATCTCGCGTTTGATCTTTTTGAGGATCTCCTCCTTGTTCGCTTCCGAGAGTGATGACTTGCGGTACTTCACTGCGGGGAAGAACAGGAAGGAGGCGGGGGAGTCAAAATAGTCGGACCTGTTTAGTATCTGCCATGTTGTGGCATAGATCATGAATGAAACATAAGTTGCTATCAGGTAGCCGCCGATGTCGCTCCTCATCCCGAACAATATCTTTGTAAGGATCATTACCGAGATAAGTATCAGGATGTGTATCACCGAGTTTCGCAGAACCCTGAGCATGGTGTTTTCCGTCCTGAGGAAGGATTCTCCGGATGACCTGAACTTCAGTACAACGGCCCTGGCTGCCAGGAAGATATAAACTGCCAGCTGGAACAGCATCAGGTGGTTGACGAATCTCCTTACCCCGAGAGGGTCATCGGATATGCTTTCCTCCCATGGCAGGGTTCCCCAGCCGGGGTGCTTGGTCTGTATGTATGAGTTGTACTTGTTCGCATCAGGCTGCACAAAAGCGAAGATCATATAGATGGTCCAGAAGAAGAAGGGGATGAAGTGTATCCAGGTTTTTCTTTTCGATTCGGGATTGAGGCAGGTCCAGATATAAAAGTAAAACAGCGGTGCGAAAGCAAAATTGAGTGATTCGCTGAAGTTGGTCAGGTACAGTGCCCTCACGATCAGGCCGGTGTTATTGAGCCATTCCTCGAATATTGCAAGTGAGATTGTGATGAGGAACAGTCCCTGGTAAAGGTTGGCCTTTCTGTTGCCGCCGGAGTTCTTTATGAAGAACCACGAGAGCAGCAGCCCCTGGAAGACACCAAGGAAGATGATTATGTCAAAGATGCCGATGTGGACGTCTGTTCTCATATAATGCCAGCCAGGTTGTTCACTTTTCCTGATCCGGGGTTACCCGTTGAGGAATTCCAGGTGATTATCATGTGTATAGCAAATATATGAAGAGTCAGTCACCCGGCAATTTTTTCCGTGGGGGACAGTTGTTTGACCTCTGACTTTCCGGTGAGGCTGGCTTCCGGCCAGGCTGGTTTCCGCCAGTTGGCGATCTGAATGAACTTTACTTCCTGTTTATTCTTACAACATAATTCTCAAAGGTCTTATACCTGAACACCCGGCCGTCCGTGTCGCGTTCAAATACAAGAGTCTCCCGCAGTTCACCGTCATTCCCGACCCTCCGGAAAGTGTCTTTCCCAATGTGCCTGTAAAGGACCATTGAGCCTGCAGGGTTGTCAGTCGGAAGTGTCAGCATTGCAAGGTCGCCTCCCCATGTGGAAATATACTGTTCACTGGTTGCGGGCTGATCAGAATAATACCCGGTATAGTCCCGCAGATCAACACTTTTCTTCCCGGGCACAGAGGAGACTTCCGGTGGTGTGGCCACGGCACCGGCCAGTATGGCATTGATAGCACCGGCATATTTACCGGGATTTGTACTGTTGGCATTGATCATTATTGATATTGCCATTTTTGTTTTAGGACATAACTGCAAAAGTGTCCTGTAACCAGGACATTCCCCGCCATGGCCAATCCATGTGTTTCCATCCTCACCCCTGGTAACGACAAAGCCCAGGCCCCATGTAGTATTCCAGTCCGGGTCTGTCCAGTGGACATTATGCATGTATTTCAGGGTGGAAGGTTTCAATACCTCTGCGGATGTTGTATCTAACAGGCGGAACTGCCAGGAGGCGAATTTACCCAGGTCAAGCACTGTAGAGGAAAATCCTGCTGCTGGTCTGATGGCATCTGGCTGAAAAAAACTTACTTTTTCCCTTTCCAGGTTCCGGTTCACCGCGCTGTATCCTACTGCCATCCTTGTTCCGTGCAGGGATTCAGGCAGAGTGGTCTTCGTCTCATTGAGTCCAAGAGGCCTGAGGATGTTTCTTTCTATGTATTCATCATAAGGCATACCAGACACCTGTGCAACCACCTCGCCAAGCAAAGCCATACCGATGTTGCTGTACTGGAAAACGGTTGATGCGGGATACAGCGTCTCCTGGTTTCCCAGTGCTGCTTTTACCTGCTCACGTGAAGGGAAACAAAAGTCAGGGGGCGTCCAGTAAGGTATGTCTGCTTCCCTTGGCAAACCGGAAGAATGGGTCAGCAGGCTTCTTATGGTTATTGGTCCGCTTTCAGGGTATTTCTGCTTAAGATCATACCACGGCAACAGGTCATCTATCCCGTCATCAAGCCTGAGTTTCCCCTCTTCATACAGTTTCATTATCGCCACGGAGGTAAAGAGCTTCGAGATGGAGCATATGCTGAAGATGGTTGAAGGTTCAGCCTTTACTGAATCTTCAGCGTTTGCCAGGCCGAATGCACCTGTCCAGAGCACATCCTGGTCATGAATCACCGCTGCTGTAATACCGGGAAGACGTTCATAATCCCTCTGTGCATCAAGCCATACTTCAATCAGTTTAAAAGCTTCAGAATAGTCCGTGCGCGGACCCTGTGATAGTCCTGCCTTGCTCAAAAGGGCCAGCAAAACGATGAGACAGTATCTTTTCATTATCATGGATTTATGTGG
>DHUL01000015.1:8177-27932 GCA_002409145.1 Bacteroidales bacterium UBA5235
CTGTATCAAAGTTAAATCATGGAAAGCAGAAATCAAAGCGTTTAATCAGGGATTGCCTCTGCACCCCTTCACGGTGCTGAATTTATCATTTCATCATGCAATAGTGGTCAGCAACCATGTGCCGGTGGTGATCACCGTTTCAAGGATCATGTTTTCGTGAGCCTGGTTCTCCACATAGCTTTGAAACATATCTGCATGTTCCGGGTACCGGGCTGTCAGTTCATAGGCTCTCTGCTTTATTGAATCGAAAATTGCCTCATCCGTTTCTGTCAGCCTGTCGCGCCCGAAGATCTGCCCGTGTACCACGGTGAAGCCTGCGGCATCAATCTGCCTGAAGAACTCATTTTTTCTGAGTGCCCTGTCATAGTCTGTTTCCAGGTCATCATCAATATAACCGTCGTCGAGCAGAACATAACCGGGAACATTCAGTGTACTTTTTACCCTGTCAAGGGTGACCTCAAGGTTGCCGAAAACCGGTCCGATTGCTCCCAGGATTGCCACGTCAAAGCCATTCAATTCCCTGATCAGTCTCCTGATATCACCAACCTCGAAGGAGCACCTGTCGCTTACTTTGCACTGGCGGGCCCATTCTCCGGCTTCATGAATAAATTCAGGGACAGCATCGATTCCCCTGACGAGATGCTGCCTTTCCATGGCAATTCTCACTGAGACAGCGCCCTTGCCGCATCCGAGATCCAGTACACGGAGGTTGTCTTTCCTGATATGATCGCTTATCAGCCGTACCATCATCTCAGGGTCAGATCCGATCTCCCTGAGATCCTGAAGCAGGTACGGGAAGAATTTCATTAAGGCGGTGTCGGTCCCGTCAAGCGAACCTGTTATACTCTCTTCCAGTGATTTCATAGCATAATGATGACACAGAACTTAATTTATCTTCCTTATCAGCGTACTGCCGTCGGTGAAGCCTGTCACCCTGTTTTTCGCGTCAAGCAGAAACTTCATGTCGCCCTGTGACTCCCTGACAAAGAAATCGGTATCTGTGGTGAAGTAAACCTTCACCCAGATGCCGGGATAAGGGCTTATGAGAAGTTTGTTCCCTTCCCTCTTTATGGTAAAGGTTGATCTCTCCACACTGTAGGTGCCGGCATACCTGTCGAGGATCTCCTCATCTATATCCACCACGGTTTTCAGGACAGGCTTGTAATAGTCCCTCCAGCCGTATACGGTGGCAACGCTGTTGGCCACCTCTGAACAGAGTGAGCCGTTGTCCGAGTTGGTCATGATAACCATTCCGTTGCCGGTGATGAGGTCTCCGGCATAGTAACAGGTGAAGCCTTCATTGCCTCCGCTATGAGAGAAATAGGAGCTTGAATCACCTTCAGATGTAAATACTCCCAGGCCGGCACCATCCATGACCGGCTTTAGTCTCAGCTTTGTGAACCCGGGTGTAAGGACCTTTTTCGATTTTCCGTTGTAAGAGAGGGCAGTCTCAATTATATACCTGCACAGGTCAGAGGGGTTTGTCCACAGTCCGGCTGCTGCCTGTTCAGGGTAGACATGGTATTTACCTTTTACCGGAGCGCCGTCTGCCTTGTAACCGGTTGCCAGAAGGCTGGTGTCTATACCGACAGGCGGCTGTTTGTATGAACCGGATTTCATACCCATTGGATCAAGTACATTCTTCTGCATGTATTCATCATAGGGCAGGCCTGTGACATCGGTCACAATCAACTGGGTTATTGTAGTGCCTCCGCCTGAGTAAACCACGCTGGAATCAGGTTTTATAAAGGAACGGACTGCCTCGGTGTTCGCAGGCTTCTGTCCGTCGAGTATCTGCTGAACCGACGGGATGGTGTCGCCACGGCTATAGCCGGGGAATCCGTGGATCGTCAGTCCGGCTGAATGACTGAGGAGGGCGGAAAGGGTTATGGGCCTGCCACCGGAGACACTGTCATAGGGGAATTTCCACGATTTGAGGTACTGATTGATATCAGTGTGCAGGTCCAGTTTCCCGTCCTGCACCAGTTTCATCACACCTACGCCGTTGATCGACTTGCTTATGGATGCTGCCTGGAACAGGGTTTTCTCCGTCACCGGGCGCTTTTCGGCAACATCGGCCCAACCGTAGCCTTTTGCCCAGTCGATCTTATTGTTCTGCACCACAGCGATGCTGACACCCGTTATATTGTGGCGTTTCATCCTCTCTTCCAGGCTCCAGGCTGTATCATACTGGGTTTTCACCCAGTCACCAAGGTTGTTTTCGACCTGTCTGATTCTCTCAAGCGTTTCGGGAGAATACTCTTTAAGTGCTGTGGACCGGCATCCTGTGATTAACAGTCCCAGAGGCAGAACCAAAGACAGGATCTGTGCCGGCTGCAGGCGGAGGAGCTTATGTTTCATAGGGTAAAGTATTACATGGTTTCTTTCGTGTAGTCTCTATAAAGGTTATATATCATTGCCTGTCAGTAATTTTCCTGCTTAAGCCTGTAATTCATGCCCTCGGGAACAAGCTTCCAGCTCCCGGCCAGTTCAATCTCCCATCCGTCACCAGTAATTATACGGTCATTCTGTTTAATGGATTTTCCGGAGACGATGGCTTTTTTCCAGTCAAACAGGCAGCCACCCTCATTTACCTGAAGTATCCCCCAGTCGGCTATGATACGTATGGTGGGGTAGACCGTTCCAAGTGTATCAAGCGGTATCAGCGTCCTGGGATCAAAGACAACATTCGGTTTGGGGATGTCAAGGATCAAAACTGTGTCCCTGGTAAACCTGTTCCTGTAGACTGTGAGTACCTCCTGTCTATTTTCCTCACGTTCGGATTCAACCCGGAAGATATCATCATAATTGTACAGGTTCCTTGATTTTTTATATGCCTTGGCAAGATCCTCCGGAATAGTGATATTGTAACTATGCTGCACCCTGACCCCCAGGTCGTCTGAGGTGGTGATGCCGGCCCTCCAGTCCTGGTTTGTCCGGTCTAGGATTAATCCGTACAGGGGGCCGGAGTAATAGGCGAATGATCTTACATAGGTTTGGTTATTCCGGATTCTTTTCCCGGAACTCAGGATATTGTTTCTGAAATCCCCGTCGCTGCCTGAACAAAGCCTGTGACCCGTATAATCAGCGAGTCCTTCCAGTATTTCCAGTTCATTCTCCGCCTGGGTTTTGCCGGGATAGAGGGCTCTCCGGTAATTCCTGAATACAAGAGCGTCTTCCAGGTATTCTTTCTTCCTTCCCCGGTCATCCGTCAACGCTTTTTCAAGAGCTGTCCATTCAAGCTTGAGGAGGATACGTGCGTCCATGTTATCGAGGTGGCTATTGTCAGGGTTCCCGAAACTGATATTCATCCTTTTCTGAAGGCTATGGAAGAGTTCATGGATACATAACTGGTTCCTGCTGTATTCATTTTCCGGCAGGGGATACATAACCATCATCCAGAGCCTGCCTCCGAAGTCCGTGGTGCTATTGGCAATGCCTTTGTCTTTCGGATAGTAGCCTGTGTAGACTTCACCTGTCTTCCGGAGCAGGCCTTCGTTATCAGGCTGGTTTGCAACAATAAAACGGCTTTCTTTATCAATAATCAGTATCGGCGCCCATAGATTCGCACCCCAGAGATTACCATTGTCACGGTCACAGATCTCTCTAAAATCATTAAAATACCCTTTGATCTTATCCGTATCAACCGGATAATCCTGGGCCAAAATAAACAGTGGTGATACCAGGAATAAAAAAGCAGACAGCAACTTTTTCATAATCAACATAATAACATGAAAGAATAAATGAGCATCAATATTAATTAATTTCATCCATAACACGAAATCCATTAGTGAGACAGATGCGTTGCCCTGGCGTCATGCTCAGCAGCCAGCCGGGGATTCCCGGATGAAGCAATGGAAATTGTGGATGCCGCCCGCCTGACAGCCTCCTTACTCAGAAGCGACGTCAGCAGATACCTGGCTAACAGGATGGGAATGACAATAGTCATTCCGGTGATGACAGTCGATTCAATTCTCATTTGTCAAGCCTGTTGAGGGCTTCATCAGTCGTTCCCACGAAGTTTATAGTTCCGCGGGTATTGCTTTCGCGTATGAAGTCGCGCAATGCCTTGCTCTTCACCTCCGTGAAATCGCCTATGATGGCCAGCCTCATCCTGTAGTTGGAGAACTTCTGCAGGATCTCACCCGCAATGCCTGTCTTCAGGTCAAAGAAATCACCGGTAAGTGTTGCGACATGGATTATCAGCCCGGTGCTGCCGTTATAGCCGGCATCGGCGAGGATGTCAAGCAGGTCCTCAGTTGTGCCAATGGTTTCTGAACCTGGCAGGATCTCGGCAATGGAGATGCCTTTTGCTGTCTTGTGATACTTAATCATTTCTGTACAGGTTACAGGGGTTAACTGTATTGCATCACGCAATATAATTGTTTTTTGAATTCGCCCGTGAAGGAAACGGGTTTTGTCCTGGCTTACCTGCGTGCGGAAGGCAGCAGTTTTCCAGTCAGCCACTTCCTCACCGGCACGTCATATAACCGGAAGCAGCCGTAAGCTGTCACAACTACGGTTACCAGCACCAGCAGCACCAGGGGCAGTGATTCAACCATTGTGGCATTATTCTTATCCACCCATGCCATGAACATGTATATCATCGGATAATGGATAATATAAACAGGATATGAAATATCTCCCAGAAACCTGCAAATCACTGAACCGAATCCGGTTCTGATGCTTCCGCTTGCGCCCATGTATACTATCAGGGGAAATATCACTATTACCACAGCAGAGATATACAGCCCGTTTATCCAGTTGTTTCCGGTGCCGCCAAGGCGAGGTACAGCGAGCACGGTAACAAGAAGGATGCTGCACAGGAGGAATGCATTCCTGATCCTGCCAGGCTTCACCAGGCGGGAAAGAAGCAGTCCCGCGAAGAAAGGATAGAGCAGACGGGTGAACCCGATGCGCAACTGCAGTGGCTCCAGGGACCATCCGCCGATTATGTTTCCTCTTGTCACGGAGAGGTGTATGAGGGCGGTTCCGGCAATGATCATAGGATGCAACCTTATCAGACGTCTCTTGAAGAAACTACCAGTGGTCATTTTATTCCAGCGGTCGTCATAGGCATAACCGATGACAAACCCGGAGAGGACGAAGAAAAAATCAACTGCGAGATACCCGTGGTTAATTATCTGAACGTGATTATTCCCGTTTGTGAAGGTTTCCAGGAGGTGGAACAGAACAACCGTCAGGGCGGCAAAAATAGTGAAAAATGTCCTCCGGATCCCTGATACAAAGCTATCTCCAGGAGTAAACGGTTCCTGTAAGCGGCAGTCGTGCCGGTTCAGCCTGTTGGCCCTGTTCGTTCCACCATTCCTGGTAGATCTTCCTGACAACCATGATCTCAGCGGCTTCGAGGCGCTGATCACCGGAGGAGTCTGTTCTCCGGAGAACCGGGTTGAGAGAGGCGAAATCCCTTCCTTCGATGACTGCCTCAGCACACCACAGCAGGTATTCACCCAGCATGATGCATTCTTCACCGTTCACTATACGGAAGGGATACATTGATGACATCGGGTTTACGGGGAAATGGTCGCAGGGGGTTATTAATTCGGTATCTTCCGAAAGTGAGATCAGCTCCGGAACATCCTTCTTTGAGAAGGCAGGCATAATGGCCCAAAGCCTTTCCCCCTCTTCAGTCCATTCGTAACATTGGTAGGTCCCGTTTTTAAGCTGCATGACAAACTCCTCAACATCCGGATTATTCAGGTTGAAGCTGCCTCTTTCGCATCCGAGGCACATTGCTGAAAAAAGGCAAAGGGTCAGGAGCGTTTTCATATTCTGGACATAAAATTTAAAGGCATGAAGTTTAATAAGTTTCATCAAAACGCATGCCATCTGGAAGCAGTTCCCTGATCCGGGTTATCTGCGCTTCACGCGCGAAGGAGTAAGTTCTGTCACGGCGGTTACAGATCTCATACAGATGCAGTGCCTTCTGCAGCAGCAGACGGGCATCAGCGGCTGTGACCGTGAAACCTATGTCGGCCATTGTTGCCGCCAGGAGTTCAATGTTCTCTACATTGAATCCTTTCATCCCGGCAAGGTATTCATCGGTGGCTGCGGCATCCAGACTTAGAAGATCATCGAGGTCAATAAATACTTCGCTCAGCATCATCTCCTTCAGCGCTTCAGCCTGGTTCTCCACAGATATCGCAGGTTCATCCGTACCGCCAAAGAGTTTCTGGCGGATAGCCATGATTATGGCTCCTATCTTTTCAATCTCGCGAAGGATATAGTCTCTTTGCTCCATAAAGTACCGGCTATAGGACGATATTGCCGGTCATCCCGCCAGGCACATGTAAAATAAAACAAAAAGATTTAATTTGTTATTCAGGCTGGCCGGTAACCGGTGCAGCAGCTGGCGTGCCCTTTCTCAACAGCCCGAAAATGTGACCTATGCCTACTACAAAGAATGCTCCGCCTTTATGGATTTCCAGCATGGGTGATATTGACAATCCATAATACCTGCTGAAGGGGAATTCAAATTTCGGGTTTAAAACAAAGCTTAAGGAATTGTCATTTTCGTAATCCCATGTATAGTTTTCAGACAGGAAACCATCATTTTTCTGCCAGTTTACAGGCACTTTTGTCATTGCATATCCCATTCCGAGTGACAGGTTCAGCCTGGCAGTTCCCGACTCGCTGAGTTTCAGGATATATCCGAAGGTAAGGTGAACACTATGGAAATTGTCACGGGGGGTGTTGGCTCCCAACGTCAGGATCCCAACTACTCCAGGTGAGTAGTCTGACGGGATTGTTCTTGCAATCCTTGTATTTGCACTTAACCCTATCCTGAAGGCTAACCTGGCGTCATAAACATAATTGAGGCTGATATCCACACCGGTATAGCCGCCCATGTTAAACTCATTGCCGAAATAAATCGCATTCTTTTCCTCAAACTGCGCGCTGACAGCAGCGGTACCACTGACAAGGAGCAAGATTATTAATGCACGCCTCATTTACCAGCCTCGATTGGTTTCCATGCAATCAGGATGCGGGGATTCAGTAATTCCCTCTGTTTTTCCCGCAAATCACCTATATCCATATCAAATTTACACCCTGGCGAGGGGCAAAGTCAAATAAAAGCCGATAAATCTTTTCTCCTGTGATTACAGGGGTACAAACCCCGGCAGGTTCATCACTGTCACAGATCACTCATATTGACCACCTCCGGGAGCGTCATCAGGTTCGTCCTGTACTTAAGGCTGTCAGTCGCGATAAGTTCAAACTCTTCTACAACCACCGGCGTGCCGGAGCTTGAAAAGGTCTTCTTCCCCTCATGAAGCTTCCACCAATCGGGATTGAGGCTTATCTTTTTTGTATTGAATTTCTGCACATCAGTAATGAACAGGTGCCAGCTGGTCACGAAAATGACTTTGTCGCCGTCTTCAGTCCAGTAAATCTTCTGTGCCGACTCAATATCCTCAGGCAGGCTGGCAACAAGCCTGAACTCACCGGTCCCGTTTTTTGCAATGAACAGGCTCTGGTTGGGCGGATCCAATGATGGATTTTCAACCACATATGCTTCATATGATCCCTGCGGGGAACTGACTGACATGACTTTCCCGGGTTTGGAGTTGAAGCCAAAAATAAAATAGACTGCCACAGCAATCAGGATTATCGTGATCAGGGCGGTGATCATGGCTGTCAGAATTCTGGCTTTCATGGTTCTCTGGTTTAAGTTGTTTGAAAAAACATGGGATAAAGCGGTGCAATACCGCTTTCCTCCCGGTACTTTGCAAGCTGTGACAACAATTTACGAAGAAGAGGTCATTAAGAAGGTATACTTTCCCCGGAAAGTTCAATGATTATATACCGTACCGTGATTGCAGGTTATGGTCAATGTCTCAGTTTCAAAGAGCCTCACCCGGATTATACAGCCTGTATTTCTTTTGAAAAGTACTGATTGCCTTCATGATGTCGGCATTGTCGCCAAAGAAGGGCAGATGCACGGCATCAATGCTTTGAAGCATCATATCGGGGAAGGCTGCCATCTTGTAGTGCTCCGGACCTATCATCCAGTCCCTGGTGCCGTAAATGAAGAGCACGGGCATGTTGACCTTCGCGGTTGCTCCCGTGAAGTCTTCAGCATAATCATCCATCCTCATGGCTACTTCGCTGAAATCGCTGTTCCACGATGAAAACTCAGCGTATGAACTGTTCATAATATCCATCTCTTCGCGCGATGCGAAACCCATCTTCCACATCAGGTCGCTGCTGTTCAGGGTAGTGATCAGGCTGTCCCAGCGGATGTGGAGCGGGATTGATTCATCTTCGTAATAACTCCTGTCAGTGATCCCCAGGAATTCACAGGCTTTCGGGCACCAGCTGGTTTTAAAGTTCATCCCCATGTTCAGCGAGCAGTTTATCATTACCATGGCTTCAACAGCTGACGGGTGCCTCAGTGCATAGCCCATCTGCAACAGCCCGCCGAAGGAGTTACCCAGCGTGACCCACCGGCTTATTCCAAGCGCTTCCCTTACCTCCTCGAAATCCTTCACCATTCTTTCCATTGTAAAATTGCCATCAGCGGGACTCGTAGAGCGGCCAACCCCCCTCTGGTCGAGATAGATCATCCGGAAATGCTTTTCCAGCGAGTCGCCTGCAAACTTCTCCAGCCAGTATGACCCGCTTCCCGGGCCACCGTGAAGATAAAGACAGGGTATTCCTTTTCCTTTTACATTCACGTAAAGGTCTACACCGTCTGTTGTTACTATGTGCCTCTCCTGGGCACATGCCACTGCTGCCAGCAGGAGGGCCGTAAGAAAGAGAAATGACTTTTTCATATCACTGTATTTTAGGTTGGTACTGAATTCAGACAGATGGTTGGAGATGATTCTCAGGTTAAAGACCTCCTAAATTCTTAAGTGCTGCAACATGGTATGAAAATGAGTCTTCCCATCCGTCCGCCTGAACAGACCGTTCATCTACCGGACCTGATCAAAAGTCATCCTGTAATATATATGGTCCTTTTGACTGCCTTTCGCAGGTATCAGGCCTTTACCTGCTGATGTTGCATTTCACCTCAACAGTCACATTGCCCCTTAGCATTGACCAGACAGGGCAGTAGGTCGCCTCCGAGAGTTTGACCATCTTATCCACTTCGGCTTCAGAAAGATCGTCGGCATTGATGTCCATTTCCATGATGATAAGTGAAAAGCCTGTCGGATGCTCCTGTTTCCGGTAGCCTTTCGATCTTATCTCAAACTCCCGGATAGTTTTTCCCATCCTCCTCAGAAAGGTAAGCACGGAGCTCCCAAGGCATGATGAAAGACTCAACAACAGCAGTTCCAGCGATGTGTATCCCAGGTTGTCACCAAGAGGAGGGGTGTAGTCAATTGAAACAGGGTTGTTTCCGTCAACAATACCCTCGAAATGCAACCTGTCGTTGATCAGCTTTAAACTGGCTGTCAGTTCTTTTGATTTGTCCATAGCATTTATAGAATCTATCGTTAATTAATAAGGTCAGACCTGAAGCCGGTGAATCACCCGGCTCTGCGAACTTCACTGATGAACCGTTCGAGCTTCAGAATGTCAAGCAGACCGTTGGTTCTGACGCCGCTGCAGACATCAACGGCAAATGGTCCGACAGTCTCTATCGCCTCCCTGACATTCTCTGGCTTCAAACCGCCGGCAAGAAACACCGGGCAGGAGACCTGCTCCCTGATTTTCCTGCTCAGCTTCCAGTTATGGACCCGGCCTGTGCCTCCAAGCTCCTTTACTTTAAGATTCGGGTTGCCGCTGTCAAGAAGGATTGCATCGACCGACTTCGAGATCCTTACAGCTTCCTCAACAGAGGCCTCACTTATCACGTGAATTACCTGGACAATATTTACGTCCGGCAGGGCAGCCTTGATCTCTTCGTAAGTGCCCTCTGAGAGGGCATCTACTATCTGGATGGTATTCGTACAGGTTCTGCGGTGATGTTCAATGATTGCTCCGGCCGATGTGAGACTAGTGAGCAGGAATGTTGCGACCGGAGGCGGTGTGACAGCGGCGATCTGCCTGATAAGCTCATCAGGTATAGGGCCAGGACCGCTGGGCATCTCAGCAACCAGGCCGATGGCTGAAGCGCCGTACCGTATGGCTGTCTCAGCCTCATGGATGTTACGGATACAGCATATCTTAACTCTGGCGTACATATTATCCGGTTACGGTGGGGTGGAAAGAGTTCAGTCAGGATATTGAAATACCTCAAGTATCTTCGGATAGAACGAGTCAAATGTCGGAAATGTATTCCTTTCAGATTCATAGAACCGTATGTTTTTCAGCAACTCATCAAGCCAGATGACTCCACGTCGTGATTCCTCCGCATATGCTCGCTTCCCGGCCTCATCAGATTCACTGTATGCAAGATGGACTGTGACAGCCCTTATCAAAAATTCATTGATGCATTCCTGCCAGTCACCGCAGACTCCCTTCCGGGCTGACTCCGGTATTGCGCTATAGTTGCCATAGCTCTCTTTAATGAGGTGCCAGTACTTTTCAGTCATGGGGTTGATGTAGGGATGACTGAATTCATGCCTTATCATATGCTTCAGGTACTCTCCGTCACCGAAGAAAGGCTGACCCTCCTTCACTGAACGCGGGCCCAGAGTGTTGCAGACCTCTCTTTTCTGATCAGGGTACAGGAGGGAATTCCCAAACCCTACCGGACCGTATAGTGATACAAGAACAATATTATATGATCTCTGGGTTGTGCCGTAGAAATTCTCCAGCTCCGCGATATAGTTCATCGGTCCCATCGAGCTTATGGCCTGCTCCGCCAGGGAAAGGTAGAATTCGCGGTGTTCAGCGAAGAACTCACTGAAGGATGACTTTAAAGCGAAGTCCCGAAGCAGCCCCAGGAACAATGAGAGTGAATCGATTCCGCCGGCACGGCTTATGACAAATTCATCCGTCACAATGTCGCTCCTCACACATAGCGACTCATCAGCCATCAGCATGATATTGGACGGTGCACTGAAGTTAAGCATTCCGGGCTGAAGGCTGAGCCTGTCGAGCATCTTCACGGCAGGGTGGTCGCGGTAAGGGGCGAAATGGTGGGCCGCATCCCCTGAGTAAGCCGATGAATCCCTTGCCATGAGGAAAGCAAAGGTCTCCGGGTACCTGCTGACAGACTGCACTATTGAAATGAGTTCGACCTGCGGGAATACCCCCACAGTGATCCGGTTGTGCTCCAGCGTGACTGCCTCCGGCAGCCTGTAATCTGTGCAGCCTCCAATGGCAGGAAGGGTGACAGGGAGCCCTGACAGGAGCAGGAGGAAAAGAAACTTTTGCATGGTTTGACCTTGTTGATGATCTCTACAAGGACAGAAATAAAAGGTGAGTGCTGCAGAAGGGCTGAAGTGGGTAAAAGGCAAAAATATATCAGAAGACGGAGAGGCCCGCCGCAAGTTTTTCTGCCAGTTCCTCAATATCCCCGCTGCGTGCAATCTGTTTCACCCATGAATCCGGTATTGAGTCAAATCCATAAAGCAGTCCTGCCAGACCCCCGGTGACGGCAGCGGTGGTATCGGTGTCATGGCCAAGGTTGACTGCCCTCAGCACTGCCTCATCGTAACTGCCGGTGGTCAGAAGGCACCAGATGGCTGCCTCGAGGGTATCGATGACATGGCCGCCGCTGTGAATTTCGCTTTCAGTCAGCCTGTAAATATCATACTTAAGGAGGCGGTCAAAAATAACCACCTCGGCAGGGTCAATCAGCAGGGCTGAGAGGTGGCCGGAAATGACTTTCTGGAGATCCCTGTAGATCTCAAACTTCTCCCGGCCTTCAAGGATCTGACGGGCAAACTCAAGGTAGTAAAAGCAGGCTATTATTGACCTTATGTGTCCGTGTGTGATGGAAGAGACCTGACGGGTTATCTCGAACCGCTCTGTCAGCGGTCTGGGAAGCATCCGGAACATCAGGGGCAGTATCCGCATCAACGCACCGTTGCCATTGGACGATACAGCAGTATCACCTGACAGCTCCGGATTAGATCCCCTGCGGAGACGCACAATAGCCTCACCGGTCCCGGTGCCGATGTCAAACACCTCCCCGTCAGCAGTCCAGTAATCACTGAAGTACCAGTTCACGAAATTCTGACCTATGGCATTGAGGTCATACCCCTGTGTCAGCGCTTCCGCCAGGCAAAAGGTAAGGGAGCTGTCGTCAGACCATGTGCCCGGTGGCTGGTTGTGAGTCCCGAAACCTGTCATGCCGGTGACCGGGTGGAGATTCATGTACTCCCTGCTTTTAAATTCGACAGGCACTCCCAGTGCATCACCGACAGCCACACCGAAAAGTGCTGATTTTATTGCATATGAATAGTTGCCACCATGATCGGCGCGTTCCGGCCCCTTAGCTCCTTCGCTCATCTCGTCCTTTTATATATTCTCCCCCCTTCCGGGTTCATCACTCTTCCGGGTTCATCCCCCTTCCGGGTTTATCCCCTGACTATCATTTAACGGCAACGATAGGGAAAATAGTATGACCGTGAGTTCATCTGTAATCAATGATTGATATTTAAAATAATTGATTCTGATTTTTTCTTAAATTGTACTGTTAACCTGAAAAACACTAACTATGAAAATCTTAAGGGGTACTTTATTCGGGGGAATAGGCTACTTCCTCCTCGGCTGGCTCGTTTACGGCGTGCTGCTTTACAATTTCTTTTCTCCGATGACCAACACATGTGCCAACCGTCCGGAAGGAGTGATGATCTGGTGGGCATTGATCCTGTCCAATCTGCTTATCGCATTGTTTCTGACCCTTTTCCTGAAGTGGTCCGGGGCCCGCGGAATTGTTGACGGACTGAAGACCGGCGCACTGTTCGGAGCTCTTTTTACTGCAACAATCGACCTGTCGCTCTACTCGATGACCACGATGTACAACTCACTGGTGCCTGTTGTGGTAGAGATACTGGTCAGCGCAGTGGTCATGGCAATTGTGGGTATGATCATTGTGCTTACCTGGGGCAGACCGAAGGAGGCTTAGCAAGGGAGTATGAAGGCGGTTGTATATAACAAAGGAGCAAAACCTGACAGGCTGGTTCTCAGTGACATTCAGAAGCCTGTTCCCGGGGATGATGAGGTACTGATCGGTATCCGTGCAGTTTCGGTCAATGCTGCGGATTACCGGTCGATGAAGATGGGGATGATACCTGCCCGGAAAATTTTCGGGGCAGACATCTCGGGTGTTGTGGAATCCGCAGGCAAAAATGTAAAGCGTTTCAATCCTGGCGATGAAGTAGCGGGTGATCTTTCAGGATGCGGATTCGGAGGATTTGCCGATTTCGCCGTTGCGACTGAGAAAGCTCTTGTTATTAAGCCTGCAGGACTTTCATTTGAGGCGGCAGCGGCCTTGCCAATGGCCTCGATGACCGCCTTACAGGCTTTGAGGAACAGGGGAAATATACGGGAGGGGCAGGAGGTCCTGGTCCTGGGAAGCAGTGGCGGAGTGGGAACAATGACAATTCAGCTTGCCAGGCATTTCGACGCGGTGATAACTGCCGTCTGCAGCACCAGGAACGTGGAACAGTCGCGATTGCTTGGCGCAGACCGTGTGATTGACTACACAAAGGAGCATTTTACGGCGGGAAACAGGAAATATGACCTGATTGTGGCCGTTAATGGGAATTATTCACTGTTGAAATGCCGGAAGGCACTGAAGCCCGATGGAAGGTATGTGCTGGTCGGAGGAGCCCTGTCACAGATCTTCAGGGCCATTGTAATCGGGAAACCTTTATCTCTTGGAAGGAAGAAAATGCTTTTCCTGGCTGCAAAAACTGACACCAACGACCTTGGGTACCTGCTGAACCTTGCATCGGACGGGATAATCAAACCGGTGATTGAGAAATACTTTTCGGCAGAAACAACCGCTGAAGCGATGAATTATGCTGCCAGTGGGCATGCCCGGGGCAAGGTTGTGATAAGGTGGTCTCCCGGGAACCTGTATTATCCCCGGTGAGAAATTCAAAACCATTTAAACATTAAAGTCATGAGTGACGAAACAAAATCAATACACGAGTTCGATTTCAACCTTATATGTGAATATTTTTCATCCATGGAGCGGCAAGGTCCGGGAAGCCCTGAGATGACAGTGAAAGCCCTGAGTTTTATTGATAACCTGACTTCTGAATCACGCATTGCCGACCTGGGATGTGGTACCGGGGGCCAGACGATGACTCTCGCCAGGAATGCTCCGGGAATGATCACCGGGATCGACTTGTTCCCGGTGTTTGTCGATCTATTCAATGCCAATGCACGGAACTTAGGTCTGGATAACAGGGTGAAGGGCATAGCCGGGTCAATGGATGACCTGCCGTTCAAAGATGAGGAGCTTGATCTCATCTGGTCCGAAGGAGCTATTTACAACATCGGCTTTGAGAAGGGGCTTAAATACTGGCGGAAATTTCTGAAGCCCGGCGGTTATGTGGCAGTCACGGAAGCCTCCTGGTTCACGGAGGAGCGGCCGAAGGAGATCGAAGCCTTCTGGAACACTGCCTATCCCGCTATTGATACTATTCCCAGCGTACTTAACATATTACAGAAATCAGGGTATGTTCCGGCAGCATGCTTCATCCTGCCGGAAATCTGCTGGATGGAGAATTTCTATGATCTGCAGGTGAAGGCGCAGGAGATTTTCCTCGAAAAGCACAGAGGTAACAAAATGGCAGAGGACCTTGTTGAAAACGAGAGGCACGAGGCCAGGCTTTACGACAGGTACAAGGATTACTACGGGTATGTTTTTTATATCGGGAAGAAGCGCTGAAGCCGGGTATCATTCCAAAATTCTCGTGCCGAAGAGGTACCTTTCTTTCCAGTAAGGATCCTCCAGCGGAGTGATGGTCACTCCCTGGCTGGAAGAGGTATGAATGAACCTGCCATCACCGATAAATATCCCGGAGTGTGTTATCACCCGGCTGGTAGTGTAAGTCCTGATAAAGAATACCAGGTCGCCAGGAATGAGTAATGTGCGGTCTTTGATGATTTTACCGTACCTGGCCTGTTCCTCGGAGCTGTGGGGAAGTGTTATGCCGTGTGTGGCAAAAACCCTGAATACCAGTCCTGAACAGTCCATGCACTTCGAGGTTGTGCCACCTATGCAGTGGGGAACTCCCAGAAAACCACGTGCAGTTTTAATAATCGCTTCCGGGGTGACTCCTGAACTGCCTGCAGGGTTTTCAATCCCGGCCGCCATAAACTCCTCAAGTCGTTTCTTTTCTGATGGACTGACTGATACACCCGGGAGGTGAAGAGTGACACCCGGAGATTCCAGATGTACGGCGCTGCCTGACCCATAACCTGATCCTCCTGACGCAGACAGGTGTGCACGGCGGGAGCATGATGCAGTCAATACCAGTGCAGCAACAGCCGTTAGTAATATGAAGGTTGGCCGGATTCTCAAAGCTTTAAGTTTTCTCTGTTATCGCGCTTTCCCGGTAAGAGGCACCTCAACGCAGCCCGATAGTGATTGTATCTTCCCTGCGGCTGTTCTCACCGGCGACATCAATCCGGATATGCCTGTTAAAATCTATCTTTACCGGCACTCCGGGATAATAGTAAAAATCGTACCGGTTGAACGTATCAATTGAATAAACAGCTTCGGAAAGGGCCCGGTCAAAATTCTCGCCTGTCGCACCCATCCTGGTCATTATATCCTTAAGGAAGACCATAGTATCATCACGGTTGAGCTTTGATTCCTGTACAAGTACACTTCGTTCCTCATTAAAGTCGACCTCCTCAAACCACAGCTTCGCGTCAGCCCTGATCGGATCGCCGCCGAGAAGATTCGGGAACAGATCCTCGTATCTTATTGTGTCAGCAACAGTTATCATCGCCCCGAAGGGGAAATGAAAGAGCATAAGCTCCGGGAAGGCCAATTGCTCCACCCCCTCCTTTGAACTGTACATATCGATAATTGGCTGTGCAGCCTGCATCAGCTTTTCATACTCCTCTCCGGAGTCTTCAGAAAGTATCCTGAAGACGTCAGAGAACATAGAACTCATCATTTCCCCGAGCTCCTGCCAGTTCTCAATGCCGGTGAATTCACCAAGTTCATTTGTGGTATAGATGATCTCGCTTAATGCATACTTCGAGAGTTCCTCAAGCATCCCGGCAGGTATATCCCATGTGTCAAACAGTGCATTGGAATAGGTCCAGCGGATTCTGTAAGAGCTTTCGGTTGAATCGATCACCTCGAAGCTGGCTGTATACTCCGATATGTCATCTTTTGTGAGGGAGTCACCGGTCCACTGCATACTCGTCTTGCGGACGTTGTAGTCATAGGTGTCGCCAACTGACCAGTATGCGACATAGGATACAGAAGTTGTGTCAGCCTGGCAGAATGAGCCTGTGGCGAATGCTGTGAGTGTCAGCAGGAGAGCAAGTTTTTTCATATAATGATTATCAGACAATAAGCGTTTTCAAAAGTAAAAATATCAATTTTTTCTTGCATCCCTGCAATAATTCGGCGTTTGCCTCTGTTTCATGTAAGACGGGTCTGCAACCGAATAACGGGAATCGTCTTCAGAAAAACTCATATAAACCAATTCTATAAATTCATTTGTTATGAAAAAAAATGCTATTCTTATTTTCGGGCTTTTTGCCATGCTGACAATGTTCTCATGTTCGAAGGACAAGGATCCGGTGAACACGTTCACCTATGACGGTGAAGAGTACTTTATCAATGATGTCTACCTGATCGAGGAGGTTTTCGGCAAGGGAACCGCAGAGGAGATGCATGTGTTCCAGTTCATGTTTGGAAACATCAAAAACGGTGACACCACTATGGTTCCCCTGGCCGTATTGGACCCTGACGTCAAGACTCTCGGAGGTAATTATCCTTCAATCGGATACACCGATGAGACAGAGCGTTGCCTGTATCCATTCGGTCTATTCTTCCTCAGCGGGATCTCACTCGAGAACGGGGATTATTACTACCTGACCGGAGAAGGAGGCAGTGTTGATGTTGAGATAGGCTCCGATGGTATCTACTCAGTCAGTTTCAGCGATGTAAGCGTTGGCGAATATGAGTCATTCGGGGATAATGCTACATATACGGAAATCGGAGTCATCTCAGGTTCTTACGAGGGAGTCATCCACAAGGAAGTGGAGGTAGTGGGAGCCGATAAAAAGAGTTCAGTAGCCCGGACCCGCCTGAACTCCCTGCTGGAACAGGTAAAGTAACCAGTCAGGATACTTCATATTATTTCATTTTAAAGAAGGCGACTCTTTCCAGAGCCCCTTCTTTTGTTTTCGTGCCTTCGAGGCCAGTTCATTGAATGTATCGGCGTATTTTACATTGGGCGGCATCGTCATCACCATAGCATAACCGTTTCTGACCAGCTCGGCGTTTACGAAAGTGCCGTCCTCCAGGTATGCATACGCAAGTGTTCGTCTGTAACGGTCATAGCGTGAAACATCATATTCGAGCCTGACCCTCTTGTCTCTTAACAACTCCTGCAGGTAACCGGATGACTCGGCGCCGAAAAACCCTTTCGGTCTTGTTCCCGTGTTTCGCGGTTCAGGCGCATCAATGCCTATAAGCCTTATCTTCAACCCCTTCTCACTGCCGTCATCAACCCAGAAGGTGTCTCCGTCAACCACACGGGTGACAGTGAACCATCCTTCCGGTTCTGATGATGCTGCCTGGCCTGACATGACCACAGGCAGGATGAACAGCAGTATGCTGAGCAGGTACTTCACAGTCTTATGATGAAAACAGGGTTTCTCCGGGGGGGTGCTACCAGGTAAACCTGATGCCGAGTGCTGCTCCCCAGCCAAGTCCGTGAACTTCGCCCAGGAAATCCCACATCGGGCGCGAGTCAAGACTGACCAGAAGAGGCAGATCCTTGAATTTATATTCAATCCCGATCTGGCCGCCAAGGCCAATATTGACATAGGTATTTGCATCGAAGTTGTCATATGCTACGCTAGCACCCGGACCTACATACCAGTTGAAGCCTCCGGCGATATTCCAGTCCCAGTGATAAATACCTACAAGTGCCAACCTGGTGAAGTCATTGCTGAAACCAAAGCTGGCATCAAGTTCAAGCCTGTTCCTTTCATTTAGTCCCTTCTGGTATGAAAGTTCGGCCCCGCTGAAGCTGTCGCCTCCGTAAAGGCGGGCACCAAGGGCATTGGAACTGATCTGGGCGCCTGCTACAGCGCTAAGGCTTATTAGCGTAACTATAAATAACAGTTTCTTCATGACAAAAGGTTTTATGTTTTCCTACTCATATGGCTTTTCGGTTCCGCCGTGCTTTATTTGGTAAGTTATCTGCCTTAATCAGCAAAAATAACATGCCTGTTCAAATGAATGGCATTACCGGTTAAACAAAATTCATTCCAAAATGAGTGGTGTTCTTTGACAGATGAAGAGACAGACCGGGAATTTCAGTGTTTATCAGTTCCTGAAAGCCTGGCAGGCTTCCTTGATTCCTTGCTCGTAGGGGGTGGCTTTTATGCCGAACCGATTGGTGAATTTAGACGAGTCGAAAAAGTATTCCCTGTCATACTGGTACATCATCTCAGGCATCTCCTTCATCACGGGAATAAACAGGCCCAGCGGGCGAAGCATCCATTTGGGAAGTATGTTGAGTTTCGGCTCTGCAGTACCTAATTCTGTGGCAATCATCGATATGAACTGCTTACCGGTGACAGGTCTGCTGTCAGTAGGAAGGTGCCAGACCTGGCCGTAGGCGTCAGAAGTATTGCCGAGAAGGGCGGTAGCCTTGCCTGCATCAGGCGCGTAGGTGAAAGAGTGCCTTATTTCAGACCCCACAAACCACATAGGTTTCTTCCCGGCAGCAAGATTTTTCAGAACCATCTGGGTTACGAAATTGTTCTCATTACCCGGTCCGTAGAAGTCGGCAGAACGGGCTATCAGCCCCTGCAAACCCATATCCTTCACTGACTCCAGGAGCATTTCGGAAATTAATTTCCTGACAGCCCCTTTGCGGCTGGGAGGATTGACCGGGGTGTTCTCGGCAAGTTGTGACATGTGATTCTTATCATACATATAAACATTGTCGAAGAACACCAGTTTTGCACCATGTTTAAGACACGCATTGATTGTATCTCTCATCAGTACCGGCCAGTATTGTTCCCATATCTTAAGCTTGTATTCAAGTCCGACTAAAAGGTACACAACCTCGGAGCCCTGTACAGCTTTATCGACAGCTCCCGGTTGTGTCAGATCCAGGGGAAGCAGTTCATCTGAATCATTAACTCTTATCGGATTACGGCTTACCAGCCGAACCCTGTCAGTGTATACGGGAAGTTCCTTTGCAAGGATCTTGCCGATAGTACCGTTTGCGCCGAGAATTGTCTGCATGATTTATTTATTACAGGAGTCTGTTATTTAACAATTCTAACTGAATAAAGTTTGTCAACCCTCCAGGGTTTTTCTATATCAGGGTTATGGTTAACTGCGAAAATTACCTTGTCAGGCAGACCAGCCTGTTTTTCACTGCTTCCCCGACTGCAGTAAAAGCGGTGCATTAAAAAGAAGTCCCGCTGGCCGGGTGGTCAGCGGGACTATCGTACAGTCAGTTAAGTGTTATTTACGGTTGGTTCTTTCAGAACCGGATTCCTCTGTTCTCTGCCGGGCGACCCTTGTCTCTTCGGCTCTTCTTTCATTTTCCCGGGCCTCTGCAGATCTCCTCTCAGATTCGCGTGCCTCGGCTGCTCTCTGTTCTGCTGCACGCTGCTGTGCCTCCCTGGCCTCGGCTTCCCTTCTTTCGTTTTCCCGTGCTT
>DHUL01000084.1 GCA_002409145.1 Bacteroidales bacterium UBA5235
TGTCATGTCCCATGATGCCCTGGTATTGAGCTGGAACTGTGAGAGGTCGTTTCGGCGGTCCTCAACGATATATTTTGAGCGGTTCCCGAAGAGGGTATTTCCTTCGATACCGCCCTCATTATAAACAGAGTAAATGTTTTTCCTGTTGGCGAAATAGAAATGATCCCAATCGATCTGGCTCACTGCAGGATCAGTTTCCCAGGCTTCTGTAATACGGGTCTGGTCAGACTCTGCATAATAGTAACTAGGCAATTTACGGTAGTAGTCGGGGCGAGGATCAAGCACATCGTACCAGTTAAGGGCTGAATATCCGCTTTTCCCGAACCAGTATCCGGCGGTGGTCTGGATATCCAGCTTGTCCGACGGTTTCCAGGTATGGGCGAGGGTCATCAGAGGCTTGTTGTTGCTTCTGACGCGTGCGCTGCGCACTTCTCCGTTCTGATAGCCCCAGTAGGGGTTATAGAAGTTACTGCCGGCGAGGTCATATACTTCCTGCGTTGAACCACCGCCAACACCTCTCTCGTAGATTGCATCAAGGGCTGTGAAGTTGAGGCTATGTCTTGCGTTGATCTTCTTCTCCACTGACAGAAACAGGGAGGTGGCATTATAGAAAGTTCCCTGATCATAACCGTGCTCGCCCCAGCGATGGGAGAGACTGCCGGTCACTGCCCAGTTGTTGTTCATCAGTCCTGTACTGTATGTCAGCATTGCCCTGTTGGGATAGGTTCGGTTGGAGCGCGACCAGACGGCACGTATGCCAGACCGGTATTCTGAGGCTCTTGTGTTTATCCGTGTGGCGCCACCCACCGGTTCAAAGAGGAATCCGATGGGTTCGGGTCCGGAGCTGACCATGGAGCTGCGCATGACATCGTTAAGGCCGCCCCAGTTTGACCAGTAAGGTGCTCCTGACTCAATGTCATTGACTACGAATCCGTTAAGGCTTACGTTTTGATAATTGTTTTCGTATCCCCTGTTTCTGTACATGACCTGGCCGAAGGTATATGCAGCTGTGCTCATGAATATATCAGCAGAGGCGCTCAGGGTACCCTGAATTGACTGTGTCTCGAAGCCGTCTTCGGAGAAGCCCTCCATGGTGCTTACCGTACCGATATCCATCATGAAACCAGCCATATCTGCGAGTGCTATTGTGCCGGCATCGGTCGTTTTACCGGCAGTAACCGTCACGCTTACAATCGCCTGTTCATAATCCGGCATGTTAAAGAAGAGCATCTGCCTGCCTTCATTCACATAAACGGTGAAGGACCCGTCGTCGCCGGAACGGCCAAGCTCATTTCCTGAGGCGTCTGTAATCACTGCTCCCGCCAGGGATGTCTGGCTGTTCCTCCCGGTCACGGTTCCTTTGACGGTACCCTGCTGTGCGACCGCTGTGCCACAGGAGAGAATAACCATTAGAATTAAGAAAATCAGTTTGTTATGTTTCATCGGTTGTCTGAAAGAAAGGGACGAAAGATAAAGCTTTTCGAAGAGATGACAAAGGATAAAATCCAATTCCTAAAAGCGCTACCTTTGCCAATACATTAAAGCTTTATGATAACACGGGTAGCCTTTATATTAATTCTGTTATCGTCACTGATGACGATGAATGCGCAGCAGCAGTTAAGAGCCGGGCTGATAGCCTTTTACAACCTTGAGAACCTTTTCGATACAATAGATACTCCCGGGGTGCTGGATGAGGAGTTCACCCCGGATGGCCCTAATAAATGGACCGGTAACCGGTACAGGGAAAAGCTTGACAATATGGCTTATGCCATTTCAAAGATCGGCGAGGATGAGGGCTGGAAAGGTGGTCCGGCAGTGCTCGGCGTTTCAGAGATTGAGAACCGGTCTGTGCTTGAGGATCTTGCGGCGCATCCTCTGTTAAAGGAATCGAACTACCAGATTGTTCATTATGACTCACCTGACCTGCGTGGGGTGGATGTTGCGCTGATGTACAGGCCTCGTTTTTTCAGGGTGACATCTTCAGCGAGTCCATCGCTGCCACTGACCAATGAAGATGGGGAACCTGTTTATACCCGTGATCAACTGGTGGTCTCCGGGCTCTTTGACGGTGAACCAATGCATTTCATCGTGGGGCACTGGCCTTCACGCTCAGGAGGTGAGCTGACCACACGTCCGCGCCGCAATGCTGCCGCAGAGCTTTCCCGAAGGCTGGTAGACAGTCTTCTGGCCATTGACAGTAATGGGAAGGTGTTTGTTATGGGCGACCTGAATGATGATCCGGTTGATGAAAGCCTGAGGAAATACCTCCGGGCAGCAGGTGATCCTGAAAGACTGAAGGAAGGGGAGATGTTCAATACGATGTTTCCTCTTTTCAGGAAGGGTATAGGCTCATTGAACTACCGGGATGGGATGAACCTGTTCGACCAGATCATAGTCTCGCCTTCGCTGGTAGGCACCGATTACTCCTCCTATAAGTTTCATCATGCCCGTGTATTCAATTCTCCGTTTCTGATGCAGAAAGACGGGCAATACAAGGGTTACCCTCTTAGATCATTTGTAGGGACTGTCTGGCAGGGTGGTTACAGTGACCACTTCCCGGTATATGTAATGATCGTCCGCAGCAACTCCGGCACTAACTGATTCGTGTCTGATTTCAGGGATTGATTCTTATTCCCAGCGGCCGGTGATCAGAAAGGACTTCCCCGTATTCGGGGTAACATGGACTGACCTTAATTGTCATCGTAGTATCAATATCAGCAAAAAGCTCATCGGTCACCAGTATGTGATCGATATGGCTGGGCCAGGAAGGGTATGACCACCACAGCTGGCTCCCTTTTGCGATTGCCATATCGGCGAAGGCGTAGTCTGATGCATCCATGATGAAATTGATGAATGGATTTTCCTCGGCAGATTGGGAGGAGATCTCGTCGTTATAATCACCAAGCATTACAACTGCTTCATCCGCATGTTGTGCGTCCAGGTAATCCTTAAGCTGCTGCGAAGCGGACCGCCGGCTGCTCTCATTCTCCACTCCCCCGCAGCATTTGAGGTGCAGGTTAATAAGAATAAGCTCCCTGCCTGAAGCCTTGTGTCTTACAATCATCTCGAACGGCGGTCTGGGGAATGCCCAGGTGTCGTTTTCGAATAATGTGCGTACGGTTCCCTGGACGAGTTCTGTCTCGCTGTTTTTCAACAGGTATGCAAGGTTCCATTCATCGTTGTTGATCGGGTAGAAGACGCCTGTCCATCCCGGCATCAGTTTCACGAGGCGGTTGAAATCGGCCTCTGATGCCACCTCCTGCAGGGCTACAATGTCAGGGTCAATTGTCTTTATGAGGGCAGAGAGTGCAGTTACGCTTGTGTATCCGGCTTTTGGAAATCCTTCTGCATTGAAGGTGATGATGTCGAGGGTGGTTGTGCTGCCCGGGTCAACGCATGCTGAGAAGAGACTGGTGTCATCCGGTGAAGGCGGATCCGGAACTCGTCGGCAGGATAAGGCAGCAGTGGCTGCAGCCATTACAAGCACAAACAGGTAATTAATGGAATGAAGACGAAACATACAATGCAAAGTTGATTAAAATTCCGTTACTGGCAATGAAGTTCCTGCACGTTGTTGTTGTTTGAAGATGTATTTACGGCAAGCATGATTCTGGCAGGAGCAAAAAAGCCGCTCCGGGTACTCCGGGCGGCTTTTTTACGTAAGGTGAGATTAGTATTGACTATTCCTTGATGAATTTTTTCAGAATCACCCCATCTGGACCAATAAACTTTATGAAGTAGAGGCCGCGGCTGAGGTCTGCAACAGGAATCTCCCTGAAACTATCTTCCGCACAACGTATAGATGATACCTTTTTGCCTGTAACCTCATAGATTTCGATCATGGTTATCCCTTCAATGCCTTCTGCGGTGATCTCATTGTGAGCAGGAACCGGGTATATTCTCAGCTTGTCGCTGAGGTAATCATCGATTCCTGTGGCAACGGTAAATACTATGGTGTAATTCTTTACCGATGCCTTGTCCTGAGAGGTTACATCGATCTTTGTGGTGCGGGCTGCTGCATCACCGGTGAGCGATGTGGCAGGAGTGATCACCACTGTGGCGTTTGCCTCGGTTGCTGTTGCAGTTACTGCAGGCACAGCGGTTGTCCCGGCAGGCAGGGAGACGTTGTATGTCAATGTGCCCGCTGCAAATCCCGTTACCGTGGTGCCGCTCACCTTGAGGTCACTGAGTGTGGCATCGGATGAGTAGATGACAAGGTCAGCATAGTTTCTGGGTGTTAACTGGGCGTCAGTGTTGTAAACGGTTGCGATTCCGGTGACGTCAGCCATATATGGAATGATCTTGCCAGTAAGGTCCGTCCCGAGGAAGATGGTCCGCAGAATGGTGGCATCGGTTCCTACACTGATGCTGTAATTCTTCTTTTCCTGGAAGACTGCTGTCCCATTGGCATCGGTGAATTTCACCCCGACGATTTTTACCAGTTCTGATTCATAGCTTTCCTGGTTGGTGTTGAACTCGGTGATAGTGACCACCTGCGGGGTGAGGGTGTTCCCGGTTGATGATGCGGTACCCGGGTCACTGTATGGGACGAACTCCAGCAGTTTGGCGTATTCGGTCAGTGTGCCTGTCAGACCCTTTATTCCGTCACCGACACTATATGTTGTAGTGATTTTGCCACTGGAATCATCAATCAGAATACCGGCTGTAGCGTCCTGGACATATTTCTGGTGTCTCTGGCTGTCATTTATGCCGGATACCACAACTTCTCCGGTCACCTGGTATATCCTGT
>DHUL01000077.1 GCA_002409145.1 Bacteroidales bacterium UBA5235
TTTCGGAGAATTGCCATAATATCGGTGGCTTTCCGGAATTCCTTTTTTCGTTCTCTGGCAACAGTCCTGACTACTGGCATAAAGCATAGGTGTGACTAAACAACTGCTTTTTCGGGGGTGGGAGACTACAGGACTGTTGCTAAAAACGTAGCTATCATATAATTTGGTATTCAAATACTAAAATATAGTTGACAATAATGCAAACCTTTGATATTATACTGTCAGAGACATAAATAGAACGGAGGCGAAGGCAATGAACCAAGCGAAAAGCAGTGACAATACATGGATGTATATCAATTCGTTAAGAGCCTTCATGGGCCCGGATTCATATCTATCTGCGGCCCTGCTTACGGATGAGGTGATCCACTCTGCAAAGGATAACTCGTCATCATCCTTATATACTACGTTGCTCCAGTGTGCTGATAAGGCCGGCGTTGCTAACCCGTTTCCAAACGAGGATGCATTCTATAATTTTTATAGGCTTGTATCGGAAGGTGGAGAATTTAATTGGGGCCAGCTTTTACAGTTGACGATGGAAAATAATAAGATGCCTGTTCTTCCTGAAGCGTTGGTAACACTTATGACGGAAGAATTTGGAGGGAAACGTAGAACGGTAATGATTGCTGAGGCAGAGAAGTTTGTGGCTTCTTTGTCACAGATCATTGAACAACATCCAGATTCAAAGTTTCTTCTGACAACGCAGAACCGGGATTACCAGAAAGTCCTCGAGAAGATGTGCGACGGATACGCGAACGTTAGCGTCACATTAACCAACATCTATTGCTATGAGTTTATTAATAAGCGGTTCGATCTGATTCTTTCAAATCCGATATTCGGCGGGCGAGATCTTGTTGATGACTCTCATTTCATTTGTAGGGAGACAGACTTTGTTGCCTTAGAAAACCTGTCCCTGCATTTAAATACGGGTGGCCTGCTCGATATTGTGCTTCCGGCGAGAATTTCCTTTGCATCAGGAAAAGCTGGTGACTTAAGACAGTTCATTCAGTCAAATTACTCTATCAGGGAACTCTCTGAACTTCCGGAAGGAACCTTCAATTACACAGGTATAAAAACCTATCTGCTTAAAGTAGAGAATACAAGACCATCCGAGGATGAAGATATCGATATAAAAAGATATTCCGCTGGTGACCGAAAGAACCGAAGAGAACAACTCACTTCACTGGAAGTGGAGGACGACACATTCGTAATGCTTCCGGAACTTGAAGAACAGGGAAACTGGAGCGTTGATCGAATCTTTGCAAAGCAGGATGAAGATTTTGTGGCCTTCCAGAATTCGGCAACCAGAAAAGAACTTCTGAAAAATGTGGCTGAGATTTTCAGAGGAAAAGCCGTGAGAGGCAAAGATCCAGATGGCAATATCGGCGTTGTCAACATCTCAAACATAGAAGATTTTGACATCGATTATGACAGCTTGGATAAGATCTCGCTCGATGAACGTAAGATTGCAACCTATATTCTTGAGGAGGGAGACATCATTCTTCCGGCCAGAGGTACGGCGATAAGAACAGCAGTGTTTCACAAGCAGCCGTATACCTGCATTGCGTCCTCGAATCTGATTGTGATCAGGCCAAACAGCGAACTGCTTAACAGCACCTATTTGAAGATTTTTATTGATAGCCCAATTGGGAAGAAACTGTTGGCCGGGACACAGCAAGGATTGTCTACGATGAACATCAGCTACAAAGACCTGGGAGCTATTGAAATTCCGCTGCCGCCGATTGAAAAGCAACGGAGCATAGCGAAGACTTACCTAGAAGAATTATCAGCCTATCAAGAGACAGTACGAAATGCTGAAAAACGCTGGAATGAAGCGCTGAAGAAACTTCAGCAATTTTGATCATGAGGAGGTTTTAGTATGCTAGGCGCGATTATCGGGGATACGGTTGGCTCCCGTTTTGAATGGCACAACCACAGAAGTAAAGATTTTGATTTTCTGACTTATAAATGCGAACCGACAGATGACAGCATTATGACGCTTGCCATTGCCAAGGCAATCCTGAAAAGTGAAGGCGACGTAAACAAGCTGCCGGATCTGGCAGTGCGTTATATGCAGAAGCTTGGCCGTCTTTACCCGGATGCGGGTTACGGCGGAGCTTTCCGGAAATGGATCAGGTCAAACAACCCAAAGCCATACGGCAGTTTTGGGAACGGAGCGGCTATGCGTGTTTCTCCGGTAGGATTTGCAGCGAGAAGCATGAATGAAGCAAAAGCAATGTCTAAGGCCGTAACCAAGGTGACGCATAATCATCCGGAAGGTCTGAAAGGTGCGGAGGCTACGACGGTCGCAATCTTCATGGCTTTGCATGGGAAGAGCATGCTGGAGATCCGTGATTACATCGATAAGAACTACTATCCGATGAACTTCACACTTGATGGCATAAGGGACAGCTATCAGTTTAGTGAGACCTGCCAGGACACCGTACCTCAGGCGATGATGGCATTTTTCGAATCTACAGGATTTGAAGATGCAATCAGAAACGCCATCTCTATTGGCGGTGACAGCGATACCATTGCGGCAATTACCGGAGGGATCGCGGAGGCTTATTATGGCATTCCTTCTGAAATCAGAAAACATGAGCTTACCTTCCTCGACGAAAGGCTGCTCGCTATACTGATCGAATTCGAGAATAGGTACAAGCCGATCATGGAAAAGAAGATCGGAAAAGATGTGAGTGTCCCTATCGAGCGGGTCGCAGACATCGAGGTTGAAAAGGGCTCCAGGGAATCGATGATGGAAGAAGCGGTTCAGGCAGCCGATAAGGATACAGAGAACGCTGAGGTGTCCGCAGAAGAAACATCCAGCCAGAAACTTTTTAATTTCCTATATGAGGACTGCAATATCCTTCGCGGGCCGATCAATCAGGATGAGTACAAATCCTATGTG
>DHUL01000038.1:0-3972 GCA_002409145.1 Bacteroidales bacterium UBA5235
GTTTATCTGGATCTTATACTTAGTGTTATTCAGATTCTTCTTTTCATCATCGTCATCGGTCAAAGGTTTATTTACTCCGAGTTCCCTATAGATAAACTCAACACCCCTGAGAAAGCCATCCAGAACTGTTTCACAATCCTTTATAGCAGTTGCTCCCAGATCATGAATGCGTGCAGGCAGAACCCTACTTGCTACATTGCCATTTGGCAGCTTTATTTTCAGTCCGAACTGGTCATTCGAAGTTTGTTGAACAAATGCCTTGAACTCATGCTCCCATGCAAATGATTTGGGATCACAGTAGGTTCGGGAGATTACAGGGATGAAGATCAGGCATTTCAGCTTCTCTTTAAGAGAGGCATCCACGTCATGGGTCTCAAGCAGGCCGTCATGCGGGTCTATGTCGAAATAAATGCTGATCTCTTCCTTGAATGTAGCCTCAAGTTCACCCTTCAGCTAATCGACAAATTCCGTCACCCAACCGTCATGCTTGTTGTCTTTCTGGCGGTAAGAGATGAAAATGTCATAATTATAACCATTGATAATGCTTGACATCTGGCAGTCATTTGCTTACAGATCAAAGTTCATTTATGTTAGTGCCAAAGCCAAAAATCCTTCCGGAAATGTAATATGTGTGATCTTTTAGGATGAAAAGAAGGCAGCCCCGATGTGAAAGTCAACTGAAGTCAAAGTTAATGTCTGCATTTCCGGTCTGGAAATTAATGTCTTATCAAATAAGGGAGTTGCCTTGTCATAAAGGTAAGAAGATTAGCTTAAATAGATGGTGTTACCAGGTAAAAACAGGATACTTCCCCGACAAGCGAAATAGAATAGACTGAACAGTCTAATAACGAGATAGTTAATTGGCTATTTGCCATAAGCTCCTGGAGAGAGTGGATCCCCAAACAAGGCCTACTTAGGATTATACTTAATCGACAGATATACAGCTTATTATGGTTTGTCTATTTTGTGCCTGTTTATTACACCTGAAATATCTCATAATACACTGATATACTGAGATACCATTTAAGTTTACCTCGCTGTAGTTGCGATATTTGAAACGCCCCCTCATCGGTGCGGATATGGCAGAATATTCGATTCTGGGCGAGTTAAGCTGGAAATAGAACAGGCCTATGGATTGGAATAGCCCTTTCCGCCGGAGTTATATCATGATACTTATATAGTAAGTATATAGGACCCTGGTAACTTCTACCGTGTATCTATGTGTGTTCTGAGGATTACAACCTGACTCTTGTTTTATTCTGATCAGTTTTTAATTATTTTAAGAGGAGGTGGGGTTTGCATTATTTGGTTTCGAAATTTCTACCGTGGCCTCATTATTGATGAGCAACCCCTTCTCATTGTCAGTGTATGAAAGTGCTTATTTGCCTTGCAGAATAATAGTATTTCTTTCAATTATTTACAATTTTAACCTGTTGAATATTTCTAAACGATTTAAAACCTTAAACAATTCTTATTACCTTGGATATCTAAATAGCTATAAACTCTAATAAAAATGAACTATATTAATTTATTTCTTCTCGTTAGTTTTATAAATATAGTGGCTGTTAACACCTCATTAGCTCAGGAAAAAACATTGGAGCAAACTCCAGGCATTAAAATTGTGCCTAAATTGGAGAAAAGCATGAAACCAAAAAAATTCGACGAGAAAAATCTTGCCGGATACCTGTTTGTATACTTTAAAGATAAAGATCAATCGGCCTATATGGCTATAAGTGCCGATGGATATACTTTTACCGATATAAACAAGGGACAACCAATTTTTATTGGGTCGGAACTGGCCGAACAAAAAGGAGTACGCGACCCACACATTACCCGTGGCCCGGATGGTGCTTTCTACCTGGCAATGACCGATCTTCACATTTTTGGCAAACGCGCCGGTTTCAGGGATACCGACTGGCAACGCCCTGTCGAAAAATATGGCTGGGGTAACAACCGAGCCCTGGTATTAATGAAATCATACGACCTAATAAATTGGACGCATTCTGATTTTCGTGTTGACGTTGCTTTTCCTGAGCTTGGCGATATAGATTGCTCCTGGGCACCCGAAACGGTGTACGATCCTTCTGCCAAAAAGATGATGATATATTTTACCATCCGTTACAACAATAAAGAATGCCACATGTACTATGCCTACACAAATGACGATTTTACGAAACTCCAAACAACTCCCAAACGCATAACCGATATTGGCGGATTAGATGGCGATATTACCAAGGTTGGCGATAAATACCATATGTTCTATGTATCGGATGCTAGAATTTTACATTCTATCTCCGATAAAATAAATGGAGGTTACCAGCCCGAAAATCAGCGGATAGATCCGGAAAAAGTAAATACCGAAGCCCCTAACCTCTTCAAACGGCTTGGAACAAGCAACTACGTGCTTATGTACGATGTCTATGGTCTTCGTCCGAGTAATATGGGATTCAGCGAAACTGCCGACTTTATAAATTACACCAATTTGGGGCATTTTAACGAAGGGATGATGAAAACCACCAATTTCAGCAGTCCTAAACATGGCGCAGTTACCTACCTTACGAAAGATGAATTAAAAGCAATTACCGAATACTGGAAAGTGGATATAAAACTGGATTAACACTTAAGGCACTTCTAAATAAATATAATATTGAGATTGGAGATTAAAGCAATAAAAACTGTAAGCTTCCCTATTTTTCGATCCCTTCTACGGATATTTAACTGCATCTGGCAATACATTCGATACACTCGCTTATGATTCCACTTATAACCTTTCATTCGAAGCCTATGATGACGCATCCAAAATCCGATGGTTGGTTGGGCCTGGATGAGTTCCTGAAGCTTCTCTGCGATCAAAGCACCTGTCGTATCAACTCTCGGAGCATAATCATATGTGCTTCCTGGAAGTTGAACTGCTGGCAGGCCTGACGTTTGCTGACACCATGCTCATGCATCATGTGATCAGCCAACTCCTTTTTAACTTCAGACCCTATAACTTTTTTTCTACAGCATCCTTTAAAGCATGATGAACCAGGCTGAGATCAGCATACATACGCTTGAGGCGTGCATTTTCTTCTTCAAGTTCCCTCAACCTCCTGAGTTGGGGAAGTGCCATGCCTCCGTATTTGGCTTTCCGGTTGTAAAATGTGGCATCACTGATATCATGTTCACGGCAGATGTCCATGACCTTTGAGCCAGCTTCGTGTTGCTTGAGGATACTGACTATCTGAGATTCGGTAAAACGGTTTTGTTCCATATCCGGTAATAAAATTAAATGGTTTGCTCACTCGCCGCACCCTCTCGGACTTGGCTATCATCTAATTTTGATCGGCCGAATAGCGGGTAAGCTTACAAATTAATCAATTTTATCAGGGATTAAGACAATGGTCAGTCAACTCTGGCTGAAAGTGGTCAATGCTTCCGGCTTTATCAGTAAGAAATAAAGATGCAATAAAAACCCTAACTTTCGGCATGTTCTAAATCATCATTCCAGATATTAAATAATATGAATTCAAAAGAACGTACACACAGAGCCTTACAGAAAAAACCCGTGGATAGGATCCCGATTTTTATGTGGTATCACCCGGAATCAGTAAAAAAAATTGCACAATTACTTGAAATATCACCGGAATTTTTTGACCAGGTGATGTTTAATGATATTAAACAGGCTTGGGTTGGTAATAATTTTGCGATGGAAGGTATTATTCATGAGAAAGATGGAGAAGGCCATACCGATCAATGGGGAATTGAATGGGCAAAAGAAGGAGCATTTAATCAAATCATTAAATTTCCTCTTGAAAATGCAACTGAAGAAGAAATATTAAATTACGATTTTCCTTTTGCACATATAGAACAGCTTCAAAAAAGTATGGATAAGATCATCCCATTCGCAAATGATTACTTTATCGGATGTGATATTTCTCCATGTCTGCTGGAATTATTGTTCCGCATTCGCGGAATGGAAAATACGTTTTA
>DHUL01000038.1:4302-10034 GCA_002409145.1 Bacteroidales bacterium UBA5235
TTATGGCGTGATATGTTTAAACCAAAATTGAAAAAAATATTTGATGTCGGTAAAAACAGAGGGTTGTGGATTGCCTATCACTCTTGCGGATCCATCCGGCCTATAATACCTGATCTTATCGAAATAGGTTTAGATGTGCTAAATCCAATTCAAAGTAATTGTACGGGGATGAATCCATATGAGCTTAAAAGGGAATTTGGAGACAAATTATCATTCATGGGAGGTGTGGATACCCAGAATTTGTTGCCATACGGTACAACAGATGAAGTATACAGGGAAACACTTAAACTTGTTGAATACATGACTAATGATGGAGGAGGTTATATTTTGGCAGCATCGCATGTGATACCTCCCGAGACGCCGGTTGATAATATATTTGCAATGTATCAGGCTGCAGGTGTAAGCAGGGAGGAGATTTTTGATATGGCAGCAGATGTCCGTAAAATAGTAAAACTTTAAGGCCCTGAGAATTTATAGCCAGGCTAAATCAGTTTACATCTCTGACTTTTTAAGGGGTAGCCAGTGTAGGGTTAATGAGATATCTTTACAGATTTTTATCGTATGTATTCAATAATTTAAATTCTTACTTAGCCCCTCCTGTTTTCTTTGTTGCCTCGTCCTGAATATTCCTTTAGATGATTTCATTTAATTCGTGCTGCTCCTGATCCATCTTAAGCAGATGAGTCTCGGCGTGTGTAGAGGTTTGGAGATCAAATGATCAGGGTTTAATAAACCTTGCCAGGTGTTTCTGCCTGGAAAATAGAGTTGCCGTATTTATAAGTGCCAGGTGCGAATAAGCCTGGGGGAAATTTCCCAGGAGTCTCTTCGTTTTGAAGTCTATATCCTCGCTGAAAAGACCCAGGTGATTTCCGTATGAGAGAAGATCTTCGAAAATTTCCCTTGCTTCTTCTTTCCTTCCGATACGGTGCAAGGCCTGGACCAGCCAGAATGAACAGATTGTAAATGATGATGATGGCTTCCCGAAATCATCCGGACTTATATACCGGTACACCAATCCATCTTTGAAAAGTGAATTCCTGATCGCGACAACCGTTTTTATGTATTTTGGATCGTTGGCCTCAATGAATCCGTATTCAGCCATCAGCAATAAAGAAGCATCGAGTTCCGAATTGGAATAGGTCTGTGTAAATGTTTGCAGCTCCTCTTTCCAGCCATTTTTCAGTACATCCTCCTTGATGTCATTTGCTATGCCCTGCCATGACTCATAGTAGTGGTACCTGTGAAGGGCATTTGCAATTTTTGCTGCCCTGTCCATCGCAACCCAGCTCATGACTTTTGAAAATACATAGTGTTTTTCTTCGAACCGGAACTCCCAGATGCCCTTATCTGCTTTTTCCCAATGGGTTGATACTGTCCGTGATATGTTGCGAACGATCTCCCACATCTCTTCTATTTCATCAAGTGTGCCGGGGAAAAACTCATAGTATTGGTAAATAACGTTCAGCAGATAACCAAAAACGTCATTTTGCATTTGCATATGTGCAGCGTTACCTATTCTTACAGGCCTGGAATTTTCATAGCCGGCCAGGTGAGGCAGTGTCGTTTCCGTGAGCTCCCTTTCTCCCCTGATCCCGTACATAATCTGAAATGAATCACTCTTCGATTTAAGGATTCCTTTCAGGTATTCCAGGAATCTTCGGGCTGAATAATCATGTCCCATCCTCAGCAATGTTTCAAGAGACATTGATGCATCCCGTAACCAGCAAAAGCGATAATCCCAGTTGCGGACTTCCCCGATTGCCTCCGGAATGCTGGTTGTCAAAGATGCAAGGATGGCTCCGGTAGGCTGAAACGACATAATCTTCAGTACCAGCAGACTCCTTGTAATCTCCGTATTGTACTTTTCGTATTTTTTTGAACGGTTTGACCAGTTCAACCAATAAACTTTTGTACGCTGGAATTCAAGATAAACACGGGTGATGTCTATATCAATCAGCTTCTGGTTATATGAGAGCAGAATAAACTGATGCTGCGTAATGACAATCTCCCGTGAATTGAGAATATCATCAAAACTGAGGCTTGAGTAGAGAAAAATACATTCGGTCGGGTTTACCATTGAATAGGTCCTGATATAATTATCCTCGGTCACATTCGAGACCTCTTCCCTGGCGTAATTGAAGGCAGGGTGATATTCCACCCTGAAGGCAGGATTTCCGGAGATGTATTTAATATAGCGGTAGATTTCCGGTGCAGCGAAATAATCATCATCGAAGAGCTTGTAACGGGGCATGAAATCGATGACCTCGAAGATCCCCTCATCTGACCTGTATTCAGTACACAACACATTGGTAGAAAGAAGATATTTCTGGGTTATCACATACTTTTCATCAGCCGCAATACTGAAATAGCCGCCTTTCTCATTGTCGAGGATTTTTGCGAAGATGGAAGGGGAATCGAAATCAGGCAGGCAACACCAGTCGATACTTCCCTTATCCGAGATCAGCGCTGCACTCCGGCAGTTGCCTATTACGCCATAGTTTAAATTGTTCATTTTTTCCATTTGAAATATAAGTAAACCAGGTACATCTGCCTGTACTGATGAAATCAGCTGAATTCAGTCAATAACAAAGATAGTAATGTATCGTTTGGGATAATTATTACTCTTTCGCCGGTAACTAAAGATTTCATTTCCCTCATTTCATTCGTAAATTTGTTATGGTGGGAATTTTATAATTCTCAGAAGATAAACTATTCCCGGGCAAGATAAGCAGCATATATGGATAAAAAGGAGATAGATAATCTGATTTCAGGATACCGTGCAGCGGCTAACAGGCTTGTGCTGCTCGATTATGACGGAACCCTGGTAGCCTTTGAGCAGATACCGTCTAATGCACGGCTACCGCAATACTTGAATGATTTACTTGAAGGGTTGATAATGAACCCGGGTACGAAGGTGTTTGTTATTACAGGAAGAGCTTCTGCTGATATCGAGGTGATGCTTGATCATCTTCAGATCAGTATTATCGCAGAACACGGATCGATGATCAGGGAGGGAGGCATATGGAAGAACCTTACATCCGGATTCTGCCCCTGGAAAAAATCAGTGATTCCGATAATGAAGAAAGCTGTAGCAGACTGCCCGGGATCATTCCTGGAGGAAAAGAAGTGCTCACTCGCATGGCATTACAGAAATGCTGATTTGCGGTCAGGGATTGTTCATTCCAGGAATTTAATCCGTAATTTGGGAGAAACAGTGCTTCCCAAAGGCTTTAAAGTACTGGATGGTAATAAAGTAGTTGAAGTCATACCAGGTGATACAGGCAAAGGTAAAGCGGTAATGATGCTCAGAGGTCAGGACAAATATGATTTCATTCTGGCAATCGGTGACGATAAAACTGATGAGGAGATGTTCATGTGCCTTTCAGATGATGCCAGTTCCTACACTATTAAGGTAGGACCCGGAAAGAGCCATGCAAAATTCGGTTTTGAAAGCATTGACGAGGTAATTTCACTCTTAAAGCAGTTATCAGGATGAGACTTACATTTGCTTTAATACTTTCAATCATACTTGCAGTCGGGATCGTAGCATTTGGCTTTACCTTCTTTCAGTCTGCAACGGAAAGAAACAAGCTGATGCTTGAACTTGAAATACAGGCCTCACTGGTAGCCAGGGAGGTGTTTCCCGGAGATTCTGTCAACCCGGAGAAGCTGAATCTGAATAAATTTGAATCTTTTGCAGACAGCATCAGCAACAGGTACCATCTGTCCGGTATGGCTGTCTGCTTTAATGGTGACAGTATAATAAGCAGCAGTTCAGCACCAGGGATGACCGGTTATTCACTGAGCTACATTTCACAGGCTATGGCTGCTGACAGTGCTCTCGGCAATTTTTTCACATTTGAAGGCAGGGATATTTATCAGGTCATCATTCCCCTGAAAGAATCAGGGACATCAATAAATGCAGCTATTCTTTATACTGATGCCGGTTATATCGATAAGGTCATAGGCAGTATCTGGTTCCGTAATTTTATCAGGTGGTTTGTTCAGGCATTCCTGGCATCCGTCATCACCCTGCTTTTTGTCCGATGGGGGATCTTCACCCCCATAAAGAGGATTGCAGACTGGGCGAAGGCTTTGCGTACCGGTAATGCAGGTCAGATACTGCCACGGACCAGTTCGAAATTTCTTGATCCGCTCCATAAGGAGATCGAAAACATAGCCAGGGCGATGAATGAGGCAAAGGCTACTGCAGAGGAAGAAGCACGACTGAGAACCAGCGCGGAAGCTATCTGGACTCCTGAACGGCTTAAGATGGAGATAGGTAATCTGCTTCAAAACAGGAAACTGATAGTGGTCTCAAACCGTGAACCATATATGCACGTCCATGCGGGCAAGGCAATCAAATGCATGGTTCCGGCTAGCGGAATGATCACCGCTATGGAACCGATCCTCAAAGCAAGCAGCGGGTTGTGGATTGCCTCCGGAACGGGTGACGCCGATAAGGAAACAGTAAATAAAAATGATAAAGTTGAGGTTCCCCCTGAAGAACCCATGTATACTTTAAGAAGGTTATGGCTCACCAAGGAGGAGGAGGAACATTTCTATTACGGTTTTTCAAATGAAGGCCTGTGGCCTCTCTGTCACATTGCACATACCCGGCCTGTCTTCAGGAGTGCGGATTGGCTGTCATACAAAAAGGTAAATCAGGATTTTGCCAGGGCTGTTCTTGAAGAAACCAGGGATGAGGAGCAACCGTTTGTGCTCATCCAGGACTTTCATTTTGCCCTGCTGCCGGAACTTATTAAAAAGGAAAAGCCAAAAGCAAAAGTTGCCATATTCTGGCATATTCCCTGGCCAAATCCCGAGTCATTCGGAATCTGTCCATGGCAGAAGGAGATACTGCGCGGAATGCTTGGAGCAGACCTAATCGGATTTCACACACAGTACCATTGTAACCATTTTCTTGAAACCGTCAGCCAAGCACTTGAATCAAGGATTTTCTGGGACAATTTTTCAGTGAAGATGGGTGGCCGGACTACCGTAGTTAAGTCTTTCCCGATTAGCATTGCCTTTACCCTTAAGGATTATGATAATAATGTCCGGCTGACTGACCGGTCAGAATTTCTCAGAGAGCATGGCATCACATCACAGTTCATAGGTATAGGTGTCGACAGGATCGATTATACGAAAGGTATTGTAGAAAAATTCCTGGCCGTGGAACGGTTTCTTGAAAAGCACAAGTCTTATGTCCATAAATTTACTTTTATACAGATAGGAGCACCAAGCAGAACTCTTCTGAAAAGTTATTCTGATACCATAACAGCTGTGGAAGAGGAGGCAGAAAGGATCAATACGAGGTTCAAAACCAGGAACTGGAAGCCTATACTCCTTCTGAAAAAGCATCACAGCCATGAGGAGATAGCCCCGTTCTATGCTTCAGCGGATTTTTGTATGGTCTCATCGCTTCATGATGGAATGAACCTGGTAGCCAAAGAATTTGTGGCGGCCCGTAATAGAAATGACGGCTCCCTCATCCTTAGCCGTTTTGCAGGAGCCTCTCATGAACTTCAGGGGGCAATTATTATTAATCCGTACGACATCGAGAAATCAGCTGATGCAATAAAATCGGCTCTGGAAATGCCGGCTGAAGAACAGATCCGCCGGATGACACAGATGCGGCTCGAGGTCGTAAGGCATAATATCTTTTACTGGGCAGCAAACTTAATAAGGACAATCGCACAGATGCATTTAAAATAAGGTTGACGGGCCTT
>DHUL01000038.1:10262-32836 GCA_002409145.1 Bacteroidales bacterium UBA5235
GTTGCCAAACGGTAAAATATTGGATTCATTTCTCCGTTTAATTACTAGCCATTCTGTTTTCAAATCTTAAACCTGGGGAAAAATGAACCGAATAAAGTTTAAAAATGTATTGCTGATTTCCGTATTTGCTTTTACTGTTTCGGCGGTATCCGGGCAGACGAAAATGCCGGAAGAGCTAACTACGGGCACCATTCAGGATCAGATGAATTATGTGGAGGATCATACAAGAATTTATGATAATTACCGGGCAATAAGGGAAGATATCTATCAGAAACTGGGCAGGAATGTTCTTGATACAATTACAGCAGAAAAGAACAGGGTCACAGAACTGAAAAACCTTACCGCAGCCTTAAATAGCAGGACCGACTCACTTAACAACATGCTTGCAACTACGAGGACCGAGCTTGACCAGGTAACTGCAACAAAGAACAAAATAAGGGTCCTGGGTCTCGAAATAAATAAAGCAGTTTATAACACAATCATGTGGATACTTCTCGGAGGACTGCTGTTGCTTGGCGTGATAGGATTCCTGATTTTCAAGAGGAACCTGGTAGTGCTTCTCAGAACTGAGAAAGACCTTAAAGAGCTCAAGGATGAATTCGCCGCCTACAGGCAATCATCCAGGATCGCCCGTGAGAAAGTGGAGATGGATCTCTTCCGTGCGAACCAGAAGCTCAAGGGAATGGTCTGAAAGTATCCTCTTCCTGTTATTCCGCCGGACATAACTGCCATTTTCCAGCCCCCCGTCCCTTCCAATAAATATCATACAGCCTGGAATATATTCGGAATGAAATTCGAACGAAAAAAATCTGGTGTTACTTAAGTTTTCGGCAAACTTTATAATAATCACATAAACAATGGTGTAAGAGCATGTGATATTTATTATATTTTTCGAATGAAATTTTCATCAATGCATTTTGTATGGGCATAATTCTTTATCTTCGGCCCCGGACATTGCGGAAACAAAAGAATTAAAACTGAATCAACATGCTATTACATCAGCAGTTCGTCAGGGTGGCGAAGGCAAATGCCTCGAAACTGGCAGTGAAAGATAAGACGACAGGCAAGGACGTTACCTATTCCAGGGCATTGATAGGGGCCCTGATACTGAGCTCGAAATTCACCAAATACGATAAGGGGTTCATCGGGATCATGATTCCCACATCAGCGGGTGCTGCATTGGCTACGGTTGGCGCGCTCATGAGCGGAAGGATTCCGGTGATGATAAATTACTCGACCGGAGCGGAGACGAATGTGAGGTATGCGCAGAAGAAATGCAGATTTACTACCGTTATTACCTCGCGTTCACTGCTTGAGAAGATCAACTGCCCGCTGGTTGAGGGGATGGTAATGATAGAGGATCTGATGGACAGTGTGACCACAGGCGAAAAACTTAAGGCTGCCCTTATGACGAAGTTGCCGCTGGCCATGCTGCTTAAAACAATCAATGGAGGCAGCGAGAATGATACTGCAGCTATGCTTTTTACCAGCGGCAGCGAAAAGGATCCCAAGGCAGTGCCACTATCACACCGAAACCTCATCGCCAATATAGAAAGCTTCAGTAGTTATGTCGGAATCAGCGGGGAGGACAAAATTCTTGCCAACCTCGTATTCTATCACATATTTGGCCTGACTGTCAACCTGTGGGTTGCATTTTACCACGGAATGACAATGGTGACCTATGCCAATCCTCTCGACTTTCAGAAGATCAGCGCTATAGCCCGCGAGGAGAAACCGACCATTATGGTAGGCACCCCGAGCTTCTTCTGGGGTTACCTTAACAAATCAGAACCGGGTGATTTCAAATCGCTCAGGCTGATGGTTGCGGGTGCAGACAAATGCCCTGATACGTTGCGCGATGGTTACCTGAAGAAACACGGTGTCACACTCCTCGAGGGATACGGAGCCACGGAGACCTCCCCGGTGATCTCCGTCAACTCACAGGAGTTCAACAGGCCTGGCAGCACCGGGAAAGTTATCCCGGGCATACAGGTCAGGATTGAAAACATTGAATCAGGAGAAGAGTGTAAGGTCAGGGAAGTGGGAAAGATCCTTGTCAGGGGACCTTCAGTCATGACTGGCTACTATGATGATCCCGCTCAGACGGCTGAGGTTCTGAAAAACGGCTGGTACAACACCGGTGACATGGGCTACCTGGATGAAGACGGATACCTGTGGCATGCCGGCCGTTTCAAAAGGTTCACAAAGGTAGGAGGTGAGATGGTCTCACTGGTCAAAGTGGAAAATGTGATGGAGAAGTATCTACATCATGGAGTCTCATGCTGCGTGGTTGAGATTCCTGACGAAAAGAAGGGTTCCTATATCGTTGCTGCTGTATCTGCAGAGGTAAACAAGACCGAGATACTGAGGAGGATGATGGCTGACCTGCCGAGCATTGCTTTGCCAAGACAGTTTGTCGTAATTGAAAACCTGCCAATGATGGGTACCGGCAAGATTGATTTCCGTACAGTAACAAAAATGGTTCGTGAGATTATGAATGAGACCGGTTTTGCCGGGTAACAGTTACCGGGCCGTCTGGATCAGCCTGAACGTTTACGGTCACGCCACTCAAGCCAACGGATAAAGAGATAACTCCCGAGGCCGATTACTACCATAATTATTGCAAACAGAGGATAGGATTGGCGAATATTTTCTTCGCCACCTGTCATTACCGTCCACTCACTCATGCCAAATATCCCGGCCAGAAGTGTCAGCGGCATGAAGATAGTTGTAATGAAGGTGAGTCTCCGGACGGTGGCGTTTGTTTCGTTGGAGTCACGTGCCATCTTGTTGTTCAGCATCGAGGCATAAAGTTCCATGAGGCTGGTGACATTGTCACGGTTGCTTTCGGTCATCTCCAGGAAGTTGGAGATGTGATCGAATATATCACGGTAGTGGACTGTGGCTTTATCAGGTACAAATTCGCAATCATTGCGACTGATTTTAATAAGTATCTCACGTTCATAGAAAAGGCTTTTGCGCAGGCTCAGCAGGTTACGGCGAAGGTAAGTGAGGCGTGAAGGGTCAAAGTCTGAAGGTGAATCAAGTATCTCTTCTTCAGCATGGTCTATATCTACTTCCGACTGCTCCACCATGTCAGCCATATTATCAACCATGTAGTCTATAATCAGGTGCATCAGCCATGCCGGACCTTTCTTTACGGCAGAAATGTTACGCTCAATGACGGGTATTATCCCTTCAATCGGGAAGCGGGTGTAGTCAGCATAACCACTGACTGTTACCAGGAAATTACTTCCAATGAAGAAATCCACCTCATCGGAAACCAGCTCTTCCGGATCATAACGCAGGGCATTAAAGACGATGAAGGTATAATTCGGGAACTCATCCATCTTGGGGACCTGAGTCTCATCGGTGCAGTCCTCCAGTGAAAGGGGATGCAGTCCCAGCGGTGCAGATAGTTCTGCCAGGTCCTCACGTGAGGCTTTGGTATAGTTGAACCAGACGTAGCCGTCATCTTTAATTGCGCTTGTTGCTCCTTCCAGGGTAGCGATCTTTTCAAGATTGCCGCCGGTTGCTATGTGGTAGAACTCTCTTTTGGCCATATGGCTTTAAATTAACAAATCAGAAACCCCTATACGTACTTCCCAAAGGTTTGATTCACTGAATACACTTTTCAGTATCAAAGTTATTATCTTTTTCAGTTTATCCTTTGAGCAGATCACAGGGAAGTACATCAGCACCACCTTCGCGGGGTTCATCACAAACCGGCCGGTGAAACGGGGCATGAAATTTATTTCAAATGTTCTCATACCCGGGGAAGCATTACGGATGAATATGGCCACATGGTCACGGTAAAACTCTCGGTGTACCTCTCCGGGCCGGTAACCCGATATAAGGGTCTTCCTCAGGCCTTGTTGATCGGGGTGCCTGCAGCATCAGCTCCGGCCTCGAGGAATACCTCGGAGATTGTCGGGTGGGCATGCATCGTACGGGCCACATCCCATACTGTGCTCTCAACTGCCATATAAGCTGCTGCCTCGCTGATCAGATCGGTAGCGTTGTGTGAAATGATCTGCACGCCCAGAACTTCTCCGTACTTTGGCTCCGAGATGATCCTCAGGATGCCCTCAGGATGTCCTTCTGTCAGTGCCTTCCCATTGGCTGAAAGCGGGAACTCATTAACTTTGTATTCGGTGCCTTCAGCTAAGAGTTGTTGCTCGGTCCTGCCTATCTGTGCAATCTCAGGGTCAGTATACATGGTCAGCGGCACCCTCTCGGTCTCCATCGTCTCGGTGATACCGAGGATATGGTTCACTGCTGCCAGTGCCTGTGCCGAGGCGGCATGTGCATAGATGCTCCTGCCGTTTACGTCGCCCACTGCATATACACCCTGGACGCTGGTCATAAAATGTTCATCAACTGCGTAAAAACTCTCCTTCTCCTCAGGATCCAGCTTACCTGTGGGCTTGATACCCCTGCGGGGCATGCAGTTGATAATACCATCGTACTCTTCGATGTTCAGTGATTCATAACCTGCCGTACCTTCAAGTGTTTTGATCTTGAGTGAGTCAAGCCTCCTGGTAATATAGGCATTCAGATAATCATCCAATGCAGGAAAAACCTTTTCTGAAGTCTTCAGCAGCGTCACATCCCTGCCTATGAGAGCCAGCATCTGCGATACCTCTGCAGCAACCGGACCTTCACCCACTATCAGCAATTTCTGAGGTATTTCCTTCTGTGAGAACATGTTCTCGAGGTTGATTATCCGGCTTTCATCGCCCACCCTGAAGGGCAGGGGTCTGGGATATGAACCTGTGGCAATGATTATGTTTTTGGTGCTGAGCATCCTGTTATCAACGACCACTGTATTGGCTGCCTCGACAGAAGCTGTGCCAATGATTGTTTCCACATTGTTCTTTTTCAGCAGGTACTCAACCCCCTTGACGAGACGCCTCACAATACGTTCTGAGCGTTTCACCCCTTTCGCCCAGCTGAATTTAAGCGATTTCGGGTCGAGATCCTCAACGCCGAAGTCGGCTGCCATCCCAAGCCTGGAGAAGTATTTGGCGCTCTCGAGCATGGCTTTTGAAGGGATGCAACCCCAGTTGAGGCACATGCCGCCAACATACTTCTTCTCTATCACGGCAGTTTTCAGGCCTGCCTGCCCGGCCCGTATTCCGGCCACATAGCCTGCCGGCCCTGCGCCTATAATAATAAGATCGTAATCCATCTCCGGTACTTTATTTTATTGTCTCATTATAAGTGAAAGCGGGTCTGCTATACCTGCTGCCACGTCATTCAGGAACTCGGTTGCCTCTGCTCCGTCAACCATCCTGTGATCAACTGAGAGGGAGAGGGGCATGACGTTTCCTACCTTTATCTCACCACCGGCAACTACCGGCTGCTGGTTGATGCGGCCGATACCAAGAATGCCTACCTGCGGGTAGTTGATCACAGGTACGCCGAACCAGCCGCCAAGGGCACCGTAGTTGGTTATGGTGAATGTGCCATCCTTCATATCATCGAGGGTCAGTTTCCTGTCGCGTGCCTTAACGGCAATGTCCGCGACTGCACGGCTCAGCTCCCTGATACTCAATTTGTCGGCGTCACGAATCACAGGCACTACAAGGCCCTCCTCGGTGCTAACAGCTATCCCGATGTTATAGAAGTTCTTGTAGATAATGTTACCCTTTTCGAAGTCCATCTCGGCATTGAGTTCCGGGTGACGTTTCAGGGCTGCTGCCACTGCTTTGATTATAAATGGCAGGTAGGTGAGGCTGAGATCCTCTTTTTTATACTCTTCCTTATACCGTGAACGGGCCTCGACCAGTTTTGAAACCTCAGGTTCCTCGAAGAGGGTCATATGGGCTGTGCTCTGCTTGGAGCGCAGCATATTCCTGGCTATCGATTTCCTGATCTGTGTCATCGGCCTGATCTCGATGAGTTCACCGGGAACAGCCTGTGCTGAAGGTGCCTTCGCGGCAGCTGAAACAACTGCAGCAGCGGGAGAGTGGAAGTTCTGTATGTCGCTCTTCATTACCCTTCCTGCAGGTCCGGTACCTTTCACCAGGTTGATATCGATGTTCATTTCTCTGGCCATAGCTCTTGCAACAGGTGTTGCCAGCGTTTTGCGACGTTCTAAGGAGACTGCAGCAGGCCGGGGCTCAGTCCCTTCCTCGCTTGCGGGCAGAAGAGCGTTGCCTGAGGCCACCTCAATCGTGCCGACCACGCCTGCACCCTTCTCATCGACCTGTTCAGGCTTCGCTTCTGGAGCCTCTGCAGCCGCTTCACCGGCAATCTCTATCTCAACCAGAGTCTCACCCACATGTATGGTTTCGCCTACCTTGCCGTAACGGGCGGCGATGACCCCGGCACGGGGAGAGGGTATGTCGGTCACAACCTTGTCGGTCTCCATCTTCACCAGCGGCTGACCCACCTTGACGGCAGTGCCCTTGTCAACGTACCACTCTATGATGATCCCCTCGGTGAGTCCTTCGCCTATGTCCGGGAATTTGAATATATATCTCATTACTTCAGAATTTTATAGTTCTTTCAATCTCATAGAAGATCTTATCCGGGGTGATCATGTAATGGTGTTCTCCCCTGGGGTAAGGTACTATCACGTCAAAGGCAGATACCCTCTTCGGAGGCGCCTCGAGGTGCAGGAATGCCTCCTCGTTGGCCACTGCCATTATCTCTGATCCCACGCCGAAGCTGCGCGGCTCCTCACCGACGAAGACGATCCTTCCGGTCTTTTTGACTGATGCAGCAATTGTCTCCTTGTCAAGGGGATATATTGTTCGCAGGTCTATCAACTCCACCGAGTAACCGGCCTCCTTCGCCATCACCATCGCTTTCTGCACCTCGCGGATCATGGCGCCGTAAGCGACCACAGTCACATCGGTGCCCTCAGACAGGACTTTGGCTTTGCCGATAGGAACCGAGAATTTCTCTTCACTTACTTCCTGCTTTATTGCACGGTAGATCCGCTTGGGCTCGAGGAAGAGCACGGGATCATCGCTCTCAATTGCAGATATGAGAAGTCCCTTGGCATCGTGAGGTGTTGAAGGTACAACCACCTTCAGGCCCGGGATATGGGCAAAGATTGCCTCCATGCTCTCTGAGTGATGCTCAAGGGCATTGATTCCGCCACCGTAGGGGAGGCGTATGACTATTGGCATCCTGTAGCGTCCGCGTGACCTGTTGTGCAAACGTGCCACATGCGAAATGATCTGGTTGAAGGCCGGGTAGATAAATCCGCAGAACTGCATTTCTATTACGGGGCGCAGTCCGGCTGCAGCCATACCCACTGCCGTTCCGGCGATACCTGATTCCGCCAGTGGTGAGTCAAAAACCCTCTCCACTCCGTGTTTCTTCTGCAATCCTTCCGTTACCCTGAAGACACCGCCCTCATAGCCGACATCCTCTCCGTAGACTACTACACTTTTGTCTTCTGTCAGTTTGATATCCAGAGCGTCATTAACGGCACTCACTATATTCATTGCTTTCATTTGCGTGCGTTTTTCCATTGTAAGAATTTTTCATGTTCAATCTGCTGGTCACGGAGGTCCTGCGGCATTTCCGCATATGTGAATCTGATTGCATCCTCGAGGGGGTACTGAACGGTCTGTTCAGTTTCAATGAACTGACGGTCAATCTCCTTTTCGTACTCATCAACGAGCTTCTTTTCCTTGTCATCTGACCACAGCTCCTTCTTTTCAAGGAAAAGTTTCATGCGGCGGAGCGGATCCTTCAGGTCCCATTCCTTCTCCTCGTCAGTGGTGCGGTATTTTGTCGGGTCATCAGAGGTTGTATGCGCACCCTTGCGGTAGGTCACTGCTTCAATCAGTACAGGCTGCTTTTCGGTGCGGACATAATCATGTGCATATCTGAAAACGGTCAGCATGGCGAAGATGTCATTGCCATCAACCTTGATTCCATTTATCCCGTATGCTTTTGACTTAATTGCCATATTTACGCTGGCGGTCTGCATCTTCACAGGTACTGATATTGCATACTGGTTGTTCTGTACCACGAAGATCACTGGCGCCTTCCATACACCGGCGAAATTGAGCGCCTCGTGGAAGTCCCCCTCAGAGGTCCCGCCGTCACCCACAAAAGCCATGACAACTTCATCCTTCTTCTGATAGTTGATGGCATAGCCTATGCCTGATGCATGCAACAGCTGTGATGCGATAGGCACTGATGAAGGAAGCATATGGTTTGCTCCGGCAAATTTAGTGCCCTCCTCAAAACCCATGTTGAACATGAAGACTTCTCTCATAGTCACACCTTTGGCGAGCCATGCCCCTAGTTCGCGGAACGCAGGCACCAGCCAGTCTTCGTGCCTCAGCACTGCGCCTGCAGCTACACCGATGGCCTCCTGACCATAGTTGGGAGGGTAGGTGTAGACACGGCCCTGGCGCTGGTAGGAGACAATCATTTGATCAAGAGTACGGACAAAGAGCATGTCCTTGTAAAGTTTCAGGATCTCCTCATCGGAGAGCTTGGGCATCAGTTCCTTGCTGATGACCTTTCCGTTGTTATCGATGACCTGTACCATCTTGTCATCTGCCGGATCAAACTGGTCGAACATTTTGTGTTTTGTTTAACGTTTCTGTAATAAAAGACAAACAAGTCCGGAATTTGTTCAACATACTTTTAGACATGATGTACTTGAAGCAGGTAAGGCCTCCCGGAGCTATGAGCCGGGTCATTGAAGGGAAAGAGTCAGCGTGGCACTGACTGCTGTCATACCGATGTTCTAAGTGATTTCCGGCAGAGAAAAATAACCGGTGTCAGTTTTATAAGGAAGAATTGTAATTCACTTTCCAGGCGATTTTGCCACCGTCAGTATTTACCATCTTAATTCGTCTGACTGCTCCGTCTCTCTTTTCGGAAATCAGATTTCCTCCGGTAACAGAGATGGTGGGTGATTCGTAGCCGGCCGGTTCATAGATCAGCAGGGTATATTCGTCAGAAGGTACAGGTTTGCTGATGCCTGAGAGGACACCATTATCCCATTTCACTTCTGCCAGGTCAGTAGCGCCGCAGCTGATGTGCCTGGAGGTGGCAAGCACCTGTGGATTCTGCTGTACCGGTCTGATGCAGAAGAGCTGGCAGTTGTAGAGGGGATCGATATGATCAAAAACAACATCATTGGTTACGGTTCCCAGGAAAGTGTCAGACCAGAACTCATAGAGCAGGTATTCTTTGCCTTTTTCCAGGCCGAGTTCGGCCAGGCTGACCTTCTCTTCCTTCTCACCGAGCCTGCCAAGCACGCACCATCTCTCCCACGGCATATTGAGTTCGAGCATGAACAGGTCAAAGGGCGAGGTGCGGCTGCCATCGCTCTCCCGTTCTCCCGAGCCGCTCATCTCAGTGGTGGTACGGTCAAGAAATGACGAACGGGAGGGATCGAGATCAAACACCTGTCCGGGGAGTGTAAGGAGCACCGGCAGTGATTTACGGGCAGGGTCAATAAGGTCAGTATGATAAACTTCAGGTTTATCCGTAACCATGAAAAGTGATCCTGTCAGTGAGGTGGCCATGCATGAGCGCCAGGCTTCCTGTGGTGTAAGCTCTATATGGTCCGGGTCATTTCTCCAGACTACATTATTGAATGAGTTATACTGAGCCAGTGCTGTGTAACCGTACCCGTCATTGCCGATGCGGCATCCGTCGGCCAGCCCAACCACTCCCGGAAGCACACCCCAGCATGCCAGCAGGAAGTTTTCGCGTCCTGTTTCTTCGCGCACCCTGCGCACCACATTCCTGAACGCCTCCTCACGCTCGGCATAACCGCCCCTGAAGAAGCTGCCGTGGCTGTTGTATCCATCGAAGAGGAGATGGCGGAGTGCATCAAGCTTGAAGTAGCTCCAGCCGTCATTCCTGAAACGGCTGTAGACAGGAGTAAGGACTGAGTCAAGCATCTCATCTTCAAGGCCATTGAGGATATAACCAATCCATCTTCCTGAGGCCGGTGTGCCGTCCGCATTCCTTACATACCAGTCAGGGTGGGAGCAGGCCCAGGCTGAGTCATGAACCGCCACATTGGTCCAGATGCCGGGCCTGAATCCTTTGGAGCTGATGTAAGCAGCCAGGTTGCCAAGGCCGGATGGGAATTTATAATTGGGATTGATCCATTCTTCCGGTGCACCACCGTATTGCTGGTAGCCGTCATCAATCTGAATATAATCCAACCCGTATGGCTTCATTGTTTCAGCTAGCACATCAGTGGCTTCCCTGACATTCTCCTCAGTGATTCCGGTTTTATAGGCAAACCATGAACACCAGCCTGCAACCGGTTCTTTCCAGACCTGGTAATTCCATGGTTCGTAATAATCAAGCCCTCTGTGTTTCTGGTAGTAACGTGGCCGGAACCTGAACGTGACCTCATTGCCTGTCATGCTTAGAGTGTAAGTGATCCCGGTAGTGTCAACAGCTTTGGGTTCTATCCTGAATGACGCCGAGGTATAAGACTGGTCTGCTGACAGCAGCCAGTCTGATTCTCTGTCATAGACAGCCCTGTTCAGCAGGCTGTGGCTGAGTCCGTACGTATGCCTGACGACCTGGGTCCCTTCAATGCGCCGGTCGGCTTCGCAGGTGAATGATTCCTTCCCTGCGCGTATCCGTCCTGTGATGTTCATACTGGCTCCGTTAACTGAAGAGATGGTCAGGAGGTAAGAGACCTTCCCGTCACGCTCTTCATTCAGCTCCTTTACCGTATATGATGCCTGAGGCAAATCACATGCGAGGGTCAATATGGCTGTACCATCATAGAGCAGGCTGATGTTATTTGCTTCACGGATCATTTGAGCCGGTGCGTTTGGCGGGATTGTATCATCTGACGGCGAAGTGCACATTGCCAGTGTTGCAGTGAACATTATGGCGAGGATTGGTGGAATACGGTCCATGTCAGGTTTCTAATATTTCCAAAAATAGGCAAAAAGAGTCTATGGCAGCAGCCTTTTGGGGCTATCGCGGGAGGGGTAATGTGAAGAAATGTTAACAGAGACAGGTATTAATAAGTATAAGTTTTAAATTAGCTGAATATTATGCAATCAGTTAACCCAATCTCTTAAATCATGAAGAACTTGTTGAAAGTAGCTTTGCTATTAATGTTTGTCATAGCTGTCTCATGCCAGAAGAAGGCTGCAGATGAACTATCACTCCCGTTCGAAAAATACGAACTGGAAAATGGTCTTGATGTCATTCTGCACCAGGATCATTCAGATCCCATCGTATCGGTGGCAATTTATTATCATGTAGGTTCCAACCGCGAGGTACCTGGTCGTACCGGTTTTGCGCACCTGTTCGAGCATATGATGTTCCAGCAGAGCGAGAATGTTCCCGAGGATCAGTATTTCCGGCTTATTCAATCTGCAGGTGGAACACTGAACGGTTCAACCAACCAGGACCGTACCAATTATTACGAAACCGTGCCCAAAAATGCACTGGAGATGGTTCTCTGGATGGAGTCTGACCGTATGGGATACCTGGCAAATACCATAACACAGCAGGCTTTTGCTATTCAGCAGAACGTGGTTCAGAATGAAAAACGTCAGAACTATGATAACAGGCCATACGGTCATTCGTCGACGGTAATGGCACGGGCGCTGTTCCCTGAAGGTCATCCCTACAGCTGGACTACCATCGGTGAGATAAAGGATCTTTTCAACGCCACTGTTGATGATGTGAAGGAGTTTCACGGGCGCTATTACATACCGAACAACGCAACCCTTTCAATCGCAGGCGACTTTGATGCCGCTGACGTTAAGGCGCTGGTTCAGAAATATTTTGGCGAGATTCCGTCTGGGCCGGAGGTTGAAAAGATGTCTCCCATGCCCGTAACCCTCGCAGAGACGAAAAAGCTTTATCACGAAGACAATTTCGCAAATACTGCTCAGTATACCATGGCCTTCCCAACAGTTGAGATGTACAATCCCGACTCCTATGCACTGATGATTCTGAGTGATATCCTTGCAGGTGGCAAAAAGTCACCTATGTACAATGTGCTCGTAAAGGAGAAGAAGATTACCTCCGGTGTGAGTGCCTATAATTCTTCACAACTTCTTGCCGGTACCTTCCGTGTATTTGTTAACGCCAATCCCGACGTCACTCTTACAGATATCGAGAATGCCATCTTTGAATCCTTTGCACGCTTTGAAACCGAGGGATTCACCGAGAGGGACCTGGAAAAGGTCAAGGCAGGACAGGAGACCCGTTTTTATAACATAATAAGCAGCAATGACGGTAAGGCGAAACAGCTTGCCGAGTATAACATGTATGCCGGCGATCCCGGTTATTACAAGCAGGATATAGAGGCACTGAAGGCTGTCACCGTTGACGATGTGAAGAGGGTATATGAAAAATATATTAAGGGTAAGAATTATGTTGCCACCAGCTTTGTGCCCAAGGGCAAAGTCGAGCTTGCTGCCGTGGGTTCAGTTGATGCAGGCATAGAAGAGGAGAATATACTGACTGCCACTGAGGTAAAGGTGGTAGCCGGTGCAGCAGAAGAGATCAAAAAGACACCTACCTCTTTTGATCGTTCGGTGCAACCACCGCTTGGACCTGATGTTTCTGTCACCGTTCCGCCGGTATGGAAGTCATCACTGGCAAACGGAATGAAGATTTACGGCATACAGCATATGGAAATACCCCTGGTACAGTACAGCATTGCCATTGAAGGAGGTCACATGCTGGATGACATCAGTGCTCCGGGCGTTGCCAGCATGCTGGCTGCAATGCTGAATGAAGGTACAAAGAATAAAACCCCTGAGGAACTGGAGGAGGAGATTGATCTCCTGGGTGCCAGCATCTGGATTGGAGCAGACAGTGAGGATATTACCGTTAATGTCAATACCCTTGCCCGTAATTTTGAAAAGACCCTTGCCATTGTTGAGGAGATGCTGCTGCAGCCCCGGTGGGACTCTGCCGCTTTTGAGCTGGCTAAAACACGCACTCTCAACAGCCTGAGAAGGAGCTCTATAGACCCGACCTATCTGGGATCGAAGGCACTCAGCAGTCTCATTCTGGGTGAGAATAACATTTATGCCACCGATGTTTCCGGTACTCCCGAAAGTGTTCAGGCGATGACCATAGATCAGCTAAAGGCATTCTATGAGAAGAATTTCTCTCCTTCAATTTCCCGTTTTCTGGTTGTGGGAGCAGTAGACCAGCCAAGGGTAGAAAAGGCTCTTACCTCGCTGAACACCAACTGGGCTGCCAAAGAAGTTCTGATGCCTGAGGTGACACCTGCACAGGCTCCCGAAAAATCCGGCGTCTATTTCGTCAACATTCCTGATGCAAAACAGTCAAATATTTTCATTGGAGCACCTGCAATACCCAGGGGCCATCCTGACTACTACCCCGCATATGTTGCCAATTACAAACTGGGAGGTTCATTCAACGGTTATGTTAACCTGGTCCTGAGGGAGGAAAAAGGTTACACCTACGGAGCCAGGACCAACTTCAGTGCGATGAAGAACTACGGCTATTTCAATGCCAACTCGGCAGTAAGATCGACAGCGACCCTTGAATCAGTTGAGATTTTCAGGGACCTGATGGCGCGTTACCGCGAAGGTGTCTCACAGGAGGATGTCGATTTCACAAAGGATGCCCTTCTCAAGGGCAATGCACTGAGGTTCGAGACCCAGCGGGCTCTGCTCGGGATGCTCAGCACGATGAGCCAGTACGGACTGCCTGACGACTATATTGCGCAGGAGGAAAACTATGTAAGGGAGCTGACCGTGGAAAAGGTAAACGAAATGGTGAACAAGTATATCGATCCGATGAAGATGTACTATGTTGTTGCAGGAGACGCTGCAACACAGATCAAGGAACTGAAAAAAATGGGCTTTGGAGAGCCTGTACTGGTTAAATAATAAATGAAATGAAAAGAAATTTATCCTTTTTAATGATTGCGGCAATGCTGCTGATGTCAGCGTGCGGCAACAAGGAAAAAACCAAGCTGAGTGTTCCCTATGAGAAATACAAGCTTGACAACGGACTGACTGTCATCCTCAATGAAGACAAGTCGGATCCGATGGCATCACTGGTCATACTGTACCACGTTGGTTCAGCCAGGGAGGTTCCGGGCAAGACCGGGTTTGCCCACCTGTTTGAACACATGATGTTTCAGCGTTCGGAGAACGTGGGTGAGGATGAGTTCTTCAAGTACATCGAAGGAGTCGGTGGCGACCTCAACGGCGGCACCAGTTCTGACCAGACTATCTATTTTGAGGTAGTCCCTAAGAATGCCCTTGAGCTGGCCATGTGGCTCGAGTCAGACCGCATGGGTTTCCTTAGCAATACAGTAACACCACAATCGTTCGCCCTGCAACAGAATGTAGTTCAGAACGAGAAGCGCCAGGGTGTTGACAACAGGCCCTATGGGTTCACTGATTATGTCCTCCTTAAAAATCTCTATCCCCAGGGTCATCCCTACAGCTGGGATGTGATCGGGGAGATGGCGGACCTGGCTAATGCTACCGTTGATGATGTGAAGGAATTCCACAGGAAGTTCTATATCCCGAACAATGCAACACTTGTTGTTTCAGGTGATTATGATGTTGCAGAGGTTAAGGCCATGATTCAGAAATACTTCGGGGAGATACCGGCAGGGGAGGAGTTGAATGATCCGGAGCCGATGACTGTCACTCTTTCAGAAACGAAGAAGTTATTCCACGAGGACGGCTTTGCCAGGGCGCCGCAGTACACAATGGTATACCCGGTGGCACAGCAGTTTACAAAGGACGCATACGCACTCGATGTGCTTGCTCAGTTGCTTGGCGTTGGCAAGAATTCTCCGTTGTACAAGGTGCTTGTAAAGGAGAAGAAGCTTACCTCCAATGTTTCTGCATATAACATGGCACAGGAACTGGCCGGTCAGCTCCAGATAAGTGTGACTGCAAACCCATCTACCAGCCTGAATGATGTTGAGAAGGCAATTTTTGAAGCATTTGGAAGGTTCGAGACTGAAAAATTCACCGAGAGGGATCTTGAAAGGATCAAAGCGGGCATTGAAAGGAACTTTTATCTTCAGATGAGCAGTGTGATGTACAAGGGATTCATGCTGGCAGTCTACAACGAATTTGCAGGATCACCAGATTTCATGCTTGAGGAGCTGGAGATGATGAAGAAGATCTCCATGGATGATATCTGGGATGTCTACGACAGGTATATCAAAGGCAAGAACTATGTAGCTACAAGCTTCGTACCCAGGGGCCAGGTTGATCTGGTTGCTGAAGGCTCAGTAAATGCAGGGATCATTGAGGAGGACATCACAAAGGCAACCCAGATGGAGGTTGTCGCTGGCGGCGAAGAGGTGATTGAAAAGACCCCGAGCAGTTTCGACCGTTCGGTGGCCCCTGTACCGGGACCTGATCCTTCAATCACGATTCCTGAAATATGGAAGTCAGAAGCATCCAACGGGATGAAGCTGTATGGAATAGAACAGCATGAGCTTCCCATGGTTACCTATATGATAGTGATGGAGGGAGGACACTTACTTGATGATCCGGCAAAACCGGGAGTGGCAAGGTTCACCGCCTCAATGCTGAACGAGGGCACCAAAAACCGCACTCCGGAGCAGCTTGAGGAGGAGATACAGCTTCTCGGAGCCACAATCAGGATCCTTTGTGGTGACGAGAGAATTAATGTGTCTGTAAATACGCTCGCACGCAACTTCGAGAAGACTGTGGCGCTGGTGGAGGAGATGCTGCTTGAACCCCGCTGGGACGAAGAGCAATTCTCACTGAATAAGACGCGAACAATAAACAGTCTCAGGCGAAGTCTGGCTGATCCCAACTATGTAGCCGGGGCAGCATTTAACAAGCTTGTGCTCGGGGCAGATAATATCCTTTCTGTTGACGTCAGCGGTACTGTTGAGAGTGTTGAAGCAATCACCATGGATGACCTCAAGGCTTTCTATGAGAAGAATATTTCACCCTCGGTTGCCAGCTTCATTGTAGTTGGAGACATTGACCAGGCCAGGGTAGAGAAGGCTCTTGCGGGACTGAGCGGGAAGTGGGCTCCGAAGGAGGTGGTGATGCCTGCCCTTTCATTCCCGCCCACGGCTGAGAAGTCAGCTGTTTACTTCGTTGATGTCCCGGATGCCAAGCAGTCGGTCATCAATATCGGAAATCTCTCCATTCCCCGGACGCACCTCGACTATTACAAGGCCCAGGTAGCCAATCACATGCTTGGCGGAGGCGCCAGCGCGAGGCTGTTTATGGTGCTCAGGGAAGAGAAGGGATTCACATACGGAGCCTATTCAAGTTTTATGGGCCAGAAGTCTTACGGCGCGTTCCAGGCATATGCCTCGGTCCGTTCAGATGCCACCCTTGAGTCGGTGGAGCTTTTCCGTGATATCATGGCTGAATACAGGGCTGGTGTCACACAGGAGATTGTTGATTTCACCAAAGGTTCTCTGCTCAAGGCCAATGCGCTGAGGTTTGAGACTATTGATGCCAAGCTTGGCATGCTGAATACTATGACCTTCTTCGGTTTGCCGGCTGATTATATAAGGCAGGAGGAGGATTATCTCAGGGGTCTTACCGTGGAGCAGATGAATGAGACTGTGCAGAAGTACATAGATCCGATGAGGATGTACTACGTGGTTGCGGGTGACGCCAGGACCCAGATGCAGGGGTTGAAGAACGTTGGCTTTGGTGATCCGGTACTGGTAAATTAATTATCTTTGCGCGGTAAATCTGATGTCCGGAGGTCAGGGTTTTTATGAACTCAGACCTTCGGACCTTCAGACTTTCAGACTTTGAGTCTGCCCGGATGGTAGGGGCGAGCGTAAGGAAAACACCCGGTGGGTGTTTTTAGCGAGCAGCCAGATAGCAGGGGAGCCCACCATCCGGGGAGATTGAAATGATGAATTTTTGCACTGTCCATTGCCCGGATGGTGGAATGGTAGACACGCTGGACTTAAAATCCAGTGGGCAGTAATGCCTGTGCGGGTTCAAGTCCCGCTCCGGGTACTGAAAAAGAGTTAGAATGAGAACGAAAGCGAACACCTCACTCTTTTTGTTTTACGGTCATTCGGTCATGGTGTACTGGAAGTCAACAAAGGACTTCCGCCTTCGGCCTTCCGTCAACTGCTTCAAAGATGCAACCGGGGATATTCTTTGTGGCACCGTCAGGATTCCAATTTAATTTGCTTTGTTCTACTGGATGTAAAAATCAGTGACATTGAAGATTATCGGTTGGAGTTAGTTGATCACGTTACATAGGTTGTAAATACCTGCTATTATGTAGGTTATATTTCTGATCAAAGCCCGGCTAAAAGTAGCCAGTCCCTCTGGCTTTTGCATTTAGGAAGGGACCGGGGTAAAGGTGGGTTTTCAATTCACTGTTGATGAAATATATCGACAGAGATTTCCACTGCTGTTGTCGTTCCTCTATTCTCAAGCCAGTGAGTGGTGTTCTTATCCTCCGGCCAGCCTAATCCTGGCCCATAATCCTTAGCCACATCATTTCGATGGTCAGTTATTGTTCCTTGCAGAATATAGACTACACCAGGCCGGTCTATATGGTTATGAATCGGGCCGATGACACCTCCAGGCTCGATGGTCACAATACGAATCCGAAGCAGGCGTCCTGCCATACCCTCTATTTCGGGGCCAAGGTCAATCGCTGCTAGTTGCTTCACTGAAACACCTTTCGTCTCAGATGAAGCTTGTTCAGTTCTCATGGCTATCTTCTTTTTGTTTATTAATATTTTCTCTAATAATTATAAAAGATCAATTGCAGATGTATGTATTATTTAAATGCTTGTTAACTATAACGCGTTATTTCCTGGTTCCTTTACAATCATCGCATCATACTAATTCCTTGAGAACCTGTCCATACGATTACATGGGCTTCATAATAAAGATTAAGAAGCTCCGACAGTTCCTGTTTTGACTTCCCCGTCTCTTTCATACTTGGCAATAATCACTCCGGTTGGTGTAACTGAGCTTTCTTTCAATTTGAATGCAGACGGAATCGTACCGTCATCGAACAGCCTTTTCCCCCTTCCGAGGATCAAAGGGTGAATGTTGAGCCACAGCTCATCTACCAGGTCATTCTTCAATAATAATTGCACAAGCCTGCCACTGCCCCATACCTTAATTTCAGAGCCATTTGATTTCCGCAGGTTTTCGATATCTGCAAGGCTTTTAAGGAAAACCGAGTTTTTCCAATCTGACTTTTCCATGGTACCACTCAGGACGTATTTGGTGACATCGTTGATCCCTGGCCAACCGTCAGCGTGTTTCGGCCAGTATGAAGCAAAGATTTCATAAGTTTTTCTGCCCAGAAGAAGGTCCGCGGGTTTCAACTGTTTTTCCATGAACTTGCCTGAAGATTCGTCATCATAAGGTGCGGTCCAGCCACCGTATTCGAACCCCCCTGATTTATCCTCCTCAGGTCCACCGGGTGCTTGCATTACTCCATCTAAAGTAATAAACGATAAAACTATTATTCTTCTCATATTCCTCTCCTTTCATAATTTATAGATTCCTTTAATGCAAAAGTCATTTAAATAATTGCAAATCTTTAATTTGCGGACTCATAGCAAAGGACTATTGCTCCGGAGCTGAGGGTTTTTGTTTTCAAGAGATTAAGGATGACTCTATCGGTTATGTTTTTAAATAATGGCAGTCCGCTTCCCACTATAACAGGGTGGACACAGAGTTGGTACTCAGAAATTAAATTGAGATTTGTCAAGGCTATTATCAGACTCGGACTACCGACTAAAATATCTTTACCTGGTTGTTTCTTTAGTTCTGCAATTTCTTCTTTGAGATCTCCTTTTGCCAATATTGCATTTTCCCATTGAACATCCGTCAGAGTGCGGGAAAAGACAATTTTGGGTATGTTCTGAATGATAACTGCAAACTCATCGATCGGTTTGTTACCAGTAGGATTTTTTACTATAGCCGGCCAGGCGCTTTCCATCAGTTGGTATGTAATCCTTCCAAAAATTATGGTACCTGCCTGACTTAACAGCTCATTATAATGTTGATGTAACTCGTCGTCTGCAATCGCCGCCGTGTGGTCACAAAATCCGTCCAGCGTCATGTTGATTGCTGCAATTACCTTTCACATTCCATTAGTTTTATCAAATGACAATTTTAATGTCAGAATGTTCTCGCCCATCAATGTTTTCGCACTGAATTTAATTGCCAATCACACCGGAGATCAGTTTTAAATTATTCTCTTGCATGGTTGCAACTTCCGTCCGTTCGGGGTACTGAAAAAGAACGATTGTGAGAGCGAGAGCGAACACACTCGCTTTGTTTTCCTCGCTCCCGAAAGATCCGATTATTCCTATATTTGTAAATCAGACTTATTATTTAACATACGATGAGATTCAAAAACATTAATGAAATTATGATCCTGACAAGCCCTCTATCCGGGCCTGTCGGCAAATGCTCAGACAGTAAGTACAGTATCTTCATCAGTTAAATGGTATGGCGCCCTTTATGGATCTTTGCCAGGTGGTGAAATATGTTAAGACAGGGTTTTAAAAGGACCGATGTTGTCAAATAAACTTCAGATATTTCAAGATGAAATTGTTTAAACACTTTTTAGCCGTATTGCTTGTTTTAAGCTTCCAGTTCGTAAAAGTTGAAGCTCAAGCTGCCCAGGATAACCCGGTACTTTTCGCAGTCGCCCGGATGAATCATGGTCATATCAGTTTTATATTGGATAGGGTAAAAAAGGGTAGCCCCGATTATAGGCTTGCAGGTATTTATGAGCCTGATCAGGAGCTTGTCCGGAAATACTCAAAAACCTATAATCTTGATTCTTCTTTATTCTATGATAATCTTGATAAAATGCTCGAAGAGGTAAAGCCAGAAGCAGTCCTTGCTTTTGGACCTACCTTTGATCATCTTTCTGTTGTTGAAGCATGTGCTCCGAGAGGAATTCATGTAATGGTCGAAAAGCCACTGGCTGTAAGTATGAACCATGCCACAAAGATGAAAGCACTGGCCGACAGGTACAAAATTCACCTGCTCGTCAATTATGAAACATCCTGGTATCCATCAACAGCCAAAGCATGGCAGCTTCTTAATGACAGTACAATTGCCGGAACTCTCAGGAAAGTTGTTGTTCACGATGGTCACGAGGGCCCCGTGGAGATCGGAACCAGTAAGGAATTCCGTAGCTGGCTAACAGATCCTGTCCTGAATGGTGGGGGGGCTCTAACTGATTTTGGCTGTTATGGAGCCAACCTTATGACTTATCTCACAAATGGAATTCAACCGCTTTCTGTAACAGCCATAACGAGGCAGTTGAAGCCTTTGGTCTACCCTAAGGTGGATGATGATGCTGTAATAATTGTTTCATACCCGGAGAGCGAATGTATCATACAGGCTTCATGGAACTGGCCTTTCAGCCGGAAGGATATGGAAATATACGGTGATAAAGGTTATATCATGGCTGATAATAATTATGACATTCGGGTAAAAACCGCCGCCACCAGGAACGAAGTAAAACGAAGGATTACGGCAAATGATATTGAAGTATATGAAGATCCGTTCAGCTACTTTGCAGGTGTCATCCGTGGCAGGATCAAAATGCGGAATTATAATCCTTATTCCATTGAAAATAATATGATTGTTGTAAAAATCCTTGATGCGGCAAGGAAGTCAGCCAAAACCGGGAAAAGCATCAGGCTTTAATAATTCGTTACCGTGCCGAAAGGATTTTGATTACTCTTTCGTAACTCTTTCAATACATTTGCCGGCAACCCGGGTCCATTTTTCCTCCCACTCACACCCGCTCTGCTTTTTCTTCAACCAGAGCGATCACGTGGTTATTACCTGCTATGGACCATCCCATCAAAGAATAAAATGTTCCCCGGTTGCAAAGCCTTCACTGCAGGCTCCTTCGGGACTGGGAGAAAGAAACAGCCACTTCTTTTATTTTGAAAAAAAACGGGCAGATGTAGTCAGGGCCTGCAACTTTTGCAGTTAAGAATGTATAACTAATGAAAAGTGGATTAACATACATGACATTCAATTATTTTTGTTTCTTAAGTCAATCAAAGCAAAAATGAAAATTACAAAAACTACAATGAAGTGGGGTATCAGTTTGTTGTTGTTTGCAATAATTATCATTATTGCCTGCATTGGACCACTACCTCAGGATCCCATTCAATATTACGAAAGAGAAACCAATCAACTAAAAACAGAAAAGGTAGCCGGAGAAAAGTGGCTGGTATGGTTGTATTATAATCCAATAGGAGAAGCAGCCTTGTGGACACTGGCAAAAAGAAAGCTGGTTTCCTCTGTTTATGGCAAAATGATGGATCACACTTCATCAGCTAAAAGAATAATTCCCTTTATTGAAGATTTTGATATTGATATGAACGGTGTTCAGGAACAGGAGTTTAAAAATTTTAACGATTTTTTTACCCGTAAACTTAAGGATAATGAACGACCGGTTGATACAAGTTTGAATATTGTTGTATCCCCTGCAGATGGTAAAGTCATGGCGTATGCCGATATCAGCGACACTGATTTTATAATAAAAGGATTTCGTTTCGATGTATCTTCCTTTTTGGATAATACAGTTCTTGCACAAAAGTACCTTGATGGTGCCCTTATTATCATCCGGCTTTCCCCTGTGGATTATCATCGTTTCCATTTCCCTGTCAGTGGAAATTTGACTCCAAACAAAAAGATTGAAGGTGACTTTTATTCCGTTAACCCATTTGCTTTACGTAAAAAGGCTGAAATATTCTTTTTGAATAAGAGAGAATATATAGTTATCTCAAATCCTTTGTTTGGTGATGTAATTATGGCCGAAGTCGGTGCCACCATGGTGGGAAGCATCGTACAGACTTATAAGGGAAATTCGGTAAAGAAAGGTGAGGAGAAAGGCTACTTTAAATTTGGAGGCTCAACGGTAGTTTTGCTATTTGAAAAAAGTAAAATCCAGATTGATAAGGATATATTGATCAATACAGCAAATGGATATGAAACTGCTGTTAAAATGGGAGAAAGAATTGGCGATGCTTCTCTCATTCAATAATTGACATGGCATAAAGTTGATCTGTGAAAATTTCTGGTCACACGCTGAAAGAGGTCCTGAAAAATACAATTCATCCAATCTTCGTTCGTACTCTGAAAAACCTGCGGTTTAATGATGAAGCATGGTCTTTTGATGAGTCAGGAGGAGAAATTATTACATCTGAATCCAGACTTCCTCATTGTAACTTGAAGTCGAAGAAAAATTTGGGATATTGTTCAGCTTTAGTTTAACTTGCATACTAAGCCATTCTCCTGATGTCCAGTATTTTCGAAAAAATATTAATAAGATTTGTGCTAAAAAATGAAAGATCTTTCCAATTATTTACTGAGCTTCTCAATTATAATTTTGTCTATGCTGGTCTCCTGCGGCAGAACGGCCAGCCTGGATACCGGAAACAATGAATCCTGGTTCGATACAAACGAGTATAAAAAAGATCTTCTTATACTTTCGTCTGACAGTATGGAAGGAAGAATGCCCGGAACGACTGGCGGAATCAAGGCTGCAAATTATATAGCTTCACGGTTCACACAATTCGGACTGATCCCTATTTCAGATGATCAGGGCTACTTTCAGAA
>DHUL01000038.1:33074-34619 GCA_002409145.1 Bacteroidales bacterium UBA5235
AAGTCCTTACAATGAAATGCTTCTCCTCAGCAGAGTGGACAGGGACTCAGTTGATATTGAAGGCGATCTGGTTTATGCGGGGTATGGTGTTGTTGCTCCTGAATACAACTGGGATGATTATAAAGATGTTGATGTTTCCGGCAAAAACTATGTGGACTTCAAATCCCTGATTTCATTCAGTGTACCCGGTTCCGGTTGGCTTTCCCCTCCCTCCAAATCGACCAGGGTGAGACTGATGAAAGTTGCCTGAGGTGATGGCTCAGGTGGACTTTTAAAAGCAAGATTGAGGTCTGAGTCGTCTGCATACCCTTATTTTTATTTGTTTTCAAGAAATCAGTCAGATCTGTTCTGTTGTTGATTTTATCCATTCAACAATAACCCCTGGCGAGCTCATCCCTCGAATTCCCGAATGAATGATCGTTTCCCGAAAAAGTAAAAACTGACTTAACCTCAGGGTTGTTTGCAGCGTATGTCTATACCATCCCACCGCAATAACTGTAACCTGCCAGATATAAATTGGCTGTATCTATTCTGTACTTAAGGCTGTTCTAACTTTGCCCCGGCACCCGCAATATAATCCTGGCTTTTGTCAATTCATATACACTTCAGAAGGATTATTCTGATTTGACAAGTATTGCCTCCCCGGTAACATTCCCATCCGCATCCAGAAATTTTGCGGTCATGGAAGCAGGTGTGTCAAGCACAAGTTCAACTGATCCGTACACCCTGGAAGTATCAAAGTCTCTGACCATTAACTGAACAAACTTGTTTTCAGAAACGAAGGATGCGGTTCTGGTCACATATCCGCCAGATTCATAAAGACCAAACATCCTGAAATTGTCATCTGCTTTTGAATAACCTATCAGCCAGCGGTCAGTTAAGGTTTTTACTCCCTTTATAATGACGAAATCAGAGGCGATGCATGCCTTTCCGTACGTTTCAAACTGAATTCCGCCAATAGTGTCTTTAGCAGGTGTCACCTGCCATGATCCGATAAACTTTTTCATCAGTTCCTGCTGATTAAGCTCTGTTGCTGATTGCTGTGCATATGAAAACTCACAGGCAAAAAACAAAAGGAGAGACATTGATAGGAGACTTGTTTTTTTCATAGCTTTTGGTTTTAGGTCGATGAATAAGGGAATGGTCTCCTGTAAAGTTAGAAAAGGGATGAATAAGAGTCAAATATAAATCCAGGAGATCTGTTCACTGCATTAATTTTCATAAAAGAAACTTATTTTTATAACCCGGAGGACTGAAGAAAGGGGTTCCAAATAACCTCGCTTTTCTGAAACGTCTCCCGTCAGAAGAACATTAAGACAAATCAAAAATGAAAAAAACCATAACAGTTTTAAAAATGCTGCAGGTATTTTTACTATTCGTTTTCATGTTCCTGTTTTCTGCAAAAGGATCGGGCGCAGGCGATGAACAGTCTGGAAAGGACACTCTGCCAGCCAAATTAACCTGGCATACCGCAGGTAATCCTTATCTGCCGTTATGGGAACATCTGCCTGACGGTGAGCCTCGTGTCTTTGAAGATCCCGACAA
>DHUL01000065.1:0-11400 GCA_002409145.1 Bacteroidales bacterium UBA5235
GAGATAGGAGCACATGTGAAGCTCTGATCAGACCACACAATAAAAAAAAGAGGCTGTCTCAAAGGGGCAGCCTCTTTTTTATAATCTGCAGTTTTGTTATTTCTTACCTGCGCAGCATGGAGAGGTTGCTGTGGCACCTTCCTTTGCCGGAACCACTTCACCCTTCTTGTCGCCGCATTCTGCAGCTGCCGGGCACTTTGAGCAGTCTCTGCCTTTCACAGCCTCTTTTTTGCATGCATCGACCGTTGAGCCACATACATCACACTTGCTGTCCTTGTTCTTATCGACAAAGGTACACTCACTTTTGGTGTGCTTCTTTTCCTTGTCGGTAGTCTGAGCATAGACCCCTGCAGCCACAAACATCATCGCGATGAGAATCAGGCTGCCAATCATCCATTTCTTCATACTATTTGTCAATTGGTTTGTTTAATACAACGCCGCCAATATATGAAAATTTCATGTATCACTGCATATATGTCATAAAAATCATACCTTGTATCTCTGCTTCCCGCTGCGAAATGTTTCAAGTTAAAGATATTGCCGACGACTTTCTGAGTCTGTTTCTTCCACGGCCATGCCTCTCATGCGGGGCTCACCTGGTCAGGGGGGAGGAGGTGCTCTGTACCGGTTGCCTGCTTGATATGGCACGGACCGACTTTCATCTCCGCAGGGGCAATATGCTTGAGCAGGCTTTCTGGGGCAGGTGTAATGTGGAAAGGGCGGCAGCTTATTCGGTTTATAATCGCGGAAGCCGTATCAGAAAGCTGATACACCTGCTGAAGTACTCTGGAAGGAAGGATATAGGGATCATGCTCGGAAGGCTATATGGTTCTGTTCTGATGGGAAGCGGATTCACTGAAGGGATGGATATGATCATCCCCGTACCACTTGATCGGGCAAGGGAAAGGCGCCGGGGATACAACCAGAGTCTGTGCATCGCTCAGGGGATGGCTTCACACTGCCGTCTGCAGGTCAGGAGTGACATTCTATGCCGTACCGGGAAGTCGGGCTCACAGACAAAAAGGGGAAGGTATGAGAGGTGGGAGAATGTCGAGGGACTCTTCAGGGTGATAAGGCCAGGGGAGATAGACGGCAGGCATATATTGCTGGTTGATGATGTAATTACTACCGGCTCAACAATGGAAGCCTGCGTCAACGCGCTTCAGGCTGCCGGTGACGTCACAGTGAGTGTGGCAGCCCTCGCTGCTGCCCAGAAGCTTACTGTTTGACCCTGCCCACGGAAACTTACTGTTTGATCCTGTCGCTGTTCTTTTTGATAAAGTCGCCCCAGTTTCTGTATTCCCTGGCTGCAACCGGTTTGTTGCTCTGGTAGAAGTGACACAGGGCGGCGCCCAGCGCATCGGTGGCGTCAAGAACCATGGACTCCCCGCGAAAAGCAAGTATGGTCCGCAGCATGGAAGCCACCTGTTCCTTGCTGGCCTGACCCCTGCCGGTGATGGACATCTTTATAATCTTAGGGGCATACTCAAATACCGGCAGGTCACGGTAGAGTGCCGCAGAGATTGCAGCACCCTGGGCCCTGCCCAGCTTAAGCATGCTCTGTACGTTCTTACCGAAGAAGGGAGCTTCAATGGCAAACTCATCAGGATGATACCTGTCAATGAGCTCAAGTGTCTGCTCGAAGATGGTCCGGATCTTACGGAAGTGATCCTCCTTCTTGCGGAGGTCGATGATACCCAGGGTGATGAGTGACGGACTCCTGCCTGATACGCTGATAAGGCCGTAACCTGTGACCGTGGTGCCGGGGTCAATGCCCAGGATGATCCTTTCAGACTGTTCCGGCTTCACTTTTTAAATGGTTGCGGCGGACCGAGGAAGAGCTCAGTGGGTAGTTGAGTACCTTCTGACCAGATACGGGGACGCCTGACAGGCATCACAGTGGCCGCTTTTGTCCCGTTAAGCACACTAATGGCTGCCTTGAGTGATGCCTCCTCCGGGTCACCGAAGTCGTGTGTTATATCATCTGCGGCTTTCACATCAGGTAGTATACCTTCATAGAACCGTCCTTCATCCATGGCATTCAGATATTCAAAGGTAATTGGGGCAAAGACATAATCATAATCGGGCTCAGGTTCACTTTCTGAAGGAAACGGATAGCCCCATATATTCATGCCGGCAGGCTTGCCGTGAGTGGTGTCTCCAACAACCGTCACATCAACATAAGGCTTAAGGCTGTTAATTACAACCTCGCTCGCAGATGCGGAACTCCGGGTTGTGATAAATACAACCCGATCAAGACCAAGAGGACTTTCGGTCCGGATAAAATTAAAGCTTTCATTCCACAGGGGCCCGACAAGTTCATTATATTCCAGCTTGTATGCTACTTTGGTAGTGTCCTCCCATGTAAGCACAAAGCTGGCAAGCTGCTGGGCTATATCCATGTATCCACCGGTATTGTAACGAAGGTCAATTATCAGGTCAGTGATGTTATTTGCCTTGAAATCGGCAAAGGCTTCATTCAGCTCCTGCTCCGACGGGTCAATGAATGTCTCGAAACAGAGGTAACCGGTCTTGCCGTTGGGGAGGTCAAGGATCCTGGTTGCCGTTACCGAGTTAATGGTGAAACTGGACTTGACAGAGGTATAGATCACTTCCTGACCATCAGGATTGATGAATTTAAATGTATTGGTTGTCCCTGCGGTACCGGGTCCCATAAGATTGTTATAGGCAGTATTGTTGCCTGAGAGGAAGATAGGGGCAATGGATGTGCCGTTAATCTCCTTTACTATCCATCCCCTTCTAACCCCCTTCGGCCAGAGGTCAGACCCTTCGTAAAGGCTTACCACCCTGACATTGTCCATATTATCAAGGCCCATCCTGATTCCGTGGCCTACGAAACTACCCTCCATCGATGCCATGAAACTTTCATAGTCGGCGACGAAGCTCCATCTGTCTATCTGCTTGTATCTCAGAGCATCCATGAGTTCTTCGGGATTTTCATAATCAGATAGTTTCACCGTGGGCATTGTTTTGTACCACAGGTATACATCTTTCATCAGGTCATACAGACCGTCACGTGCCCTTTCCTCGGCAGTCGGAGTATGAACTGGCACTGGAGGAGGATCTTCCTTGCAGCCGAACAAAACGGGAATGACCAGAAGTGATATGAGAAGTACCTTTTTCATTGTCATCAGAATTTGATGTAAAAATAACAAAAAATGTGCCGGTTGGTTTAAGCCCGCTTTTTCCTGTTCTGGTATAAAACGCTTCCAATGATGAGGAGCAGTCCGAGCGGGGTAGTATAATAGACAGGTTCGTCAATGATAAAGTGCAGCAGGATGAGTGAGATGAACGGGGCGAAGTATACAAGGTTGCTTACCCTGTCGGTTGTTTTGGAGAGCTGCAGTGCTTTCAGCCAGAGCCAGAAGGTGATTCCCATCTCAAAGAAGCCGCAGTAGACCGATGCTGCCACTCCCTTAAAGCTCAGCGCTTCGGTGAAGGAGCCCTCAGAAGCCATCAGGATGAGCATGTAAACTGATCCGAACATGAAGCTGGTAAACAGTTTTACTGATTCGTCGCGTCTGTCACGGACATTGAGGACGAAGTAGAGTGCCCAGAGTACGCTGCTGATAAGTGCAAGCATCACCCCCAGTGCGTCTGATCTGCCCGGACTCAGCAGGGCACCCTGAGATGCTATAATATATACCCCGGCCAGGCTTATGGCAAGTGCAAGGAAGCTGCGGGCCGGGATGCGCTGGCCGAGCAGGGGAATGGAAAAGAAGACAAGGATGATGGGCCATATCATGTTGATAGGCTGTGCCACCTGGCCTGGCAGGCGACTGTAAGCGGTCAGCAGGATGATGTAGTAACCTACAGGATTGACCAGGCCCAGCAGGGCGGACCAGATCAGTTCCCTGCCCGTGGTCTGCCTGAGATAGCATAACTTTCCCGTAAGGAACATAATGAAAAACAGAACTGCGGTCGAGACCAGGGTGGTGATACCCAGCATGGTCACTATGCTCAGTTCTGACAGTGCTATTTTGAAGGCTGTAGGGATGGTTCCCCAGAGCATTACAGAGAGTGCGGCATAAATGTACGCCTGCTGACTCTTTTTCATTTCTTTCAGCTGATCATCCCGAACCCGGTGTAGGGCACCAGTGCGGCAGGTATCGTTATTCCTTCAGGTGTCTGGTTGTTCTCAAGCAGTGCGGCTACGATCCGTGGCAATGCCAGGGCACTTCCGTTTAGGGTATGGCACAGGGTGGTCTGTTTGGCTCCCTTCTCGCGGAAACGGCATTTGAGCCTGTTGGCCTGGAAAGCCTCGAAGTTCGAGGTTGAGCTCACCTCCAGCCAGCGCTGCTGTGCTGCCGACCATACCTCGAAGTCATATGTCATTGCCGAGGTGAACGACATATCACCACCGCAGAGCCTTACAATCCGGTAGGGCAGCTCCAGTTTCACCAGGAGGTTTTCGACGTGGCTTACCATCTCCTCAAGCGACTCATAGGAGTTACCGGGATGTGCAATCTGTACTATCTCCACCTTGTCAAACTGGTGCAGCCTGTTCAGCCCCCTCACATGTGCTCCCCACGAGCCAGCCTCGCGGCGGAAGCAGGGAGTGTAGCCCATGTTGCGCACCGGCAGCACTGCTGCATCGAGGATAACGTCGCGATATATATTGGTTATGGGCACCTCGGCAGTGGGGATCATGTAAAGATTGTCAATGCCCACATGGTACATCTGTCCCTCCTTGTCAGGCAGCTGGCCTGTGCCGAAGCCCGAGTCCTCATTGACCACTATCGGTGGTTCCACCTCACGGTACCCTGCCTTTTCGCCCTCGTCAAGGAAGAAGTTTATCAGTGATCTCTGGAGTTTTGCTCCCTTGCCTTTGTATACAGGAAATCCGGCCCCGGTGATCTTGATCCCCAGGTCAAAGTCAATGATGTCATATTTCTTTATGAGGTCCCAGTGAGGCAGGGCACCGGCATACAGATCAGGTATGACGCCACCGCTGCGTATTATCATGTTGTCTTCGGCGCTTTTGCCCGGGGGCACCAGGGCATGCGGAAGGTTTGGCAGCCTGACCAGTTCGGCCTGCATCTCGGCTGAAACCGCTTCCAGGGTGTCTGCCAGCTGCTTCTGCTTCTCCTTCCTGGTGCCTATACCCTGCCGGGCAGCGTCAGCCTCATCCCTGCGCCCCTCCTTCATCATTGCACCAATCTCACGTGACAGGGTGTTGAGCTCAGCCTGGATGGAGTCACTCTCAGCCTGCATCTCGCGGCGTCGACGGTCAAGGTCCAGCACATGTTGTACTATCTCTGTGGCATCAAAATTCTTGATTTTCAGCCGTTCAATAACGAACGGCGATTGTTCACGAATCTGGTTGATGGTTAGCATACCGGAAGGATTTTTAGTGATAAGCGGGGTAAAATTAAAACAAAAACTCCTGAAAATATGCGCTTCAGCGTATTTTTCAGGAGTTCCTGTAAGTTGTCAGTATCCTATTCTGCTGCGGGTTTAACCGAGACGTAAGATTTATTGTCGCGCTTCTTCTTGAACTCCACGGTACCGTCGACAAGGGCAAAGAGGGTATGATCCTTGCCGAGCCCGACGTTTTCACCGGGGTTATGAGTGGTGCCACGCTGGCGAACGATTATGCTGCCTGCTTTTACTGCCTGTCCTCCGAAGAGTTTGACACCAAGCCTTTTGCTTTCTGAATCGCGGCCGTTACGTGAACTGCCTACACCTTTCTTGTGTGCCATATCGTTTTCTTTTTACTGTTTATCGGTTATTCCTTCGCCGGTTTCTTTGTGCTTTTTGCCGGGGCTTTCTTAACGGTCTCCTTCTTCTCAGCCGTTTCCTTGCTGGCAGCGGTTTTCCTGACCGGGGCCTTTTTTACTTCAGTTTTCACCTCTTCTGCAACTGGCGTTTCGGCAACTTTCTTTTCTGCCTTCGGTGCGGCCTTCTTCCTGGTCCCACCGGCTGCGCCGATGCTCAGTATCTCTACCTGGGTGAAATCCTGACGGTGACCGGTCCTCTTCTGATAACCCTTCCTTCTCTTCTTCTTGAAGATGATTACTTTGTCTCCCCTTACATGGGCAAGGACCTTACCCTCTACAACGATATTGGGAACAAGCGGTTCACCGATGGTGACTGCGCCCTCATTGTCTGTAAGTAGAACTTTTTCAAACTCCACACTGTCGCCTTCAACTGCATCAAGACGGTGAACAAATATCTTTTTCCCCTCTTCCACCTTGAACTGCTGACCGGCAATTTCTACGATTGCGTACATTTTCAATCTCTCTTATATTACTCCGTGAGGCGGACATGCTCCTCTGTGCATGACACTTCTGCGGGCCCCTCCGGATCTTTGTTTTTCGGACTGCAAAGATATAAAAATTAACTTATTTGCAAACCGGTGACATTAATTTATCACCAATATGATGTGGATAAAAAAACAGGAAGTGGAAGAGATAAAGATTCATATTATTTATATTTGTCATATCGGCCTGTCAGGCAGAAAATCTGGTAAACTATGCAGAATAAGCTTATTCGTCTGAAGGTAATAGGCATTTCATACAGCCAGACACAGTCAGGCGCCTATGCCCTTATACTGGCGGAGGAAAACGGGGAACGGCGGATACCTATTATTATAGGGGGGTTTGAGGCTCAGGCCATTGTCATCAAACTTGAGAACCTGGAGCCCCCGAGGCCGCTGACACATGATCTCTTCCGCAGCTTTGCCGAAGCATGCGGCGTAACAGTGGAACAGGTACTTATCAACAGGCTCCGCGAAGGAATCTTCTATTCCGAGATCGTATGCACTGACGGGGAGAGGCGTTTTCACATCGACTCACGCACCTCTGACGCCGTAGCGTTGGCATTGAGGTTTGAATGTCCTATATTCATTGAACCTCAGATACTTAATGAGGCCGGAATTGTCATGAGTGCCACCACCGAGGATGACCAGAAGAAGCAGTCCGAACCACCGAAGGAGAAAAAACAGCCCGTGAGCAGCGAGTATGGCGAATTCTCAGTGGATGAGCTTAAGGATATGCTATCCGATGCAATCAGCCGTGAGGATTATGAGCAGGCAGCGGCCATCCGTGACGAGATGGCAAGAAGGAAAGGACAAGGATAAAAAATCAAGGGAGAAATGAAGATTCTTAGGATTTTGATTGCAGCAGGGCTGCTGATACCGGTGCCCCTGCTGTCAAAGGAGTACAAGGTAACATCACCTGACGGGAAGATCACCCTGTCAGTGGAGACCACTTCAGGGATTAACCTCACCGTCAGTTACGGCACCAAGGAGTTAATCACCGGGCTGTCGCCCGAACTGCAACTGGAAGGAATAACCGTTCCCGGGTCGCGTCCTGTCATAACAAAGGCTGTTACCTCCTCAGTGAATGATATACTCATTCCTGTGGCGCCCCGTAAAAACAGCCGGGTACCTGACATCTTCAACGCACTTGAACTTCGTTTCAGGGGCGGATCATCAATTGAGTTCCGCGCTTATGATGACGGTGTGGCATACAGGTTCAAAACGGCAATGAAAGGGGAGATCATGGTCAGGAACGAGCGGTTCGCCTTTTCACTTCCCGGTGGAACCGGAGCCTTGTGGCCACTGGAAAAGGGCTTCATGTCACATAATGAATGCACCTTCTTTCCCGCATCAATGGATACAATCGGCGCAAAACACCTCGCAAGCCTGCCGGTACTGTTCACATCCGGTTCGATGAACATCCTCCTCAGCGAGGCTGACATACGTGACTACCCTGGCCTGTGGATAAACGGAGACGGACGCGGGGGAGTGACCGGCGTGCTGCCTGCATACCCTTCTGAGGTGAAGGCGCATAATGACCGTAATGTCTATGTGACCGGACGTGAAGACTACCTTGCAGTTACATCGGGCACACGCACTTACCCGTGGCGCCTGTTCATAATCACCCCGGATGATGCCGGCCTGGTGGAAAGCGAGATGGTCTACAGGCTGGGCGCCCCTCCGGCACCGGCGATTGATTTCAGCTGGGTGAAGCCCGGAAAGGTAGCATGGGACTGGTACAATGCCAATAATATCTACGGGGTTGACTTCAGGGCCGGACTCAATAATGACACCTATAAGTACTACATAGATTTTGCATCGGAGAATGGCATTGAATATGTCATCCTCGACGAGGGATGGTATAAACTGGGAGATGTCCTTGACCAGGCACCCGGTTTTGACGTTGAGGAACTCTGCGAATATGCCGAATCGAAAAACGTCGGAATCATTCTGTGGGTGATATGGAAGACACTTCATGACCGAATAGACGAAGCCCTTGCCCAATATGAAAAGTGGGGGGTCAGGGGTATAAAGGTCGACTTCATGCAGCGCGATGACCAGTGGATGGTCAACTATTATTATGAGGTGGCTGAGAAAGCGGCCCGGCATAAGCTGCTGGTTGATTTTCACGGGTCTTACAAGCCTGACGGGATGGAGCGCACATGGCCCAACGTAATCACCCGTGAGGGAGTCAAGGGGCTGGAGAACAACAAGTGGAGCGCGGAGTGCAATCCGGAACATGATCTGACACTGCCGTTTACCCGCATGGTTGCCGGCCCGATGGACTATACCCCCGGTGCTATGGTCAACATGCAGCAGCGTGATTTCAAACCGATATACTACCGGCCGGCCAGCCAGGGCACCAGGGTCCACCAGATGGCTATGTATGTTGTCTTTGAGAGTCCGCTGCAGATGCTCGCTGACAGCCCTTCAAATTACATGCACAACCAGGAGTGTACCTCCTTTATTGCCGGTGTGCCGGTTACCTGGGATGAGACCAGAGTGGTGGAAGCCAGGAAAGGTGACTGCATTGTCATGGCACGAAGGCACGGCACTACCTGGTACCTGGCCGCAATGAATGACTGGAAACCGTTTGGGACCGAGGTTGACCTTTCGTTCCTGCCGGCTGGCGACTACGTCATGGAGGTATTTTCTGACGGAATAAATGCTGACCGGCATGGAGAGGATTACAGGCATGAGACACACAAGGCCGCTACCGGTGAAAAGGTCACTCTTAGCCTGGCTCCGGGAGGGGGATGGGTGGCAAAGATCACTCCCGCATCCAGATAAAAAGGGCAGAATGATATGAAGCAATACATTGACCTGCTGAACCATGTCATGGACCATGGCATTGAGAAGGGGGACCGTACGGGTACCGGAACGGTAAGCACCTTCGGCTACCAGATGCGCTTTGACCTCTCCGAACGGTTCCCGCTGATGACCACCAAGAAGCTGCACCTGAAATCAATCATATATGAACTCCTCTGGTTCCTCAGTGGCAGCACCAATGTGCGCTACCTGCAGGAGAATGGTGTAAGGATATGGAATGAGTGGGCTGACCCTGAAGGTAACCTGGGACCCATATACGGTTACCAGTGGCGTTCCTGGCCTGCTTCTGACGGCAGAACCATTGACCAGGTAAAGGCAGTGGTCACATCCCTGAAGAACAATCCCGACTCCCGAAGGCATATCATATCTGCCTGGAATGTAGGAGAGATAGAAAAAATGGCTCTTCCGCCATGCCATATACTGTTCCAGTTCTATGTGGCTGACGGCAGGCTCTCATGCCAGCTCTACCAGCGCAGTGCAGACATCTTCCTGGGTGTGCCGTTCAACATTGCCTCCTATTCGCTGCTCACAATGATGATGGCACAGGTAACTGGTTACAGACCCGGCGAGTTCATTCACACCCTGGGTGATGCGCATATATACCTCAACCATCTTGACCAGGTAAGACTGCAACTCACCCGTGAACCGCGAAGGCTTCCGGTGATAAGCCTGAACCCGGATGTCAGCGATATCCTCGGATTCAGGTACGCCGACTTTTCTCTTTCGGAATATGACCCGCACCCCGCCATAAAAGGCGACATATCTGTATGAAATGATAACAATCATAGTAGCAACTGACCGCAACAACGGCATCGGATACAACAACAGCCTGCTGGCACATATCCCTGGTGACCTCCGGAGATTTAAGGAGATAACCATGGGCCATTGCCTTATCATGGGCAAAAAGACCTGGGAATCACTCCCCAGCAAACCGCTCACAGGCAGGAAGAATATTGTCCTTACCGACAATGAACTCGACTGCTTCAAATGTGCAGAGACAGCCCGGTCAGTTGATGAGGCGCTGAGCCTCTGCGATCCGGGTAAGGAGATATTCATCATGGGAGGCGGATCTGTCTACAGGCAGTTTCTGCCACTGGCTGACAGGCTTATGGTGACTCATATCCACAGAGAGTTCCCTGCTGACACCTTCTTCCCGGAGATAAGTCCGGATGAGTGGTACGTCTCTGAACAGGAAGATTACCTGTCGGAAGAACCTTCTGAGATCAGCTTTTCCTATACCACCTACCTCAGGCGCAGGTAACTTTTTCCCGGTTTATCCGTTAAACCATGAGTGTTCTTTTCTGTCAATGCAATACAGACATAATTGAAACACTTAACAGATTCTGGTTATGAAAATCAAGACACTTATCCTGTTCACGGCCCTGATTGGGCTGATAATGACATCATGCAGCAAGTCGGACCCGATTGACACCAGGGCCACTGACGCTGCCGATGATGTAGCACTGAGCGAGGCTCTTTATGATGATGCCTTTGCATCACTGGAGATAGCCACTGTGTTTGCTGAGGTGGGGAAGAAGTCAGCCTCTGTCCTTGACAGTTGTCCTCTTATCACAATCAACTCCCCGGGTGAAGATTTCTTTCCAAGGAGTATTGTAATCAACTACGGCACGGGGTGTACCGGCCTGTTTGATATTGAGCGAAGCGGGAAAATCCTGATTACCCTTTCCGGCCCGAGAGGCACAACCGGCACGGAGCGGATTCTTACGTTTGACAATTATTATGTAAACGGAGCGAAGGTGGAGGGGACTTTCACAATTGAAAACCTTGGTCCCAATGACAGCCAGAATGCCGTTTTTGGTGTCAGCCTCGAAGGGGGAAAGATAACCTTCCCTGACAGCAAGGTGATCACCCGTGAGTTCACCCGCCAGAGGGAGTATATAGCCGGATACGGTACATGGAATCCATGGGATGACAGGTGCCTGATAACAGGTATGTCCGCCGGCACAAACCTCGATGGAAAGAGCTACACGTTGACGATTACCAGCCCGCTGGAATGGACCGCTGCCTGCAGGTTCCTTGTTGCCGGAACAATCGGATTTGAAGTGGAGGGCATAGAACCTTTCGTGCTGGACTATGGAACGGGTGAATGTGATGCATTGGCCACCCTTTCGAGGGGTGATGAGACGAAGGAGATTACCCTCCGTTACTGGCATCCGAAATATCAGGGCAACTGATGATATGCACTGATACGCTCAGTACAGCTGAGTTGTAAGTCGGGTATTAAGAAAGAAATCCCGGTGAGCCGTCAGGCTGACCGGGATTCTCTT
>DHUL01000065.1:11625-19433 GCA_002409145.1 Bacteroidales bacterium UBA5235
TTTTACCGTGCAGTATTATGATGCTTTCAATACCTTCATATCCACCCTGTCGAGCTTATGCGCTGCGTACTCGGTTGTTACTGAGAACTCCTTCGTATCGCTTGAAGGCAGTTCGAACATGGCGTCCATCATGATGGCCTCGCAGATGGCACGCAGACCCCTTGCTCCCAGCCTGAACTCCACAGCCTTGTCGACAATGTAATCAAGAGCTTCCGGGGTAAATGTGAGCTCTATACCGTCCATGGCAAAGAGCTTGATATACTGTTTTGTGATGGCGTTCTTCGGCTCGGTAAGAATGGCTCTCAGCGCCTTACTGTCAAGTGGAGAGAGGTGTGTCAGCACCGGCAGACGGCCGATGATTTCGGGGATGAGCCCATAGGCACGCAGATCCTGAGGTGCAATGTATTTCAACAGGTCATCCTTGTCATAATGGTCACGTGAACGGCTGGCTGTGTATCCCACTACTGTGGTGTTCAGCCTGTGGGCAATCTTTTTCTCTATCCCCTCAAAAGCACCTCCGCATATGAATAGAATATTCCTGGTATCAACCGGTATCATCTTCTGTTCGGGGTGTTTCCTGCCGCCCTGAGGGGGCACGTTGACAACCGATCCCTCCAGAAGTTTGAGAAGACCCTGCTGGACACCCTCACCCGATACATCACGGGTAATGGAGGGGTTATCACCCTTGCGGGCTATCTTGTCAAGCTCGTCAATGAACACTATTCCCTTCTCTGCAGCCTTGACATCATAGTCGGCATTCTGAAGAAGGCGGGTCAGCAGGCTCTCAATGTCCTCACCAACATAGCCTGCCTCTGTAAGGACGGTGGCGTCAACGATGGTGAACGGGACATGAAGCATGCGTGCGATGGTTCGTGCCAGCAGAGTCTTGCCGGTACCGGTCTCGCCCACCAGGATGATGTTTGACTTTTCAATCTCCACATCATCACTGCCGGCCTTCTGCATGAGCCTCTTGTAGTGGTTGTAAACGGCTACCGAGAGGATCTTTTTTGCCCTGTCCTGCCCGATAACATACTGATCGAGGAATTTTTTTATTTCATCCGGCTTGCGGAGGGTTATGCCATCAAGGTTAAAGCTTGACTTGCCTCCCAGCTCCTCTACCATTATATTATGGGCCTGCTCTATGCAATGATCGCATATATGGCCTTCAAGACCGGCGATGAGAAGGTTAGCCTCTTTCTTGGTGCGTCCGCAGAACGAACATTTATCCATCAGGGGAAGAATTAACTTTTGTTCCTGATCAGAACCTCGTCAATCATACCGTAGTCTCTGGCCTCGGCGGCTGTCATCCAGTAGTCGCGGTCTGAATCCTTTTCAACCTTTTCAACAGGTTTACCTGTATGAAAGGCGATTATCTCATAAAGCTCCCTCTTGGCTTTAAGTATCTCCTTGACGGCGATCTCAATATCTGATGCCTGTCCTTCTGCGCCTCCCATCGGCTGATGGATCATAATGCGGGAGTGTTTGAGCGCTGAGCGTTTACCCTTTGTGCCAGCAGTGAGCAGCACTGCGCCCATCGAGGCGGCCATACCGGTGCAGATGGTGGCAACATCCGAAGATATATACTGCATAGTGTCATAGATGCCCAGCCCTGCATGTACCGCACCACCCGGGGTATTGAGGTAGATCTGTATGTCCTTGCCCGGATCAGCCGAGTCAAGGTAGAGCAGCTGAGCCTGTATGATATTAGCCACGTAATCATCAATAGGCAGGCCCAGGAAGATGATACGGTCCATCATCAGACGGGAGAAGACGTCCATGGAGGCCACGTTCAGCTGGCGCTCCTCAATGATGGTCGGGGAGATGTAGCTGTTGCTGGCCGAGACGTAACGTTGCATCGTCATGCTACTGATGCCGAAGCGGTCAGCTGCGTATTTTTTAAAATCCTTGATGTCTGACATGTTCTGAAACTTTGATTGAATGCCAAATATACGCATTAAACACTTAATAGTTTCATTTGTTGCCGAAGAGCTTGTTGAATTCCTCGGGGGTAACTGTTTTCTCATCCACTTTGACCGCATCAATCAGAAGGCTGAGTACCCTTGTGTCAAGCACCTTTTCCGCAATGCGGTGCGCCTCTTCCTCCTTCTTCAGGAAATCACCGGCAAATGATGTAATCTGCTCGTCAGAAGCGTAATGCAGGCCATATTGGGCAAACTGGGCACGGGTAAAAGCCTTCGCCTCTTCCAGGATCTCCTCATCGGTGATCTTAAGCTCATTGTCCTTCGCAACCCTGTTCTTGATAAGCTGCCAGCGGAGGTCATCACGGAAGTGGTCGAAATCCTTCTCAATATCCTCTGCAGTTGTTTTTTCATTGACCCTGAGCAACCATCTCTTGAGAAAATCCTCAGGAAGCTCGAACGGGGTCTTCGCCAGCGCAAGGTCACGGGCGTCAGTCCGGAGCTTGTACTCGGTCTCACGGTTGAAGAACTCCCTGATCTCTTCCGTTACCTTTGCCTCGAACTCAGTCGCTGATTTCACGGTACCCTCACCGTAGACCTTGTCCCACAGCTCCTGGTTGTTTTCCGCCGGAACGAAGCGGGATACTTCCATTATCAGTATGGAATAGCGCCCCTGGAGGTCTTTTACCTCATCCTTCTGCTTCTTGAGCAGGCCGGCAATCTCGTAATCATTAGGGAATGCCTTGCGAATATCGAATCCGACGGTATCACCGGCTTTCTTTCCAAGGAAGTGTTTCTTTATCTCCTCATCCTTTATCATCTCAACCGAAAGGGAGGCAGCGTCATTTTTCACTGATCCGTCAGATGACTCCACGATACCCTTGAGCATATCCCTCTCTTCAGCTGCCTCAGCAGTGATGAACTGACCATGCCTGCGGGCATAATTGTCAACGTAGTCGGCAATCATCTTTGTGTCAGGTGCGATAAGGTAGCGGGTGAGCTTCTGTTTTTTATTAAGGTTCACCTCAAATTCCGGCGCCAGGCCCAGCTCAAAGGTGAAGCTGAATTCATCCGACTTTTCAGGATCAAACGAGTGTCCGTCATTTTTCGGAATCGGGTCACCCAGTATGTCAAGTTTCTCATTCCTGATATATTCAGACAGACTTTCCGAGACGAGATTGTTGATCTCGTCGACGAGCACGGTGGTTCCGTACATCTTTTTGATCATCTGGATAGGTACATGCCCGGGACGGAATCCTTTTATGCTGGCTGTTCTCCTGTACTCCCTGAGTTTCTTTTCAACCTTCTCTTCATAGTCGGCTTTGACAATATCAATCCTGACCGTCGCATTCAGTGCATCAATGTTCTCTCTGGTGACATTCATCTTGTAATAGTTTTCTATCGATTTAAAAACCGCCTTAACCTGTGCCTTCCGGCGAGGTATAAGGGCGGCTCCGGTGTCTGGTGCGGATGAAGGGACTCGAACCCCCACGCCCTGAGGCACAAGATCCTAAGTCTTGCTCGGCTACCAATTACGACACATCCGCAAAAAGTGGTGCAAAATTAGTAAAAATTACGAAGTTGCAAAAGGGTCCGGATTAATTTACCTCCTGAGTTCGAAGTTCTTACCGAGGTAGACGTTTCTTACCTGTTCATCATCAGCAAGCTGTGAAGCAGTGCCCTGCTTGAGTATCTTCCCCTCGAACAGGAGGTAAGCCCGGTCAGTGATGGAGAGTGTCTCATGGACGTTATGGTCGGTTATCAGGATGCCTATATTCTTGTCTTTCAGGTGAGAGACAATCGTCTGGATATCTTCAACAGCGATAGGGTCAACGCCGGCGAAAGGTTCGTCGAGGAGGATAAAGTTGGGTTTGAGGGCCAGGGCGCGGGCAATCTCTGTCCTGCGGCGTTCGCCTCCTGAGAGTTGTATGCCAAGGCTCTTCCGTATGCGTGCCAGGCCGAACTCCTCAAGGAGTGATTCCTGCCGCTCCTTACGTTCCTGCCTTGTCATGTCAGATAGTTCCATGACAGCCATCAGGTTGTCTTCGACGCTCAGTTTGCGGAAGACAGAGGCTTCCTGTGCCAGGTAGCCTATACCGAGGCGTGCCCTGCGGTACATGGGGAAGTCGGTTATCTGGGTGTTGTCAAGCCAGATCTGGCCTCCGTTTGGCCGTATAAGTCCCACGATCATGTAGAATGTTGTGGTCTTGCCGGCGCCGTTTGGACCGAGGAGGCCCACTATCTCTCCCTGTTCAACCTCGACCGAGACCTCGTTGACCACTGTCCGTGTCTTGTATCGTTTGACAAGATTTGTTGTGTAGAGCTTCATAGTCTCACTATATGTTGCCTGCAGGTTCATCCGGTTCTCCTGCCTGTCTGTCCTGATCTTTTGGCTTTGCAGGATCTCCTGCATCGGTCCGGTCTTTTTTGGCTGCCTTAGTCCCGGCCGCTTTTTTCCTGGCAGTAGTACCAGTCTCTTCTGCAGGGCTTACATCACCAGTTTTTTTCTTTGCGGCTGTCTCTGCTGCCGGTCCGGCCTCTGGAGCCTTTTCCCTTGTGATTGTCTCTTCTGCGGGTCCGGCCTCCGGAGCCTTTTCTCTTGTAGCTGTCTCTGCTGCGGGTCCGGCCTCCGAAGCCTTTTCCCTTGTGGTTGTCTCTGCTGCCGCTTTTGCTTCCGCAGCTTTTTTCCTTGCTGCTGCCGCTGCCTCAGCTTCCGCTTCCGCCTCCTTCGCGTCGGCATCCTCCCTTTGTCTGACGACCCTTGCCGCTATAAAGATACTAACTTCATAAAGGAGAAGCAGCGGAATGGAGACGAGAATGAGACTGAATACATCAGGAGGGGTGATCACGGCTGCAACCATCAGTACCACGACGATGGCATGACGACGGTATTTCCTCATGAATTCAGGTGTCAGCACCCCGATGCGCGAAAGGAAGAAGACAACGATAGGGAGCTCGAAGGTTATACCGGCGGAGAGAGCCACAGATGTGACTGAACCTATATAGGATGTGACGTTTATCTGGTTTGTGACCAGGTCACTGACACGGTACGTTCCAAGAAAGTTGATTGAGAGCGGGGTTATAACGAAGTAACCGAAAAGGACACCGGTCAGGAAGAGAAGAGAAGCCATGGTAACGGCCCCGCGGGCATATTTTCGCTCTTTCTCATAAAGGGCAGGGCGGAAAAATGACCAGAACTCCCAGAAGACATAGGGGAAGGCCAGTATCAGGCCGGCCACCAGTGATATATTTATATGAGTGGTGAACTGGCCTGACATCTTAATGCTGATCAGCTCAATCGGATTCTGGTTGATACAGAGTACAGGGACATTCACAAGGTCAGCCAGCCGGCAGAGAAGCCTGTTTGTAACAAAATCCGGATTGTTAGGGGCCAGAATAATGTGATCAAAGATTATATTCTTGAACACAAATGCCACAATTGCCCCGGCTACAACAGCCACCAGTGCCCTGATGATGTGCCATCTCAACTCCTCAAGGTGCTGGAGGAAAGTCATCTCGCCATCTGTCGTCCTGTTCTTTGCTTTGCTTTTGCCAGCCATAATCGGCGCTATCGTTAAAGCGTGTAAAGATAGATAAAACTTAGGTTTCAAAACAATACCCCCGGCCTGGGCACAATAGTCCAACCCTGACAAGCGATAATTATTCTGTGCCTGACAAAAACATTTGATATATATTTAAATTAAATTTAAATTTGAGATAAGGGTATCTTGTTGGATAAACTTTACGTAACTTGTTATATTAATTAATCTGTTTAACTGAAGGGGGGGAGAGGAAATATCATATGCATACTGATGCTTCCATACACGACTATCTGAAAAAATATTTCGGGTTTGACATGTTCAAGGGCAACCAGGAACAAATTATCAAAAGTGTTCTTGAAGGCAATGACACCTTTGTGTTGATGCCCACCGGTGGCGGTAAGTCGCTCTGCTATCAACTTCCCGCCGTGATGATGGATGGTACGGCGGTGGTTATTTCGCCGCTGATCGCACTGATGAAGAACCAGGTTGACGCCATGCGTAACTTCAACACTACTGATGATGTGGCGCATTTCCTTAATTCATCGCTTACCAAGACAGCCATCACAAAAGTGAAACAGGATGTTTCACAGGGCAATACAAAACTGCTCTATGTGGCACCGGAGTCCCTTACCAAGGAGGAAAATATAGAATTTCTAAGAAGCGTGAAGGTTTCCTTCTATGCTGTTGATGAGGCACATTGCATCTCAGAATGGGGACATGACTTCAGACCTGAGTACCGCCGGATCAGACCTATAATTGATACTATTTCCCGTGCACCAATTATTGCTCTTACTGCTACTGCAACACCCAAGGTGCAGCATGACATTCTCAAGAACCTGGGCATAACTGATGCCTCGGTATTCAAGTCGTCATTCAACAGGCCAAACCTCTATTATGAGGTGAAGGCAAAACAGGACGCTACCCGCGAGATCATCAAATATATAAAGAATAACCCCGGCAAGTCAGGCATTATCTACTGCCTCAGCCGCAAGAAGGTGGAGGAACTGGCCGAGACACTGAAGGTCAATGATATCAAGGCCCTTGCATACCATGCAGGAATGGATTCACCAACACGGACCTCAAACCAGGACAAGTTCCTGATGGAGGAGGTGGATGTAATTGTGGCCACCATTGCATTCGGAATGGGGATTGACAAGCCCGATGTCCGGTACGTCATACACTTTGACATGCCCAAAAGCCTTGAGGGGTACTATCAGGAGACCGGACGTGCAGGCCGTGACGGAGGCGAGGGAAGATGCATAGCTTACTACAGCTATGATGACATCGTAAAACTCGAGAAGTTTATGCAGGGCAAACCGATTGCCGAACAGGAGATAGGCAAACAACTGCTGCTTGAGACGGTTTCCTATGCAGAGTCGTCAACATGCAGACGCCGAATACTGCTCCATTATTTCGGTGAGGAGTACAAACAGGAGAACTGCGAGGCATGTGACAACTGCCTGCATCCCAAGACCCAGTTCGAGGGACAGGATTATGTCGTCAGCATGCTTGAGACGGTCCTGGCAGTGAAGGAAAAACATAAGGCAGACCATATTGCCAAGATCCTCGCCGGGACAATGAACTCCGCCATCAAGTCATACAAGCACCATAAGCTTGAGACATTTGGCGTAGACGAGGAGAAGGATGAGCGTTTCTGGAATATGGTGATACGGCAGGCCCTTATCAACAAGCTGCTGAATAAGGATATAGAGAATTACGGACTGCTCGGGCTGACGCCAAAAGGGCACGAATTCCTCGAGAAACCGAAAAGCTTCATGCTCAATGAGGATCATGACTATACCGAATCAGAGGATGAGGAAGCATCCTTTGGTGCCCGTACTGCAGCTGCCGATGAGGAACTGCTGAGCATTCTGAAGGATCTCAGGAAGAAGATCTCCAAGCAGGCCGGCCAGCCGCCGTATAACATATTCCAGGACCCGTCGCTGGAGGAGATGGCCATACAGTACCCGGTTACCCTGGAGGAACTTCAGAACATCACCGGCATCGGAGCCGGCAAGGCGCAGCGCTACGGCAAGGAGGTCGTGGAGGTGATTAAGAGCTATGTGGCCGACAAGGAGATCTTAAGACCTCAGGATATGGTCGTAAGGTCTGTGGTCAACAAATCGGGTCTCAAGGTTTACATTATTCAGAGCATTGACCGCAAGATGCCCTTTGAGGATATTGCCGATGCCAAGGGCATAGAATATGATGAGCTGCTGTCAGAGATAGAGGCCATTGTAGGCAGCGGAACGAAGCTGAACATTGATTACTATGTAGATACTGTAATCGACGAGGACCGTCAGCAGGACATCTACTCCTATTTTATGGAGGAGGCAGAGAGTGGCTC
>DHUL01000065.1:19616-30562 GCA_002409145.1 Bacteroidales bacterium UBA5235
CTGGAGGAGGCGATCAATGAGCTGGCCGGCGAATTTGAGGAAGAGGAGATCCGCCTGGTAAGGATAAAGGTGCTGGCGGAAGGAAACTAGGTCAGTCAGCAGTTGACAGTCCGTAATCGGTAGTTTGCAGTCCGCTCCCGGCAGGCCTTACCTTCCCCTGAACCGTCCTGACCCGGGAAACAGGCTCATTATGGCCACAACCATAAAATAGAACGGATATATTATCACTGACGCAATGAACGTCAGCGCTTTCATACGGCCGCCTCTCTTCTTCATTTCTCCTGCAATCATCAGGCAGTCAGGCACGGCTTTGATACCGTACATGACACCTGCCAGAGGCAGATAATCCACTGAAACACACGCTGCAACAGCGGCGGCGGTAACGGCGGCGTTGCACGCCGCCGTGGCTGCGGCGAGGATGAGAGTGGCAAGGTCACGGTAGCGCCCGGCTTTTGATGCCCAGCGGGCACGCTGGCGCAGCAGAGCCGCAGCCGTGACTGCTCCCGCGGTCTCCACCGCCGCCGTACTGCTGCCGTCATGCATGATGGTGCCGCCGTCATGGATGACTGCGTGAAGCAGGAACATATCATCACCTGACGCCAGTTCAGGATGCAGCTTGTCTGCATGCTGAAGATAAACAGCCCTGCGAAAAGACATGTTGGCAGCATTGCACATCACAGGGTGACCTGCCGCAGCAGTCGCCCCTGTGATTGCCTGTAGCGCCGAAAACTCATAAACCCCGAAGCTGTACCAGAAACCGACATCCGGCCTCTGAACAACCGGGGCGAGAACCAGGTCCGGGCTGCCATTAACATACCATGAGGCATGCCTCCCCACCCATCCGGGCCCGACTGTGCAATCGGCATCAGTTGTCAGGATAATCTCTCCCGATGCCTTTTCAATACCATATCTGACAGCACTCTTTTTCCCTGATAAAGGATTGTAGATGAGCTTCATCGGGGGACAATGCATGTCATTGTGACTTCTGATAAATTCACTGACAGCTATCGGTGTCCGGTCAGTGGAATTGTCATTGATAATTATTATCTCAAGAAGGTCATCCGGATAATCCTGTTTAACCAGGCTCCCGAGAAGGTTTGTTATATGCCTCTCCTCATTACGCGCAGCCACAATAACGCTGACTTTGGGGAGAGCCGCGGCTTCTGGTGAATCTGCAGTTTCATTCACTTGTGTCAAACCTTCATCTTCCCGGCTTACGCCATCACTGCTCCGGACAAGGATGAACCACAGGACCATAAGGCCTGATGAGTAGATTATTACAGGTATGATAAGCCACCACATAATGAGTCAGGGTCTGAAAGTCTCAGGTCTGAAAGTCTGAAGGTCCGGGGCTGTGTTCCGTACGGCGGTCCTGCAGTCTTGCGGTCCTGTAGCCGGATAACCATTGACACGGTGAGTGGGTAAAGAATCGGTATCATTTTTCCGTGGTCGGGTCAAATCATCCACTCAAAGGTGCGGTAATGATTGCCGTTCATGCCCATTGCCTCATAGGTCTTCTGGGCGCGCACATTCTCCGACTCCACATAAAGCCTCAGGCCTGCTATTCCGCTATTCATTCCCTCTTTCCTGATATGATCATACATCATCCTGAAAATCCCTTTGCGGCGGTATTCAGGAATCACGTAGACCGACTGGAACCACCAGATACTGGCATTTCGCCAGTCGCTCCACTCGTAGGTGATCATCAGCGATGCCACCACCCTGCCAGAATCTTCAGACACATAGTACTGTCCCTTGGCCGGGTCACGGAACACAGCAGTCACACCTTTGGTTAACACATCTGGCACCAGTTCCATTCCTTCCGTCTCCATTGCCATTGCCTGCTGGAAGGATATGATTTCCGGTGCATCGCCGGAAGTTGCCTTGCGTATAGTTATCATGGTTACCTTGCCCTATATTTTACTCGATTCTTTATGCTTGATCAACAGCGCAAATCGCAAATCTCAAATCGTAAATCTCAATCAGTACTCATCCCACGCCTTGATCTCCATCTCGCTCTCGGGAACGCTGCAGAATGCATTTATGAATGCCGAAGCCAGCCTGGCATTTGTTATCAGGGGTATGTTGTAATCAACCGCACTGCGTCGTATCTGGTAATCATTGCTCAGCTCCGTCGCTGACAGGTCCTTGGGTATGTTGATCACAAGGTCAACAACACGTTGCCTGATCAGTTCAACCGTATTGGGCGATGTCACCTCGTCAGGCCAGTAAGCCACCTTTGCAGCAATTCCTGCATTTGAGAGGAACTGCTGTGTGCCACGGGTGGCAAATATTGTATATCCGCGCCTCTCCAGCATCCTGACAGCCTCCAGCAGATCAGCCTTCGCCTTCGCCGGCCCTGATGATATAAGCACTGCCTTTACCGGCATCCGGTAACCCACTGAGTACATCGCCTTCAGCAGCGCCTCATGGAAGCTGTCACCTATGCAGCCCACCTCACCGGTGGAAGCCATATCAACCCCCAGAACGGGATCAGCCTTTGCCAGTCGTGAGAAGCTGAACTGCGATGCCTTGACCCCCACATAGTCAAGGTCAAAGACGGACTTGTGAGGTTTCTCCCACCGGACCCCCAGCATGATCTTTGTGGCCAGCTCTATCAAATTGGTCTTCAGCACCTTTGAGACGAACGGCATACTACGGCTGGCACGCAGGTTGCACTCAATGACCTTGATGTCATTCTCACGTGCCAGGAACTGAATATTAAATGGTCCTGAAATATTAAGCTCACGGGCAATTTCCCGTGTGATACGCTTGATACGCCTGACAGTCTCAAAGTAAATCTTCTGCGGGGGAAAAACGATAGTGGCATCGCCGGAATGTACCCCGGCGTACTCGACGTGTTCACTGATGGCGTAGGCCACGATCTCGCCACCGGAAGCCACTGCGTCAATCTCGATTTCCTTTGCATACTCGATGAACTCCGACACCACCACAGGGTGCTCCTTGGAGACGCTGGCGGCCAGTTCCAGGAAATGGATCAGTTCTGAACTGTTCGAGACCACATTCATTGCAGCTCCTGAAAGCACATATGAAGGCCTGATCAGCACCGGGAACCCGATATCCTCAATGAATTTATTTATCTCCTTAAAACTACGGAGTTCCTTCCAGCGTGGCTGGTCAATGTCAAGCATGTCACACATTGAGGAGAACTTATGCCTGTCTTCGGCCCGGTCAATCGACTCCGGAGGGGTGCCAAGTATAGGCACACCCTGCCTGTGCAGCCTCATAGCCAGGTTGTTGGGTATCTGTCCTCCCATCGCCAGGATAACACCACGCGGCGTCTCCAGGTCAATCACGTCCATAACCCTCTCAAATGACAACTCGTCGAAGTAAAGCCTGTCGCACATGTCATAATCGGTGCTGACGGTCTCCGGGTTGTAGTTTATCATTACCCCGCGCAGGCCTTCCTTCCTGATTGTATTGATGGCATTGACCGAACACCAGTCGAACTCAACGCTTGAGCCAATTCTGTAAGCGCCTGAACCCAGAACTACCACAGAGCGTTTGTCATTTTCATAGCAGATGTCATGCTCCATCCCGCTGTATGTGAGGTAAAGATAGTTGGTGACGGCGGGGTACTCAGCCGCCAGGGTGTCTATCTGCTTTACGTACGGAACGATACCACGGCTTTTCCTGTGGCGTCGTACGCTGAGCATTGCCTCATTTATGGCCCTGTTGTCAGGTTTCAGCACATGCCTGGCAATCTGGAAATCACTGAACCCGTTGATCTTGGCATGAAGAAGCTTCCTGTCGGGCAGACTCTCAAGAGAATTAAAACTTTCGAGCTGCTTCTTAATATTACTTATATTCTGAAGCTTGTAAAGGAACCAACGGTCTATCTTAGTGAGTTCCCGGATACGGTCAACATCAAATCCTTTCTCCAGGGCTTCGGCTATTGAGAAAATACGCATGTCAGTAGGCTGCGACAGCTCCTTCTCGATGTCATCAAAACTCAGGTTGCGATTGCTGACGAAACCGTGCATACCGAGCCCGGTCATTCTCAACCCCTTCTGTATTGCCTCCTCAAAGGTGCGTCCGATTGCCATTATCTCACCCACGCTTTTCATGCTGCTCCCGATCTCATGGGCTACGCCCTGGAACTTATTAAGGTCCCACCGCGGTATCTTGCATACAATATAGTCAAGCGCCGGCTCGAAGCAGGCTGTAGTTGACTTTGTTACTGAGTTCTTCAACTGGGTGAGTCCGTATCCGAGCGCCAGTTTTGCAGCCACAAATGCAAGCGGATAGCCGGTTGCCTTTGAGGCCAGTGCGCTGGAGCGCGAAAGACGGGCGTTGACCTCGATGACACGGTAGTCTTCCGAGTTGGGGTCAAGGGCGTACTGCACGTTGCACTCACCGATTATACCGACATGGCGGATTATTTTGATGGAGAGTTCGCGCAGCTTGTGATATTCACTGTTTGTGAGCGTCTGTGAGGGAGCCACGACGATACTCTCACCGGTATGTATCCCGAGCGGATCGAAGTTCTCCATGTTGCACACTGTGATGCAGTTGTCGAACCGGTCACGCACTACCTCATATTCCACCTCCTTCCAGCCCTTGAGAGACTCCTCCACGAGAATCTGGTCAGAGTAGGAGAAAGCACGTGAGGCCATGGTCCGGAGTTCATCGGTGCCGGAGCAGAACCCGCTTCCCTGGCCGCCGAGGGTGTATGCAGCACGTATAATGATCGGGAATCCCAGTCCCTGTGCTGCTCCCAATGCATCCTCCACGGTAGTGACAGCCACGCTGCGGGGAGTCTGTACACCTATCTCGTCAAGTTTCTTTACGAAGAGTTCCCGGTCCTCGGTGTTCATTATAGCCTCCACCGGTGTTCCCAGCACTTTCACTCCGAATTTCTCAAACACCCCGGCACGGAAGAGAGCCGTACCGCAGTTGAGTGCCGTCTGTCCTCCAAATGAGAGGAGTATCCCGTCAGGCTTCTCGCGTTCGATGACTCTTTCCACGAACTTTGGGGTCACAGGAAGAAAGTAGATCTTATCGGCAATCTTCTCCGAGGTCTGTACCGTGGCAATGTTCGGATTGATCAGAACGGTATAGATCCCCTCCTCGCGTAGAGCTTTAAGAGCCTGTGATCCAGAGTAGTCGAACTCACCTGCCTCACCGATTTTCAGAGCTCCAGAACCGAGCAGCAGCACCTTTTTAATATCATCCATCATCATTTCCGTTTGGGTTGTAAAAATACAACAAAATCAGAGTGGTGACCATATGATCAAAAAGGCAGCGAAAGGAACCTTTTACAATTGTTGTATGACGCTGACCCTGCTGAAGGGACGACTGATGTTCAAATGTTTGGGGTTTATTGTTAAAAATTATATGTTGGTCAATATATGTGTAACATAAGATCATTTACTACGTTTACTAACTGAAATATTTCGGAAATTCAATTTAAACAAATCCAGCTTTATGAAGAACGACATCCGGCATGCCATGCGATACCTAATGTTATTTTTTATGCTGATTTCTCTTCCATTCTGCAGAGCAGCTGGTCAATCACCGACGGGGGTACTTAAGATTTTTTCCGATGACCCCCTTGTCATTTATGTCGATGAGACTCATTATCCTCAGTACGGTCAGATAAAGCTTGTACCCGGAACCCACTGGGTAAAAGCCATAAACGGCGAAGGTGCAAAAATTTACAGCCAGATTGTTACTGTTAAGCCAGGTGAGGTCACCTCTGTTCTCATAGAATCACCTCATAACCAGGCTGTTCAATCACAACAAGCACTGGCCCAATCCGGGCAGGCACAATCCTCCGGTACTTCGCAGAGCGTGACCTACGGACAGGTTGCAAACGGAACATTGCCCGGACATACTGCAGCAGGTTCTCAACCTGGCAATGCCGGAACTGAAACCGAAACCGTGGCTGTGCCAAAGCAGTCAATTGATATCGGGCAGGTTCACGGCAGGCTTCCGGCTGATATGAGCGGAGCTTTCGGGTTGTCATTCGGAATGAGCATGAGGGATGTGGATCAGCTTATGGCGCCGAAGGCTGCTCAGGCCCAGAGAAACAGTGGTTACAGTGTATATGCCATCCCCCAGGGATCTTCCTTCTACGTTGTTGAGTGCAGGTTCATTGACCAGAAACTGTTCCAGATTATCGTAGGGTATGTATCAACCACTGCCACAAACGATAAGCTCAAACTAAACAAGGGCGAAGTGCCTGTGCCGGAGTTTAACCAGATGTTGAATGACGTTACTGCAATTTATGGTTCACCCGCTACTGCCGAGAAAATTTTCCTTTCCGGGTACAGTGAAGATGACGGGCGCCTGCTTGAAGCACTAAGGAAGAAAAAAGCGCTGATGCTTTATACATGGACTGATCAAGCTACCGGAAACAACATAATGGTAGGACTGGGTTACACCACTGCCCCGCTGGCAGCAGCAATATATACCAGCGGACCGATGAATGCCGAGGCTGCCACCCGAAAGCTGAAACTACATGCTTACGATTATAATAAATCATTCAAAGACAACTATTTCTCTAATTAGCCCCAAACACAGAACTGCTATGAAAACATTTTTAATGACTGCGCTGTTGATGCTGTTCAGCGTCTCAGCCGCAATAGCCCAGAATACGGGAACTCTCAAGGTCTTCTCGGAAGATCCTGTTGTTGTGTATGTTGATGAGGTTCAGTACCCGGTCTATGATGCAATCTCACTGGCTGCCGGAACCCACTATGTAAAGGCTCTGAACAAGGACGGAGCGAAGGTTTACAGTAATATCGTTTCCATTACTGCCGGAGAGGTGACCACTGTTCTGGTCGATCCCACTGGAGCGGTGGCTCAGCCTGCAGCTGCAGCCGGAAACCAGCCGGTAACACAGGGAGCCGTTGCATCTCCAAAAGGTACGGGTACTCTTAATATATTTTCTGAATTTACCGGTACTACCATTTACATCGATGAGAACAAACAGGGAGATGATATAAAAACTGTAAATGGCATCCCTGCCGGTAATCATTACCTTAAAATAATGAAGGATGGCGTTGGCATATTCGGTGAACTTATTGCTATTAATCCCGGCCAGACCACCACAGTCCTCGTTAAGAACAACGGCCAGGTGGCAGAAAAAATCCTTGAAAGCAAATCCAAGGAACGGGAAGAGTACCAGGCTAACAAGATTGATGTTATCTACTCATCAAATTCTGTCAGTACTACGCAGGGTGCCAGTACGCTTTTCCCCGGCTACTACGGCTGGTATGGTTATTCTTCCTCCGTGACCAACACCTCACAGATATCAGACTTCAAGATCATCCAGGGAGGAGTGAAGGAGATCAGTGACATTGGCCTGGCAAATATGGTCGAAAACCAACAGGTTATTAATCGATACGCCACTATTAACAGGTCTGTAACCAGGCAAATGAACGTCGGACTTGGAATGTTCCTCGGAGGCTTGTTCATAGGAGGTCCGGTTCTCATTGACATGTTGGTAGAAAAACCCTTCCTCCATCCTGACGGAACAACGGCCCCCGATTGGGAGATAGGAGTTGCAACTGCCGGTATAGTATCCGGTACTATCGGTTATGCACTGGTTATGGGTGCTGATAAGAAATACCCCAGGCACTACTACAACGTTGATGAGGCGGCACAAGATGCCCAGGAACATAACAGGAAACTTAAGGAGAAACTTGGCCTGCCTGAAAGCTATGACGTGAAATAACCGGGCATTAACAGTTCCCGGAACAAGAGGGCGACTCATACCAGTTATGAGCGCCCTTTATTTTTACCAAAATTTTATTGTCATTTCGCTTGCATAACTTAAAAATGTATAAATTTGCATCCGAAATGTATAAAAATACAGTATGAATAAAGCAACACGACTGGCACTGATAGAGAAGCTTGTCAGGGAGAATGTGATCGGATCACAGGAGGATCTTCTCAAAATGATGGAGGGCACAGGGACGAAGTGTACGCAGGCGACACTCTCCCGCGATTTAAGGCAGCTGGGTATCAGCAGGGGATTCGACGGCCGAGGAGGCTACCGCTATCTTCTTTCCTCCGGGAGGGAGCAGGCGGCAGAAGCGGTTCCCGGCAGCACTGCGATTGCAATAACCGGTATAACATGGGCAAGGGGGCTGCTGCTTATCAGTACCCCGCCGGGATTCGCATCCGCGGTGGCCATCAAGATAGACCGTACCGGCCGGTACGAAATAGCCGGAACGGTTGCCGGTGACGACACAATCCTGTTGATCCCCCGTGACAATATCAGCAATGAGGCAATTGAAGAGTGCCTCATGACAATTTTCCAGACAGACATCAAATAACAGAAAACAGAATGAAAAAAGTAATGCTTGCATATTCCGGAGGTCTGGATACCTCCGTAATTCTCAAATGGCTCATAAACAAAGGATACGAAGTTATTGCCTACGTGGCCGATGTAGGGCAGAATGACGATTTCGAGGCGGTCCGCGAAAAGGCTATTGCCATAGGTGCTTCGTCGGTGATCATAGAGGATCTTAAAAGGGAATTCGTCACTGACTATATATTCCAGGCGGTGAAGGCTAATGCTGTATATGAGGACCGCTATCTCCTGGGTACGGCCCTGGCGAGACCGCTTATTGCCAAAAAGCAGATAGAAGCTGCAATTAAATATGAGGCTGATTTTGTCTCCCACGGTGCAACGGGAAAGGGTAATGACCAGGTGCGTTTCGAGCTGGCTTATTATGCCCTGAAACCTGACATCAAGGTAATCTCTCCCTGGAAGGATGAGGAATTCCTGTCGCAGTTCCAGGGCAGGTCAGACATGATCAGGTATGCTGCCGGTCACCGGATTCCGGTTAAGGCATCCATCTCCAAACCCTACAGTGAGGATGATAACCTGATGCACATCAGCCATGAGGCAGGCATCCTGGAGGATCCGCTTTACTTCGCAGGGAGAGATATTCTTCAGAAGATGGCGATGCCTATGGATGCGCCTGATAAACAGACACATATATCAATAACATTCAAGGACGGTATCCCGGTGAATGTCACCAACAAGGATGATGGCACCAGCTACAGTGAGCCTCTGGAGCTCTTCACCTACCTCAATAAGCTTGGCGGTGCCAACGGCATCGGCCTGCTTGACATGGTTGAGAACAGGTTCGTGGGCGTCAAATCGAGAGGCATATATGAGACGCCGGGTGCAACAATCCTCTATGCGGCGCACAAGGATATCGAAGGGATTGCCATGGACCGCGAGGTGATGCGTCTGCGAAACATGCTTGCCCCTGTGTTTGCCGAGCTGGTCTATAACGGGTTCTGGTTCTCCCCGGAAATGGAGTTCCTGAAGGCAGCCATGGACAAGAGCCAGGAGGTGATTGACGGGGTCGTGCATTTGATTTTGTATAAGGGCAATATTATCATCGAGGGACGGGAGTCACCTTCATCATTATATAATAAGGAGTTGTCAAGCATGGATATTGAGGGAGGATTCAACCAGGCCGACAGCCTCGGATTCATCCGTATCAACGCAATACGCCTCATGGCACACCACGCAATCATGGAGGCAAACAAAAAGAAGTTGACTGAAGATGCACTTGTGGGATAAGGGCGGCGCGACCCGGGAATCGCTCATCAGCTTCACCTGTGACAGTGACAGGATTTATGATGCGAGGCTGGCTCCCTGGGACATTGTAGGGTCAATGGCTCACGCAGTCATGCTTGAAAGGACAGGGCTGATAACGGCCGGCGAGAAGGAGAGTCTACTTGCCGGTCTTGCCCGGCTCCTTGAGGAGGTGACGCAGAGAAATTTCTCAATCGGGAAGGAGTATGAAGATATCCACTCGTGGGTAGAGATCCGCCTGCAGGACCTGGCAGGGGAGGCGGCAGGAAAGCTGCATACCGGCCGCTCCAGGAATGATCAGGTATGGACTGATCTGCACCTGTTTATCCGGCACAGATCATATGAACTTGCACATGACCTGAGGCGACTGGCATATGACTTTCTTGAGCTGAGTGAAAAGCATAAGGGTGATCTGATGCCCGGATTCACGCACATGCAGGCAGCCATGGTCACATCCTCCGGGCTCTGGTTTGCCTCTTATGCCGAGAGCCTCTGCGATGACCTGCATGTTCTGTCCGGTGCAGCCGCACTGGCTGATGCCTCCCCACTGGGTACTGCAGCGGGGTATGGCACCTCTCTGCCCGTTGACCGTGAGCTGACAGCCTCGCTTCTCGGTTTTCAGAGGCTGATAGTCACCTCACCATATGCCCAGATGAGCCGTGGACGCACAGAACGGCAGGTGACAGGGGCCATTGCCTCTGCCGCAAACACCCTGGGGAGATTTGCTTCTGATGTAATACTCTTTATGTCACCTGGTTACGGATTTGTGTCACTGAAGGATGATCTGACAACCGGTTCCTCAATCATGCCACAAAAGAAGAATCCCGACCTGTTTGAGCTCGTCAGGGCCAGATGCAACAGGCTGCAGGCGGTGCCGGGGGAGGTGGCGCTGATGACCAGCGGGCTTCCACCAGGGTATAACAGGGATTTCCAGGAGCTGAAAGCCGTTCTTTTTGATGCATTCGACGGCATCAGTGAGCTGGTGAAGGCCATACACGGTGCGCTGGAAGGGCTTGTGATCAGGAAGGATATCCTGAGTGATGCCCGCTACAATGATATCTTCTCTGTTGAGGAGGCAAACCGGATGGTCCGCCGGGGTGTTCCCTTCAGGGAGGCATACCGGGAAGTGGCAAAAAAAGCTGGATCAGGCAAGTTCATTTCCCCTTCTGTCGCAGATTACACCCATACAGGAAGTATCGGAAATCCGGGTACGGAATTGATCAGGGAGCGGTTGGGTGAATTAATGGGCCGGTTCATGGCAGGCAAGTCCCCGCAGGAATTGGCGGAGAGGATCATAGGGGCTGATAGACTAAGGGTCTGAAGGTCAGGGGTCTTATGGTCTTGCGGTCTTGCGGTCTTG
>DHUL01000065.1:30742-62534 GCA_002409145.1 Bacteroidales bacterium UBA5235
GCGGTCTTGCGGTCTTGCGGTCTTTCAGTCCGTAAAACTGGTTATAAAATTTCACTGCCCCACTACTCTATTGCCTACTGCCTCTTGCCTGAGCAATATTCTCAATGAACAAATCAAACAGAAAATCAGTATCCGTCGGACCCCCGGAGGCCTCGGGATGGAACTGGGTGGAGAAGAAGGGCTTCGAGCAATGCTTCATCCCCTCGTTGGTGTTATCGTTCACATTGACAAACAACGGTATCCAGCCTGCAGGCAGAGTGTCGTTGTTCACAGCAAAACCGTGATTCTGTGAGGTGATGTATGCCCTGTCTGTACCAACCATCTGCACCGGCTGGTTGTGACTACGGTGGCCGTAACGCAGCTTGTAGGTGTCAGCTCCTGCCGCCAGCGCCAAAAGCTGGTTGCCCAGGCAGATACCGAATATAGGCCTGTCATCATCAAGCGACTTCCTTATATTGTCTATTGCAGCCCGGCAAATTTTTGGATCACCGGGACCATTGGTCAGAAACAGTCCGTCATACTCTTCAACGGAATAATCATAGTTCCATGGTACCCTGATGATCGTGGTATCACGCTTCAGCAGGTTGCGGATGATGTTGAACTTCACCCCGCAGTCGACCAGCAGGATACGATACCGGCCACTGCCATAAACCTTGCGTGAGGTTGTGCTCACCTCGGCCACAAGGTTTACCCTGTTCGGGTCATAAAACTCAGTCGTCATCCCTTCGGGCTCCACCTTGCCCAGCATGGCTCCCTTCTCACGGATCCTTTTTGTCAGCGCCCGGGTGTCAATGCCGAAGATGCCCGGCACATTACTCCGGCGAAGCCACTCGTCGAGACTCTCTATTGCGTTCCAGTGGCTGTACTCAAAGGAGTAGTCTGAGACTATCAGGGCAGATATGTGTACCCCTGAGGATTCGTAAAACATAAACAGGTCATCCTGTTCGCTTTTGCCCGGTGCGCCGTAGTTGCCCACCAGGGGGTAGGTGAGGCAGAGTATCTGTCCCCTGTACGATGGGTCGGTCAGACTTTCCGGGTATCCCGTCATGGCAGTGTTGAATACAACCTCACCGGCAGCTGCCACCGGCGCTCCGAACGACCATCCGCGGTACACCGTACCATCCTCGAGGGTCAGCTTTACTTCCAGTCTTTCGTTGTCTCTCACCCTTCTTTCTTTATTGCTGTTTCTGTTTGTTCAAGAGCACGCAGTACCGTATCACGCGGGCAGGCGAGGTTCATGCGCATAAAGCCTTCGCCCCCGGGGCCGAAACGTGAGCCTTCATTCAGGCCCACACCGGCACTCTCAACGAAGAAACGGTTCAGTTCCTGACCGTTCATACCCATCGCACGGCAGTCGAGCCAGATCATATATGTAGCCTCTGGCCGCACCGGTTTTATGGAAGGCAGGCGGTTACGGCAGAAATCCATCACCAGGTCAACATTACCCTCAACATAGAGCATCAGCTGTTCAAGCCACTCGCGGCCATGTGTATAAGCCGCTTCAGATGCTATGTTGCCGAATATGTTTCCCAGGTGCATATGCAACCCGGTCAGTGTCTTCCGGTACTTCTCCATCAATCCCGGATCGGAAATGATTATCGATGAGGTTGAGAGTCCTGCCAGATTGAAGGTCTTGCTCGGTGCCATACAAGTCACCGTCACAGCAGCTGCTTTCTCTGAAACCGATGCCAGCGGCACATGCTTCACGCCAGGCAGCAACAGGTCAGAATGGATCTCGTCGGAAAGGATGACAATTGCCTTCCCATGGCATATCTCAGCCAGCTCGCTGAGTTCATCCTGTGTCCAGACCCTCCCAACCGGGTTGTGAGGATTTGAGAGGATGAGCATCTTCGTTTTCGGTGTGATAACCTTACGGAGGCCATCAAAGTCAATAGAATAACCCTTCTCTGTCTCAAGAAGCGGGTTGAATACCAGCCGACGCCCGTGATCGGTCACCGCCCCGTAGAACGGCGGATATACCGGTGGCTGAATTATTATCTCATCGCCCGGAGAAGTATAGGCAATTGTACAGAGGTTCAGTGCGGGCACAACACCCGGGCTGAACTCGATCCATTCCTGCCTGACATTCCATCCGTGCAGCTCTGAAATCCAGTTTATGAGTGCAGTAAAATAGCTGTCAGGCCTGTAGGAGTATCCGAGAATCCCATGGTTCAGTCTCTGGCGAAGCGCATCGATAATAAAAGGAGGTGTGCTGAAGTCCATATCGGCTATCCACATCGGGATCACGTCGGCTCTGCCGAAGACTTCCTTACGCTTGTCCCATTTAAGGCAGTTGGTGTTTTCCCGGCATGGTGCCTCGTCGAAGTTGTATTTCATGAGACTGTAAATGCTACGGGATGCAAAGTTAACAGAAAATGAGAATGAACAACCGGACTTATACGTGTGTTTAGAATGCATGAATGCCGGGCCCTTACAACCTTGAATAATTCTGAGATATTATTCCGGCCATAAACTTAAAAAGTCTTATTTTTACGAAGCCAAAACATTAGTACCAAACATCAGTCATATGAAAAAGACTCTCACGAAATTACTGGTTGCTGTATTGATTCTGACAGTTGCCGGCGTATCCTCCTGCAAGAACAGGGGTGAATCAAAGAAACAAAAGGAGATCAACGCTGTTGAACTCGAAGCTCTGGAACAGAAGATAGAAGAGAATGTTTATCCACTTCCCACATCGGCAGAGGTGATCAAGAAGCTCACTGACATGGACCTCGGTTACATCCTCGGAGCCACTAATCCTCCGGCAAATGCCCGCAACTATGTCGAGAGTTATAATCGCTCGGTAAATCTTGGGATCTACGGTGCTGACCTCAGCTATGCAACTCTGTATAACATGCAGCAGGACGTGATTGATTATATGGCAGCCATCCGTACACTGGCCCTCGAACAGAACCTGTCGAAGATATATGATGAATCACTTTATGACAGGATCAAGGCTAATTTTGATAACCGTGACACCCTGGTGGCAATCCTTACCGGTGCCTTTGACCGTACCTATTCATATATGGTTGAAGCCGGCCAGGCCAATCTCGCCCTTCTCATGGTAGGCGGCGCATGGGTTGAAGGAATGCATCTTACCATGTCAGTCTCCGAGTCAGGTGCTCATCTGTCAGGATTTGAATCGGTCCTGCTTGAACAGAAAGAGTCATTTAAGGAGTTTGAGGGGCTGGCTTCCTCTCATAGCAATGATCCCCTGGTGTCGAGGATATTGACCACGATGCAACCCATACGTGACGTCTACGCCACACTTGATACCAGCCTCACATTGGACGACATAGAAAGGCTGAAAAAGGCCGTCAACTCGGTCAGGTCGGAACTGGTGAAATAATTAAAAAACAGATACCTGAAGACCGCAAATAAAAATTGCGGTCTTTTTTTGAGGTTATGAGAGAATCAGTATTACACGCACTGATACATATCTTTGCCATCATCTCTACTGTTAACCCGGCAGGGGTTACAGTAAGAGGAAAGAAGATACTTCGCAGTTACCTCAGGAGATATCTTAACCAGGAGCTTGAGGAGGAGTATTTCAAACTCTATGAGAACAACCTCCATTTCTATGAGCGTGAACTGAAGGCTGTGGAGGAGGGAGAGCTCTCCGACGAGGATTCCCTGATCACCTTCCAGATCACCAATATCTGCAGGCAGATAAAGAAGGGCCTCTTCATTGAGGAGAGGATGATAGTTTTCCTTCAGCTGCTCGAATTCGTCTTTGAAGACGGGACGGTCTCAGAGCAGGAATATTCCATTATTGACATCGTTGCACGCACCTTTAATATCTCGAAGGAAGAGAAAACCAATGCCCACGCCTTTATGCTCGGGATGAGGTTTGACATGATCACCCCTGGCTGCTTCCTTGCAATTGAAGGAGAAAGCAACATTGGTGAACCCTCGTCGAGGTATGCCAACTATCATGAATGGCACCACATAGTCTCCCGGGGGCTACGCGGCACAATCTATGTTCTCTTCATCCGCAGCACAGGACATCTCCTGTTCATGTACGATGGCAAGATGCAGCTTCATTTCAAGGGGCGTAACGTTGTGCCGCTGAGGCCTTTCCTTCTGGAGCCAGGGGTCAACATCCGGGGGCATGGAATGGCGCCACTGTATTACACAGTCATCTTCAGGAAATTCATCAGGGCTAACTTTACAGAAGACATTGTCTTTGAAGGACATAACATTGAATACCACTTCAAGGGTTCGGATAATGGCGTTCAGGCGATGAGCTTCAGCGTGAAGTCGGGTAACCTGGTGGGCATAATGGGTGGCAGCGGCGTCGGCAAAAGCACCCTGCTGAACATCCTGAACGGCAAGCTGAAACCGGAGAACGGTGCTGTTTATATCAATGGATATGATCTCCACAATGAACCGCAGGAGCTTAACGGCTTCATCGGTTACGTACCGCAGGATGACCTTCTGATAGAGGAACTGACAGTCTACCAGAACCTGTATTATAATGCCCGTCTCACCTTCGGCAACTATGATGAGGCTAAGCTGAACCAGGTTGTGATTGATGTGCTGAAGGAGCTGGATCTTTACGAATACCGCGACATGCTTGTGGGTGATCCTCTCAACAAGAAAATCAGCGGCGGGCAGCGCAAGAGGCTTAACATAGGGCTGGAACTCATGCGTGAGCCGGCAGTCCTTTTCGCCGATGAACCTATCTCAGGACTTGCATCGCATGACTCGGGAAATGTCATGGAGCTGCTAAAGGACCAGGCCATAAACGGAAAGTTGGTCTTCGTGATCATTCATCAGCCCTCGTCTGACATACTCAAGATGTTTGACCGGCTCTGGGTGCTTGACAGGGGAGGGTATATGATCTATGACGGCGATCCCGTCGATGCCATTGTTTATTTCAAGACGGAGACTTCCCAGGCTAATGCCGCCGAAAGCGAATGCCCCACATGCGGGAACGTTGAGACAGATGAGATCCTCCAGATAGTTGAAGCCAAGGTTGTTGACCCTGATGGGAGGAAAGGGCGGGAGAGGCAGGTGTCACCCGTGGAGTGGTATCACCGTTACAGGCAGAAAATGGAACCTTCCCTCTCAGGCAGGCCTGAGATGAAACCGCTTCCGGCCAGCAACTTCAAGATTCCGGAACGGCTCAAACAGGTGGGTACATTTGTTAAACGAAATCTCGTAAGAAAAGCTGCCGACAAGCAGTACATGGTCATCAATCTCCTTGAGGCTCCCCTGCTTGCCTTTATCCTTGCCTTCGTTTCAAAGTATCTCCCTGACGGCGTCTACCTCTTTTCAGACAACAAGAGTTACCCGGTGTTTATGTTCATGAGCGTTGTGGTTGCCCTGTTCCTGGGCCTCACTGTCAGTGCGGAAGAGATATTCAGGGACAACAAGATACTGGAGCGCGAAAAATACCTCAATATAAGCCGTTCAAGTTACCTCTTCTCGAAGATCACCTTCCTGTTCGGGCTTTCAGCCGTACAGACCCTCATGTATGTAATTATATCACAGCGTATCCTCCAGGTTGAAGGGATGATGTGGCGGCACTGGCTCATACTGTTCACCACATCGTGCTTCGGCAATATGGTGGGACTGAATATATCCGCAGGAATGAAGTCAGTGATCAGCATTTACATACTTATACCGCTGGTACTTGTGCCACAACTGCTTCTCGGGGGTGCGATGATCCGGTTTGATGACCTGCATCACTCCCTGACAAAAAAGATGTATGTCCCGGTGATAGGAGATGTCATGACAACACGGTGGGCATACGAAGCAATGGCAGTTGAACAGTTCAGGTCAAACAGGTATATGAGGCCGTTCTTTGAGACGGATATGATGATCAGCCGGTACAACTGGCAGTCGGGTTACCTTGTCAACGAATTGAAGCGCAAAAGCAATGAGGCTGCCTATACTGCAGGCAAGGCCGGGTATGAAGAAGTTTACGAGAACAGCCTGGAGAAACTCAGAACCCATATCAGTGAGCTCAGCGCTGAAACCGGGCTTGATCCTGCACAGGCCATGCGGGTGATTGACAGGGAGCCATTCACCAGGGATGCCTCGTACATCGTTAATGATTACCTTGATTCGCTCCAGAAAAATATACGCAGGAAGTATCTGCAGGCGACAGATGTAAAGGACAGCATAACAAGAGTTCTTGTGGCAAAGATGGGGCAAGATGAGCTGGTTCGCCTGAAATCGGCCACCTACAACAATGATCTGGCTGACGTTGTGCTTAACCGTACGGTTCAGAAGAAGTTCTACGAGACTGAAGAGCGGATAATCCAGAAATCGGACCCGGTGCTTATGATGCCTGATTCGCGCATCGGCAGGGCCCATTTCTATGCACCCTATAAAATGCTGGGTAATCTCAGGATAGGAACACTATGGTTCAACATGCTGGTGATATGGCTGATGAACATATTATTGTTTGTTACCCTTTATTACAACCTGCTTAAGTTGCTGCTGAACCTGCTGGAAAGAATTAAAATCCCTGGTATCGGATCAGACCGTATGGTACCGCCATGGGAAATGATCAAATAGGAACCGTTATGCCAGACCAACAGGTAAGGCCCAAGAAGCACCTCGGACAGCATTTCCTTAAGGATAAACGGATTGCGGCTGCCATTGTAGACGCCTTGCATGCCGATGGATGTGATTCTGTGGTGGAGGTCGGGCCCGGTATGGGTGTGCTTACTCACCTGCTGGCAGAGAGAGAGTTTCCTTCCTTCAGGGTGATTGAGATTGACCGGGAGTCTGTTGATTATCTCAGGCACAATGTGACGGGGACTGTGGAGATCATCGAGGGCGATTTCCTTGAACTTGACCTGCAACCACTGGGAGACAGTATTGCTGTCATCGGGAACTTCCCGTATAACATATCAAGCCAGATTTTTTTTAAAATTCTGGAAAACCGTGATCATGTTACCGAGGCAGTCGGAATGGTTCAGAAGGAGGTGGCGGAGCGCATCTGCTCAGACCCTGGCAGTCGCGTCTACGGCATACTGAGTGTGCTTCTGCGTGCGTGGTATGACATTGAATACCTGTTCACAGTCAGTGAACATGTTTTTTCCCCTCCTCCGAAGGTCAGATCTGCTGTGATTCGCCTTAGCCGTAACAATGTTGAGCGCCTGGGATGTGATGAGAAGCTTTTCGTCAGCGTTGTAAAGCGTTGCTTCAACCAGCGGCGCAAGATGCTCCGCAACCCCATAAAAGCGATGGTGAATGCAGGTGCCGCAGATATGCCGCTCCTCTCCATGAGGGCTGAGCAACTCTCCGTCAGCCAGTTTGTGGAGCTGACCAACTGGGTGGATGCGAACAGACTGTAACTGAGCCTGATCAGAAGGAGTACCCTATTGCTTCGACAGGATTCATCCTCGAGGCAGATGAAGCAGGAGCAAAGCCTGCAACAATCCCTATGGTAGCAGAGATGACCACTGCCAGCAGTATGTTGCCTGCCGTGAGATGCATCCCAAGGGTAAAGAAGTAATTTACAAACAGGGTTCCGATAAATACCAGTATCAGTCCGAGTATCCCGCCGGTGATTGAAAGCAACACTGATTCGGTAAGGAACTGCTGAAGTATCCATCTCCGCTTTGCCCCCAGCGCCATCTGGATCCCTATGATGCTTGTACGCTCGCGAACCGAGACAAACATTATGTTGGCAATGCCGAATCCTCCAACAAGTATCGAGAATCCCCCGATGATCCATCCCGCTATGTTGATGCCCCTGAAGACAGGCTCGAGGGTGCTTGTTATCTGACTGGCCCTGTTGATCGAGAAGGTGTTTTCCTTCCCGGGTCCTATACGCCTTACGGCGCGAAGAATCATTACCACCTCGTCAGAAAGTTGCTGAACCGGCACACCCACTTTTCCCCTGATCATGATATCAGAGTTGAGGAAAGGATTGCGGAAATTGATGAATTGACGGCTGAAGTTGAGCGGAACAAGTACTACCTGGTCCATCCCGTTATCACTCATGCCGCCCTTGCCCTCCTTCTTAAAGACACCGATGACCTGGGCCTTGTATTTGTTAATTGTAATCTCCTTTCCCACCGGCTGGACGTCTCCGAAAAGCTCATCAGCCACCTGATAACCGATAATTGCTGCAGGCTTCCCGGAGGCTGATTCTGAAAGTGTGAAATAGCGGCCATCCTCAATCTCGAATGACCTTACATTTTCAAAATCATGCGTGGCTGCCATAACATATGTGTCACTGGCCAGGTTACCGCGGTATTTTATAGCCTCAGATGATCCCACGACAAAAGATACGGCATCAGCAAAGGCAGATCTCTTTCCTATGGCTTCATAATCCTCCACTGATGGAGGCTGCCATTTCATCATATCCCACCACTTTATGTTGGCGTCAGAGGTCCATGGCCATTTCTCAACATAGATAGTGTTATCACCAAGAGTGGCTATGCTCTCTTTGATGCTGTTCTCCATCCAGTCGAACACCGTGAATACCGAGATGATTGACAGAATCCCGATGGTAATACCGAAAAGCGATAAGAAGGTACGCAGCTTATTGGCCGCCACTGAACCGAAGGCGAACAAAAAGCTCTCCCTGAACATTTTTAACCACATGTCCCCGTCTTTAATTGCGATCAAAGATAATTAATTATGAAACATCAATACATCCGCAATAAATCATCAATTCAATTATTTGACCAACATTGCCAATCAAAAAAAATACCTATTTTTATCCGATTACTTCTGCCGTGGTACCGTTAATCTAAGTCATTAATGATGAGTGACATAAAAATAAAGAGAGCCTTTATTTCAGTTTATTATAAGGATGGCCTCGAAGCCATTGTAAAAAAACTCAGTGAACTGGGTGTCGACATCATTTCGACCGGAGGTTCATGGGATTTCATTACCTCTGCCGGTGTAACGGCAGGGAAGGTTGAGGAGATAACAACCTATCCTTCCATCCTGGGAGGTCGGGTAAAAACCCTTCATCCAGGAGTTTTCGGTGGCATTCTTGCCAGGAGGGGAAATGATACTGACATGAAACAGGTGGCCGAATACAACATCCCTCTCTTTGACCTGGTGATTGTTGACCTTTATCCATTCGGGGAAACTGTGGCTTCAGGTGCCCCGGACCAGGAGATCATTGAAAAGATAGACATTGGCGGCATCTCACTGATACGCGCCGGAGCCAAAAACTGGGCGGATGTGCTCATTGTCTCTTCAAGGCACCAGTATGGCGCCCTGATGGAACTGCTTGAGAATGGCAGGGGGACAGTGAGTTCTGATGACCGTTATCGCTTCGCCCTGGAGGCATTTGCCATGACTTCCCATTATGATACTGCCATATTCAACTGGTTCAACAGGAACGGTGATATCACGGTGTTCAGAAAAAGCATAACAGAATCACATATCCTCAGATACGGCGAGAATCCCCACCAGAAGGGGGTATTTTTCGGTGATCTTGACAGATCCTTTGTTCAGCTTCATGGTAAGGAGATCTCCTACAACAATCTTCTTGACATTGAATCAGCCATCAGTCTCATCGATGAGTTTGACGATGTCACCTGTGCCATCATCAAGCATAACAATGCATGCGGAGTGGCTTCGCGCCCGGCGCTGAAGGAGGCATGGCAGGATGCACTTGCCTGTGACCCGGTATCGGCTTACGGAGGCGTAGTAATAGTGAACCGGGAGGTTGATGAGATTGCCGCAGCGGAGATGGATAAGTTGTTTCTCGAGGTGGTGATGGCTCCCTCCTTTACACCGGGAGCGGTGAAGATCCTCAGCTCGAAAAAGAACAGGATCATATTACAGCGACGGAGCACCGGGAATGACAGGGTATCATTCAGATCGATGCTGGGCGGGGTTCTCTGGCAGGAGCGTGACAGCTCCACCGAGGAGGCTTCAGGCATGAGGCCCGTAACAACAAGGCAGCCCTCCGGGGAGGAGTACAATGACATGGTCTTTGCCAACAAGATTGTGAAGCACAGCCGGTCAAACGCAATAGTACTGGCCAAAGGCCGGCAGCTGTGCGCCAGCGGAATAGGGCAGACCTCAAGGATCGATGCCCTCCGCCAGGCTATTCAAAAGGCACAGACTTTCGGCCTTTCACTTGATGGTGCAGTGATGGCTTCTGATGCTTACTTCCCCTTCGCCGATTCGGTTACCACCGCACATGAGGCAGGTATTTCAGCCGTTGTTCAACCCGGAGGTTCGGTACGTGATCAGGAATCAATCGATTACTGCAATAAAACAGGCGTGGCAATGGTTTTTACAGGTGTAAGACATTTCAAACATTAAAATAGACTAACAAGAAATAGTTTTAAGGACCTATGGGATTATTTTCTTTTCTTTCACAGGAGGTTGCAATAGACCTGGGTACAGCCAACACAAATATAATAGCCAATGACAAGCTTGTGGTTGATGAGCCATCGATAGTGGCTATCGACCGGAATACCGGCAGACTCATTGCCATCGGTGACAGAGCCAGGCAGATGCATGGCAGGACCCATGAAAACATACGGGTTATCAGGCCGTTACGCGATGGTGTCATTGCAGACTTCCACGCAGCTGAGCTGATGATCAGGGGCATGATCAAGATGATCAATACCGGACCTAAGTTCTTTTCGCCGTCGCTTAAGATGGTTGTGGGTATCCCCTGCGGCAGTACCGAGGTGGAGATCAGGGCGGTCCGTGACTCCTCAGAGCACGCCGGAGGAAGGGATGTCTACCTGATCTATGAGCCTATGGCTGCTGCAATAGGAATCGGACTTGATGTGGAAGCCCCTGAGGGATGCATGGTGGTGGATATCGGTGGAGGAACCACAGAGATAGCTGTCATAGCGCTGGGTGGCATAGTATGCAACAGGTCAATAAGGGTGGCCGGTGACGGCTTCACTGCTGACATCCAGGCTTACATGCGTCACCAGCATAACATCAAGATCGGAGAGAAGACTGCAGAAGATATAAAGATAACTGTCGGAGCAGCGCTTCCTGACATTGAGAACCCGCCGGCCGACTTCGTGGTGCGCGGACCCAACCTCATGACCTCGCTCCCCATAGAGATCCCCGTATCATACCAGGAGATAGCCTACTGTCTTGACAAGTCACTTACCAAGATAGAGGCATCGGTACTTCAGGTACTCGAGCAGACACCTCCTGAATTGTACGCTGACATTGTCAACAAGGGAGTGTTCCTTGCAGGCGGAGGCGCTCTGCTGAGAGGCCTTGACAAACGTCTCACTGACAAGATCAATATCCCTTTCAGGGTGTCGGAAGACCCGCTTCACGCAGTTGTCAGAGGTACAGGTGTGGCGCTGAAGAATGTGGAAAAGTATCCGTTCCTGATGAGATAAACCCGGTTCATGAATGAGAAGCCTTCTGAACTTCCTGCTCAGGTTTAAGACCCTGATCCTTTTCCTCGTGCTGGAAGCGGTGGCTCTCGTCATGATCTCAACATCACACAATTACCATCAGACCGTGTTCTACGGCCTGTCACGGAATATTTCCGGATTTGTTGCCAGGAGGCTGGAAAGGGGCACTTACTATTTCCGGTTGCGAAACGTAAATGAAGAGCTGGTTAAGGAGAACACCATGCTGCGGAGGCGCCTCGAGGAGCTGACTTCCAGACCTTTGGAAGGATTTGCCGGAGTAAATGACACCGTAAACGACGTAAATTATACTTACCTGAATGCCAGGGTCATCAGCAATTCGGTAAACAAGCAGAAGAACTTCATTACCCTTGACAGGGGATCAAAACACGGCGTGGATGTCGGTATGGGAGTAGCCTCACCTTCAGGAGTGGTCGGTGTAGTAGTGGGTGTCTCACCAAACTACTCAGTAGTGATGTCACTGCTGAATACCGATTTCCGCCTCAGTGCAAGTATAGCCCGCAATGACTATTTCGGATCCCTGGCATGGGATGGTAAAAATTACCGGTATGCAAAACTCTCGGAGATACCTCATCATGTGGCAGTAAATGAGGGTGATACAATTGTTACCAGCGGCTTTTCTGCCATCTTCCCGCCCGGGCTGATGACCGGAACCCTCACCGGCGACCTGAGCAAAGGTGGAGACTTCATCTCTCTGAAGGTTATGCTCTCGGCAGATTTCAAGAGGCTTACCGATGTATATGTGATAGGTAACCTGACAAGGGTGGAGCGGGAAAATCTTGAGGAGGAGGTTGTGAAATGAACAATTTCCTCAGATATACAGGCGCCTTTGTACTGCTGGTAGTGCTCCAGCTCCTGATATTCAATAATATAGAGTTCAGCGGATACGTCAACCCTTTTGTTTACGTGATGTTTATCCTGATCCTGCCGGTATCAATACCTTCATGGATACTTCTCATACTGGGCTTCCTTACCGGTTTTGTGATCGATCTCTTCACCGGGACTATGGGCGTTCATACCTTTGCAACCGTACTTGCCGCCTTCGTCCGTCCATGGGTGTTTTCACTCAATGTGACCGCCGAAACTGCTGAAGGGGACATGTCTCCCTCAATATTCCGCAGCGGACTACGCTGGTTCTTTATCTACACCATGACAGTGGTGCTGGTGCATCACCTGGCCCTCTTCTTCGTGGAGTTGTTCAGCCTGAGGCATTTCTTTCACACCCTGCTTAGGGTATTGCTGAGCACTGCGGTAACCACATTCTTCATCGTGCTTCTAGACTTCATCAGGCCACACAGATGAGGATTCGGATATGAAGGACCGGTTTGCTAACAGGAAATACTTTATCATGGCGCTGGTGCTCCTGGCGGCACTGATACTCATTGCCCGGCTTTTTTACATCCAGATAGTTGACAAGACCTATCGCGTCTCTGCTGCCAACAACGCCCTCCGGCCGGTAACACAATACCCGGCGCGGGGACTTATCTATGACCGTAACGGTAAACTCATGGTTTATAACCAGGCTGCCTATGACCTCCTGGTTATTCCTGTCCAGACCAGCGCCTTCGATACCACAAGGTTCAATGAGATCCTGGGTATCACTATGGATGATTTCAAGGTAAGGATGAAGGTTGCTGTCTCCTATTCAAGACGTGCCCCTTCAGTCTTCATGAAGATGATATCATCAGAGACTTATGCCATGTTGCAGGAGGAACTTTACCGGTTCCCGGGCTTCTATGTCCAGGCAAGGACCCTCAGGAAGTATACCCGGCCGGTGGCAGCTCACCTTCTGGGCTACGTGGGTGAGGTAGACAACAAGCTTATTGCTAAAGACAGGTATTACAGGTCGGGCGACTATATAGGCGTCAGTGGTATTGAAAAATCATACGAGGAGCAACTCAGGGGACGCAAGGGGGTCAATATATTCCTTGTGGATGTTCACAATAACATTAAAGGATCATATGCTGAGGGGAGGTATGACACAGTGGCGATCCCTGGCACCAATCTCTGGTCTACAATAGACATTACCCTCCAGGAGTATGGTGAACGGCTGATGCAGAACAAGACAGGCTCAATCGTTGCCATAGAGCCCTCAACGGGAGAGATTCTCACCTTCGTTTCTTCTCCCACCTATGATCCGTCGCTGCTGGTGGGAAGAGTCAGGTCAGAGAATTTTACAACCCTGCAGGCTGATACTGTCAAGCCACTTTTTGACAGAGCCCTGATGGCCTCATATCCGCCCGGTTCAACCTTCAAGATAATGAATGGCCTCATAGGTCTTCAGGAGAATGTCATTAAGCCGGCTTCACTCTTCAGTTGCAGTAATGGATACCACGCCGGATCGCTGACTGTAGGCTGTCACTCGCATTCCTCGCCCCTCAACCTTCCCCAGGCTGTAGCACAATCGTGTAACGCATGGTTCTGCAATGCCTTTCGCAATATCCTTGAAAATCCTGCCTACGGATCAGTGCAGGATGCCTTTGACAAATGGAGGGAATACCTGGTGGCTTTCGGCTTCGGGAACAAGATGGGAATAGACCTGCCGAACGAGTTGTCCGGGTTTATTCCAGCAAGGTCATATTATGACCGTTATTACGGGAAGGACCGCTGGAAGGCCCTCACGGTGATCTCACTGGCCATAGGGCAGGGAGAGATTGGCGCAACACCGTTACAGATGGCAAATATGGCGACTGTAATTGCCAACAGGGGGTCATTCTATATACCTCACGTGGTCAAGAAAATAGGTGATGACGGAACACCATCTCCCCTCTATACCCAGAAATATATTACCGGCATCTCACCCGGGAATTTTGACCCTGTAATTGAAGGGATGGAGGGAGCAGTCAACGGAGGCCCTGGCTCAACTGCACGCGGAGCCCGCCTTGACAGCATTATAATTTGCGGAAAGACCGGAACGGCACAGAACCCGCACGGGAAAGACCACTCCATCTTCGTGGCCTTTGCCCCAAAGGACGATCCGAAGATTGCAATTGCAGTGTATGTGGAGAACGCAGGTTTTGGCTCCACATTCGCCGCACCTATTGCCAGCCTCATGATAGAAAAATACCTTACTGCCGACATAAAAAGAAAATACCTTGAGGATCATGTTCTGAATACGGTAATAAAACCAGGTGGAAAAGAGCAATAACATACTGGCGAGACTTGACTGGGTCACAGTGATACTGTGGCTGGCAATGATGATCATGGGATGGATGAACATCCATGCGGCTGTCTACAATGAACAGCATACCAGCATCTTTGATATGTCACAGCGTTACGGGAAACAACTGATTTTCATTATTGCGGCAATTGTCCTGGCCGTTATGGTGGTGGTCACCGATAACAAGCTATGGTTCTTTTTTGCATGGTTCATCTATGGCTTCTTCATCCTGCTGCTTGTGCTTGTCCTGGTTATCGGGAAGGAAATCAATGGCGCCAGGGCATGGTTCGGAGTCGGTGCCTTCAGCATCCAGCCTTCCGAGTTTGCCAAGTTCGCGACTGGCCTGGCATTGGCCTCATATCTCAACTCCAAGCGTCAGTTACTTGGAACCAGGGAGATGATCGCTGCCACAGCAATTATAATTGCCCCTGTTCTGCTTATTGCTCTGCAACCTGACATGGGATCAGTGGTAACCTATTTTGCATTTTTCATTGTCCTCTACCGCGAAGGGATGAGCATATGGGTGTTTATAACAGCAATACTTGCCGTTGCACTGTTCCTTCTGTCCCTGATACTCGGAAACCTCCCGGTGGCCATCGGGCTTCTGGTGGTAGCTGCAATAGCACTCCTGGTTACTTCGGGTTACCTGGTTACCCTTAAGGCTGCGGTGGTTATGGCTCTTGCAGGAGGGGTGGCATTTCTCGCAGGGCATTACCTTCTTGACCTTGGGACGGTACTGATAATTGTTCTTGCAGTGTTCCTTGCAGGTGTGGTGTACGCCTGGTTCATTTACCGGCAGAGGATGGTAAACCAGGCAATCATATACGCTTTCCTGCTTGGAGGGCTGCTCTACCTTTTCACTGTTGACTACGCTTTTCATGAGATCCTCAAGCCCCACCAGCAGACCAGGATCAATATCATGCTGGGCATGGAGGATGACCCCTTCGGGGAAGGATATAATCTTAACCAGTCGCTCATCTCAATCGGCTCCGGCGGGTTCGCCGGGAAAGGATATCTGAACGGTACCCAGACGAAGTTCAAGTTCGTTCCCGAACAGAGTACCGACTTCATCTTCTGCACCGTGGGCGAAGAGTGGGGATTCATCGGGTCTACGGTGGTGATAGGGCTCTTCGTCTGGCTGCTCCTGAGGCTGATGATGATGGCCGAGCGGCAGAGAACAACCTTTGTACGTGCTTACGGCTATGGAGTATTCGGGCTGTTCCTGATGCACTTCTTTGTAAATATCGGGATGACCATCGGGGTGATGCCGGTAATAGGCATACCCCTGCCGTTCTTCAGTTACGGAGGTAGTTCACTCTGGGGATTCACTATACTTCTGTTCATTTTCCTGAGGCTTGACGCTGGAAGAACCGAATATCTTGGCTGATCAGAAGGGCACGCGGATTCCCGGTGAAAGCTCTATCCCGAATTCAGATTCAACGTAGCTTATCAGTTGCGGGAAAAACTCCATGAAGTCTTCCTCGATGGAGTAATACTGTTTCTTCCAGACCCTCATCGCCCAGCGTGTCTCCTTTGGAAGGGAAGTAATGCCGCTGAGCGTTTTCAGCACCCTGCGTATTCCCCTGCGGGTCTGGTATGTCTCAAGCCAGTTGTCAATGATGAAAAATGGCATCTTCTCACGTACTGACTTGGGCAGGATCTCAAAGTTGTTCACCATGGCCCTGTAAAAGTTATAGGTTACGCTCTCAAGAGGCCTCCTGGAAAAGAGATCCCATTCCCTGGTAAGATAATGATCATAAAGAATGTCAATGATCACCCCCGCATACTTGCGGTATCGCCCTACAAAGTGCAGCTTGCTGCGGTGAACCACCGGGTGTCTGTCAGTAAAAGCATCTATATGACGGTGAATGATGATTCCCTTTCGTATTCCCTCAGGGTACTTCAGGTAATCACGGCCCTTCACATAGTCGCCTATGTAATTGCCGATGATTATGTTATCAGAGTCGCCAGAGAGGTATATGTGCGCCAGAACATTCATCCGCCGAAAGTTAGTGCAAAGATTCTGCCAATATGCTGTGGTTTAAAATATTAAGAAGAGATTTAATCAACAAACCCGAGTGATTTATTAACTTCCATAATATCAAAATATTATAAGTCTCAGAAAGATTGGATGAAACTGACTATTATCACTTCAGATTTCAGTTACAAATTATAAATTTGCCGGATACGTCAACTGACTTATGCAGATATTATTTTAAAAAAATCAATAACTAACGAGGAGGTTATATGTTAAAAAGGAATGTTATTATCATTGGTGCCGCGGGCAGGGATTTTCACAATTTCAATACCTACTTCCGCGACAATGAGCTTTACAATGTCGTTGCCTTCACAGCTGCCCAGATACCCGATATTGACGGCAGAAAATATCCGGCCGGGCTGGCAGGAAAACTCTATCCTGACGGCATTCCAATTTATTCCGAAAGTGACCTTCCTCGCCTGATCAGTGAACTTAAGGTTACCGACTGTGTCTTTGCATACAGTGACGTTCCCTACCAGAGGGTAATGGCGGTGAGCGCCATAGTGAACGCGGCAGGAGCCAACTTCTCTCTTCTGGGATGGAAGGAGACGATGATTAAGAGCACAAAACCTGTTATTGCTGTCGGAGCAGTCAGGACAGGAGGAGGAAAGAGCGAAGCATCGCGCAGAATAGTTGATGAACTAAAAAAGCGAGGCCTGAAGGTAATTGCCATCAGGCATCCGATGCCTTACGGTAATCTGGTGAAACAGGCAGTACAGCGTTTTGAGACGATTGATGATCTCAGTAAGCATGAGTGTACAATTGAGGAAATGGAGGAGTATGAACCGCATGTTGTCCGCGATACAATAATTTACTCAGGCATTGACTATGAAGCTATCCTCAGGCAGGCTGAAAGTGATCCGAGGGGGTGTGATGTCATTTTGTGGGATGGTGGAAATAATGATTTTCCATTCATTAAGCCAGACCTGATGATTACACTTGTTGATCCGCAGAGGGCAGGTCATGAACAGCGGTATTATCCCGGGGAGATAACCCTCAGACTTGCTGATGTGGTTATTGTTAATAAAATTGAAAGCGCTGATTTGGATGATCTGTTTGAGGTAAGAAAAAACGTTGCAAGGATAAATCCGAATGCTGTTATAATTGACGCATGTTCTCCCACTATAGTGCAAAACCCCGCTATTATAAGGGGCAAGAAGGTGCTGGTCATCGAGGAAGGGCCAACTGTTACACACGGAGAGGTCAGGTATAGCTATGGCTGTTTTACTGCAATGAAATATGGTGCGTCCGAACTGGTAGATCCCAAGCCTTATGCTGTCGGGAAGCTGAAGACTACCTTTGAGAACTACCCGGATCTGGGCCCGGTATTACCATCAATGGGTTACAGTAACCAACAGATGAAAGACCTCAGCGAGACAATTAAGAATACACCCTGTGATCTGGTTTTGATTGCCACACCCATAGACCTGAAAAGGGTGATAACTATTGACAAACCCACCCTTCATGTCCGTTATGACCTCCAGGAGATAGGTCACCCTGACCTCGGAGATATCATCGATGAGTTTGTGAAGAAGCACAGGCTTTAGGCAGTAACCCGGTCAGCAGTATATGGTCCTCAGTCGGCAGTCCTGAAACGGATTGAACAGACTGAGGACTTTCTTTTTTAATGCAAAATGACTGCTGGCTGCCAACTGCTGACTGCCGACTTAAATTGCCTATCTTTGTGGCTGAAATTAAATTATGCCTGATTTGAAAGCTGCGGATGTGACCCTTGTTGGTTCAGGGAGCTGGCCCACGGCCTTGGCCATGGTGCTTGCGTCGAACCATAGACGCATTGCATGGTACATTGACAGACCTGAGATATATCGCCATGTAAGGCGTTATCAACAGAATCCTTTTTATCTCACTTCGGTGAAATTGGATCCTCAACTTGTTATGCCTTTTGATAATATTACCGAAGCCGTTGCCGCATCAGAAATAGTCATCCTGGTTACTCCGGCAGCATTCCTGAAGGCAGAGCTTAACGGGCTAAGGGATGATATGTTCGGGGGAAGAATTGTCTGCTCCGGAATAAAAGGCATAGTGCCCGGAAACAACACAGTTGTAGGAGAGTACATGCACTCCCGATACGGTGTTCCGTATGAGGATATTGTAATTATCACCGGCCCCAGCCATGCTGAGGAGGTGGCAATGGAGAAGCTCACTTATCTCACTTTCGCCTCACCAGAAACATCTCATGCCGGAAGGGTTGCAGAACTCTTTTCAGGCAGCTGGATTATGACTCTCATATCGTCTGACCTGTTCGGTATAGAGTATGCTGCTGTTATGAAAAATATCTACGCAATTGCTACAGGAATAGCCCACGGTCTGGGTTACGGCGACAACTTCATAGCTGTGCTGCTGGCAAACGCTGCCGGGGAAATGCGTCGGTTTGTTGATGCGCTTTCCCCTGAGCAAAGGGATATTACAGATTCCCCGTACCTCGGTGACCTTCTGGTAACGGGCTATTCGCAATTCAGCCGCAACCGGAACCTCGGACATATGATCGGGAAAGGATATCCTGTTAAAAACGCCCTTCTTGAGATGACGCAGGTGGCTGAGGGATATTATGCATCAGGTTGCATCAATGAGGTTAAGAGGAAAACCGGTTCAGACATTCCCATTGCTGATGCTGTTTACAGGATTCTGTACCTGAACTCGGCCCCCGCGAAAGAGATGAGAATCCTCTCGAAAAATCTAAGATAAGAATATGAAAAGCAACATTTCTGTAAACGTTAACGGCATCAGTTCGTTTGTAGGTGAAGAAGAACTTAACAGATTAACTATTTGTGCAATAGAGCACCTTGCAACTCTCCGGGAAAGCAGAGGTCGGGGAAGTGAGTTTACCGGCTGGCTCCGTTTGCCTGACAGTGTTGTCAATGAGACCGCGGCTGTGAAGGCGTGTGCAGCAAGGCTGCGTTCCCAGGCGCCTGTGACAGTGGTTGTCGGTATAGGTGGCTCATACCTCGGCGCCAGGGCTCTCACCGAGGCACTGAATGACCCCTTCGCTCCGAAGGAGCACACGCTCCTCTTTGCAGGCCATACCCTCAGCGAGGATTACCATGCGGCCCTGCTCAGATTCCTTGACGGCACTGCCTATAATATAGTTGTAATCTCAAAGAGCGGCACCACAACCGAGCCGGCAATTGCCTTCCGGGTCCTTCGTGAACACCTCAGGAATAAGCTGGGCACACCTGCCATGAAATCACATGTTGTCGCCATTACTGACGCCCGGCGCGGTGCACTTCATGACCTTGCCGTCAGTGAGGGTTATGAAACTTTCGTGATTCCTGATGATGTGGGCGGACGTTATTCCGTTCTCACGCCTGTAGGATTACTGCCACTTGCTCTGGCAGGTTTTGACATTGATGCATTTGCCCGTGGCATGCTTGATATGGCCCTGTCAGTCAGGGAGGGTAATGATACCCCTGCGAATATTGCGGTAACCTATGCCGCTGCCCGTAATGTACTGTATGACAATGGATATTCAACTGAAATACTTATCAGCTACGAGCCCTCTCTGGTCTTCCTTGCGGAGTGGTGGAAACAACTGTACGGTGAGAGTGAAGGAAAGGAGAGCAAGGGCATCTTCCCTGCATCGGTGACATTCACAACCGACCTTCACTCAATGGGACAGTATATTCAGCAGGGCGAACGTAAGCTTTTCGAGACGGTGATCCACGTTACGGACTCGCGGAATCAGCTAGTCGTGCCCGGCGCAGCTGACAACTCTGACGGCATTGGCTTCATAGCCGGCAAAAGGATGACCGAGGTAAACCACAAGGCTGAGGACGGCACGCGTATTGCGCATATTGACGGAGGTGTCCCGGTGATACTGGTGAGCATGGAACGTATAGATGAATATAACCTCGGCCAGCTGATGTATTTCTTTGAGCTGGCATGTGCAATAAGCGGATATGTCCTTGGAGTTAATCCGTTTGATCAGCCCGGAGTGGAGTCATACAAGAAGAACATGTTTGCCCTGCTTGGCAAACCTGGTTTCGAAGCCGAACGTGAACGGCTTGAGCAGGATCTTCGGGCTAAGGAATAATAAAATCGGCAGTACCAGTCAGCAGTTGGCAGTACCAGTCGGCAATTGGCAGTACCAGTCGGCAGTATCAGTCAGCAGTCAGCAGTCAAGAGTCAAGTGCGGGGTGCGGACTGACCATTCATTCCGGCTTATACAATCCGTTGATGTCCGCGCCGGAGAAACCGGCATCATAAAGATATTTAGGGACTTCATTCAGTTTGCGAGCCTGTACCTGCGTGATGAGCGGGTAATGCCTTACCGTGTAAGTATAGTTACCAATGTATTCAAGGTCTTCGTCAGTAGTTTCCCAGTACCGGTTATCAAACCTCGAGAGGTTAATCGTACGGGAGTAGGTTCGCAGTGATTTCTGCCCGTTCAGATTATAGTACAGGTCGAAATAAGACATTGCCAGCTCGCGAAGTGTCCTGTATACCGGTTCGCGGAAGCGCAGGACGGTGGTATTTGATTTGGCGACAGCGCCCCAGCATCCTCCTTCCCGGAATACGGCAATGATATGGTCATCATCATTTTCGGCAGCCAGGTCGGCTATCAGTGGGGGGTGCCCCAACCTGCGGAGTGCGGCAGCGGCAAACATCCCTCCGTCCATGCAGTGAGCCATTTTTTCCTTTATGACAAGCAGTGGCGACAGAGTCCGTTTGGTTGAGTTGTACGGAATAGAATCCAGAAACTCCTGAATTTTCGCCGGAGAATCAAGCGGCTTCATAAGCCTATCCAGCTCCTTGTATTTCAGCGTATCCACTATTGCCTATTGCCTCTTGGCTACTGCCTAAACTTCAGGCTTCATCTGCGGGAAGAAGAGCACATCCTGTATCGAGGGCTGGTTGGTCATGAACATGGTCAGCCTGTCGATACCCATACCCATTCCCGAAGTAGGAGGCATGGCATATTCCAGTGCCCTGACGAAGTCCATGTCGATGAACATTGCCTCATCATCACCCTTTTCCGAGAGACGAAGCTGTTCCTGGAACCGTTCGAGCTGGTCAATGGGGTCATTCAGCTCGGAGTAGGCGTTTGCCAGCTCCTTGCCGTTGACCATCAGCTCGAAACGTTCTGTCACGCCGTGCTTACTGCGGTGTTTTTTTGTCAGAGGTGAAGTCTCCTGAGGGTAGTCAATGATAAATGTGGGCTGGATGAAGTGATGCTCACACTTCTCGCCGAAGATCTGGTCAATCAACTTGCCCTTGCCCATTGAGGGTGAGTGGCCGATACCCATCCTGTCACATTCGCGGCGCAGGTCATCCTCTGACATGTCGGTGATGTCAATGCCGGTATATTCATTTATGGCGTCAGTCATGGAGATGCGCTTGTAGGGGGCCTTGTAGTCGATTATATGCTCACCAAGGGGCACCTTCGTAGTACCGTGAAGGTCCATGGCTACCTTTTCAAGTATCTTCTCGGTGAACTCCATCATCCAGTTGTAGTCCTTATAGGCGACATAGATCTCCATAACCGTGAACTCCGGATTGTGGGTGCGGTCCATACCTTCGTTCCGGAAGTCCTTGGCAAACTCATAGACCCCGTCGTAACCGCCCACTATAAGGCGCTTGAGGTAAAGCTCGTCAGCAATGCGGAGATAGAGTGGTATGTCAAGGGCATTGTGGTGAGTAATGAACGGTCTTGCTGCAGCGCCGCCTGGAATTGGCTGAAGCACCGGGGTCTCAACCTCAAGGTAACCGTAAGAGTCAAAGAGCTCACGCATTGACTTGATGATCTGCGTGCGTTTGCGGAAGGTCTCGCGTACCTGCGGATTGATTATCAGGTCAACATATCTCTGGCGGTAACGCATCTCCGGATCGGTGACGGCATCATACTGTACACCATCCTTCTCCTTGACTATGGGAAGAGGGCGGAGCGATTTGCTGAGGAGGGTCAGCTCCTTCACATGGACGGTGATTTCTCCCATCTGGGTACGGAAGGCAAAGCCTTTTACACCGATGATGTCGCCAATATCCAGAAGTTTTTTGAACAGGGTGTTGTATAGTGTTTTATCCTCGCCCGGACAGAGATCATCACGGCGCACATAAATCTGTATACGGCCTGATGAGTCCATCAGCTCTGCGAAGGAGGCGTTGCCCATGATACGGCGGCTCATGATCCGGCCAGCCAGGCACACATCCGGAAATTTATTCTCAGTATCACTGAAACCTGCCAGTATCTCCGCAGCTGATGAGTTGACCGGGTACATTGCAGCAGGGTAGGGGTCTATCCCAAGTTTGCGGATCTCTTCAAGTGATTGCCTGCGAACCAGTTCCTGTTCGCTCAGTTGTGTTGTACTCATTTATGAAAAATTTGTGCAAAGGTACTATTATGGAGGCAATAGCCAATAGCCATTGGGCAATAGTACAGATTCAAACCATTTAAATTTGCAGAATCAAAGCCTGATACCTTGTATTGGCCGTTGGCCATAAAGAATTGCTGACAATCAGTATTCCCAAAAACATTGACCCGCGGTCTGTTAAGAATTGTAAAACAGACCGTTACCCGTCACCAGCAGTAACTCACCCCTATGCTGACATTGACAGAAGAAACTGCTTTAATTATGCCCATTGCATTAACTCCAAGGTTTACCTGCCATTTTTCAGCGGCCTGTACACTTACCCTGCAGCCTGCTATGCCTCCGAAAAAGGTCCCCTCAAGCACCCTGTTTACGTACACTATATCAGTCATCCTGACTGTGTAATCAGGACTATCCGGAAGCTCATAACGGTTAAGGTCGAACACATTCGACTGCCAGGTAATGACCGGACCGCCATAGAGTTCCAGAGACACTGCCCTGCCGCTGCCGGCTGTAATGACGGGGGCGGCATAAAGGCTGTAGGCGGCATGATGATAGTTCAGATCAAGCAGCCTCACGTTGTTCACTGTCTCATCTCTTTTAATGGTCCGTGATCCGAGAGTGTATGCACCTCCCGCCTCAAGGCTGAGCCATGGTTTCATACTGTGCTGGATTGATATTGTGTAACCTGCACCGTGCATCCGGTACTGCGGCATATACACATATGAACCCGAATAACCGAGAGACCCTATCTCCTGTGACCAGAGTGTGCCGCAGCCGAATACTAATGCCAGCAATATTATCTGCTTTTTCATCTCCTTATGTTATCAGAAGTATAGAAATTCAATTGTAAGCCGTACTGATGCCATGCTTGATTTGTCCAGAATGACAAACTCTGCCTCATCGCCTTCAGCCGTGATCTTAAGGGCCCAGGCCGAATCTTCGTCAACCTCATCGCCAGTCCAGTAGTAGCCGGTTTCTCCATGTTCCAGGAGCTGACCGTCTGTGACTTTCCCCGGACAGGTGAGCTGAAGACCGTGCTCTGCTTTAACCTGAAGGTTGAAGCCTGCGAGACCGGCCCCGCCACAATAGTCAGTCATCTGTTGCCATTCTGACCTGGAGGGCAGCCGGTAGTCGTTGTCCAGGGTGTCAGCTACGCTCCAGGGTACGAGAGTTCCGAATTCTGCCCGTTCCTCTGAAGATTGGAAGTTATACCACAGCTGAGAGTCCTTAAGCTGTATGTTGTCATAAGCCCAGACCCTTGTCCGGTAGTGGTCAGGATATGAAAAATCATAGTCTATCCTGCGGAAATCAATCTCAAGATCAGACCAGGCTTTTTGAATTCTGTAGTCTTCATAGGTGTAGAAGCCCTGATACAGTTCTGTTAAGGTACCGTTGTTGCCGCGCACCTGCAGACCGATATAGCCGTTGTGTTCATACGGGAACTGTACTGTTACAACGGGATTACTGTTCCAGTCTGTTTCCCATCCCAGGTGATCACCGTTGAGATCCCAGCGGTACTCCAGGTTATCACCTTCCACAGTTGAAAATGAGCCGGAAGCATCAAGATTCAGCTTGAACATGTACCTTGGAGCCGTCGGGGTGCTGAAAACTGCAACGGGCGCTGTAGGATCCTCCCGCTCACATGATGCAATGAGTACCGCTGACAGTAGAAGGGTGAGTATGGCGGATGTTTTCATGACAGGTTATCTATTTTGTATAACTGAACAGTACTCCGAAGAGGAAGCTTATCTGGAATCCGAAGTCGTCATCCGGGATGTTATAGTTAAATGAGAGAGCCGAATCGAAATAAAGGTGGTAATCGAGCCGCTGCTGATATCCTATGCCTATCTCCGGGGTGAGGGAGCCTCTGAGTGAACGCTCCAGGAGAAGGTCGCGTGAAAACGGATCAGGGTCAGAATCCTGCTCCCTGATGGTTATAAGGGAGAGAAGGTCACTCATTTTAAATAGTCCGTAGACTCCCTGAAGATTGTCACCGCTCCGGCCCTGTTCAATTTCTTTCTTTTTCAGGAAGTAATACCGTCCTCCGAGTGAGATTCCCTGCTGGTGAAATGCCTGTTCTTCTGTCCAGGTCATGACCGAATTCAATTCAGTTACTGCGGAAAACGAGGTAGTTATCTTCTGCTCGAATCCTCCATGCAGGGTAAAGACCAGGAAATTGAAATTGTCGCTGGGTTTGAAAGGCTGTACGCCTATCTTCAGGAGCCTGTCCTCATCTCCAAGCCTGACATCCAGGTAACGGTACTTGTTCCGGTAATAGAAATCCTGATCCTGCTGCAGCTCGGTCTCGATCTTCACCGTGTCAGTCTGTGCAAGACAGTCATTCCCCGCCAGGGAAGCAGTGCACATTAGCAATAATAATGCTGACTTCTTCATTTTCATTACTGTTTAAAGAGTTGGCGGGCATCGAAGCCGATACCGACAGTGATCATCGAGAATGCTGATCCGGTGCTGAAATGGGTCCGGAAATCAGCCCTTGCGTTCAGGTAAAGGGCGGCAGAGACCTGCCGGCAGTAGTTCATACCGAAAGTGATCCCAAAATCCAGGTCCCTTGTGAGCTCCTGTTCATAGTACTGCATATAGCTGTACTCACCTGTGTTAAGGTCGTAAGCCAGCCATGTTCCACCGCTTACAGGATCAGTGCTGACCAGCCAGGCGCCGCAGACTCCGCCGTGAACGCTGAAAAAACGCTCTCCCATCCTGAAAGGGGAGAATCCCAGCTCAGCACTGAGGTCAACGGCTGTCTGGTTTTCGAAGGCTCCTTCTATCCAGCTCTCTCCGTTGACTATCCATGAAGTCAGGTTCTGACGGATGTAAAACCGTTTGCTTATGGTCTTAAGGTGTGATATGGCTGTTCCGACTCCCCAGCAGTCGCCGTCGCCTGAGAAGACAGCCCCGCTGTTGACGCTGAGGATCCGCTTGTTGTAAGGTCCCTCCCTGAAGGTTTGTGCATTTGTTTCCAGGCCCGGCATCAGAACCGGGAAGAAGGCAAAAAGGAACAGGAGAAGATGCCTGCTCCGGGATGCCGTTCTTTTCAGTATGGACTTCGTTTTCATGGACGAATTATTTCTTTGCTATCGTAATGTCACAATATGAGGTGGTTACATCAATCAATCCGGCAGGTGACAGGGGAGTGACCTCCACCGGCTGGTTCCGGTATTGCTTCCCGTCAGGCATGATAATCGTGCCCTGCGCTGACCTGAGATTATACTGGTATTTGCCGGGCTCATCAGCCCTGATATTAACAGTGGTCCGGTATCCCCTGACAATCAGTGGCCCTGGCCCTGCAGTTTCAAGCTCTGCAGTTCCGTATGAACAGTTTATGACGGTGGCAGCATCAAGGGCTGCAACATTGATATCCGATTTTTCTGAAGTTATCTCAAGCTTACCACAAACGGCCTCAAGTTCCATGTCAGAGTAGCGGGCTTTTATTATGCTTTCCGAACTTATGCCGGTAAGATGTAGTGAGCCGAAGGAGACAGTGGCGTTTACCAATGCAATGTTGCTGATCTTCACCGGGCCGTACAGGTTTGTTATGACAGCCTGAACAGAGTGAGGCATAACGATCTCAATATCCATGCTCAGGTTGCTGGTTATCTGTCCGGGATTTCCCCTGAAGAAGTTTCGGATGATCAGCCGGTCACCCTCCTTTTCAACTGAGTAGTTTATATATTTCAGGTCGGCTGCTGCTTTCTCCCTGTCGCTGTTGCGGGAGACAGGCCTTAATAAAACCTTCACCTCGGTGACGTCAGCCCCTCTGACAGTTACAGTGGCTTTTTCCCCAAAAACAGAGACCATTTTGATCTCCTTTCCATAGCTCCTTAAATCACTTCTCGAGGCTTTCTGTATCACCTCCTGGCCTGTCAGGTTGCAGGTCCACAGAATGACAAAGGTTAATACTATGTGATGAAGGAGTTTCATGAATGGATCATTTGAATCAGTTCCTGCAAGGTGCCCGACTTAAGGTTTTCAATTCGTATTATTGCCTGGATGATCTCGGGGGAGTCGCCCACCTGGCTGATGACAGTTTCGAGTTGCCTGAGCTCCCCTTCCAGCTCACGGCAGAGCTCGAGTTTTTCCCTGAAAACCTCTGACTGGCAGACAGGTACACCTGTTTTGCATAGATTTTCAATCACTGCCAGAGGGTCTTCTTCATTGCTTTCAAGCGCTGTGCTGCCATCATATTCTTCGCGTAAGGTTATCTCACTCTCCACCACTATTTTATGGCCTGATCTCATCAGCCAGGGTATCCCGGGCAAAAGAATCACTGCGGCAGCAGCGGCAGCGGCAAGGTATAAGAGCCTGCGTGAGGGTCTTGCCGTCGAACCTGCCGGTAGTGCAGCTTCAATTGCCTCCCAGGCCCTGACGGAGGGAGCATATTGTGGCAGTTCCTGCAGCCTGCGGCTGATTACTTCCTCCGTTTCCAGCCCCGCTTCGATAGCGTCCCAAAGCGCATCGTCTGGCTCATGCGGGGGGAGCTCCCCAAGTCTTCTGCTCAATATCTCATCAAACCCTTTATTCATCCGACCCTTTTGCCAGTCTTTTCCTCAACAGTTTTTTTGCATAGTTCAGCTGGGATTTTGAAGTCCCCTCGCTAATATTCAGTATTTCAGCCACCTCCTGATGTTTATAGCCTTCGACTTCTGTCAGTACAAACACACTTCTGGCCTGTGACGGGAGTGAAAGTATAGCCTTCTCGAGGTGTTCTGCAGTAAAATTGAACCCCACTTCTGATGCTTCATCCGGTATCTCAGCTGTTACCACATGGAGGCGCGTATTCTGCTTCAGGTAACTCATCGCGTTTCTGATTACTATTGTACGCATCCATGTAAAGAGCGACGATTCGAACCTGAAAGATGCCATTGACCGGAAGATCTCAATGAACGAATCCTGAAGAATATCATTGCTTGCATCCCGGTCACTTATCAGTCTGTATACCAGGGTGTAGAAACAGGTACTAAACCTTTCGTAAAGGGCGCGTTGCACCAGTCTGTTGTTTTCCAGGCATCCGCGGACAAGCTCCCTGTCAGTCAGATTCAGTTTCCTCTGTTGCATGCTGATCTTCTGTCTATATAGTGTAGATCAGGCTGGAAAAGGTTGGAAAAGGGGTAAAATTGTATCGTACAACATACCGATATTATTGCTTCAGACAGCTTCACGCCTCATGGCGGGCTATTAGTACAAAATTACCGGGATTATCTGTAATTTGCAATTCTTTATCGTCTGCGACGAAGAGGCGATTTTGGTTACCGCGATATGCAATGCGTTTAGCTCCGGGAGCTGTCTTTGACAACGCCATTGCCGACGAACTCCTTCCTGTTGCCTGCTCTGTAATGCTATATCACCTCCGCGGAACGGTTCAAGGCAGGAATTCAGGCATTGTAACGGTTACATCTGTTTACCGGCCCTGGCCACATGACTGAATAAACTCCCTCAGCATCATCTGTAACCGGCGGGTCATACTACCCGTGACACCCTCCCCGATGACCTGTTCACTGATCCTTGTAACAGGCACTATCTCTCCGGTAGTGTTGGAGATAAACGCTTCGTTCATGTATGGGATCATATCGGCTGCAACAGCCTCTTCAAAGACGCGTATATTATTTGCCGCCGCAACTGAGATGATGTTTTTCCTGGTAATTCCCGAGAGGATATCATTGTTTCCGGGGTGGGTGTAAAGTGTTTCGTCCCTTACAAAAAAGATGTTCGAATGGGCTCCCTCGGTCACAAAACCGTTCCGTACGAAGCACACCTCGGCAAATCCCTTTTCATGCGCCTCCTGGTAAGGCAGGATATTGGCGATCAGGGCAGTTGTCTTGATATCACAGCGGTTCCACCGGGGATCCTGGGTGAGCCAGATTGCGACACCACGCTCAGCGGCAAGAGTATTGACGCTCTGCCGGCGTGCAAATCCGTATATTGTCGGCTTAACCGGCGGCTCGGGGAAAGCGTGGTTGCGGGGTGCAACTCCACGGGTGGCCTGAAAATAGACTATTGCACATTCGGGGCCAAGCTCATTCCGCTGTATAAGCTCTACAAAGATTTCCTCGAGTTTTGCCTCCTCTTCCCATACTATGCTTATCTCCTTCATACTGCGCCTGAACCTGGCAGCATGACCCTGGAGATCGAAAAAGTATCCTCCATACCACCTTGCAACCTCGTAAACACTGTCTCCGAAAAGAAAACCCCTGTCGTCGGGACTGATCAATGCCTGATCCTTCGGGAGAAACTGACCGTTAAGATATACTACTTCCATATTTTAAGAATTACACGTTGCCGATAGGGTCATGTCCGCTTATGCCTGTTATTTTTCGCCCATGCGGGAATCGGCGAATTTATCTTCAAAGATACATTTTCAATGGATTGGTCATACAAATTTCACTTATCCATTCCCTTTTATTATGTACCTTTGCATATTCACGAAATTTGGTATTCAGGATTTATGACAGGCAAGAGGCGACTGCCATCATGGCTCAGAATGGAGAGGGCAAGCGGGGAGAGCTACACCATGGTGAAGAGCCTCGTGGAGAGTCATCACCTGCATACAATCTGCACTTCAGGTAACTGTCCGAACATAGGTGAGTGCTGGAATGCCGGCACTGCCACCCTGATGATCCTTGGAGACATTTGCACCAGATCATGCAAATTCTGCGGTACCAGGAGCGGCCATCCGCTTCCGCCTGATCCGGGAGAACCTGAGAGGGTGGCCGGAGCAGTAAAGACTATGCACCTGAAGCATTGTGTTATCACCTCGGTTGACCGTGATGACCTGCCAGACGGCGGAGCAGCTCACTGGGCTGAAACCATCAGGAAGATCAAGGAGGTGAATCCGGGAGTGACTATAGAGACACTGATACCCGATTTCCGGGGCAACACCACACATATTGAAAGAATAATTGAGGCGGGTCCGGATGTGATTTCACATAATATCGAAACCGTAAGACGCCTGACGCCGCTGATCAGATCAGTTGCAAAATACGAGACAAGTCTATCGGTTCTCAGGCATATAGCTTCGCGCGGAGTACGCGCAAAATCTGGCATAATGCTTGGCCTGGGAGAGACAGGGGAGGAGGTGACTGAAGCGTTGAACGACATTTATGCAACCGGTTGCAAAATTGTGACAATCGGACAGTATCTTGCGCCAAGTCTTGATCATATGCCTGTTGTTGAGTATGTTACGCCAGAGAAGTTCGAGGAGTACAGGGAAAGGGGGCTGAAGACCGGATTTGAGTTCGTTGAAAGCAGTCCGCTTGTGAGAAGTTCGTTCCATGCCGAAAAGCATGTAGTTAAATAGTTGTTATCGGTTGTCGGTTATCGGTTAAGTGAATGAAGAGTTATAGGGATCTTGAGATATATAATGAGGCTTTCAGGTTAGCGCTGGCTGTTCATAGGATGACACAGGAACTGGCTAAAACTGAGCAGTACGAGCTTGGAAGCCAGGTAAGAAGGGCTGCTCAGAGTGTGAGATCCAATACAAAAGTATAGAAGTAACCAAATTGATCGAAGAATATAATTGGCCGGACAAGAGGCTTGCTGCATTAATCCATTATGTGGAATCCTCCTGGATGACCCCCCGTGATAAATAACCGATAACAGAAAACTGAAAACCGACAACGGAAACATGCCGCACTTGGTTATATACGATGATCTGGGCCGGAGAGACTTTAAGGAGACCTGGGAATACCAGGAGAGTTTCTTCGATCCAAAGGTGGCTGAGAAGGGCCGGTCGGTGACAGAGGAGGAAAGAACACCTGACCGGTTGATCTTCGTCGAGCACAATCATGTTTATACCCTTGGCAAGAGCGGGTCAGAGCAGAATCTGTTGCTTGACTATATCCAGTTGCAGGCCCGCGATGCTTCGTTCTACAGGATTGACAGGGGTGGAGACATAACATATCACGGTCCCGGTCAGCTTGTCGGCTATCCTATCTTTGACCTTGAGGAAATGAAGCTAGGGCTTCGCGAATATATTCATCTGCTTGAAGAAGCAATTATCAGGTGCATCTCCCGTTTCGGTATTGAGGGGAGTCGCCTGGAGGGTGCCACAGGGGTGTGGATTGACCCCGACAAGGGTGCCCGCGCGAGAAAGATTTGTGCCATAGGTGTAAGGGCTTCGCGGTTCGTGACGATGCACGGTTTTGCCCTTAACGTAAGCACTGACCTCTCCTATTTTAACCATATCAACCCTTGCGGCTTCACCGACAAAGGTGTCACCAGCATCGAGAAAGAGACGGGAAAAAAGACAGAAATGGAGGATGTGAAGCGAGTGATGTACAACACAATGAGGGAGGTCTTCGGATATGAATATTATTAAAAATAAATATAATGGAAAAAAGGTGGCTCTTGAAAGAGAGGGGCGACGCACGGGTCGTCACGACCCTGGCGACAGAGATGGCGGTGCCTGCCGCTGTCGCCAGCCTGATGGCTCAACGGGGCATCACAACAAAACGCCAGGCTGAAGAATTCTTTAACCCGACACTTGAATCCCTCCATGATCCCTTCCTGATGAAGGACATGAACAGGGCGGTTGACCGGATCAGTACGGCAATCTCCCGGAATGAAAAAATTTTGGTATACGGCGACTATGATGTTGACGGTACCACCTCGGTCGCAATGCTCTATTCCTTCCTGAGGGAGAGACATTCCAGCCTTGATTACTACATCCCGGACCGTTACCATGAGGGATACGGACTCTCGTTGAAGGGTATTGATCATGCTGCTGCGGGTAACTGCAGGCTCATTATTGCGCTCGACTGCGGAATAAAGGCGGTAGACAAGGTCAGGTACGCACGGTCAAAGGGTATTGATATTATTATTTGTGACCATCACCTCCCGGGCGATGGAATCCCGGATGCAACTGCTGTTCTTGACCCTAAACAGCCCGGATGCAGTTATCCTT
>DHUL01000065.1:62787-63865 GCA_002409145.1 Bacteroidales bacterium UBA5235
GAAAAAATCATCCCTTACCTCGACCTGGTGGCCGTTAGCATCGGATCAGACATTGTGCCGATGACCGGCGAAAACAGGGTGTTGGCTTATTACGGGCTGAAACAGCTCAATGACGCTCCGCGTCTCGGGTTTCAGAAAATCATTGAAAAAGCGAAGATAAAGATGCCACTGGCGATAGAGGATGTGGTGTTTCGCATCGGCCCTCGCATCAACGCCGCGGGCAGGATGGAGTCGGGGAGCAGGGCTGTTGAGCTCCTGGTCTCGCAGAATCCGCAGGAAGCACTGACAATTTGCGAAGCTATTGACGTCAATAACGATGATCGCAGGAAAAAAGACAGCGAGATCACATCCGAGGCGCGTCGCATGGTGAGTGAGGACAACAGGATGAATAACGCACGCACCACCGTACTGTTTCACCAGGGATGGCACAAAGGTGTTATCGGAATTGTTGCATCGCGACTTATTGAGACATATTACAGACCCACAATCATACTCACCGAGTCAAAGGACGGGTTTGCCACCGGATCTGCACGAAGCGTGCCGGGATATGACCTCTATCAGGCCATCGAATCATGTTCTGACCTGCTGGAGAGTTTCGGCGGGCACATGTTTGCAGCCGGACTGACGCTGAAGCAGGAGAACCTGCAGCAGTTTCGCGAACGGTTTGAGAAATTTGTCAGCGAGACGATCAGGGAAGAGCACCTGGTACCATCAGTTAATGTCGATGAGGAGATACCTCTTGAAGAGATCAACATGGAGCTTTACCGTTACCTTGAGAAGTTTCAGCCATTCGGTCCTGAGAACACAGCACCGGTATTTGTATCGAGGAGGGTCAAGACCCTCTCTTGTCAGCCTGTGGGTTCAAACGGGATGCATCTCAAGCTGGCCTTTGCCCGGCAAAACAGTGAGCCACTAGGCGCAATAGCCTTCGGGCAGGCTGACATGATAGAGACGTTCCGCGAGTCAGGCGGGGTTGTTGACATAGCCTACTCTGTGGAGCTGAATGAGTTCCGCGGAAAGACATCGGTGCAGCTCAATATAAAGGATATTAAGGGATAGAGGCAATAGGCATTAGGCA
>DHUL01000065.1:64090-67129 GCA_002409145.1 Bacteroidales bacterium UBA5235
ACTAATGCCTATTGCCTCTTGCCTGCTGCCTTTTTTTCATCTTTCCCTTGACATTCTCCTCCCTCTCTCCTAAATTTGATGGAGTAATTATGTCTCACCATGATGCTGCGGTGGAATGCGGTATTATTGCTGCTTTTTTGTCATGCTGCCGGCCTGAATGCCGGTGAACCATTGTTTGTGCCTCATGGAGCGGGTGCGATGGGTATGGCTTTCTCGGTCACTGCAACACCCGGTCACTGGAACTGCTTCCATAACCAGGCGCTGCTGGCCACAGTACCGTCATCCGGCTTCTCGGTCGGGCTAGAGAACCGTTTCATGATACCGGCGCTCTCCTCAAAAGCGGTAAGCGGTATACTGGCATGCAGGCCTGCACCTCTGGCTCTTGTGGCGACACACTACGGCAACGCTGACTACTTCAGGATTTTTACAGGACTGGGCAGTGCTGTAAAGATCAGTAACAGTATCTCCCTTGGCGTTCAGGTAGATTATATCTCGGAACGCGGGGCAGGAGAATACCGGGATGTGTCTCATGTGACTTTCGAGACGGGTGTGACCTGTCTCATACCCCCTGCCCTGACTGTCGGGGTGCACCTGTTCAATCCATTGGCTCCGATGAACACCCTTCCTTCATCAATTGATGCCGGTCTGAACTGGACACAGTCTGAAGGGCTGTTCCTCACCCTGACCGGATCCAAGGCGAGCAATGAGCCCCTTTCCGTTCAGTGTGGCATTTCATGGGATGTGATGCAAAGGCTGACTTTGCGTACCGGGTACATGAGCTCACCCTCTGCCTTTGCATTCGGTATCGGGTTTAAAAGTGGCTCATTGCAGGCTGATACCGGATTTCTTCTCAACAGCATGACAGGCGTGACATCTTCTGTATCAATTACATGGTTGATCAAATAAATTACCACCCTCCCATAGTAATTACAATCATTGCTGCATGGAAAATCAAATAAGCTTCAGAATCACCTTTGCAATATTGTTAATGGTACTCATCCCGTGCCACCTTTTGTGCCAGGAGGAAAGCATTGCGTTGAGGGAATCCGTTGAGGAGATTCTTGCCCTTTCTGAAGATGCTGATCCGGCTGCCATGCTTGAGGAAATGGAGGGACTGAAGGAATCGCCTGTGAGCATAAACACCGGTGATGAAAAGGAGATCTCACGGCTCTTTTTCCTGTCGGAATTCCAGGTGATTGTACTTGCCGATCATATCAGGAAGAACGGCAGTGTGGTGACCCTCTATGAACTTGCTCTACTGCCCGCATTTGATCGAAATACAGTGTTGCTTATGGCTCCATATATATCGCTTGAGCCGGTGGCACCGAAAGGAGGGAAGAGCTACAGCCGCACCCTCGTGACCATGACGGCGTCAGCCCGGTTCAGCGGAAATGAAAACGGAACGGAAGGCCTGCGTTCCTTACTGAAGATGAAGCATGAACAGGGTAGTTTCAGTTTCGGCCTGACGGCTGAGAATGACCCCGGTGAACTGTTCACACTTAAAAATGGACCAGGAACTGACTTCCTCTCAGGATATATTGAGTACGAAGGCAAAGGTTTTATCAACAGGATCATAGCTGGTGACTTCGCAGTAAGGGCAGGCGAGGGCCTGCTCTTTAACAGCAGCCAGTGGTTGGGTTCATGGCTCAGCTCACCCTCGTTTATGTCTGGACGAAGCACAGTGGCGCCATATACATCCACTGAGGAGAACAGTTACTTCAGGGGTATCAGCCTGACCTTCGGCAATATGAATACCGGCGTTATCCTGTTTGCCTCATCGAATCGGATTGATGCACGCATACAGTTTACAGACGACAGTACTGCCACAGGGGTGAGTAATCTTGTCAGGGGAGGTATCCATATAACTGAATCACAGCTTGAGGCACGCAACAGCCTTACAGAGACGGTGACCGGCCTCCGCCTCATTGCCGGCGCAGAAAAGGTCAGAGGAGGGGTTACTGCATCTGCAACATGGTTCTCCCTTCCCTTCATCCCTGACCTGACAGAGCCGGAGAACCTTCATGCCTTTGCAGGAGACAGGCTGCTCAACCTGGCTGCCGACATAAGGGCAGGGACAGGTTCCGTGCTCTTCTTTGCCGAGGCAGGAATTGGTCTCGCAAGCCCACTGACAGGCTCTGCCGGAGGGGATCTTTCTGACCCGCAGGCTGATACTACCGGAACTGATCCTCCCGGTTCAGTATCAACAGTGGGCGAAATGAATATTTCTGATTCCTGGGCAGCCACTGCAGGATTAAGGGCAAAACCTTCCGGAAGGGTTACTTTCAATATCCTTACACGGCATTATTCCCCGGGATACCATGCATTTCACTCCGGTGCATTCAGGGCCGGGTCCGGGTCAGGCAACGAGACGGGTGTTGCAGCTTCTCTCCATATTGAGGCTGCAAGACATCTGTTTATCACCGCAGCAGCGGATCACTACCGCATACCCTGGCCACGGTACCGTTCCTCATCACCTTCATATGGCAGCAGGATAGAAATCAAGGGAGAATACCAGCCCGGCGATGACATCCTGCTGCGACTTGCCTGGACATCTTCATCACGGGAGTATGATGCTGCCACAGAGACCGGCACCGCCAGGTCAGTGACACATACAAGACAACATTTGGGATTTGTGTTCGATATCTGCCCTGCAGGGACTTTGCGCCTCACCACCCGTGCATCAGCATCGATTATTACCCCTTCGGGAGAAAAGGGCTATCTTCTCTGCCAGGATTTCTCCTGTTCATTCCGGGCCATACCGCTGAAACTATGGTTCAGGTATGCCCTGTGCTCCACCGGGGGATGGGACAGCCGGCTCTATGCCTGGGAGAACGACCTGCTTTCCTCGTTCAGTGTGCCCTCCCTCTCCGGTGAAATGACACGGTCATACATCATGCTCTCCTGGAAACACAATGACCACATTGAGGTAAGGCTGAAGTACGGCTTCACTGATGGCACAAATAATCCCGGCGGGACATTCAGACAGGAAGTGAAGGGACAGGTAAGGATTGGGTTTTAGGCAGTAGGCAGTAGGCAGTA
>DHUL01000065.1:67501-69531 GCA_002409145.1 Bacteroidales bacterium UBA5235
CTTCCTCCTATATTCTGTCATAATATCTACTGCAGGCCACCGACTCCACTACTGCCTACTGCCTGCTGCCTCTTGCCTGATAATCAATTGGTCCTGTTCTTGTACTTCACAGCCCCGAGCTCCTCATTTGCCTTGGCTATCTTCTGCTTCAGGTTCTCCTTGTAGGCAATGAGCTTCTCCGTGAGGGCAGGGTCACCGGTGGCTATCATCTGCGCTGCCAGGATACCGGCGTTCAGTGCTCCGTCAATTGCTACTGTTGCAACAGGTATCCCGGGAGGCATCTGCACGATGGCAAGCAGTGCATCCATCCCGTCAAGGGATGCCCTTACAGGTACACCTATTACCGGCACATGGGTCATCGCAGCTATCACTCCGGGGAGATGGGCCGCCATGCCGGCTCCGGCGATGATTACCTTTATTCCCCTTCCCGCTGCACCGCGGGCAAACTTCTCAACTGCCTCAGGCGTACGATGTGCTGAAAGAGCGTTGATCTCAAACGGAATTCCAACACTGTCAAGAAACTCTGCCGCCTTCTCCATGACCTTCAGGTCGGAGACGCTGCCCATAATGATGCTTACTGCCGGATTCATATGCTCTTTTTTATTGTATAGATCATTACCGGGCCAAAATTAAGCTTTAAATTTATAATTTAGCGGCATCAACCACCACAACAATGAACGAGATCACAGTACTGGACAGAGAGTTCTCGGTGTACATCACCGAAGACGAGATACAGAGCCGTATAACAGCTCTCGCGGAAAAAATCAATGAAGACCTCAAAGGTAAGGATGTGCTTTTTTTCGGAGTCCTCAACGGAGTATTTCTTTTTGCAGCCGATATTTTCAGGCAGATTACCCTCGATTGTCAGGTCTCATTCATCAAGCTTGCCTCTTATGACGGAACGACAAGCACCGGCAAGATCAAGGAACTCATCGGCTGGAACGAGGATATTACAGGAAAGACTGTGGTTGTACTCGAGGATATCGTTGACACAGGAGCCACACTTGAGCGGGTGATAGGTGAACTGAGGCTGAGGAAAGCAGCCGACATAAAGATATGCACCCTGCTATTCAAACCGGAAGCCTATACGAAGGATATCCCGATAGACTACATCGGTTTTGAGATCCCGAACAACTTCGTGGTGGGATACGGGCTTGACTATGACGGCTATGGCCGCAACCTGAGAGCGATTTACAAACTGACAAAATAGTTCCATAATGGTAAATATTCTTATGTTCGGCCCTCCCGGATCAGGGAAGGGAACACAATCGGTCACGCTGGCTGAAAAGTATAACTTTCTGCATCTCTCAACCGGTGACATGCTCAGGGCTGAGCTGGCCGCCGGTACACCGCTGGGGAAAAAGATGGAAGCAATAATGGCTGCCGGTGAGCTGGTACCCGATGATGTGGTGATTGCCATGATTGCCCGGAAAATTGACTCAACCACCGGTAAGGCAGGATTTATTTTTGACGGTTTCCCCCGCACTGTGGAACAGGCAGAAGCGCTTCAGACGATGCTCGGAGGGAAAGGAATGAAGATAGACCTCATGCTGGTACTCGAGGTGAATGATGCCGAGCTGATGGATCGTATGAAGAAGAGGGCACTGGTTTCGGGCAGAGCCGATGATGCAGATGAGAATATCATCAACAACCGCATCGCCGTCTACCGCGCCAAGACTGAGCCTGTCATTGATTTCGGAAGGAAGGCAGGCGTCGCAAGGAGTGTCGACGGAGTTGGTTCAATAGATGACATCTTCGGCAGACTCTGCACTCAGATAGAAACGGTAGTTTAACTGATGGCTGAGACAAACTTTGTTGATTACATAAAGATCTTCTGCCGCTCAGGAAAGGGTGGGGCGGGATCAGCACACCTCAGGCACGAGAAATCAAAGCCCAAGGGAGGACCTGACGGCGGCGATGGAGGAAGAGGCGGTGACGTAATCCTCAGGGGCAACTCTCAGCTATGGACTCTGCTCCATCTCAGGTATACCAAACACCTGTTCGCCGGACACGGCGGGGCCGGCTCATCC
>DHUL01000065.1:69700-71789 GCA_002409145.1 Bacteroidales bacterium UBA5235
GTCCGGCTCATCCAACCAGAAGAGCGGCGCCGCCGGTGAGGATGTCATTATCGAGGTCCCCCTGGGCACAGTGGCACGGGAGGAGGAGTCGGATAAGATACTCTTCGAAATAACCAATGAAGGTGAGGAGAAAGTCCTTCTCAAGGGAGGACGCGGCGGTCTGGGTAACACCCACTTCAAGTCGGCCACCTTCCAGACCCCGCGTTTTGCCCAGCCTGGCGAACCAAGCCTCGAGGGATACTTCATCCTTGAGCTGAAGGTACTGGCTGACGTCGGACTGGTGGGTTTCCCCAACGCAGGCAAGTCAACACTGTTGTCAGTGGTCAGCGCCGCGAAGCCCAAGATCGACAACTACCCGTTTACGACACTGACACCCAATCTTGGTATAGTCCATTATCGTGACGACAAGTCATTTGTGATGGCAGACATTCCCGGCATTATTGAGGGTGCTGCCGAGGGGAAGGGACTTGGATACAGGTTTCTGAGACACATCGAGCGCAATTCCGTGCTTCTCTTCATGATTCCCGCTGACACTGAGGATATTGCCAGGGAGTATGGCATTCTGGTGGAGGAACTGCGTAAGTACAATCCCGAGCTGCTTGACAAAAAGCGCGTGATGGCAATCTCAAAGTGCGACCTGCTCGATGAGGAGCTGACAAACGCTATGAGGCCGCTTCTTCCCGGTGACATGCCGGTGGTATTCATCTCCTCCGTGAAGGGCACTGGCATCACGCCGCTGAAGGACCTGCTCTGGAGGGCAATAAACAGCTGACAATGGTTGAGCTGGACCGCACCATATTCCTTTTTATTAATTCCCTTCACACCCCGTTCCTTGACAGGGTGATGTGGGTGCTGAGCATGCGTATGGTATGGATACCCTTTTATGTGTTGATTATCTGGTTGCTGGCGGGAAGGTACAGGAAACGGGTGTGGATCCCCCTCGTTCTGGTGCCGGTACTGGTCCTGCTCACTGACCAGGGCTCTAACCTGCTTAAGAACTTCGTTGAGCGCCCAAGACCATGCCATGAGCCTGTTCTTGCGGGGCTGGTGCATACGGTCAAGGGATACTGCGGCGGTATGTACGGCTTTGTTTCGGCACATGCTGCAAACACCTTCGGCATCGCCACTTTCACGGCACCACTGGTGCGAAGAAGATGGTATACCTGGACTGTTTTTATATGGGCTGTGGCTGTATCATATTCAAGGATTTACCTGGGGGTGCATTACCCCGGTGATGTGCTCGGGGGAGCCATCCTGGGATTGGCTGCCGGCGGCGCTCTCGCCTGGACGGCAACAAAACTGAACACAAGCATTAAACTATGAACATAATCAAGTCACTGTGGGTCTGGTTCTCGAGCATCACATTCATACTGCTCGCCTTTCCCGTTGCACTACTCCTCTGGCTGCTGGCACTTGCCTTTGACAGCCGGAGGCTGATGAACAACAGGTGGATGGTCATCCAGGGGATAGTGCTTACAAAAATGAGCCCCTTCTGGAAGGTTATAGTCGATGGCCGTGAGAAACTCGACCAGAAGCAGGCATACATTATCATCCCAAATCATCAGTCGCTTCTGGACATAGTCTTTTTCAACATGCTCCGGCACCGGCTGAGATGGGTCTCCAAAGCTGAGATATTCCGGGTTCCTCTTGTAGGCTGGGAGATGAAAATGGTGAAGTACATAGAGCTGATCAGGGGTAACAAGTCAAGCGTGATCAGTATGATGGAAAAATGTGTCGAGTCGTTGCAGGAAGGAATCTCCGTTGTGATCTTCCCCGAAGGGACACGTTCATTGACCGGTGCTATCGGAAAGTTCAAGACAGGAGCATTCCAGCTTGCGGTGAAGACCGACAAGCCGCTGCTCCCTGTCCTTATTGACGGTACAGGTGAGATCATGCCCAAAAAGGGAGGTGTCATCTTCAGAAACCGTCGGATAGTAAGACTCAGGGTGCTGGATCCCATCTTCCCGGGGCAGTTCGGGACGGGTGACCCGGAGGAGCTGGCATCACGTGTGCAGGCTCTCATGGTCACTGCCATGGACCGGCTGCGAAGCGAGGGGTGAACAGGGAATCACTGTCAACTCTATTGCCT
>DHUL01000065.1:71980-79078 GCA_002409145.1 Bacteroidales bacterium UBA5235
CTATTGCCTCTTGCCTGCCCTGCAGGGCACAATTCCCCCTGGTTGTTGATAAATCGGGAATAATCGCCTTGCCTAATTCTTTATCTTTGCCCCAAAATTTGGGATAATGGACGGCAATTATTCTGAGGAGAATATCAAAACCCTTGAATGGAAGGAGCATATCAGGCTGCGTCCCGGTATGTATATCGGCAAGCTGGGTGACGGCTCCTCACTTGATGACGGAATATATGTCCTGCTGAAAGAGGTGATGGATAACGCGGTTGACGAGTACATGATGGGTTTCGGCCGGCGGATAGATGTCAGTATTGCAGGGGCGGAGGTGAGGGTCCGTGATTATGGCCGTGGCATACCCCTCGGAAAGGTACTCGATGTCTCCTCCAGGATGAATACCGGAGCCAAATATGACTCAAAGGCATTCAAGAAATCTGTGGGCCTCAACGGCGTGGGTATCAAAGCCGTCAACGCCCTATCATCATCTTTTGTTATCAGATCATTTCGTGACAGCCAGCTGAAGGAGATTGAATTCAGGTGCGGAGAACTGATCAGGGATGAGCCACTGAAGAAAACGCAGGATGAGAACGGCACAGAGGTGATCTTCGTCCCTGACGAGGCAATGTTCGGAAACTTCCATTACATCGCTGAGTACGTTGAGAGCATGATGAAGAACTACTCGTACCTCAACGCGGGCATGATCATCAATCTCAACGGCAACAAGATTGTATCGCGCAACGGACTGGTCGACCTGCTCACAGACAATATGAACTGCGAAGGGCTCTACCCGATCATCCACCTTAAGGGTGATGATATCGAGGTGGCCATGACGCATGGTACCCAGTACGGAGAAGATTATTACAGTTTTGTAAACGGCCAGCATACCTCGCAGGGAGGCACCCATCTCATTGCGTTCCGCGAAGCTATAACCCGTACCGTAAAGGAGTTCTTCAAAAAGGACTTTGATGTTTCCGATATCAGATCATCAATCATCGCTGCCGTTTCACTCAAGATAGAGGAACCCATCTTCGAATCTCAGACAAAGACCAAGCTGGGATCAAAGGATATGGGACCGAACGGCCCCTCTGTACGCAACTACGTGGTTGATTTCATCCGCAAGCACCTCGACGACTACCTCCACAAGAACGGCGAGACTGCACGTATAATGCTGAAGAAGATACAGGAGTCGGAGAAGGAGCGTAAGGCCATAAGTTCAATACAAAAACTTGCGCGTGAACGCGCGAAGAAGGTCAGCCTGCATAACCGCAAGCTGCGCGATTGCCGGATTCACTACAACTCGAATGACGAGAGACGCCTGGAATCCACCCTCTTTATCACCGAGGGAGACTCGGCAAGCGGTTCCATAACCAAGTCACGCAACGTTGAGACACAGGCTGTCTTCAGCCTCAGGGGCAAACCACTGAACAGCTTCGGCCTGACAAAAAAGATTGTGTACGAGAACGAGGAGTTCAACCTGCTTCAGGCTGCCCTTAATATAGAAGAGTCTCTCGATGACCTCCGTTACAACTATGTGGTGATAGCCACTGACGCTGATGTCGACGGGATGCACATAAGGCTGCTTCTGCTGACCTTCTTTCTGCAGTTCTTCCCTGACCTCGTACGCAAAGGGCATGTATATATCCTCCAGACTCCGCTGTTCAGGGTCCGCAACAAGAAACAGACACGTTACTGCTACTCCGATGAGGAGAGGCAGAAAGCAATAAAGGATCTCGGTCCTGACCCGGAGATAACCCGCTTCAAGGGACTGGGTGAGATATCCCCGGATGAGTTTATACACTTCATCGGGAAAGACATGCGCCTGGAGCCTGTGATTATGAAGAAAGCAGATCCATATACCCAGTTCCTCGAGTTTTATATGGGCAAGAATACTCCTGAACGTCAGGATTTTATTATTGGCAACCTGCGGATTGAGGAGGAGATCCCCGAAGCAGCCCAGGTGTGAGTGAAGGTTTCAGCAGATGATGAAAGAGAGTGATCCTTTTGAACTGATCCCCGACGAAGAGGGTGGGGAGAAGGAAGTACCCAAAACCGGTTACATACCTGAGGCCCTGCATACCGTTACGGCATTATCAGGCATGTACCAGGACTGGTTTCTTGATTATGCGTCATATGTGATTCTTGAACGTGCTGTACCTCATATGTCTGACGGGCTCAAGCCGGTGCAGCGCAGGATCTTGTATTCCATGAAACGGATGGATGACGGGCGCTTCAACAAGGTTGCCAATATCATCGGGCATACGATGCAGTTTCATCCTCATGGTGACGCCTCCATAGGCGATGCACTGGTGCAACTGGGGCAGAAAGACCTGCTCGTGGAGTCGCAGGGAAACTGGGGAAACATTCTGACCGGTGACGGCGCAGCAGCACCCAGGTATATCGAAGCCAGGCTCTCGAAGTTCGCCCTTGAGGTGGCCTTCAATAGCAAGACCACCGAGTGGATGAGTTCATATGACGGGCGCAACAGGGAACCGGTTACCCTCCCGGTGAAGTTCCCCCTGCTCCTGGCAATGGGCGTGGAGGGCATAGCCGTAGGCCTCTCTTCAAAGATCCTCCCTCACAACTTCAACGAACTGATAGACGCATCCATAAGTTACCTGCAGGGTAAACCCTTCGAGCTGTACCCGGATTTTCCGACAGGAGGCATGATTGATGTCTCAAAATATAATGACGGAAGCCGCGGAGGGGTGGTTAAGGTCAGGGCCAGGATCGAGAAGGTTGACAAAAAGGGACTGGTCATAACCGAGATTCCTTTCGGACGAACCACCACCTCACTTATTGAGTCAATAGTCAAGGCCAATGACAGGGGAAAAATCAAGATCAAAAAGATTGATGACAACACTGCAGGAGGAGTGGAGATTGTCATTCAGCTTCAGAGCGGTATCTCCCCTGATAAGACCATTGATGCACTCTATGCCTTCACTGACTGTGAGCTCTCCATCTCACCCAATGCATGTGTCATCACTGACGAAAACAAGCCTGCTTTCGTCGGAGTGAGTGACATCCTCAGGCACAATACAGACCAGACAGTAAAACTTCTCAAACAGGAACTCGAGATCCGCAAGGCCGAGCTGGAGGAGGAGTGGCACTTCTCATCACTTGAAAAGATATTCATCGAAAAACGGATTTACCGTGATATAGAGGAGTGCGAGACCTGGGAGGCAGTGATAACGGCAATAGATAAGGGGCTTAAACCGTATAAGAAGCTTTTCAGGAGGGAGATCACCCGTGATGACATCATCAAGCTTACGGAGATAAAGATCAAGCGGATTTCAAAATATGATTCTTCCCGCGCCGATGAACACATCAGGGGTCTCGAATCAGAGCTTGAAGAAGTTGCCAGTCATCTTGCCAACATAATCCCCTATACCATCAACTACTATCGTCAGATCAGGAAAAAGTACGGCAAGGCCAGGGAGCGCAGGACAGAGATAAGGAGCTTTGAGACCATTGAGGCAACCAAGGTTGTGGCCACCAATGCAAAACTTTACGTGAACCGCCAGGAGGGATTCATCGGCACCGGACTCAAAAAGGATGAGTATGTGTGCGATTGTTCTGATATTGATGATATCATAATCATCAGGAAGGATGGCACTTACCTTATCACGAAGGTTGCAGAAAAGCAGTTCGTCGGAAAAGATGTCATTCATGCACAGGTATTTCTCAGGAATGATACACGCACTATTTATAATGTAGCGTACCAGGATGGCCGGGAAGGGCCGTATTATGTCAAGCGCTGCGCTCTTACAGGGCTTACGCGTGACAAGGAATATAACCTCGGAAGAGGTACTGCCGGAACAAAGATCCTGTATCTCAGTGCCAATCCCAATGGTGAGGCTGAGGTGATCAGGGTGTATCATAAACCCAAGGCCAGACTGAAGAAACTGACCTTTGATTTTGATTTCGGTGAGCTGGCTATCAAGGGCCGCGGCTCAATGGGTAATATCCTGACGAAGAATGCCGTTCATAAGATCACCCTGAAGGAAAAGGGTCTCTCGACCCTGGGGGGGCGCAAACTGTGGTTTGATGACGCAGTGATGAGGCTGAATGCCGATGGCAGGGGGAAATTCCTGGGTGAGTTCGCATCTGACGAGATGCTGCTCGTAGTAACCAGGGGAGGGTGGTATCGTACATCAGGCACAGACCTCTCCCTTCATTTTGAGGATGACCTGTTACTGCTTGAAAAGTTCCGCGAGTCAAAAATATTCTCCTCAGTATACTGGGATGAAGAGCAGCAGTTTTACTATGTCAAGCGTTTCTCCTTTGAGGAGTCGGACAGGCTTCAGTGTTTCATCTCTGACAGTGAGGGATCACGGCTGGTGAGCCTCACCGAGGTGGAGTACCCCCGGTTTGAGATAAAGTTCGGTGGCAGGAATGAGGGAAGGAAGCAGGAGATCATAGAGGTGGCAGAGTTCATCGGGGTAAAGAGCTTCCGTGCAAAAGGAAGGAGGCTTTCCAACTACAGTGTTGCCGATATCCGGGAGCTTGAGCCGGTGGTCAGAAGCGAGGCAGCGCCGATACCTCAGGTACCTGATAACGGCACTCCGGATGAGCCGCCGCTGCAGGCTCACACGCCTGATGATCCGGCCCAGATGAAACTAGATCTTTAGAAATACGTGAATATTTATTTGATAGGCTTTATGGGCAGCGGCAAAAGCTCCGCAGGGAAGGGCATTGCTGCATTTCTTCGATGGAGGTTCACCGACCTTGACAAACTTGTCGAGGAGAAAGAGGGGATGACAGTAACCGGCATTTTTGCCACAAAGGGTGAAGAGTATTTCCGTAGAGCTGAGACAGAGGCGCTTAAGGCTGTATCAGGCCGGACAAGGACAGTGGTGGCCTGCGGAGGGGGCACTCCCTGTTCTGATGAAAATATTTCCCTTATGAAAGCAACAGGGGTAACCGTATACCTGAGACTGACTGTCGACGCCCTGGTGTCACGCCTGATCCGGTCCAGGACAAACCGGCCTTTGCTGAAAGATGTCGGACACGATGAGCTGCAGCCAGGTGTACGTAAACTCCTGGAACAAAGGAGCGAATGGTATGAACAAGCCGACCTCATCCTGGATTCAGAAACCATGGAGGAGGAAGAAATGACTGCAATGATTGCAGGCATTATAAGATCAAAAGGAGCCTATTTGTAGGTTTAATTTTTTTCATTATCTTTCATAAGAAAGTCTGTACTTAAACCCGGATATGTTAAAACCTCGGAGGGCTATGAAAACCAGTTTCAGCTGGGTCTTCCTTTCTGCATTGGTCCTGATGGCACTAACAGCTGCAGCCATGGTTGCAGTTCTGACTGACCTGTCCCTTTTCCGTGCAACACCACTCCTCTACACTCTGACTCTTTCGATAATTATCATCGGATCAGGCCTGATAATTAAAAACCTCTACTACCTCCCCATACTTCGTAATCTTGGCCTTCGCGGCAAGCTGCTTCTGGCACCTGTCGTGCTTCTGGCACTGACTGTGCCGGCAGCCCTTATATATATCTATTATGACCTAACCGGAAGAGAGTCACTGCTGTTACTGTCAGCCCTTGTCACATCCGTTGCCGCAGCCTTCTTCCTACCCTCAATGGCCATGGTAGCTCTGCCGGCCCTGGCGTCTGTAAGTCACCTGGCAGAAAAGGCCGGTCTGCCATCAGCCTGGATAAAGGCAGGGGACCTGGCAAGGCATACAATCATTGCCGCCGCAACCATTGCCGTGGTCTTAGTGGCTGTCACAATGACCGCTGACTTAAGGGTTTCACGCATTATATTCCTTTTCCCAGTGGCTGCGATTGCACTGATGCTGCTGGACATTGTCATCGTGGCTCACTTCCGGAACCGGCTTTCCTTGATGATAAAGGCCCCGGCTCCTCATGTGGGGCCAGTGGCAGAAAAGCATCCTGCAACCGGGAAGGCAGAGGGCTTCAGAAGCCTTATTCTCGTTGCTGACCATTACACTGATCTCATCGGTGGAAGGCATGATTACCTCTTAAAAAATGCAGGTGATTCCTATGCCACAGAGGTCATTTCCCTGGCCTCCAAAACATTTGACCCGGCACTTCTTCCGGCCATGAGGGCCATTGCCTCAGGCAGCCGTTTCTGCGACAGGGTGAGACATGAGGCCGCTACCGGGATTGCCGTTATTGAAAAGTACTACTCTGACCCGGTCAGGAACATTGATTTGTTACACCTGCCCGGCATTCCTGAGAAAGCCGCTTCTGCCAGGGCAGTATATCTTAGCAAAAGCATTCCCCCGGAGCAGGAGATTATCAAACTACTCAGTGATCCCAGTCCTGAAATCAGGAGAACGGGCCTTATGGCGGCAGGCCGTTACGGGATGACAACGCTTCGGGAAGAGGTGATGAAGGCACTGGGCAACCCGGATACTGCCCGTGAAGCCTATTATGTTCTCAGACAGTTCGGCCCGGAGGTCTACGGTGATCTGATCGGAATTGCTGTCAGGCCAGGTAACAGTGAACGGGAGAATTACATTATCCTGCGGCTCCTGGATGCCATGCCAGCCAGCGAAGCACTTCCGTGGCTTTGCAATTTTGTCGCTGCGGGACACATGGGTGTCCGCCTCAAGGCAGCCTCCTCACTGTGCAGCAGAGGATGGTCACCCCAGGGCAGGCAAAGGGTGAAGATTGAGGAAACACTCAACGAAACGATTCATGTTATGGCCAGGCTTATTGCCTTGCAGACTGAGGCTTCGAGATGCAGGTATTTCATTCTGTCAGCAGCCCTTGAAAATGAGAGGAAGAATAATTATGAATTCATCAGATATCTTATACATCTGCTGGCAGGAAGTGCTGCCTCGGAATTGATACTTCCACGCAAACGGGATGACAGGCCTTGCCAGGCCGGTGTCGCTTCGGAGGCAATAGACAGCGTGATCGGAGACCCAATACGCAGACCGCTAAAGGCACTTCTCGGAAACAGTAGTGACAATCGCAGGCTGGCCGAACTCTCCCTTTACTTTCCTGTCAGGAGCATGAAAGGCCATTCCATTTCATCATTTCTCCTGGCTTCGGAGCAGAACATTACCGGTACCTGGAGCAAGGCATGTGCCCTGCATCTGGCAGCTGCAGAAGGAAAGGGC
>DHUL01000065.1:79278-101594 GCA_002409145.1 Bacteroidales bacterium UBA5235
AGCCTGATACTGCAGGAGGAAAGCGCCCGTGCCATCAGGTCAATCAACCCAGACTGGTTTAATGATGCACAGTCGCGTCTACCAGATCCGGCCCGGGCAAGAATATCGGCAGTTACGGGTGGCACCCTTACACAGGCTGCAATGATCTTCGAGAAAACAAGGTTTCTCTGCCTCTGCTTTTCAAAAATTCCTGAAGAAACAATGATAATGCTGGCCTCGCACCTCCGTTACTCAGGATCCTATGACGCCGGCTCCCTGCCAGGGGTGATTTCATGGGTGGTACCCTCCAAAGACGGGAAGACCGGTCTGTATTCCATCCCTTTAAATGATATTGCAGCCTTTGTGTTTTACTATCCGGAATTCACAGATATCTTTGTAAATTATACGGATAGGCAGGGGGGGGAACCTGCACTCTAAAAATATCTTCTATGCCAGATAGAAATATTATCATCAGACCAAATCCATTTCCGGGCCTGAGGGCTTTCAGGCCTGACGAGGGGCACCTGTTCTTCGGGCGGATGGAAAGCACTCTTAAGGTCGTTTCCAGGCTTAAGGAAAACAGGTTTGTTGCTGTATTGGGCGCATCCGGCAGCGGCAAATCATCTCTTGTTCTGTCAGGAGTAGTTCCTGCCCTTCTGAAGGAAAATACCGAAGAAAAAAAATCATGGTCATATCTTGTCTTCAGACCTGCGCTCAATCCGGTTGACCACCTGGCAACAGAACTCTCATCACTCTCCGCCGGAGCAGGATTTAACCAGCTGTCTGAGGTGAGCGTGGCGGCATCACTGCATAACAGGACCGAAGGGCTTACTGACGTAATTAACAGGATAAGGAAGAACCTCCGGCAGCAGGTGGTGATTGTAATCGACCAGTTTGAGGAGATCTTCCGGTTCAGCCCGGCAACCTCAAGAGGCCTCCCGGGTGATGATGCGACAGACTTCATTGATCTGATAGTCAATGCCATGCAGAAACCTGATCATGGCCTGTACATCATTCTGACCCTCAGATCTGAGTATGTATCTGACTGCGGGCGGTTTCATTCTCTCACAAACCTGATGAACAGCAGCAGCTACCTTCTGCCACAGATACCCGTTGATCAGATGGTTACTGTCATTGAGGAGCCCGTGAAGCTCTCCGGCGGTTCAATTGACAGGTCGCTGGTGAGGCGCATCCTGAGTGACCTTGAAGAAAGACCCGGGCAGCTACCGGTATTGCAGCACCTGATGATGCGGATCTGGAACCAGTGGAGCAGGCTTGGTGACCTGAGCCGCCCCATCAGTATTTCTGACTATGAAGCTGTAGGGGAGCTGAAGGGAGCGATCTCACAACATGCAGGCCAGGCATTTGAGTCACTGGACGAAAGGCACCGTTATGTCTGTTCACGTCTCTTCCGTACAATCACCACCCGCTCAGATGATGGCAGGGAGCTGAGAAAGCCTGAGCGTATTTCGACGATAGCAGCCCAGACAGGGTGTGCGGAGCATGAAATCATTGGAGTGGCTGAGGTGTTCAGATCACCCGAATATTCATTCCTGACTCCGTCTAAAGAGGTGCCTCTCAACGGGGAAAGCATCCTTGACCTGACCCATGAGAGCATCATAAGGCTCTGGGGAAACCTGCGGAAATGGATGGATGAAGAGGAAGCGTCAGTAAAGCTTTACAGGCAACTGGCCTCAGCAGCTGCACAGTACCAGGAGGGTACCGGCCGTCTGTGGACAGCCCCTGACCTTCTTATGGCCCTCAGGTGGAGAGATGAAAATAATCCCACCCTTGCCTGGGCCGGGAAGATTGATCCGGCTTTTGAAAGGGCCCTCATCTTCCTGAAAAACTCCGAGGAAGAATATCTTATCAGGGAGGAATATGGTCGAAAAAACAGCACCGAAATCGTCAGGCGCTCACGTCTTATAGCCGGACTGCTGGGTCTGCTGGCTTTTCTCGCACTGATAGCCCTGGGAACCGTTCTCTCATTGAGAAACAGGGCCGAAAAGCAGAAGTCGGTGGCCGTTCAGATGAAGGACGAAGCCCTTGCCCTGAACGACAGACTGAATGACAGCCTGGGGATACTGTCATCGGCTCTTGAAATCTCTCACTCCGGGACAGAAAACAATTTGATCATTTCGGAGGAGAGGGTGAGACAGGCTGAATCAAGAGCCAGATCAGCCGAGAAGGCAGTGAGGGAGATGGCTTCCGGAAAAGCTGAAGACCTGGAGAGATTATCAGATGCAAACAGGAACCATATGCTCTCGCTGTCCAGATCGCTGGCTGTGAGGTCACTGAACCATGCCGGCAGCAAAGACCTGCAGATACTGCTTGCCTGGCAGGCTTATCTTTTTAACAAGAAGTTCGACGGCATTACGGAGGATGCAGATGTATTTGCCGGCCTCTATGATGTTTCTAGCCGTTACGGAAACAGGTTCTGCATCAGGTACAGTCCTGAAGGAGCTGAATATACGGCTATGGCCGAAGGCTCTGACAGCCGGTTCTTCACTGCTGACTCCAACGGCAGGATCCTGAGCTGGGAACCAGGCCAGCCGTCGGGAAGTTACACCCTGGTGTGGTCAGGCAATAAGGCCATCAGCGCAATGACTCTCAGCCCTGACAACTTGTGGCTGGCATGCGGAACGAAAGATTCCGGAATCATGATGATACCCTTTGACGATGATTCAGTTGGCTACCAGCTATATGACTCCACCGGCAGCATAACATCCCTGACCTACTCAGACCCGGACCATCTTTATTCATCCACCTCAGATGGTACTGTGAGTGAATGGGATCTCAGAAACCGCAGTGTGAGAAAAGTGACCAGCGACCGTTCAGGGATAGTCGCGCTGGAAATTTCAGATGATAATAATATACTGGCAGCCCTGACTGGCGACGGCAGGCTGATCTGCTGGCAAACGGGGTCACCTATGAGGTACATCCCAATCAATACGGGAGAAAAGATCATCACCGCTCATAAATTCATTCCGGGAGGAAACAAGCTGGCAACGGGAGATGACACAGGCACAATCGACATCTGGAACACATCTGCAGGGACTGCCGACGGAAGTGCTGCAGGACATCTTACAGCCATAAGGAGCATTGCCTTCGACCGGACTGACGGACAAATGCTTACTGCCGACGATACGGGGGAGATCAGGCTCTGGACAATGGCCAATCTGGAACAGCCACCAGTAGTCTTTACCGACGGCGGGCAGAAGGTGTTGCGTCTTGCATTCAGTGACGGGGGCGAAGCCTTTCTCTCAGCAACACGGAGCGATGTCATCCGGAGGCCCGCACACATCAGGTGCATGACTGACGGCCTCTGTGACAAGGTGTCAAGAAACCTGACTGTGCAGGAATGGTCAGCTTATGTAGGCAGGGATATCGATTATGAGCCCACCTGCCCCAACCGGGAATACCGCATCAGGGTCAGGGAGATCAGGGGAGCCCGCTGATTCAAACTTTTAAAGCCTCTGCCGTGTTATAATACTTTGATGGCATTCTTGCCGGAAATGGCTATTTTTGCTGCCATCATATGAAATAATTATTGACCTGATGAAAGAAAACAGAATACTATTGATGATCCTCGACGGCTGGGGGATTGGGGACGGCACCAGGAGCGACGTGATCACCACTGCCGGCGCACCGCATATTGATGCCCTGAAGAAGGCTTTTCCCTCGTCTCAGCTGCTCACCTCAGGCGAAGACGTGGGCCTCCCTGAAGGACAGATGGGCAACTCGGAGGTCGGACACCTGAACATAGGGGCCGGACGGATTGTCTACCAGGACCTGGTTAAGATAAACAAAGCCTGCCGCACCGGGGAAATACGCACAAACGAGACTCTCCGCAAGGCATTCACATATGCCCGCGACAAAGGAGTGAAGGTTCACTTCATGGGACTGCTCTCTGACGGAGGGGTTCATTCACTTGACAATCACCTCTATGCACTGTGTGACATGACCATGGAGTACGGTCTGAAGGAGGTTTATATCCATGGCTTCGGCGACGGCCGTGACACTGACCCGAAGAGCGGAAAAGGTTTTATGGCAAACCTGCTTGGACATCTTGAAAAAAGCAATGGCAGGGTGGCATCTTTTGTCGGCCGTTACTATGCCATGGACCGCGACAAGAGATGGGAAAGGATCAGGGAGGCGTATGAAATGCTTGTCCATGGCAGGGGAACCCTGACCGATGACATTCTCCAGGCCATGCAGAATTCATATGATGCCGGAGTCACAGACGAATTCATGAAGCCTGTTGTGGTAACCGGCGCTGACGGACAACCACTGGCTACTATCGCAGAAGGCGATGTGGTTGTCTTCATTAATTTCAGGAATGACAGGGCTCGTGAACTGACGATAGTGCTTACACAGCAAGACATGCCGGAGGCCGGCATGAAGACCATACCTCTGCACTATCTTACCATGACCCCGTATGATGATAAATTCCGGGGACTTCATGTTATCTTCCCAAAAGAGAATGTTGACAGAACCCTCGGAGAGATCCTTTCGGATGCCGGGAAGAAACAGCTCCGGATTGCCGAGACGGAGAAATATGCCCATGTGACCTTCTTTTTTTCAGGCGGGAGGGAGAAGGAGTTCCCGGGTGAGGAACGGATACTCATTCCTTCACCAAAAGTGGCCACCTATGACCTGCAGCCCGAGATGAGTGCATACGGAGTCAGAGATGCTATTATTGAAGAACTCCGCAAAAAAAAGTATGACTTCATTTGCCTTAATTTTGCCAACGGTGACATGGTGGGCCATACCGGCGTTTATGAAGCTATCCGGAAGGCTGTAAGAACGGTGGACGAATGTGCCGGCGATGTGGCAGAGACTGCCATGGCGAACGGCTATGAGGTGATAATAATTGCGGATCACGGCAATGCAGATTATGCAGTCAATCCTGACGGTTCTCCAAATACAGCCCATTCACTCAACCCGGTACCACTTTATCTTATCAGCAAAAGGTTCAGAAGCGTCAGGGCAGGGATACTCGCTGACGTGGCACCCACTATACTGACAATGATGGGTATACCAGTTCCCCGGGAAATGACAGGCAAATCACTGGTGTGAGGGAAACGATGCTGCAGATTGAGGACACAATAGTCTCCCTGGCGCTTATAGAGAAACAGTTTGTCTGTGACCTGGCAGCATGCAAAGGGAGCTGTTGCAGGTATGGTGATACCGGTGCTCCGCTGACGGCTGAGGAGGCATCAACACTGGAACGGATATGGCCTGACCTTTGGCCCTATCTCCGTCCTGAAGGTATCAGGGCAGTAGAAAAGCAGGGGACAAGCGTTACCGACATCGAGGGTGAACTGGTCACACCTCTTATCAACAACGAGGAGTGCGCATATACCATCATGGATGACGATGTTTACAAGTGTGGCATTGAAACGGCATTTAAAGCCGGAGCCGTGGATTTCCATAAACCGCTTTCATGTCACCTTTTCCCGGTGAGGGTCAGGCAATACAGCACCTTCCGGGCTGTAAACTACGAGGAATGGTTAATATGCAAGCCCGGTACCATCTGTGGCGCGAAACAGAAAACTGAACTTTACCTCTTCCTTCGCGAACCCCTTGTAAGGGCGTTTGGCGAAGAGTGGTACAACAGGCTGCAGTGGGCGGCTGGTGAATATCATAAATATAACGATAATGGAAAACATTAAGAATTACATCGAAACAAACAGGGACAGGTTCCTCGAGGAACTCTTCGGCCTGATCAGGATCCCTTCGGTCAGCGCTTCTGAATCAAACAAGGCCGATATGGTCAGGGCTGCCGAATACATCCGTGACCTGATGGCTGCAAACGGAGCGGACCAGGCAAAAGTCTATTCCACCCCCGGAAATCCCATCGTTTATGGAGAGAAGATGGTTGATCCATCCCTGCCTACGATACTTGTCTATGGCCATTATGATGTAATGCCCGCCGAACCCCTTGAGAAGTGGACCTCAAAACCCTTCGAACCGGAGATACGTGACGGAAAGATATGGGCGCGAGGTGCCGATGACGATAAGGGGCAGCTCTTTATGCACCTGAAGGCATTCGAGATGATGAATGCCACAGGTACCCTTGCATGCAACGTCAAATTCATGATTGAGGGTGAGGAGGAAGCCGGGTCGGCAAGCATTGCCGGATTCTGCCTGGAATACAGAGAGATGCTCCGCTCTGACGTGATACTGGTGTCAGATACTACAATGATCTCAACTGAGATACCTTCAATCACTTCAGGATTACGCGGATTGTCATACATCCAGGTAGAGGTTGAGGGACCGGATCATGATCTCCATTCAGGCATCTACGGAGGAGCAGTTGTGAATCCGTGCAATGCTCTTTGCGACATCATAGCCAGGCTGAAGGACGGCGACGGCAGGGTCACTATCCCGGGCTTCTATGACAGTGTGCTCGTTCCATCCGGTGAAGAGAGAGAAAAGATGGCTGAAAGACCCTTTGATCCTGAAAAATACAAGAAATCCGTTGGTGTCGATGCTCTTGCTGCAGAGAAGGGATTCTCAACACTTGAGAGCACAGGTATCAGGCCCACCCTTGATGTCAACGGCATCTGGGGCGGCTATACAGGAGAGGGTGCCAAGACCATCCTGCCGGCTAAGGCTTCGGCAAAGATCTCTATGAGACTTGTGCCATACCAGAAAGCTGAGGAAATAGCTGAGATGGCAATCAACCACATTAAGTCTCTGGCGCCTGCCGGAGTCAGGGTCAGCGCTGAATACCTCCACGGCGGAGAGGCTTATGTGAGCCCCCTCGATACCCCGGAATACCTTGCAGCCGAAATGACCTATACCGGGATCTTCGGGAGGAAACCCATACCTGTAAGGAGCGGCGGCAGCATTCCGATCATCTCCACCTTCGAAAAGATACTCGGAGTAAAGTCGATACTGATGGGATTCGGCCTGGAGTCAGATGCAATTCACTCACCCAATGAGAATTACCCGCTTGAGAACCTGTTCGCCGGGATGAGGGCAATTCCTCTCTATTTTAAGTATTACGCTGAACTGAAAAAGAAGGGCTGACCTTTCAGCCGGTACACCGGTCAGAGCCTCTGACCTGCCCGAGTGCAGGGTGAGGCTTCTCAATCAATCAGAAGCTTCAGCAGTTCTACCTTAGTTGTGGTACTCCTGAGCACCGTGAAGAGGTTACGGCCTACTCTTATTTTTTCCTGCTGTCGCGGGATGTTACCGTGAGCAAAAAGTATCAGGCCTGCAAGTGTTGTGTACTCATCGCTCTCCGGCAGGCCGAGGTCGTACTCTTCGTTGAGGTAGTCTATGTCAAGACGTCCGGAAAGAACATACTCCTTCTCATTTATCTTCTTCTCCACGAGGTCACTGATGTCATGCTCATCTTCAATGTCGCCAACTATCTCTTCGAGGACATCCTCAATGGTGATCACTCCTGCAGTGCCGCCGAACTCATCAACCACCAGTGCAATGCTTTTTTTTGCATCAGAGAGCAGCCTCAGCACCCTGTTGGCGGTCATGGTCTCAGGAACCACCGGAAGCTTGCGCATGCCTGTGGCAATGTCAGCCGGCCCGTGCAGGATGTCTTTAAGCTCATAATACCCTACCATGTTGTCAATGTTGTCACGATAGAGGAGGATCTTGGAGTGGCCAGATTCTATGAACTGGTGCCTCAGGTCATCAGGTGATGATTGCACCGGCAGGGCCACGATTTCAGTCCGGGGCACCATGCATTCGCGTGCCTTTACCGAGGAGAAATCAAGAGCATTCTGAAAAATCCGGAGATTGCTGTTTTCCTCCTCCTTCTCCTCCTCCGTCTCAACCATATCATTGACGAAATGGTCAAGATCAATCCGGGTGAATATACGGTTCTCCTGCTCTTTTCTCTCTGCCTTTATCCCGAAGAATAACCTCATGATCATGTTGGCAAGCCAGAGTGTGAACTTGCTTACCGGGTAGAAGAGGTAATAGAAGATGGCTGTGGGTACAGCGAAGATGCGAAGGAAGAAATTAGGGCTGATCCGCACCACTGATTTGGGAAGGAAGTCGGCAAACACCAGGATAACCATTGTTGTGATTACCGTCTGGATGATGAATATCAACACCTCTGACGGGATCAGGTTTTTTAACCATGACTCCATCAGGTCAGCGGCAAGCATACTGAATATGACCGTGGCAATGTTAACCCCGATCAGCATGGTTGATATATAAAGGCCCGGGTTGCGGGAGAAGAGGGCGATTATGCCCGATCCAAAATTCCCCTGTTTACGGTCAAGCTCAATACGAAGCTTGTTGGAGGCAATGAACGCAAGCTCCATCGCCGAAAAGAATGCGGCAAGAAGAATGGCAAAGGGGATAATGACCCATGGGTTCATACCCCAAATTTACAGCTTTTTTCGCTGTGAGTCACGTATCCACGCCAGAACAAATGCAGCGACAGCCATCACGTAAAAAAGCCATGCCCGGCCAATGCCGGCGTTGACTGTCTCACGGATGGCTATACCCAGGCACATCAGTCCCAGAATGGTCCATATGATCTCAATCAGCAGGAGTGATTTCTTGTTCATCCCTGATATAAATTGAACCCGTTACGTTCTTTATTACCCAGTTTGAAAACCGTGAGTCAGATTCAAATCCTGTGCCCATCATCACCTGGTCATCCTGGGTGAACCTGACAAACCTGTCAGACCAGATCCTGTCCCTGGGCTGGCTCCAGAAAAGAAGTTCCGTCTCCAGCACTTCGTCCTTGTTGCTCACAGCCACCACGCTGTCACGGAGTTCCCATATGTCATCCTTTTCCGTATAGCGGGCATAGTGAGATGTGATACTAGCCTGCGGTACATTTGTCCGGTCATAGAACAACACTGTCAGCCCTTCGGGGAAAAGGGTATACGGATTCTCTACAGTGGTGAACTGCTGTATCAGGGGCGCGCGCACCAGCATGGTGACCTTGCCGGAGTCAGAATACATAGTTTCAACATTCCTTGATGACAGCGTCGGAAGCTCCTTTATCATCAGATCCTTCACCGTTGCTTCCTTCTTATCACAGGATGAAAGCAAGGCAGTCCCGGCAACCAGGACTGCAATTATAATTCTGTATGTTGTGAAGGATTTCACTGCTGTTATTCCTTCCTGAATCTGATGGTGGTGGATTCATTGATCCAGCCTCCTACCAGGTAGGAAGCACCCTCCTCAACGAGGCTCCTGAAGAAGGCTTCCTCCTTTGTGGGGAACAGCCTTGCATATATCCCTATTCGCTCGTCAACCTGTTCTTTAAGGGTGGGGTCAGTGTTCCTTGCCCTGATGAGGTAGTCTACCACCACCCAGTAAACTGTTTGATTTTCAAATGTTTCACCTATCCGTGATCCGGCATAGGCTTCAGCGATGATGAAAAGGGCATTGCCATTGGTAGGATCGAGGGAGAATGCGGCTCTCGCAAAGTCACGTGCAGCCTGTTTACTGTCAGAGGTCAGCTCAAGGGTGGCCAGTTTCGTAAGCAGACCTGACTTGACTTTACTGTCAGTCTCAAGGTCGATGGCTTCAGTATAATATTTTTCGGCCTCATTGTATTTCTTCCGTGCCAGATTCATTTCAGCCAGCTGTGCTGCTGATGAAGCGCTGGGGTCAGAGCGGTAAAGACTGGTGGCAGCCTTATAGTAAAGTTCAGAGTCTTTGCAGCCTGTTTCACCGAGGAGGGTGAGGACCTTCCTGAGCATGGCCGTGTCACCGGGATTTTTGTCAACGTCGGCGGTGAAGAGATGCTCAAGGTTTTCACATGAGGCGGCGCCGCTTGATCTGAAAACCGCGTCAATGTTCTTTCTGGCTTCAGTAAAACGTGCATCGCCGGGTTTGCGTGAAAGCTGGTTGTCAACCACCTTCATCGACTGTGAATATGCAGCGATAACCTCAGGAGCTTCAATGAGCTTGAGGGCATAGCATTTTGCCGTGATGGCCATATACAGACTTGAGTAGGTATGGTCAAAGCTCTGGGGCGAGCTCTCCATTACACCCTTTATGAGATCAAAGCCCTTCCTGGCGTATTCAGCGTCATTACCCCCGAATTCGTACAGGGCGAATGCCTTACGCAGGTTGTTTACGGGCTCTTCGTTGAAATACCTGGTCCGCTGGTCAAGGATCATCATTACAGTGTCAATGTAAGCTTTGTCTCCCGTCTTGCGGAAGAACTCCTTGAACATCGTCTCACCCTTTATGTAAGTGTTCTTAGATGATCCGGGGCATTCATTGAAGACCGGTCTCCAGAACTGGACAGCCATGTTGTAGTCCTTGTTCTCGTAATAGGTAGAATAGAGGGATGTGTTGCGCAGGCACCTTGTGCTGTCCTCACCTCTTCCAAACGGTGTGCCCGTTTCAACACCCTTCTGGGCCTGCAGGGCCACTGAAAACACTGACAGAATCAATCCGGTTAAAATTGTGCTGATTGTTCTTTTCATCTCTTTCTTATTCATTTTTTTAATCAAACTGTCTTTTGATGAACCAGTAATCATACAGATTCAGGCTGGCTCCGACCGATATCCTCGTTTCCTTCGGTATATTCCCGTTCCCGTTTCCCCTGGTTGACAGGTCAACCGACAGTGAGATACGTGATCTCGATCTTTTCATTGGTATACCTGTTCCAAAAGTTATGCCGTACTCTTTCAGCTCATCTCCGCCGAACAGGGTGTAACTCTCACCATAGTGGCATCCTATGCGGTATTCAACACGGTCAAAGAAATTGTAATTTGAATATTTCTCAGGTATATATTCTGCTCCGGCATGGAGTGATAGTGCATCAGTATATGTCCCATATGTCCCGGGGAGGGATGCTTTGGTCCAGCGTGTATATACTATATCAGCTCCTGCCGTCAGCTTGTCAACTTTACCGAGTGAGAAGCCGGCTCTGAGTGACTGTGGCATCGTGCTGGCGGTTGAGAGTTCACCGAAGGAGAGGGTATCAATTGAATAAGCTGAACTGGAGACGGTTGGATACCTGAATATCATATCCTCATTCTCTGTTTTAAGGTCAAAAGCTGGTGTGTAAGTCAATCCGGCATTGATAAACCTGCCCCCGGAGAGTTTGAGCATAAATTGTACCGATGCATCGTAACCTATTCCCCTCATAGATGATATACCCTGCTTCCTGGTATTGAAATAGTTGTTGTCTCCGGTGAATATAAAGTCATTGAGCCTGGTCTCCTCTCCGAACATGTAAAAGGCATTTACGCCAACTGAGACAAAGGGAAAGAGTCGGACTCCCGTGCCAAGCAGGGCTTTATGGTAACCGCCGCTGCCATTATGATGTTCGTAAAGAGGGCCGGTCACTCCTGTGCCTTCTGATCTGTATCCGATATCATATGATCCGTTTGCATAAGGCATTATCGCGGCAGCGACACCCCAGCCCTTCATGATCGGGAATCCCATCATAAGATGTGAGAAAGTCATGTCCTGGGAGTTGTAGCTGAGGTCATTTCCTTTCAGCTTTGCCACCGCGTAGTCTATGCCGAAGTCGAAAAGGAAGGAGGTTGTGTCGGTGCTGCTGTATGAAGCTGGTGTCAGATAGTTCAGTGTCAGGTTGTCCCTGATTCCGCTGCTGATGCCCCCCATAGCCCGTGTTCTGAAAGTACCCTGGAGCTCCAGAGTACCGATCCCGTACCTCGCGAAAGGTGTATTGACTGTTTTCTGTCCTGCAGCTCCCGTTGCCAGGAGGGCAAGCAGACCTATCATAATTGCTCTTATGCTCTTATACATTTGTTTCCAGTAAAAGATTCAATCCCTCCGTTACCAGGTCCGGGTAGTGAAGCAATCTGCCTCCAGCCAGCGTAGTGACCAACCCGCTGTCTCCGCCCGTGATGACTGCAACGGAATTATGGTGTTTTTCCTCGAACGTGCGAATATACTCAATTATTTCATACGCTATGCCTGTTATAACACCGCCTGCAATAGCATCTTCCGTCGTTTTGCCTGGGAAAGTGAACCCGGTCCTCTTAGTCACCAGGGGAAGCCTTCCGGTGAATTCATGGAGCGCCCGGAACCGCATGACCAGTCCCGGCGAGATGATGCCACCCCTGTAAATGCCACCGGTCACCTGGTCAACAGTCAGGGCGCTGCCTGCGTCAATTATCAACAGGTCAGCCCCCGGGTGATGATCAACAGCCCCTGCAGCGGCGGCAAGACGGTCAGTCCCGAGAGTCTCAGGTGTGTCGTAGTCTATTGCGAACGGGTATTTTGACTGTGACGTGAGGTGATGCACTCTCCCTGCCCTGGTGCGAAGCCAGTCAAGCAGTCCGGAAGGATCACTGCTGACACTCGAGACAATTGCGCCGGCAATTCTGCGGCGCCCCGTGAACATTCCCAGAAGCTCCGGAACAGCACTTTCAAACCGTTCCTGGCTTATGATCACACCCTTGCTGACGAGCGCTGCCTTGACTGAAGTGTTTCCAATATCAATGATCAGATTCATCTTCTAGTTTGCCTTTAAGGTCTGAGTTGACTCATGCCATGAGAGGATCGCAGTGAAAAGGTTAATAGCCTGCACTACGGTGGTGACACTCCTGACAGTCAGGCTCAGCTTGTTGTTGTTCTGCTTCACTGACATATTGCCCTGCCTCCTGTTGACATAGTTCATCACCGACACGAAGAGTGGTGAGCGGTAGAACTGTGACGACTGATCCGTCACAAAGTTAGCAATCAGAGTGTTATTTTTCAGAATTACTTTTTCAATCCCTGTTCTTGTGGCGGCCCATTTGAGCCTGACGAGCTGCAGCAGTGCCAGTGCAGGCGGCGGAGGCGGCCCAAACCTGTCCGTAAGATGTGACTCATAGGCTTTAAGTCCTGCCTCATCCCTGATCTCATTGAGCTCCTTGTAGAGTCTGATTCGCTCAGGTATGTTGGAGACGTAATCATCGGGAAACATTATCTCAAGATCAGTCTCTACAGTTACATCCTCAACAAACTGTTTCGGTTTCTCTGCGGCAGGGTGCTCCTTCTTCTCCGCAGGACCTGCAAAGAGACCGCCGAACTCCTCATCTTTCAGCTCCCTGACAGCTTCGTCAAGGATCTTCTGGTAGGTTTCATAGCCTACATCGGCGATGAAGCCGCTCTGTTCACCCCCGAGAAGGTTGCCGGCACCACGGATATCCAGGTCCTGCAGGGCGATATTGAACCCGCTGCCAAGCTCATAGTTCTCCTCTATGGCTCTAAGCCTTCGCCTGGCGTCACCTGTCAGTACTGATAGCGGCGGAGTAAGGAGGTAACAGAAGGCCTTCCTGTTCGAACGGCCTACCCTTCCTCGCAGCTGATGAAGCTCGGAGAGGCCGAAATTATGAGCATCATTGATGAAAATGGTATTGGCATTGGGGATATCCAGGCCTGATTCAATGATTGTTGTTGCCAGTAGTACGTCATAGTCACCCCGGATGAAATCAGACATGGCATTCTCTATCTCATTACCCTCCATCCGGCCATGCACCACGGCAATCTTTATCTCCGGACAGAATTGGAGCAGGGAGGCTTTCACCTCCATTATGTTTTCTATCCTGTTATTGATGAAGAAGACCTGTCCGTTTCGGCTCACCTCATAGACTATTCCCTCACGGATGATATCCTCATTGAAGCCGTGAAGTTCGGTTATGATGGGCATCCTGTTTGGGGGAGGGGTACTGATCACAGAGAGGTCACGAGCTCCCATCAGAGAAAACTGCAGTGTCCGGGGTATGGGGGTGGCTGTAAGGGTGAGGGTGTCAACCCCGGCCCTGAGGGTTTTTAGTCTCTCCTTTGCGGCTACGCCGAAGCGCTGCTCCTCGTCTATGACAAGCAGACCCAGGTCTTTGAACTTCACCTCCTTGCCGGTAAGCTTATGGGTTCCCACGATGATGTCAATCTCGCCATCGGACAGTTGCTTGAGGATCTTCTTCTGTTCGGCGGGCTTGCGGTGCCTGCTGATGTAGTCAACTTTGCAGGGGAAGTTCTCAAGCCGGGATGAAAAGGTTCTGAAATGCTGCAGCGCCAGGATGGTTGTAGGCACCAGAACCGCAGTCTGTTTCCCGTCAGTGGCGGCCTTGAATGCCGCCCTGATTGCGATCTCGGTTTTGCCGAATCCTACATCACCGCATATGAGCCTGTCCATTGGCACCGGAGCCTCCATATCCTCCTTCACGGCTACAGTGCTGGCCAGCTGGTCCGGCGTATCCTCCCAGATAAATGAGGCCTCCAGCTCACGTTGAAGGTATGAGTCGGGCGAGTATGAGAAACCACCGGAGGCTTTTCGCTTTGCGTAAAGAAGAATCAGGTCACGGGCGATGTCCTTTACCTTCTTCTTCGTCGCCTGTTTTACCTTCTGCCAGGCACCTGTACCCAGCTTGTTGATACGGGGAGGAGTGTCATCCTTACCCTTGTATTTGGATATACGGTGCAGGGCGTGAATGCCTACGTACAATATGTCATTGTCCTTGAATACCAGCTTGATGGCTTCCTGCATCCGGCCGTTAACCTCAATTTTCTCCAAACCGCCGAACCTGCCGATGCCATGATCTGTATGCACCACATAGTCGCCCGGATTGAGATCAGTCAGCTCTCTCACGGTCATGCTGTCACGGCGGGTGAAGAAGCCCCTGATCCGGAACTTATGATAACGGTCAAAGATCTGGTGATCAGTATAAACGGCTATTTTCAGGTCATGGTCAGTAAAACCCTGATGCAGGTTGAGCAGGAGAGGAGTGAACTGTACTGCCGGATCGGTCTCTTCGAAGATCTCCTTCAGGCGCTGTTCCTGAACCTCGCTCTCGGAGATGATGAAGTTGCGGTAGCCCTCCTGTACGTTTGATGCCAGCTTTGATGTAAGCAGGCCGAAGTTCTTGTTGAATGCCGGCTGAGGCTCGGTACGGAACTCAATGTTGACAGTGTCAGGGTCATGCCTCCCCCTGCCGAAGAAGATGCGGCGGTGATGGGAACAGAGCTCCTCCAGGTGACGTCCGGTGATGATTATGTCACGCCGGTCAGATATCTCCCCCCTGGAGCTTCGGCTACGGGCCTGCTCCCATATGGTGTCTGTCTTCTCAACGATGTAATCAAAATTGTCGCTCCAGATGATGGATGACGGGGGAATGAAATCAATGAAGCTGTCAGCACTCTCCTGGAAGACGAGAGACTGGATGTCAGGAATAACCTGTATTTCATCGTGCAGCTGCAGGGAGAGCTGGTCATCAGGACTGAAAGATCGTATTGTATCTACCTCCTCGCCGAAGAAGTCTATCCTGTACGGCTTGTCAGCCGAATAGGAGAAGAGGTCGGTTATGCTTCCCCTGACTGAGTACTGGCCGGGCTCATAAACAAAGTCAGTGCGACGGAAGTTATATTCACGGAGCACCTCCTCAAGGAACTCTATTGAGAGTTTTGCCCCTTTCTTTATTGAGAAGGTGTTTTTCTTCAGGTTGGTTTTGCTGACAACCTTTTCCATGACCGATTCAGGATAGGTGACTATTATGCATTTCCGCCGCCCTGAGCTGAGGAAATTGAGTACCTCGGCCCTCAGGATGATGTTAGCGGGCTCGGTCTGATCATACATCACTGACCGTTTGTAAGTTCCCGGGAAAAAGAAAATGTTGTCATCACCCATCAATGAGGTGAGGTCATTGTAGAAGTAGGCCGCGTCTTCCTTTTCAGGCAGCAGCACCACGTGGGTGGTGGGCTGCTGTGACAGTGCACCGGCCATCACAATGGAACGTGATGAGCCCGTCAACCCGTGTATTGTCACCGGTTCCGCATTGTCACCGGCAAGCAACTCCTCAAGCCTGCTGAATGATGGATGCTGCCTGTAAATGTCTCTGAAAACGGTGCTGACCATTGATTTTGTCTGAGGGTGCAAAATTAACAAAAGCTGTCGCTCACCGCAAAAAGAAAGGGATTAACTTTCAGCAGCACATGCCCACAAGCTTCCTGATCATGTCAGGTGAACCGCAGTAGAAGGGAGTCCGTTGGTGAAGGTTGCCAGGCTTCAGGGAAAGGATTCTCCTGGTGCCTTCGGTGGCAACACCGCCGGCCTGTTCAATGATGAATGAGATAGGATTGCATTCATAAACCAGCCTCAGCTTCCCGGAAGGATAATTGATTGACGGCGGGTAAAGGAAGATACCCCCTTTAAGCATATTCCGGTGCACATCAGAGACCAGCGAACCGATATACCTTGAAATGTATGGGCGGTTGGTGGGAGGATCGTTCTCCTGGCAGTATTTGATATATTTTTTTACCCCTTCAGGGAACCTGATATAGTTTCCTTCATTGATTGAATAAATCCTGCCTGTTTCAGGGGTCTTCATGTTCGGGTGTGACAGGCAGAACTCCCCGATAGTAGGGTCAAGGGTGAAGCCGTTGACCCCGTTGCCGGTGGTGTAGACAAGCATGGTGGATGATCCGTAGATAACATAACCGGCAGCAACCTGTCTGTTTCCTTCCTGCAGGAAATCTGCAATTGAGACCTCCTCATCACGTTCCGTGACGCGGCGGTATATGGAAAAGATAGATCCCACCGATACGTTTACGTCAATGTTGGAGGAGCCGTCAAGCGGATCGATGCAGACTACGTACTTGCCCCGGGCAGCAAACTCCCCGGTGAAGACCACCTCGTTCTGGTTCTCTTCAGAGGCTATACCCGCACACTGACCTGATGATTTAAGGGCATCGATGAATACTTCATCGGCATAACAGTCAAGCTTCTGTTGTTCCTCACCGTGGGGATTCTCAGCACCGGCCTTTCCTATAATCTCTACCAGTCCGGCTTTGCGGATCTTGGCGTTTACCATTTTGGCGGCTGTGCCGATGTGATGAAGCAGGCTTGACAGCTCCCCCTGGGCGAAAGGAAAATCTTTCTGCTTCCTGATGATAAAGTCATTCAGGCTGGTGATATCATAACTGGACATAATGAAGATGTTTTGGTTAGTTATTTGTCAGTTCAGGTCAGCCCTGAAAGCCGCCTTGTATGCGTAAACTTTCCCAACGTTGTTGTAGAGCTCATAGCCGAAAGTGACAGACTTTGTCCTTTTCTCAACCCTGTTTTCCTCCGGAAAATAGTACCAGTCTTCTGTAAATGAGATCTTTCCGATCTTTGTTCTGTCATTTTTAAACTCAGCTTCGATCTTTTTAACATCAGCAGGCTTGAGCGGCTCACCGCTGTGATAATCATATACTGTCATCCTGCCGTTATAGATGCGGTTGAAGATGCTGTCAACAAGCGACTGACCGTTATAGCCGGCCACCTTTTCCACCTCCCAGGGATCACCTTCAGGGTCAGGCCTGATGATAACCTCAGTGACTATGTCGCTGGCAATTAGCACCGCACCTGCGGGGAGCTCTTCGGTGGCTGTTTGCGCAGCACCTGCGGGGAGCTCTTCGGAGACTGTCTGCCCTGACCCGGCAGGGGAAGCACCTCTCTTTTCCCTGTCACCCTCCCCGCAGGAGGCAGCAAGTACGATAATAATGACAAGTAGTGCAAATCTTCTCATACCGCTTTCTATTTATCTTTTGAAAATGAGCATCTCCGGGGCCCGGTGCCCTGTCAGCCTGCCTTCCTCAAATACCGGTACTCCGTTTGCAATTGTTGTTATAACACTGCTGCGGAAAGTGGTTCCTTCCAGTGGTGACCATCCGCACTTGTAGAGGATGTTACCTTTGTTAACGGTCCATGGAGCAACCGGGTCGACAAGGACCAGGTCGGCTTTGTATCCTTCGCGGATAAAGCCACGGTCCGTGATGCCGAACAGCAGTGCAGGATTGTGGCACATCTTCATTGCCACCAGTTCAGGAGTGAGCTCACCGCGGTGGCAAAGCTCGAGCATCATTACCAAAGAGTGTTGTACCATGGGTCCGCCTGACGGTGCACTGAAGTAAGGTGAGCTCTTCTCCTCAAGGGTGTGAGGAGCATGGTCGGTGGCGATGATGTCAATCAGGCCATCCCTGACCGCCTTTACCAGAGCCTCCCTGTCAGAGGATCTCCTGACGGGCGGGTTCCATTTGACCAGGTTTCCTTTCTCTTCATATGCGCGGTCATCAAACCACAGATGATGTACACATGCCTCCCCTGTGATCTGTTTTGTGGCAGGATCATCGCCGGGAGTCAGCAGTTGAGTCTCCTCCGCAGTCGACAGGTGAAGCAGGTGCAGCTTTGCCCCTGTACGCCGTGCCAGGCTGACGGCTGCCGCCGAGGACGACAGGCATGCCTCGCGGCTCCTGATCAACGGATGAAAAGAAGGGCTGATTGAATCACCATACTCCTCACGGTAAGCTACACTGTTGGCCCGAATGATTTTTTCATCCTCGCAATGGCACGCCACGGGAATCTTTCCGAGGCTGAAAATGGCCTCCAGTGTGTGACTGTCGCTGACGAGCATATTTCCGGTGGAGGCTCCCAGGAAGAGCTTGAAAGCCGGCACGAGTTCAGGGTTCGCCCTGCGCAACTCTTCAATATTGCCGTCTGTCGCTCCGATGTAAAATGAGTAGTTGATTATTGATTTTTCCGCTGCCAGGCTGTTTTTCCCTTCCCACTCCCTTATTGTAATTGTCTGCGGCAGTGTGTTTGGCATCTCCATGAAGGATGTTACTCCTCCTGCAGCAGCGGCAGCGCTCTCACTGGCAATGTCCGCCTTGTGCGTCAGCCCCGGTTCCCGGAAATGGACGTGATCATCGATGATACCCGGCAGGAGCCATAACCCTGAAGCTTCAATGATTCTTGTCCCGGCACCTGAGGGAGCCGTCCCGGAAGGGAAAATTCCGGCTATTCGGTCACCTGCAATTATGACATCAGAATTTCGCATGCTCCCTTCATTAATGAGCATTGCGTTGCGGATGACTGTTTTGTTTTCTGCTTTTTCCTGCATGATAAGACGGTCAGGAAACTCTCCTTCCCGGCTTTCTGAAGATACTGACAATTTTCATACGGAGGACACCCCACATGGCTTCGCCGAAGATGCTTCCGGACATCTTTGAGGTGCCTGCCCTGCGATCTGTAAAAATTATAGGTATCTCAACAATCTTATACCCCAGCTGCCATGCTGTGAACTTCATCTCTATCTGGAATCCATAGCCTGTCAGCTTAATGTGTCCGGGATTGATATTTCTGATCACCTCGCGATGGTAGCATTTGAACCCGGCGGTTGTGTCCATGATCTTCATCCCCGTTACGCGCCTGACGTACATTGAGGCGATATATGACATCAGCACTCTTCCCATGGGCCAGTTGACAACATTCACTCCGGAGATGTATCGTGAGCCTATAGCCAGGTCGGCGCCACCGTTCTCACAGGCATCCCAGAGCCTGACAAGGTCTTCAGGGTTGTGAGAGAAATCGGCATCCATCTCGCATATATACTTGTAATCGCGTTTCAGAGCCCATTCAAATCCGGCAATATATGCTCTTCCAAGGCCCATCTTCCCCGGTCTTTCCAGAAGATGGAGGTTCGGGTGGCTGGGCATAAGGTCCTTTACCAGTGAGGCTGTGCCGTCAGGCGAGTTGTCATCGATTATAAGTATGTCAAAGGGGATACGGAGTGCAGTAACAGCCTTAATGATATTGGTAATATTATCACATTCATTGTATGTAGGCACTATGACGAGATTCGACATATGGTTCCGCTCAGAATGCGAAATTAACCAAATTTCTCACTCACGGCATCCAAACATGCGAGAACCTCATGCCGTCAGTGATTATTTATCCTGAAGTTATGCCGGTCTGTTGAATTAAGGCCGTGAGATCAAAAAATTTTCAAAAAAATTTTGGATGTTTGTGAGGAAGCGTTACTTTTGTCACCCCAAATGATTCAAAATCGGGGGCGTTCTTTATAGTGTGCGCTTATCAGTCCCATAGCTCAGTTGGTTAGAGCGCTACACTGATAATGTAGAGGTCCCCAGTTCAACTCTGGGTGGGACTACAGGATTTGAGATTTGCGAATTGCGATTTAAGATTGTTGCTTAACTCGAAAATCGGGAATCGAAAGTCGAAAATAAAATTGGGGATTTAGCTCAGTTGGCCAGAGCACCTGCCTTGCACGCAGGGGGTCAAGGGTTCGACTCCCTTAATCTCCACGGAAGAGTCTTCAGCAATGAGGGCTCTTTTTTTCGTTATTACCGAAGGGCAGAGCATCCCGTATCCGCCAGCCGGCGGATCGGGAGGGTCAGGGGTTCGACTTCTTATATATCTGTCAATTGTAAAATTATCTGGCAAATAAGTCTTCCGGAGTATTTATGGCCAGGCGGATTCACCAAGATCAAAATAATTAATGTCTCAATTAAGGAGCCTGTAAATGAAGATCTATTGAATTTGAGTCTTCAGCCAGGTATAAACAGCGTTGGGGATCTCCTCTTTTGTTGTTTTTCATTTTGGTACATTTTGAATAGTCTTTGGGACGCAGAGCAATGTTACTTGCAGATGATTTTTGGAACTTTGCTATGGATCCTGCCAATGAAAGTTACTGAGAGGTCAGCATTTATACAGAAAGAATTAGGCCATTGGTACAATAATTAAAACAGGAGGCTCTATGAAAGCAAAAAAGTATTTATCTGACTCTGGCAGACGTAAATTCCTTACCAGACAATTACCTGCCGGGGCTTTAGTATGCCTTGGATGTAAAAATTTGCTGGCGGCTGAAGGAATGAAAAGCATGCCACAGGAAATAGTCCAGAAGTCAAAATATCAAACAGATTCAGGGATGACCACCGAGGATGTATTTAAATTCGCATACGGTTATAGTCTCCCTATATTTCAGTTTATGGAAAAGAAATTAGGGAAGGAGAGACTGATTGAGCTGCTCAAAGGAGCATCTGCGGAAAACTCTGAAGGATTAATGAAGTCTTTCACCAAAGGAGTTCCCGGAAATATGAAAACTCTTTCAGATATGGTTAAAGCCTGGATGTCTTCACCACCCTACAGCAATGGATTTTCCTACCTGGTAACTGAAGAATCGGATACCATTTTTGAAATAAAGTACACGGAATGTCCTGCGGCAAAGTTTTACCGGGAAATGAATGCTTCAAATATCGGATATGCAATTGAATGCGCCGGTTCAGATAAAATGGCTAAAGCCTTTAATCCCAGGATGGAAGCCAAAAGCGCCGGTAACATGATGAAAGGTGATGATTTTTGCATAGAACGGTTTATTCTGAATACATAATCCGTGGTGGAATAAACAGCTTAGAGGCTGGATAAATTCATGTTTCAGGGGAATTCATATTGAATAGTTCGGAGGGTCTTCCGGTTGAAGGCCCTTTCTTATAAGAAGGCCGGCCGGGTGTCAGGATGAGGAAAGGGTGGAGAACAATTGTCATTTCTGACTCATTAAGATCGTCAATTGTCGCAAAGACATGATTATAGTATCATTACTGTTGGCCCTGCAGCCAGGCGGAGAGAGCCCGGTGATCAAAATATCTCATATGACGATTTAAAAATGCAACAAAATTCGTTGATTGCAGTTATAATAGGTACCTGTTAAACAAAAAGGCGGTCCCCATTCATATGTTAGTCAAATATACATTCGTCAAAATATGGACCCAGAAAGGGTCGGCGAGGTAGGGGACCGCCCATTTCAAAATTAAGAAATATTTCAATCCAAACTGTTTTTTCGCCAACCGTTATCCTTTTTTTCGGATTTACGGTTGTTTCAGGTAGTTTTCCCGGGCCCTGATGGCACTGCCGGTGATAGTCAGTTCACTTGATAATGGCCGGTAAAAGGCGACGAGGAGGGCGGTTCATTTCGGACAGTCCGGGGATGAAACTGTGCCTGCAGGTGAGTTGACGGTACCGGTCATGTGTTTTTCCGGATGTTAATAACCCTTCCAGGAGGGTGCTGTAGAATTCGAATCCGGTCTGGCGGACCGGGCAGGAGAAAAATGATGTTGACGCATGTTGATGATGTTTTTTTTCATAGCGCCTTATATAATATATGGTATATGGTAATATGGGGGTCTTTTCCCCGTTACTTTTTCGAAAAAAAGTGCAAAAAAAGGTTTGAAAAGTTTGTTTTATTGAAAAAGCTCCATATCTTTGCACCCGCTTTTAAAGAAAAGCACGTTCCCTGAAAGAGTGATTTGACAAGACTGGTCTCCGGATGAAGTCCCGTGAGGGGCGAAAAAAGTTGAAAAAAACTTTGCAAAAAGTTTGGTGGAGAAAAGTGAGAACAGTATCTTTGTCGTCCCTTGCCTTCAAAAAAAAGGGTGGGGAAAAGTTCTTTGAATTAATGATGAAGTAGTAGCACACAGGCGGGAGAGATCTCGCCAAAAACCTAGCGATTTCGATTGAGTTTTTGAAGAGACCGGATTGATCTTCAAAGGATATTTAAGAAATAAATATTACAATGAAGAGTTTGATCCTGGCTCAG
>DHUL01000025.1:0-4432 GCA_002409145.1 Bacteroidales bacterium UBA5235
GATGATGTGGATTGACGGCGTGTCTGCCTTAAACGTAGTACATGCCTACGTGGCAGCCTTCGTCGCCCTGCTGTTCTTCGCATGGTTCGCGTCACATCAGCAGGACAGGCATCAGAGGATCCAGAAGGACGCAGATACCAATGTCAGGATTGACTGGGTTAAGATAGTATGTGTCATACTCATACTTGCGGGTGCAATAATCTCCAATATTCTCTATGACATGCCTGCACTGGGTGTCTGGATAGCAATCATTATCGGTGCGTTCCTGAGGCCGGTTCCATGGAAGGAGGTCCCATCCTCACTCAAGGGAACGATTTTCCTATTATGCCTCGTTATGTGTGCCTCTATGATGCCGGTAGAAGAACTGCCTGATGCCTCATGGGTTACAGCTTTCGCCCTTGGCGCTCTCTCGGCTGTATTTGATAACATCCCTCTTACAAAGCTCTGCCTTGAACAGGGGCACTATGACTGGGGTATGCTGGCTTACTCAGTGGGATTTGGCGGTTCCATGATATGGTTCGGATCATCTGCCGGGGTAGCCATAACAAACAAGTTTCACGAGGCACGGAATGTGGTCCTCTGGGTCAGAAAGGGATGGCATGTGGCTGTTGCCTATGTCTTAGGATTCTTTGCCCTTTACCTGCTTCTCGGATGGGAACCGGCAGATTCGAAGGAGCATAAGATCATCAACTGTCCCGTTCCCGGATGTCCTATGGCAGGCCAGGCTGAGGCTCCGGAGGGATCAGTCAGTTACCTTGACCTGATCAACAAATAAAAAGATATAATTCTTCTTTGAAACGACGAAAAAGGCACCCCTGGGAGGATGCCTCTTTCATTTTTATTCTGCTTCGCTGCTGAGGCAGCATGTGTGTCTGAAGCCTGATTTTACATCAGCAGTTGTGCCTGAAGCCAGTATACACCTGCACCGGCAAGGTATCCTATAAGTGCAAGCCAGGAGATCTTCTTCATGTACCATATGAAGTCTATTCTCTCGAGGCCCATGGCGGCCACACCTGCAGCTGAGCCGATTATCAGCATACTGCCTCCGGTTCCGGCACAATAAGCCAGGAATTCCCAAAAGAGGCCGTCCTGAACAAAGAAGCCGGCATATGCCGGGTCTGCAGCAACACGCAGCATATCAGGGGTGACAACTTCGTACATTCCCATGGCGCCGGCAACCAGCGGAACGTTATCAACAACCGCTGAAATGGCCCCGATGGCCAGGTTGATCAGGTATATATCACCAAGCTTCTCGTCAAGCCAGCCTGCCAGCAGGCTGAGGTGCCCTGCACTCTGAAGGGCAGCTACTGCCGCAAGTATCCCAAGGAAGAAGAAGATGGTGGGGGTGTCAACCTTCTTGACAATGTTGTAAATGGTGAGTTTTTTCCTTATCTCATCCTCTTTGTTGCGGTGCATGATCTCTGAAGCAAGCCACAGCACCCCCAGTGCGAAGATCATACCTACCCATGGCGGAAGGTGCGTAATGGTTTTAAACACCGGGACAAAGAGCAGCATGGAGACACCGAGGATCAGGATGAAAGTCCGTTCAAAAGGTGTCGTGATGTCATCTGAACCGTGTGCTCTCTCTGGCCGCTTCACATCTCCCTTGACCATGAATGAGAGTATGGTGAGGGGTACTACCATGTTAACGAGGCTCGGAAGGAATACCTTCAGAATAATGTTAGCCGTTGTGATCTGTCCGCCTATCCAGAGCATAATGGTTGTCACGTCACCGATGGGTGACCATGCACCGCCCGCATTGGCGGCTATAACTATCATGCTTGCGAAGATCCATCGGGTTGGCTTGTCAGAGATAAGCTTCCTCAGCAGGGCAATCATCACAATTGTGGTTGTCAGGTTGTCAAGGACTGCTGACATGAAGAAGGTGATGAAACCGATGATCCAGATCAGTTTTACCTTACTCTTTGTGGCTATCCGGTTAGTGATGACAGTAAATCCCTGGTGCTGATCGATCACCTCTACGATTGTCATTGCGCCGAAAAGGAAGAAGAGAATTTCGGCAATGTCAACCAGATGATGCGCCAGTTCGTACTTCACAAACGCGTTGGGATGCCCTGCCAGCTCAACTGTTTCCCGGAACGGGGAGGTGGCAAACTGGTCAGGTGTCATTGCAGGGGCAATGTTGTCCAGAATCTGTTGCCCCATGAGTTTCAACTCCTCCCATGAGGGAGAAAAGCCCATTGCCAGGACCTGTTCACTGGAAAGGGCGTAAAGAGCCCACAGGATTGAACCCAGCAACAGTGCGCTGGCAGCCTTCTCTACCTTAATAGGATGCTCAAGTGCTATTGCCAGGTACCCTAGCAGAAATAGCACAATCATTAATATAAACATACTTCAGATTTTTTTTCGTGCAAAAATAGAATTCAATATCAACATTCAAAGAAATACTGCAATTATCAGATTGTATATGACATACCCTGTGCAGGAATTTCAATGTTCCCGAAGCCTTTTGATTCAAGGTATGTGCTGTACCTGACCTGTGTCTCATACTCTCCGTGAACCAGAAAAACCTTCTTCAGTTTACCCGGATCCTGGCAGGAGAGATACTCTGCCATCTCATGGTAGTCACCATGCCCGGAGTAAGACTCTATTTTTTCAATATCTGCTCTTACAGGGTATTTCGTCCCGTGAATAGAGACCTCAGCCTCACCTCTGGCAATACGGGCTCCGAGAGTGGCAGGTGCGCAGTATCCTACCACAAGTACCGTATTGGCCGGATTGCTGATACTGTTAGCCAGGTGGTGCTTCACACGGCCTGCTTCCATCATTCCTGATGATGAAATTATTATTACGGGGCCCTTGATCTCGTTCAGGCTTTTGGAGCCCTCTACGGATGTATTGTAGTAGAGAGTGTTAAACCCGAAGGGATCAGGGTCAGAAAGCATCAATTCCCTTACATTTTCATTGAAGCAATCAGGGTGCATCCGGAAGATGTTAGTGGCGTTGACTGACAGCGGGCTGTCAACATAGATATCTACTTTCGGCAGGCGCCCGGAATTGTAAAGATTATTGAGTGAGAAAACTATCTCCTGGGTACGTCCTACGCTAAATGCGGGAATGATGAGTTTACCCCGTTTTTCAACACAGGTGTGGTGAACTACCCGGAAAAGCTCCTCATCTGACTCGGCCATTGAGGGATGCAGCCTGTCACCATAGGTTGATTCGGCGATGAGAATATCAGCCTGCGGGAATGGTTCCGGGCTTTTCAGAATCCTGTTTACCGGCCTTCCTATGTCACCTGTAAATGCGAGGCGTTTGATACCATCTTTTTCCTTCAGCTCCAGTGTGACTACTCCGCTTCCCAGCATATGTCCGGTATTCGTGAATTTCACTGTGGTGAATTCGTCAATCCTGAACTTCCGGTCATAAGCCACGCTTATGAAAAGTTTCATGGCTGCGACTGCATCTGCCTGTGTATAGAGAGGCTCCACCGGGGGAAGCCCTTTCCTGGCCCTCTTCTTGTTGAAGGTAATGGTATCATGCTCCTGTATTTTGCCTGAGTCAGCAAGCATTATGGCACACAGATCCCGCGTAGCGGTGGTGCAGATCACCGAACCTGTAAATCCGTTCCGCGAAAGGAACGGGATGAGTCCCGAATGGTCTATATGAGCATGGGAGAGAATAATATGGTCAACGGAGGCAGGAGTAAATGCCAGCGCCCGGTTCATCTCCTCTGTTTCAAGTCCTTTACCCTGGAACTGGCCGCAATCAAGTAGAAGGTTTTTTCCATGTTCCGTTTCAATAAGTATCTTGCTGCCTGTTACCTCGCGGGCAGCCCCGTAAAATGTCAACTTCATGCTGTATGATCAGTTTTTATGATCTGCTAATATAGCTAAAGTTGCCATAATCTCCCCGGAAATAATCTTTAACAATTAATGAACAATATGTCAAAACTGCTTTAATTAGTGAACTCCTTGATATATTTTTGGCGCTGGTTAATTATCTTACATTGACTCATGAAACTCGATAAGATTTTTTCGTACCTGGCCCCCAAGGAGGGGAAGTTTTATCCGCTTTTCAAGGATGCATCAGCCAACCTGATAATAGGGGCAGAGCTGCTGGTGGAGTTCATGAATGAGCCTGATCCCGTGAAGAGAGAGAGTCTTGGCCATAAAATAAAGGAGACGGAGCTTGTTGGTGACCAGATAGCCAAAAACCTCTACAAGGCTTTAAGTGGCACTTTTATCACACCCTTTGACAGGGAGGACATTTTTGACCTGATCCATGCCACGGATTCGGTGCTTGACCTGATCCACGGTGCATCAAAGGAGACCCACCTTTACAAGTTGAGGGAAATACCATCAGAGTTCCGGGAGATGGCTGACGTTATCAGGAAGGCCTCCATCGAAATCAATACTGCTTTCAACGGGTTGCGTGATGTGTTGAACCTTTCAAAATATAAAGACAACTG
>DHUL01000025.1:4674-51258 GCA_002409145.1 Bacteroidales bacterium UBA5235
TGTTCCAGGAAGAAAAGGATGCGATTGAACTGATAAAGAAGAAGGATATCCTGACGGCTCTTGAAAAAGCCGTCGACCGCTGCGATGACGTTTCTGATATACTTTCTTCCGTTATTATTAAAATCGCGTAACTGATCTCCTAATGGATATTACACTACTTATTTTTATTATAATACTGGCGTTCGGGTTTGACCTGATAAACGGGTTTCATGACGCGGCAAACTCTATAGCAACCATCGTATCAACCAAAGTTCTGACCCCTTTTCAGGCTGTTCTCTGGGCTGCGTCATTTAACTGGCTCGCTTACCTGGTCTTTGAACTTAACGTTGCTGACACAATTGCCAAATCAGTTGATACCTCGGCAATCACCCTGATGGTTATACTTTCCGGGATCCTGGCTGCGATTATCTGGAATCTTACGACATGGCTTCTTGGTATACCATCCAGTTCATCGCATACTCTGGTAGGAGGCTTTTCTGGTGCAGCAATTGCTTACGCCGGCTGGGATGTTGTACATACCGGGGTTATTCTGAAGATAGGTGCCTTTATCTTTCTGGCACCACTAATCGGGATGATATTTGCTTATATAATTTCCATCTCGCTTCTCTGGCTTTTCCGCAGGGCAAATCCATTCAGACTGGAGAAGAAACTCAAGGTAGGACAGCTTTTTTCGTCAGCCCTTTTCAGTCTTGGCCACGGGGGTAATGATGCCCAGAAGGTTATGGGTATTATTGCAGCTGCACTGATTGTTTATTTCCAGGGAGTAGACGCATCTGCCATTCCTCACTGGGCGAAGATTGAAATGGTTGACGGCAGGATGCATGCCATACCCCACTGGATTGTACTGGGCTGTTACTCGGCCATCTCCCTGGGTACGCTAATGGGAGGGTGGAGGATTGTCAAAACCATGGGTACCAAGATAACCAAGATCACTCCGTTTGAGGGTGTGGCAGCTGAATCAGCCGGAGCGCTGCTGCTCTTCGGAACTGAAGCTTTCGGGATCCCGGTAAGTACCACTCATACAATTACCGGCGCAATAATGGGAGTAGGCCTGACAAAAAGAATGACTGCAGTCAGGTGGGGCGTGACAGTCAACCTTCTCTACGCATGGATACTGACAATCCCCGTATCGATGGCGATTGCCGCCGGTGTTTACTTTCTTCTGTCATCAATTACCGGCCTGCACTGATAAGCTGTCAGTTCATGGTGGTGAATCCCCTCACTGATCCGGGAGTCACTTTATGCATGTCAAAAACGATGATCTCGTTTTCTCCCTTCCTGAGCCATGATGCCGGGCAGTATAGCCGTGTCTGCGGACCTATTTCCCAGTATCTTCCCAAATTATGGCCGTTGACCCAGACAAATCCCTTGACAAAATTTGTCATGTCAATGAATGTATCTGCTGTCTGATCAAGCTCCAGGGTGCCTCTGAAAAATACTCCGGGCCTTGCTGTTTCGCCCTCCGTGTCCGTGAGCGATTCAACATAACCGTCACTCATCGGAAAACCGCGCACCTCCCAGTTCATCAGCGTCATCCCGTTCAGTATCACCCTGTCAGTTATTCCCTTGCGGTCAATCATGGAGTGAGCAAAGTTAATTCTCCCCATGCCTTCGGTGAAGATTTCCAGCAGCGGGTAATCTGAATCTGCCGGAGGCAGCTCAAGTGAGTTGATCCCAAGCCGCCTGTCAAGTGCACCGACGTATTTTCCGTCAAGGAAAACAGTGGCATAGTCATGCAAGTCAATCACTGTCAGTTTGCCACTCTTATGGCCCGTCAGCCTGGTGCTGTAGAGCATGAAGCCGTAATCCTGGCCGTAAGCTTCAAACGGTTTTGGCTGAACTGACAATACCGGTTCCGGCAGGTTGTTCCAGACAGAGGTGAATGGCCTCAGTCCTGTCTCCGGGAAAGTCATTGACGGTATCGGATCCGGTATCGCCGGCAGTTTCACTTTTTTGGGAAGGTAGGAGCCGATCAGCTTTCTCAGGGCCATGTATTTAGGGGTTGCTCTTCCCTGCTCGTCTATGGGAGCATCGTAGTCATAACTGGTCAGATCAGGCTCATAGCCCTTTCCCCCTGAGTTGGCTCCGGCAGTAAACCCGAAGTTTGTTCCCCCGTGAATTACATAAAAATTAAAGGATTTCCGGTTATCCATCAGGAATTTGACCTCTTCCAGAAGCGAGGCCGTATCGGGTCTTGCCCAGTCTTCTCCCCAGTGGGTGAGCCATCCGGGATAGGTTTCGCTGGAGAAGACGGGGACACCCGGATTCATTTTACGGGCAAGTTCAAAATCTTTTTCAGAGCTCCCGGAGTCGAGCCCCACGGCACATCCCGGAAGTGTTCCTGCCTCAAGCATGTATGTGGTGGGCCCGTCACCGGTAAAGAATGGCACATCAATGCCGCTTCGTTCCCATATCCCCTTCAGGGCGAACAGGTAATTACGGTCATTTCCATAGCTTCCGTATTCATTTTCAATCTGTATCATGAGGACAGGGCCGCCGTTGGTGACAAGATGCGGGCGCAGGACGTCAGCCAGACGTGAAATATATCTCTCGGCAGCTTTCATGTAAACCGGATCCATACATCTCAGCTTTATGCCCGGAGTCCGAAGCAGGTACGGAGGAATTCCTCCCAACTCCCACTCGGCGCACACATAGGGTCCGGGCCTGATTATGACCCACATTCCCTCTTCTGCTGCCGTCGATATGAACCTTGAGATATCACGGTTACCTGTCCGGAAGTCATAGATTCCCTCTTCGCTCTCATGGTGGTTCCAGAAAAGGTATGCTGAGACTGTATTGCATCCCATTGCCTTTGCCATCCTGATCCTGTGCCTCCAGTATTCCTCCGGAACCCTTCCCGGGTGGATCTCACCGCTGATGATCTGGAATGGTTTCCCGTCGAGGATGAATTCCTCGCTTCCCAATGCAAAAGTGTGTCCGGTCCCGTGTGACTGTGCATTCAACAGTGCAGTCAGCAGGAAGAATGCCAGAGCAGATGCTGTACGACAAATCATTTGATTGTCATTCATTGCCGGTAATATATCTGTTTACAATTTGAAATGGTTCTCAAATAGTGCTTTTATCCCATGTCGGGAGGATCTGCCTTTTAAAGGCCTCCTTTTCCCTTATGAGTGCTTCCATGTCGAGTCCGATAGCTTTTTGCGCACCTGATTTTGAAGTGATGTCAGGCAGGACTACTGTTTCAACTCCTCTGGAAGCAAGAACTTTTGCCAGTTCGATCCTGGCTTCCAGTCCCTTCATTATCCCGTTGCTGAGTATCGAGGCGACTTCAATGGGAGCGTGAAAGGAACCGCCATGGCTTGCTGCACAGAAGTCCCATCTCCACTGTGACTGTCTGATCAGTGAGAGAACAGGCTTCATCGCAGTCTCATCAGCTCCTGCATCCCATGCAGCCTTCGCCTCATAATGGGCAGTCACGAGGATTTCTTCCAGGTAGTTCCTCAGGCTGGCAATCTTATCCTGTCTATCATAAACATTGTTCATCAGTTCTTCCTCGCTCTGCCTGTGGCATACTGCGCAGGTTGATGAGATCATGTTCAGCGGGCTCTGCACGTGATGGCTTGTGTATTTCACACCGCCTTCGGCGACGAATGGCATGTGGCAGTCAGCGCACGCTACTCCGCGCTGGCCATGGATGCCTAATTTAAACAGCTCATAATCAGGATGCTGAGCTTTCAGCATCGGAGCCTTGCTGATGGAGTGTGTCCAGTCGGCGAACCCGATACTGTCATAGTAGCTCTCGATCTTGTCAGCAGTCATCCCTTTATCCCAGGGAAATGTCAGGTATTTTCCCTCACCTTTGAAGTAGTACTCCACATGGCACTGGGCACAGACAAGGCTGCGCATTTCCTGATGGCCTGCCTCTTCTATTTTTTTATCCTGCCTGCCGAAGGCTTCCCTGAGTGCCGGGCGGGTAATTGTCAGGGTCATGTTTTCAGGGTTATGGCAGTCGGCGCAACCGATTGAGTTGGTTATCTCTGGTCCCAGTGAGGCCCATGTGGCCTTGTAGAAGCTTTCTGCACCCATTTTTTCAATCATCCTGGGTACATCAGGGCTTTTGCATGTCCAGCATGTTCCGGGCTGTGGGCCGGCATCAGGGGTCATTGGTGCTCCGGTTCGCAGGGTGTTGCGTATATCTTCCACTGCCCAGTGATGGCCTCTTGCCTGGGAATAATCCTTTGAAAATGCATACCCGGCCCAGAGCACTGTAAGCTCCGGATCTGTGGCCAGCACATCGAGAGGTTTGCTGCCGGCATGTTTGCTCCGGAAAGAGGTGTCAGCCGTCATCAGCCATGATTTATATTCCCTTGGATAGAACTCACCCCAGACACTGTTGTCTGACTCGAAAGGCTGCAGGTCAGTCGGTGGCCTGTATGCATATTTTGCTTCCGACCGTCGTTCAATGATGGAGGAGGCCAGCATGCCCAGGAGGAACACAACAAGAGCTGTGGCAAGGAATAAAAGCCAGCCTGCCCATGGTTTTTTGGATATGAATTCCGTGATTGACATAGGTTAGGTGTTAGGTATTGTTACAGGTTCTCTTTAAGGTCAGGTGTTATGGCAAACCGGGTCGATGAGATACTGTTGACCCTGTCATGCGGGGTGTTCCGGTGACAGTCGAGGCAGTGCCTGTCGCGTCTTCCCTCCATTGCTTCAAGAGGTCTTCCGGGGCCGTCACTGAAGAGTGATTCATGGCACCTGAGACAGTTTTCCTGAACTACGCGTTTCCCGGGTTCCCTGATATAGATGGATTGTGATTCATTGCGGAGTGTAAAGATTGTTGCATGCCGGAGACCGTCATTTGCCTTGAAGTAGTATTTCCTGACGAAGCTGTCATGAGGTACATGGCAGGCATTGCAGTCGGTAATGCTCCTGTGCGCACTGTGTGACCAGGTGGCATACTGCGGGGTCATGATGTGGCAGTTGATGCACACCCTGGGGTCATCAGAGAGATAGGAAGTGGCATTCGATATCTTCAGGAGATAGAATACCAGGCCTGTGAATGCCCCAAGGAGCATGATGACAGGCAGTCGCCACTCTGGCGGAGGGGTGAAGAATCTGATCAGTTTGTCAGGTCTGCTCATGGCAGTTGCCTTTTTATCCGGTCAATTACAAATCGCAACCTCCCCCGGTATACCGGAAAGGTCAGATGAAATTAACGAAGCACAGGGCCACAAGGGCAGTACCGTACCTCTTGTCAATTGTCAGGGACTCCCTGTAGACGCTGGGTTCTCCCAGGTAATACTGAGAAAAGGTTCTGTCATGCAGGTCATGGAGAACTGTATAGAGCCTCTCTTCGAGTGCCTCCATGTCAAAGTAACCTGCGAGTTCACAGACAAGGCCTCCGACCTTCTCCTCACATGTATCATCCTTGTACATCCATGCGTAGATGATGCCTGCTGATACGTGTTCGCCGTAGTAGCCGTTAGCCACTGCCATAATGGTGCAGAGTTCGGATCCGTAGGGGGGCATGTCAACCTCATCCAGGGTAACCAGCCTGGCGGTGGCAGGCATCACCGAAGAATAGTTCATAATGTTGTATTCGGATATACCTGCATCATGCAGCGCCATGTGATATGACCCGGGATGTATTGCATATTCGCTGCATCCTGAACCCTGGGTTACAAAAAACTCGTTGGGAATTCTGTTTTGGGTGAGTTTAACCATCTTGCTTTTCAATACTTTAAGTTTATTCCTGTCATGAGACCTGAACAGGCAAATATACCTAAAAATAAAAAATCCATGCAAGAGGGGAAATTATAATTCAGATCCTTGCCATGGCAAGGACGAGGGAGTAGATTATAACGGTTACTGTTACATACATTTTTCTTGCAGTATCCGGTTTCACACCCGGGAAACGATATTTTATCGAGTTGTGCCTGCATGCAGCAAGACAGTCACCGCAAAGGGTGCATGTAAGTCCGGGTTTGAGCCTTGCAATGTCATTTGAGCTGAGTGCATCATACCTGCAAACGGAGGAACAGAGCATGCAAGTGGTGCAGCTGGCTTCAATTCTCATCCTGAACGGATTGAGATGCTTCATGTAGCTGACAAGTGTGCCCACCGGGCACCAGACAGTGCAGTGGACCATCTTTCCTTTACGCCTTGAGATTAAAGCAATGATAGCCAGACCTGCCACCCCTGTGGCAACACCGGTTGCCAGTGCAAATCCCTGGCCGGCTCCTGTGATCCGCATCAGAAGTGCAACGGCAATTGCCAGTATCAGGAAGCTGTTTTTCAGTGCCAGCCTGTCTTTTGCAGGCCGGGAAAGTGCTTTTTTACCTGCAAAAGCTGAATCAATTGCCCCGAAATAGCAGTACTGGCTGCACCATGCCGGACCTGAAAGCAGGACTGCAGAGAGAAATATAAGTGTCATTACTGAAAGCTCTCCCCTGTACAGAGGACCTGAGATTATGAGAGCCGGCACAGGCAGGTGCAATTCTCCGGTCATCAGAAACAGCTTGTCCGCAAAGAGACCGAGTATCAGCTGGAGAAAGAAAACAGCCGAGAAGAGTGACCAGCTGAACCTCCTCCACCAGCCTGACCTTGATGGAATCAGCATGTTATACTCCATGACTGAGGCAAAGATTGCAACTCCGGCTATCTGAAGGTAACCGCCACCCCTGAACAACCTTTCCAGGAGAAGAAGGGGCCTTTCTCCCACAAACTGCAAAGGGAGAAGAAGAAAAATCACAATTAAGCCGGTCAGCGCCGGCATAAGATACCTTTTCTGCATAATTTTCTGGCTGCTGCAAAAATATTGAAAAAGACCAGAGCGGGAAGCTGCCGAAAAAAATATAAATTGGAGAACCTAAAATCATAGCATGAGCAGGAGGCTGTTTTCAGTGTTGGTTCTTCTCCTCCTCGCATTTTTAAACGCGACGGCTGAGGTACAGGAGATCGGTACACCGTTCATCAGGAACTTCACCAAGGGTGATTACAGGGCCAGCACTCAGAATTGGGCGGTGGCGCAGGATGCAAGGGGATTCATGTATTTCGCCAATAATGACGGACTCCTGGTTTATGACGGGGTTCAGTGGCACCTCTACCAGATGCCCAACCACTCAATGGTCAGGTCAATTCTGATGGGTGTAAAGGGTGAAATATTCATAGGTGCTTACAATGACCTGGGGAAAATGGTACCTGATGCCAGCGGTAATCTGTCATTCCATTCTTTCAGGGACCAGATCCCCGAGGAATACAGGAATTTTGACGATGTATGGAACATATGCACCTTCCGCGACAAAACAGTATTTCAGTCATATTATGCAGCATATTTTTACCGTGATGGAACACCAATGACAGTTGTGGCTGCACCATCACGGTTCCAGAATTCATACAGCGTAAAGGGACGGCTGCTGTTCAATGATACCGGAAACGGGCTCATGGAGTTCGACGGAACCCGGCTTGTCAGACTTCCCGGATGCGAGTCTCTGACCGGTCAGGATATCTGGTCAGTCCTTCCTTTCGGATCCGGGAATGAGATACTGATCTGCACCCTTGGAAACGGACTCTATATTTATGATGGCACGAAACTTCGAAAGTGGAACGAGGCACTCAGCAGGATCTGCAGCCGCGACCAGGTATTCAGCGCCACAATGATCTATGATGATTATTACGTGATCGGGACAATACTTAACGGCGTTATGATCATTGACACTGAGGGGAACTTGGTTCAGCACATCAACAGGAAGAAGGGGCTGCAGAATAACACGGTACTTGACCTGTTCACCGACAGGAACGGCAACTTGTGGCTGGCCCTTGACAACGGCATTGACTATGTGACTGTTAATTCCCCCGTAACATTTATCCGCAGTTCTGAAGGCTTTGGTGCAGGCTATGCATCGGTTATCCATGAAGGGAAGCTTTACCTCGGGACCAACCAGGGGCTGTATGTCAGGAACTGGCCTGAAAAGGAGACGGATGATGATTTCAGGATGATCCCCGGAACCTACGGGCAGGTCTGGTACCTGGGAGTTCATAATGGTGAACTGCTATGCGGGCATAATAACGGTACTTACCAGATTGCCGGAGAGAAGGCTGACCTGATAAGCCGTGTCCCCGGCGGATGGAAATATATGGAGCTGAAAAACCACCCGGGCTACCTGATAGGAGGTACATACAGCGGAATTATCCTTTTCAGGTGGGAGCAGGGCACATGGAAGTTCGTCAGACAGATACCTGGTATGACCGAGTCTTTCAGGGTTTTCGAGGAAGACAGGCAGGGAGAAATATGGATGAGTCATGGATTCAAGGGGATATTCAGGGTAAAGCTCTCATCTGATCTCGATTCGGTGACCGGTGTCAGATTCTATGATTCATCAGATGGCCTGCCTTCTGATTTTTATCTTGGTATTTTTCGGATCAGGGGACAGCTCGTTGTTGTGTCTGAGACTGAAATCTTTGAATTTTCGCCTGAAGGAGACCGGTTTGTCAGATCAACCTACTTCAACCAGCTTTTCAGTCCCCTGACAGCCATCTCATATCTCCTTGAGGATAAAGATGGTAACATTTGGTATGTCGCAAAGAACAGGGCAGGGGTGTTCAGACTGAAGGAGGACCATTCATATGAGAATATAGCCACACCTTTTCTTCTCCTCTCAGGACGGTTTATCCACGGGTTTGAGTCTTTCTACCCATATTCGCCGGACCATGTCATTATCGGCACAGAAGATGGCTTTGCCCACTATTCATCACGCACCTCTTCACTCGGTTATGAGGGATTCTCGGTATACATAACCCTGGGAGAGGCCTTGCATCAGGACTCGGTGTTTTATTATGGCCGCACTCCCTCATCTTCAGGGCAGGAGATAAGCTACAGGTTCAGATATGCGCAAAATAACATGCGGTTCATGTATGCATCGCCAGACTATGACAATGCCGGAAATACCGAATATAGTTACAGGCTGGGAGGGTATGATGACAGGTGGTCTGACTGGAGCCGGACTTATTATAAGGAGTATTCCAATCTCCCTGACGGAAAATTCACCTTTCAGGTAAGAGCGAGGGATCAACTCGGAATTGAGAGTAAACATGACTCACTTGAATTTATCATTGAGCATCCCTGGTACAAGTCACCAGTGGCATTCCTTGCCTATGTCATTGGCGGGATGATTCTGATCCTGCTGCTTGCACGTTTTATAAGTTGGAGAATTGAGTTGTCAAGAAGGAATGAGAGGCTGAGGAACAGCCGTATTTACGAGGAGAAGGAGCAGGAGTATAAACGCCAGGCGCTGGAGTCTGAGAAAGAGATAATACGAATCAGGAATGAAAAGCTTCAGGCTGAGATGATACTTCGTGACAAGGAGCTGGCTAACCAGGCAATGAGCCTTGTACGTAAAAATGAATTTCTCAATCACATAAAGGACGAACTCAGGAACCTGATTAATGGCAGCAATGACAGGGCTACCGGAAGCAAGGTTTCTGAGATTCTTCAGCGAATAGACCGTGAGGTTGACAACAATAAGCAGAGAGAGATATTTGAAAGTGCCTTCGATGAGGTTCATGAGGAGTTTCTCCAGCGTGTAAAGGCGAGATACCCTGAACTGACTCCTACTGAACTTAGGCTTTGCGCCTACCTTAAAATGAATCTCCCTACCAAGGAGATTGCCCCTCTGCTGAATATTTCGGTAAGAGGTGTTGAGATCTGCAGATACAGGATCAGGAAAAAGATGGGTATTACCAGGGATGTAAACCTCACGACCCATCTTCTCAGCATCTGAAAAAACGGTGATCTGTAGTATCACTTCCAGTAATAGGTGTATTTTATACACTCATTGTCTATTTTTTATATATCATGAAATCAGTATGATATGATTTAGGTGATGAATTATTGATGTATTTATTTAATTCTACTGATGTATTTTTGAAGTAAGGAAAGGAAGGTGCTATTCAATTTCACATTCTTAACTTGGTACTCTGCAATCGGATGGTTTTCGGACCAATCTGGTAAACCTGATAAACCAATTTCTAAAACTCAACAAAATCTATGAAACAGACAATCCTGGCTCTTTTATTCATTGCCTGTTCCCTGGCATTAAACGCACAGGGACTGCAGATAAAGGGAGTCGTAACGTCAGCAGACGACGGACAGCCTGTCCCGGGGGTGAGTGTTTTCGTCAAGGGAACAACCACCGGGACCATGACTGACATGACGGGTGCTTACACTCTAAGCAATGTTCCCGTGAACTCAACTCTTGTCTTCTCCTTTGTGGGGATGAAGACGCAGGAATTTGTGGTTACTGAGAGTACCACCATAGACATAGTAATGGCTTCAGATATGGAGCTGATCGATGAGGTTGTTGTTGTGGGTTATGGTACCCAGAAGAAGAGCCTTGTAACCGGAGCCATTGCGAAGGTAGAAGGTGATGATCTGCGAAAGGCAGCGGATATGCGTGTCACACAGGCACTTCAAGGTAAGACTGCAGGTGTGGTCATCACGGCCAACTCAGGTCAGCCGGGGTCCCAGATCTCAGTGCGTATCAGGGGAACGGGAACCAACGGTGACGCGGAACCTCTTTATATTATTGACGGGCTTCCAATGAGCGGTGCCGGGACTGACTTCCTGAATGCTGCGGACATTGAATCAATTGAGGTGCTCAAGGATGCGGCCTCAGCTGCAATCTATGGAGCACGTGGTGCGAACGGTGTTGTACTTATCACAACAAAAACCGGAAAGACCAACACCAGGCTTTCAGTTACGTATGATGGTTACTATGGTTTGCAGAATCCATGGAAGAAGATACCGCTGTTGAATTCCGGTGAATATGTAATGATGATCAATGAAGCTGCGATCAATGCCGGTCAGAGTCCGGTCTTTTCTCCTTCCCAGATTGAAAGCTTCACCGCTGACACTGACTGGCAAGATGAGATGTTCAGCTATAATGCACCAAAGCAGAGCCATTCCCTCTCTTTCACCGGTGGCAGTGACAAGCTTGAGTATTCATCATCACTGAGCTACTTTGCCCAGGACGGTATCGTCGCAAAAGATAAGTCACACTTTGACAGGATCACTTATCGTCTCAATGCTACGGGTACTTTCGGGTTCTTCAAGCTTGGCGGCAATGTCAACCTGGCTAACATCCAGAACCAGGGAATTGATCCAAACAGCCACTTCGGGCTCAGCCTTGACCAGGCACTTAATATGCCGCCCATTGTGCCGGTAAAATTCTCGGACGGTACCTGGGGTACACCCGAGTCATACGGTTTGGGCTTACAGGAGATAACCAACCCGGTTGCGCTTCTTAGCTATAACAATTCAAAATGGAGAACAAACAAGCTCATAGGGGGACTGTTCGGAGAGGTTGATTTCGGCAAGTTCAGCAAGGCACTGGAAGGCTTGACTTTCAGGTCGACATTCGGTGGTGAGTATTCCATGGTCATGAATGATGGTTATACTCCTGAATATTACCTTGATGCAATGCATTTTACGACCAGTGACAGAGCGTCGAAGAGCATGCAGCTTTATACCCGGTGGAATTTTGAAAACATATTTACCTACAGCCGCAGGATTGATGTACACAATTTTACCCTGATGGCCGGAACCACTGCATACAAGGATATGTATGAAAATCTTTCGGCCTCGAAGGCAGACCTGATCTTTGATGATTTTGAGCATTCCTATATTGATAACGCTACTGACCCTGAATCGGTTGACGCCGGCGGAGGGTACTCGGAGCATACCGTTGCCTCACTGTTCGGCAGGTTGAACTATGACCTCCTGAACAGGTACATGCTGACCGCCACCATCAGGCGTGACGGCTCGTCCAGGTTCGGAGACGAGAATAAGTACGGCATCTTCCCGTCAGCATCTCTTGGCTGGGTTATCTCCAGGGAGCCCTTCATGGCAAACCTCAATGATATTATTAATGTATTGAAGTTGAGGGCCAGCTGGGGTCAGAACGGAAGCGAGAATATTGGTGACTTCGGATACACCTCTGTGATTGGTAATGCCAATATCTATTATTTCGGTGACAGCAAGACCCAGTACAATGGTACACAACCGACGCGTATTGCCAATCCTTCCCTGAAATGGGAGACATCCGAGCAGACCAACTTCGGGCTTGATTTCGGTACTCTTAACAGTACCCTCACCCTTACCCTTGATTACTACATCAAGACCACCAAAGACTGGCTGGTTGTGGCACCTGTGCCAATGCTTGTCGGTAACTCCGCACCCTATATTAATGGCGGATCCGTAAGAAACTCAGGGATTGAAGCTGAAGTATCATATCGCAGGAATTTCGGGAAACTTTATCTCAGTGCATCAGTAAACGGAGCCTTCAACAAAAACGAAGTGCTTGATATCCGCAATACCGAAAAGAGATTGCAGGGTGGTGATGGAGGATTTGGCCAGAGCGGAGTCCTATACGCTGAGGTTGGTACACCGATGGGTGTTTTCTACGGTCTTAAAACCAATGGAATATTCCAGAACCAGGGGGAGATAGATGCTTACGTAAACTCGGACGGCGGACTGATTCAGCCTTCGGCAAAACCTGGCGACATCCGTTTCGTGGACTCCGACGGCAACGGCTCCATTGACGGAGATGCAGACCGTGTGACAATCGGATCACCCTATCCCGATTTTACTGGAGGTTTCAACTTTACTGCAGAAATGTACGGATTTGACCTTAACATGTTCATATACGCTGCGCTGGGCCAGGAGATATATGATGCTACCAGGAGATGGGACATGAACAGTGCTAACTACAGGGCTGACTGGCTTGACCGCTGGACAGGCGAGGGTACTTCAAACTATTACCCAAGGATCAGCAATGTCGACGCAAACAAGAATATGCAGACAGTGAGCGATTTCTACATCCATGACGGAAGTTTTGTAAGGCTAAGAAACATCTCGCTCGGTTATTCTCTTCCATCTGCTGCAACAAAATTCCTGAGCATCAACCGGCTCAGAATCTATGTCGCGGCTGAGAATCTCATGACATTCACAAAATATCTTGGATATGATCCGGAAATTGGCGGTGGTGTATTCGGCAATGGAATCGATCATGGTATTTACCCGCAGCCAAGGACTCTGATGACCGGTATAAATGTTACATTCTAACGGGCTAAATAACTGAATTATGAAAAAATCAATAATATACAGCTCATTGTTTCTGGCTCTGCTCATGGGCATTAGTGCCTGTTCAAAGGATTTCCTGGAGCTTGAGCCAAAGACAGGCCAGACAGAGGCCAACTACTACAAGAATGAGACGGAGGCATTTCTTGCCATGACCGCCGTTTATGATGCATATGCAGTTCAGAACTGGGTGTTCATCCCGCTAATGGCTGATATCTGGTCAGATGATGCATTCTGTGGTGCTGCAAATATCAATGACATGTCGCAGTGGCATGAGATGGAGATGTTCAGCATGACACCGGAGAACAATTCATCATCTGACCTCTGGAATCGCTGCTATTCAGGTATCTACAGGGCTAACCTTTACCTGCAGAAGCAGGAGGGAGTGGATTGGAAGACCGAAGGACTGAAGGAAAGGTTTGAGGGAGAAGTTAAGTTCCTCAGGGCAACTTTCTATTGGGATCTCGTTCGTCATTACGGATTTGTTCCGCTAATTACCGAGGTTCTTCCGAATGTTGAAGATTACAAGAGTATTCCGCAAAGCTCACCGGATGAGATATTCACATTCATGGCAGGTGACCTTCTTGATGCACTTGCCATTTTGCCAACGGATATCCCCGCCAATGAGACCGGCCGCATTTCCAAGGCTGCCGTACAGCTGCTCATGGCGCGAGTCTACCTGTATCATACAGGAATGAGTGCTATAAGCGGTATGGGTCTGACAGCGGAACAATGGTCCGACGGGACTACAACAATCAACAAGACATTTGTCCGCAATGCCCTTGAGGAGATAATCACCGGTCAGCGCTACATACTGCTTCCTGACTATGCCGATATCTTTGACTGGGAAAACCAGAACAATGAAGAATCTATACTGGAGATACAGTATTCAGAGAAAGCCAAATCAGGGGACTGGGGCGGATGGAATATCAACGGTAACTTCGCCAGTCTCTGGCTCGGTCCGCGTAACCCCGTCGGTGATGAGAATGCCTTCCCGGGATGGTCACTGGCAGTTCCTACATGGGATCTCGCAGATGCTTTCGAAGCAGGTGACCCGAGGAAGTATGTGACAATCTATGATGCTGATGCAAACCTTACCAGCTATACCAAAGGGTTCATGAATACCGGTATGTTTAATAAGAAGTATATGGCCTCATCCAAATACATCTTCCAGGGTGGTGATCCCCAACATAACTTCCCCCGCAACTTCATAGACATGAGGTATGCTGAAGTTCTTCTTACGGCTGCTGAACTATGGCTGACGGATGATCCGGGCAAAGCCAGGGATTACCTTAACCGGGTAAGAACCAGGTCTCTCGGGGAGGCTGCTGCAAAGACAGCAATTACCCTCGATGACATCTACCATGAGAGGCGTGTGGAGTTTGCAGGAGAAGGCCTGAGAAAATGGGATCTGCTGCGCAGGGGACTTGACTATGCTGCTACCGAGATTAACGGCAGTTTCCATTTCCCGGCCGGTGTGCCTAATCCTGAAGAGTTCGTAGTCAGGACATTTGACCCGGATTCATGGGGAATGTTTCCGATACCTGCAGGCGAGATCAGGAATATGAATGCAGGCGTTCTGAAGCAGATGGTACCTGCTTACCAGTAGACGATGAACAATCAAAACATTAAAGTAATGGGAAACAAATATATTATCAGATTAACAGGAGCTCTGGCAATGATTCTTGCCCTTGTATCCTGTGAGCCTCAGATGGCGGACAAACCGGATATCGGTGCTGCTCCCACCTCTGACCAGCTTGACTTTACCATAACACCTGGCAGTGACGATTTTAATTTCGTCATAACCAATACCTCCTCCGTTACCGGCATTGCTTCATGGGACTTTGGAAACGGCACAAAGGGTTCCGGGGAGTCCGTCATCTCCAGGTACCCCATGCCGGGTGACTACACGGTAAAACTGACACTGGTTACCAGAGGTGGGGTTGCTACCAAAACCAAAAGTTTTACCCAGACCGAGACTGACTTCTCTATTTTTACAGATCCGGTTTATGTCAACCTTACAGGCGGTGTTAACGATGCTGATGGCAAAACATGGGTGGTTGATAAAGATACAAAAGGACATTTCGGTGTCGGTGATGTCACCCTGGCGACCGGAATCGGCCTTGACTGGTGGTCAGCTGATCCTGATATCAAGAGCGGAACAGGAGCATATGACGATGAACTGACATTTATCCTCACTGATTTTGTGGTCAGCTATGACAACAAAGGTGTCAGTTATGTCAAAGGCTATACAAAGGACGATCCTAAACTTGCTACTGTCTATCTCAATCCGAGACTGAACAAGGATGACTATGACGTCGATTATGCCACACCCGTAACAGGTACCTGGACTATTATTGAGCAGGGAGGTGCCGACTACATCGTGATAAACAGTGAAACACCTATTTTCCCCGGTCTTGATGTTGGCGCAAAGGATAATAAGTACAAAATCCTCAAGATAGAAGAGAACCTGCTTGAACTTACTTGTGAAAGCTCATATGAAAACTGGACTAAATGGCACTATTTCCTGATACCCAAGGGTTATGTCAGACCGACAATCACCTATACCGTAAATGTTACCGAAGGTATTGACAATGAGGTTTCGTGCTCCGTTACAGGTTACTCAATTCCTGATGGGCAGAGTGTAACCGGTATTACCTGGAATTTTGGCGATGGAAGCGTCGAGGTCACCGGAGGCAAGGATGAGGTTGTGAAGCATGTTTACATGCGCAAGGGAACTTTCACCGTTACGGCAAAGCTGAGTTCCAGCCTTGGGGATCTTACCGGAACAAAACAGATTGTCCTGGCCAACAATAACTCAGCTTACGTGCCATTCCTCCTTGACATGATGATTGTGTACAATGATCTCAGCGAGGTGCAGGTCTTCCCGCTTCTTGCTGAAAACTGCACCCTGACCACAGTCGACAATCCTGAAAAGGAGTATCCCAACAAGTCTGCAAAGGTTGCTCTCTACTCAAGAACCGACAATCAGTATGCCAATGCATATATCAGGCTGCCGGCAGGCTTCAGGTTTGACCTGAGGCTGCAGCAGGTGTTCAAAGTAATGGTGCGCGGCAAGGCTGGTGATGTGATCCTGCTCAAGCTTGAAAATTCTGATCCTGCAGAACCCTGGAAGACCGGAACGGAGAAAACGTATAAAATCCAGAATGATGATTCATGGGAAGTTGCTGTGTTTGACTTCAACGGTGTTCCCGGAGGATTTAACTGGACTGGTGATATGTATGCCCCGGACGTGGTTGCTGACGACAGGTTCAATCATGATTTTTACAACACATTGCGGCTGATGTGCAACTCAACAGTTGCCACCGGTACACACAGCTTCTACTTTGATGAGCTGTCAGGTCCGCATGTGGAGGGTATCCATAAGTAGTTGTTTTTTCTTATCATTGCCTGCCCGGATGAGGGGCAGGCAATGTTTTTCATATTTTTAAAACCATTTAGAAAACAGAGATGAAACTCACGAGACTATCGCTGGCTCTGTCAGCTGGACTGTTTGCGCTGATTATCAGCTCATGTGACAAGGGGAAGAATGTTGCTGACAGTGCCGAAGCAAAGGCTGACCGACTGGTTGCGCAGATGACCCTGGACGAAAAGATAGGGCAGATGTCGCAGCTCGACCTTGGCTATTTCATGGATCCTGAACAATTGAACCAGGCTGTAAGGGAAGGACGATGCGGTTCGCTGCTGAACTTCCTTGGTACTGACCAGGTTAATGAACTACAGCGGATAGCTGTCGAGGAGAGCAGGCTCGGAATTCCGCTGATCATCGGAAGAGATGTAATTCATGGTTACCGCACAATATTTCCTATCCCACTCGGGATGGCGGCATCATGGAACCCTGAGGCTGTCAGGCAGGCATTCCGTATCTCTGCGATAGAAGCATCATCCGACGGGATACGGTGGACCTTTGCGCCGATGATTGACATTACCTGGGATCCCCGCTGGGGAAGGATTGCAGAGGGATGCGGCGAGGATCCCTTTCTGGCTTCGACCTTTGCAACAGCTATGGTAAAAGGAATACAGGGTGACAGTCTCACTGACCCTACAGCCCTGGCAGCATGCGCGAAGCATTATGTAGGTTACGGTTTCTCGGAGGCTGGGCGTGATTACAATACCACCTATATTCCCGAGCCCCTTCTCCGGAACGTTGTACTGAAACCTTTCCACGCTGCGAAGGAAGCCGGAGCACAGACCTTCATGTCGGCCTTCAATGATCTGAATGGCGTCCCGACAACCGGCAACCAGTTTACCCTGAAGAAGATACTGAGGGAGGAGTGGGGCTTTGACGGTTTTGTTGTAAGTGACTGGGCATCAGTAACTGAAATGATCAACCACGGTTTTGCAGAAGATGAAAAACAGGCGGCGGAGATAGCAATAAATGCAGGTGTTGAAATGGAAATGGCTACAACTTCATACTATGCCAACATAAAGGCCCTTCTCGATGAAAAGAAGATAACCATGGGGCAGATTGACAATGCCGTCAGGGACATCCTCAGGGTGAAATACAGGCTGGGTCTGTTTGATAATCCATATACCAATCCGGAGGCAGGTAAGAAGATACTCGATCAATCATTCCTTGAGCATGCCCGCACTGTGGCACGCCAGAGCGCCGTTCTGCTCAGGAATGAAAACAACGCATTACCTCTTGCTGCTGACAAAATCTCATCATTGGCTGTCATTGGTCCCCTTGCTGACGCCCCCCGTGACCAGCTTGGCACCTGGTGTTTTGACGGCAGGGCGGAGAATTCCGTGACACCATTGAAAGCCATCAGGGATCTTTTGGGTGACAAAAAAGTCAATTATGTACAGGCGCTGGCATACAGCCGTGATAAAAGCAAAGCAAACTTTGGCGCTGCAGTGGCTGCTGCACGCAGGTCAGATGCGGTGCTCTTCTTTGGTGGCGAGGAGTGGATACTCTCAGGTGAAGGTCAGTCAAGGGGTGAGATAGATATGCCGGGGGCTCAGACTGAGCTGCTTGAAGCCCTGGCGGCAACAGGCAAGCCTGTCATACTGGTAATCATGGCCGGAAGGCCATTGGCCATAGGAAGGGAACTTGAGCTTTCCGATGCCGTGCTTTATGCCTGGCATGCAGGCACCATGGCAGGTCCGGCTATAGCTGACCTGCTCTTCGGTAAAGAGTCTCCTTCAGGCAAACTTCCTGTTACCTTTGTCAAGGGGGCAGGACAGATTCCGTTCTATTATTACAGGAACAACACGGGCAGACCTGCAAATGATCAGGCCTGGACTCCGTTTGACTCCATTCCGGTTGTCAATCCGCAGAGTTCGCTCGGATACAGGTCATTCCATTTGGACTACGGTTTTACCCCATTGCTGCCGTTCGGATTCGGACTCAGTTATACAACGTTTTACTACAGCGATCTCAAACTCTCCTCGCAGGTTATGAAGATGTCCGGAACACTTACTGTCAGTGCGAAGGTTACCAATTCCGGCAGCATGGATGCAGATGAGATAGTGCAATTTTATATACGTGACAGGGTGGGAAGCATCACACGCCCGATAAAGGAGCTGAAGGGATACAAACGACTCCGCATCAACAGTGGTGAAACCGCCCAGGTAGAGTTTACCCTTACCGCAGATGATCTTGCTTTCTTCAATGGTAAGGAGACAGTAACCGAGCAGGGAAAGTTTGACGTATGGATTGGTCCCAACTCAGATGAGGGCCTCCACGCTGATTTTATTCTGGAGTAGAAAAAAGTCAATAAAAATGATACAAATTGGAGTTATTATCCTGGCGCTTGCATTTCTGGCTCCCGGATGCAACACGAACAACAAACCTGAAGAGTATCCTGATAATCCAAACACCGGTGACAAGGTCCTGGTGTGGAGCGATGAGTTCGATTACAACGGGTTGCCGGATCTGACAAAATGGGGGTATGATACTGAAGGTAATGCCACAGGCTGGGGAAACAATGAATTACAGTACTATACCGCATCACGCCTGAAGAATGCCGAGGTGAAGGATGGTTTCCTGACTATAACGGCATATCGGGAAGATTATGAAGGCTTTAAATATACCTCTGCCAGGCTGGTCACCCGGCAGAAGGGTGACTGGCTCTACGGCAGGGTAGAGGTGAAGGCAAAGCTGCCTGACGGAAGGGGTTTGTGGCCTGCAATCTGGATGCTGCCCACTGACTGGTCATATGGCGGCTGGCCGGCCAGCGGCGAAATCGATATTATGGAGAATGTCGGTTATGATCCTTACAAGATCGTCGGAACGGTTCACACGGAGGCCTATAATCACTCGATAGGCACACAGAGGGGAGCAAATACCATTGTTCAGTCCTGTTACAGTGACTTCCACGTATATGCAATAGAATGGGAGGTGAGTGAGATCAGGTTTTATGTAGACGACCTGCTCTACTTCACATTCACCAATGAAGGCACCGGCTATAAGACATGGCCGTTTGACAGGCGGTTCCATCTGTTGCTCAATGTGGCAGTGGGTGGCAACTGGGGAGGCGCACAGGGTGTTGATGACTCTGTCTTCCCCCGGTCGATGGTTATTGATTACGTCAGGATCTACCAAAAGAAATAGTGAAATGCACAGGCTCTTTACACTGATTATCATGATCCTGCTGGTCAGTTGCAACAGGCCACCTGAAAACAATCCGGGTAAGGATGACGGAACCGGGATTATGGCGGAGGGGTGGATAACTTCGCCGCAGAAGGGTGTTCTGTTCACGAAACATGCCGGGGAACTTGAGTTCATTGCCACTGCCAATACTGATCCAACAATCGTTATTGACACAACACAGCGTTTTCAGGAAATAGACGGCTTTGGAAACTGCCTCACCGGAGGCAGCGCCATCCTTCTCAATAAAATGCTGCTGGCCGAACGCACGGTTCTGTTGCGGGAGCTTTTCAGTAATGAAGGAAACGGCATAGGTATCAGTTACCTCAGAATAACTATCGGCGCCTCTGACCTCAGCGACAGGGTGTTTACGTACTGTGACCTGCCTGCTGGCGAGACAGATCCCCAGATGGAGCGGTTCAGCATTGAACCGGAAAAATCGGATCTGATACCTGTGCTTAAGGAGATTCTGGCTATAAATCCCTCACTGAAGATTATGGGTTCACCATGGACCGCGCCGCTGTGGATGAAGACCAATAATGCCTCGGTAGGGGGAAGTCTGAAGCATGAATGGTTCGATGCCTACGCAAAGTATTTTGTGAAGTACATCCAGGCTATGAAGGAAGAGGGAATCACCATTGATGCCATCACTGTCCAGAATGAGCCCCTGCATGGAGGAAATAATCCAAGTATGGTCATGACTGCTGAAGACCAGGCTCTCTTCATAAGGCAGAACCTGGGACCCGCCTTCGCCGCTGCAGGTATCACGACCAAAATCATCATTTATGATCATAATGCTGACCGGACGGACTATCCCCTTACTGTTATGAATGATGCCGGGGCCCGGCAGTATATTGACGGCTCGGCCTTTCACCTTTACGGGGGTTCAATTGACGCCCTCACTGCAGTTCATGATGCTTTCCCGTCGAAGAACCTTTACTTTACCGAGCAGTGGGTAGGCGGCCCTGGAAACCTTGCAGAAGATCTTAAGTGGCATGTTGAAAACCTCATTATCGGAGCTACCCGCAACTGGTGCAGAAATGTAATAGAATGGAACCTGGCATCCGACCCATCTTATGACCCGCATACAGAGGGAGGTTGTGACAGGTGCCTCGGTACTGTGACCCTCAGCGGGAATAGTGTCACCAGGAATCCGGCATATTATATCCTTGCCCACGCAGCAAAGCATGTAAGGCCGGGATCGGTAAGGGTAGCGACCAACACCCCCGGGAACCTGCCAAATGTTGCCTTCATTACCCCGGAAGGAAAGAAGGTGCTTATCGTTGTTAATACCACACCCGATAAAAGAAACTTTAACGTAAAGTTCAGGGGTAATGCCCTTCCGTTGAGCCTTGACGGCGGTGCAGCGGGCACATGGACCTGGTAGATTGTTATTCCTTTACCACCATCCGCGGGAAACTGCCCTCGCGGGTGAAAATCCTTATGATATAAACCCCGGGTGACATAGCGCTCATGTCAACCATGGTCTCCCGGGTGCTGGCTTCCTGCATCAGCATTATCGTTCCGTTCAGGCTGTACACGCATACACTGCTTATCTCTGTTTCTGCCCTGACTGTGAGCATATCACCAACCGGATTGGGATAGAGGTTCAGAGCGAGGTCTGCCACCGGTTCTTCAGCAGAGGTGATCACATCATATGAAGCTTCCCAGTTTTCTGCCAGGCGGTTGTCAAGGGCAGTATCTTTGAGCCGGAGATAGGCACCGTTGCCGTCTGCACCAGGCCAGGGAGTCCCGTCCGAATACTCTACCATATCGATCACATTCCCGAAGGCATCAGCGAGAATAAGAGCCTCACCGCTGTTGGAGAGATGCCTGGTAAACTGCCCGAAGGGGGAGAAGCCGTAGTTCGCCTGGAAGATGGTGGCATTGGATGCCAGTATCACGCACTTACCGGGGCCGAGGGTGGTGTTCCCGGGAAACTGATAGACCAGTCCCGTACCCATGAAATATATTCCGCTGAGATTCACGGTGATGGTCCCTGTGTTTCGTATCTCGATGAACTCCAGGTCATCACCGTCAGGAAACTGCGTCGAAGTCTGTGGATGATACATTATCTTCGATATGGTCAGCAGGGGAACTGAAACATTGCTGCATGCGCTGTAGCTTCCGAGTCCGGCAGTTATCCATTCTTCACGGGCCTGCATGAATGATTTTATGGCTGCAATTCTTTCGGTATGCCTTGCCTGCTTGTTCCATCGCTGACAGTCACGTGCAACGGCTTCTGATATCAGTACCACGGTCTCATCTAAAAAAGTCTCCCTCTCAGTTCTGTTCAGTGGCATCCCCGGCTCAAGCATCTCATTCCATCTTTTTGAGAGGTAACACCTGAACTGGCTGTTATAGAACAGATCACGCCAGAAGCGGGAACCATTATTGTAGAAATAGTCTTGAAAATACCACAGATCTGTTTTGCTTCTGTCGTAACTCCATTGGAACAGGTCATTGCCGAAGGAGAGGTCAAGGTCCCAGACAGGCCCAGCGCGAAGCTTCCCGCCCCGGTCCTTGTGGAAATATGTGCTGTACTGGTAAGCGTCAGGATTGGAGGCAAACTCATTTACAATCATGAAGTCAATGAAGGATGGGATGTCTATCAGGGTTGGATATCCGTTTACCACGGAGACATCGTTGTTGCTTGCGGCTGATTCCAGCCTGAAGAATAGATTGCTGATATATGAAGTCTGTGCAGCGGTGGCGTCTTCAGGTTTGGGCAGATCATGGACATATTCCACCGGGGAATTCTGAAATGAATACATCATCCAGGCAAGCGGATCATCACCTGTTCTCTTGTCAGCCTTGGAAATGTATCCGCCTGACAGCTCCGGCAGAGCGTTGTCATTCTTTCCGATTTTCAGAACATCAATTCTGTTGTCATCCGCCTTGAGCTTCTCCTGGAGCATATAGAGCCCCATGTAGTTGTTATTGATTATAACCTCACAATATACAGCCCTGGAGGTATAGTTGCCCATTTTCCCATACAGGTTATGACAGAAGTAATCGCGGATGAAGGCAGTGTCAAACACCATTCCGCCAAGAATCCAGTCATTTTCCTCGGGCATGCCGAGCAGGCTTACATTATTGTTGGTTGCATCATCCGCCATGCGGGTTGTGAAACCGTAATTCTTCTTGGGTGATTCTTGTGAAGACGAACCTCTTATCTCAATACCTATCCTGCCGTTATAGTTAAGATAGAGAGGATTATCCTGATCGGCCACGTAATTGCGCTGTCCCGGTCCGCGGTCAATGATCTTCATCGTAGCCTTGACCTTTGGTTCGTTCGGGATGGTCACACCGCCATCAGTTATGATGATGACTATGGGCAGATTGCTGTCAGTCAGTACCTGCCCTGTAATCTTCACCGAGAGAATCAGGAGCAACAGTGCCTGTACAATGATATATTTGATAATGCATCCCCTCACAGGAGCCAAAATTAGCATAATTGTGCTGTAAAAGAACGTTCCGCCAACCCGTTAAAGTATTGTGCCGGTTCAGACCGGCAGGAAGCCCCCGGGAAACCGACAACAAGGTGTGAGGTAATAAAAACTATAAATTAGATATATTTATCGAATCGGGATATATGGTAAATAAATTATATCTTTGCATCTTTACTGCTTTAAAAATGGTTGTAGTTCTATCAACAGAAGTCATGAACAGATACATTGTGTCCGACAACAAAAGGACTGCGATGATCGCTGTCACTACAACCACCATGACCACTCCCGGCAAGGGAGTGGTTATCATCATATGATCCCATGGCGGACTACAGTCCGCAAGTCCGGCTGAGCCGGAGAGAAAAATCCTTATTTATTACTTAATCTGAACTTTTTTATGAAAGTCTTGAAATTTGGAGGTACCTCTGTGGGAAGTGCCGGAGCGATACGTGCGATGGCCGGGATTCTGCTGAGCCAGGACGATCAGGTTGCAGCTGTTTTCTCGGCGTTATCAGGAGTGACTGACAGGCTGACAATGGCTATTCAGCTTGCTTCGGATGGGAACAGGGATTATCATTCCGCTATTGAGGAAATTGAACAGCGCCACCTGGATGTTGCATCAAATCTTCTGGATCCGGATCGTTATAATGACTTTACCCGTAAGATGGCCGCTCATCTTGCCCTGCTGCACAGCATACTGGAGGGTGTTTTCAGGCTGGGTGAGGTAACATGCAGGTCAACAGACCTGGTCTTAAGTTTTGGTGAGCTGATGTCGCTTGACCTTGTTGAGCTGGCCCTGGAGGAGTATGGCGCCAATGTGAGGCGTGTTGATGCCAGGGAGATGATTTTTACCAGGCCTTTCAATGGCACAGAGTGGGTTGATCAAGAGGTGACCGAAGAAGCTATAAGAAAGAGGCTGCCTCGTACCAATAAAATCATTATCACCTCAGGATTCATATCCACCTCCGTAAAAGGTTATCCTTCCACGCTTGGAAGGGGAGGATCAGACCATACAGCTGCTATAATTGCGGCTGCTGTCGGGGCGGAGTTGCTTGAGATATGGACAGATGTAAGCGGAATTTACACAGCTAATCCGGCAATTGCTCCGGATGCCTGTCCCATTGCCGGACTGACCTATGCCGAGGCGCTGGAAATAAGTCATTTTGGCGCCAGGGTAATTTATCCACCCACTATTGAACCAGTGATGAAAAGAAATATCCCGGTCACAATAAGGAATACCTTTTCACCTTCAGAGGATGGAACTCGTATCTCTTCAGTGCCAACACCAAATGGCAGTGTGGTAAAGGCTGTCACCTCGGTTGGTTCTGTCTGCCTTGTTTCTCTTACCGGCAGCGGCATGGCAGGAGTGGTGGGTATTGCAGCGAGACTCTTTGCCGCCCTGGCAAAAAGCAACATCAACATAATTCTCATCACCCAGGCCTCCTCAGAGCAGTCAATTTGTATTGGAATAGATCAGAAAGACGGGGAGAGAGCCTGTGAAGCTATTGATGCCAGGTTTGAATCAGAGATTGAAGCCGGGAGGGTGAAGCCTTCCCTGCGTGAGGATGGCTTCGCAATAGTTGCACTGGTAGGAGAGGGAATGAAACGCTCTGTGGGGGTAAGCGGGCAGGCTTTTGCAGCACTGGGAAGGAACGGGATAAATATTCATGCCATAGCGCAGGGTTCTTCTGAACTGAATATCTCCGTCGTGGTAAAGGAAACGGATGCCCCCAAGGCTGTAAACGCAATCCACCAGGAGTTCTTCCGCTCAGTGAAAAGGGTGATCAATATCTTCGTGGTCGGAACAGGAAATGTTGGTTCTGCCCTGGTAAAACAGGTTATGGACCGCTCAGCCTGGTTTGCAGAAGAATATCAGACCGAATTCAGGATAGTCGGCCTGGCCAATACGAGGAAGATGATTATCAGGGAGGAAGGGATCACGGGTCCCGACTGGAAGTTGGTTATGATGGCCAGTGACCAGAAGAGCAACCTTGAGAGCTTTACAGGTCAGATGTTTTCACTCAATCTTCCCAACACTATCTTTATTGACAACACATCGAGCGTCGACGTCAGTGCACTTTATGAAATGATTCTTGAGAAGAGCATCTCCATTGTTACCTCGAACAAGCTGGCTGCCTCCTCATCATTTGAGAACTACAGCAGGCTGAAGCGCACCGCTGTAAGGAAAAGAGTGCAATTCGGGTTCGGGAGCAATGTCGGTGCCGGGCTGCCTGTAATTCACACCATTCAGAACATGGTAAAAACCGGAGATAAAATTCTAAGGATTGATGCAGTCCTCTCAGGCAGCCTTAACTACATTTTCAACTGTTACTCCAATGGAATGAGATTCAGTGAAGCGGTTTTGCAGGCGGTTAAAAACGGATATACTGAACCTGATCCGCTGACCGACCTCAGGGGAATGGATATAGCCAGGAAACTGCTGATTATTCTACGTGAGTCAGGTTTCCGTCTTGAGGCTTCTGAGATAGCGTTTGAAGATTACCTGCCCGGACCCGTTCCGGAGAAATATGATGCTGAGAAGTTTTTCCTGCAGATGAGGGAGTTTGACGATTTTTTTGAACGACAGAGGGAGGATCTTTCTCTCAGGAAGGAGAGAATAAGGATCATTGCTGGTTATGAGTCAGGAAGGGCTTCCGTCAGGCCGGTGAAGATCAGTGCAGACCATCCGTTTTACTATCTGGAGGGGAATGACAACATTGTGTCAGTGTATTCAGAGAGGTATTCAATCCGGCCGCTAATAATAAAAGGTGCAGGTGCGGGTGCAGATGTCACGGCAGCAGGTATATTTGCAGATATACTATCAATAGTCAACAGTTAACATGCCAGGAAAGAGGATCAGGGTAAAAGCGCCTGCAACGGTATCAAATCTCAGTTGCGGGTTTGATGTGATAGGGCTGGCCCTGGATGAGCCGTTTGATATAGTTGATCTTGAACTGACTGACTCCCCTACGGTTGTCATTGATGATATCAGGGGTTGCAGCACACTCAGCAGGGATCCTGAAGAGAATGTCGTCGGTGCTGTACTTAAGGCAGCCATTGTCATGGCCGGCAGGCATGCCGGTTTCAGGGTCAGCATTGAAAAGGGGATCAGGCCGGGCAGCGGGATCGGATCAAGCGGCGCCAGCGCTGCAGCGGCAGCCTTCGGTGCAAATCTTTTGCTGGGAGAGATATTCACCCCTGTTGAAATGGTCATGCTCGCAATGGAGGGTGAAAGGCTCGCTTCCGGTTCGGCGCATGCCGACAATGTAGCCCCGGCATTACTGGGTGGTATCACACTGGTACGCAGTTATGACCCGCTCGATATAGTCAGACTCCATGTCCCGTCAGAGCTATGCTGTGTGGTTATCCACCCGGAGACAGAGATAAAAACCTCAGTTGCAAGAGGATTGCTAGACAGACATGTGCCTCTCGCCACGGCAGTGAAGCAGTGGGGCAACCTTGCAGGGCTGGTGGCCGGACTCTACAGGGAAGATTATGATCTGATAGGGCGCTCACTGACAGATTTTGTTGCTGAACCCAAACGATCCGTACTGATTAAGGGTTTTGACCAACTGAAGCAGTCGGCCCTGGAATACGGAGCACTCGGAGCCGGTATCTCCGGATCGGGACCTTCTGTATTTGCATTATGCAGGGGCGGTGATACCGCGGCAGCGGTGATGAAGGGTATGTCAGAAGCAATGAAGTTGCCGGGGATTGGATTTGATGCCTACATGTCACCGGTAAGCAGGAGGGGGGCGCAGGTTTGTTAATCGGGCAACTCGGAGAGGCATGAAATATTATAATCTGAAAGACCCGCGGGTAATCACAGGCTTCAGGGATGCGGTTGAAAGAGGCATCTCCCCTGATATGGGCTTGTTCATGCCTGAATGTATACCCCGCCCGGATGAGGGTTTCTTCAAACGGTTGCCACAGATGACTCTGCCTGAGATCGGTATGGAGGTTGGATCACTTTATGCGGGCGAAGATATACCTCGGGAAGTGATGCGGCAGATATGCGAGGAAGCCTTTGACTTCCCTGTTATCATCAGGCAGGTTGATGAACGAAAGCACGTTCTGGAACTGTTTCATGGCCCTACGGCTGCCTTCAAGGATTTCGGGGCGAGGTTCATGGCCGGTTGCTTCAGGTATTTCTCCTCACATGATGACAGGCGAAGGGTGGTGCTCGTAGCCACCTCGGGCGACACGGGGGGAGCTATAGCATCAAGCTTCCTCGGAGTAGACGGGGTTGACGTCATTATTCTCTATCCCTCTGGTAAGGTGAGCCGCCTGCAGGAGAACCAGCTTACCACACTCGGCCGGAACATAACCGCTATTGAGGTGGAGGGTTCTTTTGATGATTGCCAGGCGATGGTTAAAAGCGCTCTTGCCGGTTCTGCCAGGAGAACGGTAGTGAAACTCACATCAGCAAATTCGATCAATATAGCCAGGCTGATACCTCAGAGCTTCTATTACTATTATGCCATAAGCCATTCAGACAATGGCGCGGTGGTGTCTGTCCCAAGCGGGAATTTTGGCAACATAACGGCAGCTGCCATGGCCCGGAGGTCAGGCCTCAGCATAGAATGCCTGGTGGCTGCCACCAATATCAACAGGGTGGTGCCTGAGTATCTTGAGACGGGTCATTATACTCCGTCAGTTTCGGTTGCCACCATTGCCAACGCTATGGATGTAGGTAATCCCGGCAATTTCGACAGGTTCAGGAGGGTATTTAATGACGATTATGGAGCAATCTCCACGTCGGTGTCAGGTTACTGGTTTGATGATGACCGGATCAGGGAGCATATAGGTAAGGAGTATCATCGCACAGGATACCTGCTTGATCCACACGGTGCGGTCGCAAGCCTTGGCCTTGATGCTTACCTGGAGCATCATCCCGGGTCAGCAGGTATCTTCGTGGCTACAGCCCATCCTGCGAAATTCAGGGACATCGTGGAACCGCTCACCGGGCAAACCGTGGAGATTCCTGACAACCTAAGAAACTTCCTGGCCGGGAAGAAGCAATCGGTGATGATGAAAGCCGGTCCGAAAAGCCTGGAAGATTACCTTGATGACAGATATCGAAACGGATAATGAAGCGATGGGGAGTTCTGTCGTGAGTAATAAGATCCGCGAGTTCCAGGTTTTTGTCAAGCCGGTTAGCGGAAGGTGCAACCTCAGGTGCAGATACTGCTACTACATCGGTCACGGTCACCAGGAGGGAACATGCGGCGGGCAAAGGATGAGTGATGAAGTACTTGAAGCATATATACAGCAACAAATTCATGCGTCTGGCGGCCGGGAGGTGTTTTTTTCATGGCATGGAGGTGAGCCGGCGCTGGCGGGCATTGACTTCTACAGGCGCGCTGTTGCAATTGAAAAGAGGTATGCTCCGCGGGACTGCATAATACTTAACGGCATACAGACCAATGCAACACTGATAGATGATGCATGGGGAAGGTTTCTGAGAGAGGAGGGTTTTTATGTGGGTGTCAGCCTTGACGGTCCCGGGCGGTTCCATAACAACAACAGGCTGAGGGCTGACGGCAGCGGTACATTTGCCGAAGTAATGAGGGGACTGGAAATCCTCCGGATACATGATGTGCCGCACGAGGTGCTATGTGTTGTTAATAGCTGCAGCGTGAACGCTCCGCTTGAAGTATACAGGTTTTTCAGGGACCTGGGGGTCGAGTTTATTACTTTTCTTCCTCTGGTGGAACGAAAGAACCTGAGCTCGCCGGAGGTGACTGAAAGAAGTGTCAGTGCAGCTGGCTTCGGTAGATTTCTTTCTGAGGTCTTCGATGAATGGATATCAAATGATATAGGGAAGATAAAGGTCCAGGTCTTTGAGGAAGCACTGCGCACCGCTTTCGGACAGGATCACACGCTATGCATATTCAAGCCGGTCTGCGGGGCGGTTCCGGTGGTGGAGATGAATGGCGATTTCTACTCCTGTGATCACTTTGTTGATGAGGATCACCGTTCAGGCAATATCATGAACCGGACACTGGAAAGTCTTCTTGATGATCCCCTTCAGAGAGCTTTCGGTCAAGCCAAGAAAGCGGCACTGCCTCGCTATTGTCTTGACTGTGAGGTCCTTGATATGTGTAATGGAGAATGCCCTCGCAACAGGTTTATCAAAACCCCTGATGGAGACCCGGGGCTGAATTACCTGTGTGAGGGATACAAAAACTTCTTTAACCACTGCCGGCCGTTCATTAATGAGGTAGCCAGGCTCTGGAAGGTAAGAAGTTAGCTCCGCAGTGTTTCTTTGAAGAAGTCCGTTGTCCGTTTCCAGGCCAGGTCAGCGGCCTCCTTGTTGTAACGTTCCCCGGTATCATTGTTAAAGGCATGCTGTGTTCCCTCATAGATAAAGATCTGGTAATCAATGCCTGCCTTTTTCAGCGCTTCTTCAAATGCAGGTATGCCAGCATTGATGCGTTCGTCATCGCCTGCGTAGTGGGCCATCACCTTTGCCTTTATCTTCGGGACATCCTCCGGTGCAGGAGTTGATCCGTAGTAGGGGACCGCTGCATCAAGGCCAGGTGAGTTCACTGCCACCTGGTTGGTCATGGCTCCGCCCCAGCAGAAGCCTGTGCAACCCACCTTGCCTGAAGTGCGGGGGTGGGTCTCCAGGTATTTCACGGCTGCCACAAAGTTTTTTATTGTTTCTTCGCGGTCAAGCTGGCCTATCATCTCGCGGCCCTTGTCCTGGTCCTCAGGTGTTCCGCCCAGAGGGGAGAGGGCGTCGGGAGCAAGCGCCACAAATCCTTCCATGGCCATCCTGTTGTTGACGTCACAGATATGGGGCACGAGACCCCTGTTCTCATGGATGACGATCACACCGGGGTATTTGTCCTTTCCTTCCGGGATTGATATCCAGGCGCGCATGTCGCCGGAGGCGCCCGGATAGGTTATGAATCCACCCACAACTTTCAGGGCGCTTTTGCCGGCCGCCCTGGCCGTGGCTCCGTTGCAGCCGGGCAGGATCACCACTGCTGCAGCGGTTCCTCCGGTCAACAGCGCCAGCTTCCTCATGAATTCCCGCCGGTTTACGCTGCCGTTGCGGTACTCATCATACAGTTCGTCTGTTTTCCTCTTCATTGGTCTGGTACTTTATTTGGGATTGAATCTGTAAGTTCCCTAGGACTTGCGAGTCTCCTCCTTTATTCTCTGGATATGTCCACGTCCGAGGCCCTTCACCTCGCAACCCAGCTGGAAGTATCGGCGGATTTTGTCATCAGACAGTATGCCGAAACAGTCTATTATTGCTGCCGGCTGACCGATTGTCTTTACAACCTTGTCAGGATCAAGGCTTAGGTATGCTGAATGAGGCACTGCCAGGATGACTGCTTCGGCCCCTTTGAGGGCTTTGTTAAGATTCTGCTCAATGCGTATCTCCTTCAGTTTCTCCTGGTTCCGGAAGAACTGTGCCTTGCTCTGGCCTTCAGCAGGGTAGGTGTCCTGCTGCTCGAACTCCCACCAGTGTTCAACATACGGATCATGCACGCGTATCTCGGCGCCCATCTCCGCCAGTTTACGGATGACTATCTCCGATCCGCTGTAGCGGGTGTCTCCCACATCCTCGCGGTATGCGGCTCCGAGCACCAGCACGTCGGCAGCTGCAATTGGCTTGCCCATGTTGCGGAGTGCATCGCGCGTCAGTTGTCCCACATGGAGTCCGCGAGTGTCGTTTATGTCAATGGCCATCGGGGTGATCCTGAAGATGTCATCCTCAAAGCCGAGTATGTGCTTGTAAGCCCACACACCCAGTCCGCCGTCCTTAGGCAGGCAGTATCCGCCTATCCCCGGTCCCGGGAAGATCATATTGCTATGTGTGGGTCTCATTTTTATAGCCTTGATCACCTTGACAAGGTCTACACCGTTTCGCTCTGCGAAGAGGCTCCATTCGTCCAGGAATGCAAGTATGGTGGCGCGATAACTGTTTTCAACTATTTTGGCTGTCTCAGATTCGATGGGCCTGTCCATAACAGTCAGCGGGAATTTTTCTGTGTTGAGTACCTCTGTAAGGAATTTCACGACACGCTTTTTTGCCTCCTCGTTGATGCCGCTGCATACCCGCCAGAAATCGCGGATGCTGGCTACATAATTACGGCCCGGCATGACCCTTTCATAGCTGTGTGCCAGGAGCGGATCTGTTTTGATTCCTCGTTTGCTGAAGGCTTTCTTCATTATGGGATATGCCACCTGTTCGGTGGTGCCCGGTGCAACTGTTGTCTCTATCAGCACCAGCGCTTCGGCGGGGATATGTTCGGCGATTACCGCCAGGGATGCCTCGAGTGCTGCCATGTCTGTCTCTCCTGCACGAACGTTGCCGAGTTCCTCTTTAATATAGTCGCACTGTACGTCAACTACCACAACGTCAGCCAGCTTCAGCACATCATAGGTGTATGTGGCCATGAGGGTCTTTTTCTCCATGACGCATCGTGCGATCATAGGATCGACCTCAGGGTCCTCGGCTTTCACGGGTGAGACACCACGGTTGAGCATGGGTATTTTCCAGAAGCTGCGTACACTTGGCCTCTGCATTCCTATAACGAACTTGGATGGTTTCCCTTTTTTGTCAACTGTATCAGCAACTATGGCTGCCATAACAGCCCCTACGAATCCTACGCCCATGACCACGACTATTTCGCGGCCTTTGGCTCGTTCCTGCCTGACACGTTTTTTAATGGCCTCAAATTCAGTTTTGTAATCCTCCGTTTTCGGAAGGGGAAATTTCTCGCCGCTGGGGCTGACAGAATACTTTTCGCTCATATTGTTTTCTTTAAGGTGTTTTGATCGGATGAATAAAATTAGTAAAAAGAAACCTGATGGAAATTCATTCCATGTTATTTGAAACGCAAAAACACTCAAGAGATTATTGCACAATGGAACTCTTAATTCATTTGCTTATCTGTTTGATTATTCCTGCCGGCAGTTCTGTTTCCTTATATTCTTCTTACTTTCATATCTTTGTGTCTGACCGTCAGGATTGAACCGATGCACCAGGGCGGTTGTTTTACTGAAGGAGAATGTAAAGGAAAAAACCGATGAAAAAGATCATGCTGCTTCTCTTGCCTGCCGTGCTGATCATGGCAGTCTCCTGCGGAAAGGAGGAACAGTCAGAGAGATTTAAACTCCTGACTGCGCACCCGTGGACCAGTGACAGTCTTCTTGCCGGTGGTGTTGATGCCAGCGGAACTGGCCAGATGCTTGAAAAATTCAAGGGGGATGTCACATTCAGGGAAGATGGGACAGGCTCATTTGGCCAGTATACGGGAACATGGATGTTCGCCGACAATGAGACAAGCCTTGCCATTGCCTCTCCCGATCTGTTCTTCCCCCTGACCACTCACATTGTGGAATTGAAGGCAACTTCCCTGAAAGTCACTTTTACGTTCCCGTCAGAACCCCCCGTTAATGTCAGAATGACCTTCAGGCCCAGATGACTGCTTCCCGGAAATGGTTGGTTTTTGTGTTATTCCTGGTTATAGCCGGTGCGGCAGAGGGTCAGGCCATCGTCAGCGGCAGGGTGACCGACAGTCAGACTGGCGAACCCCTGGAAGGTGTCTATGTCATCCGGGGAAAAAGCTCAGGCACCAGTACAGATGATACTGGCTATTTCACATTTACGGCTGCAGAAGGCGTCCTGACCATAGACTTCAGATACATTGGCTACAAATCACTGACTGAGGTACTTGATATCACTGCAGGAGCCAATCTCGTTCTGGATATAAAACTGGAACCTGAAGCCCAGTCTCTTGATCAGGTCGTGGTCAGTGCCGACAGGATTGAACAGAAGCGGTCTGACCTCACTGTATCAATGGATGTGATACGCCCGGAGCACCTGTTCAGGAGCCATATCACCGATGCGCAGGAACTGATCACCAAAACTCCGGGTATTGAGGTGCTTGACGGGCAGGCGTCTATACGGGGTGGCAGCGGTTTCAGCTACGGAGTCGGAAGCAGGGTGCTGGCGCTGATTGACGGGTTGCCTATGATGTCAGCCGATGCGGGAAATATCAAGTGGCACTTTCTGCCCCTGGAAAATCTGTCACAGGTTGAAATTATCAAGGGAGCCTCCTCTGTCCTGTACGGTTCGTCAGCACTTAACGGAGTCATTAATTTCAGGACAGCTGATGCCTCCAATGTGCCTGTCACACAGTTTTATACTGAAATTGGGCTGTTCGGTGCCCCGGCAAGGGAAGCCTGGAAGTGGTGGGATACACCGAGAATTTTCGGCAGTGCCTCTGTTTCGCACCTGCGAAAGATTAATAACACGGATCTGGGTATCGGAGTCAATTTCTCTTCTGACAGGGGTTACAGGAAATTCAATGACGAGACCATGGGCAGGTTAAGTATAAGACTGAAGCATCACAGCAGCAGGTTTGAAGGATTGAAATATGGTATCAGCCTGAGCGGGGGCAAGACTTACAAGACCGATTTTGTCCTGTGGGATAACGCTTTTGACGGCGGGCTTGAACAGGATACAGCAACTGTATCGAGGCTACATGGGTACTACTTTGCTGCAGATCCATTTGTTACTCTGGGAAAGCGTGGAAAAGTCAGACATGATATAAGGCTGAGGCTTCAGGGGTCTCAGAACAGGTTTCCTGTAAGAAGCGCAAACAATGCCGGCTCTTTATCATTGTACGGTGAGTACCAGTTCTGGTATAAATTTTCTGATATTATAAGTTTCACGACCGGCTTCTCAGAAACATGGAGCACCATCCAGTCTGATTTCTTCGGTGATCACAACGGCCTGAACCTGGCTGGCTTCGCACAGGCAGAGGTTCATCCTGTCAGCCGCCTGAAGATAACGGGAGGTGTACGTGTTGAACAGAATTTTCTTGACGGAGATCCGGACAGACTGGTGCCCGTATTCAGGACAGGGTTGAACTTCCAGGCCACGAAATATACATTCCTGAGAGCGTCGTTCGGCCAGGGATACCGTTACCCGTCAATAGCTGAGAAGCATGCCTCGACCACTCTCGGGTCTGTCAGGATTTTTCCCAGTCCCTTCGTCAGGGCGGAATCGGGCTGGAGTTCGGAAATCGGAGTGATGCAGGGTTTCATGGCAGGCAGGATAAGCGGTGAAGGAGATCTTTCAGTATTCCTCTCACAGAGCAGTGATATGATAGAATATATCTTCGGCGTACATCAGGATCCTGAAAGCGGAACCTCTGGCCGTGGATTCAAAGCAATAAACGTAGAGCATTCGAGAATATACGGCACTGAATTGGAAATGCTGATCAGCCGGCCTTTCGGGAAACTGACTGCCACTGTTAACGGTGGATATACGTTCATTCACCCTGTCGGCTTGAATGCCAATACCGGGCGGAGCACTGAAGTGTGGCTCAAGTATCGCAGAAAGCACACGGCAAAGGTAGGTCTACTGGCTGCTGCAGAACATTTTGAGGCAGGTGTGGATTTCTATGCCAGGTCGAAGATCCTGAACATCGATGACGTATTTCTCAATCCGTATACCAGGGAGGATATCCTGCCTGGATTTTTCGATTACTGGCAGGAGCACAACCGCGGATATTTCCTGGTTGATGGCAGCGTCGGCTACAGACTCAGTGAGGCGCTGAAGCTGTCAGTAGCTGTAAAGAACATCACCAATACTGAATACATGGGGCGTCCCGGAGACATACAGCCTATACGCAATATCAGCCTGAGGCTGGGCGGAAAATTCTGACTCTTTTTCGCTAATTTTACCTCGTGTTCCGTCTTCGAATCATAGTTGCTGCATTCTTGCTTCCGGTGATTTCACCTGTGATGACACTGTTGTACAGCCAGGAGATTGATTTGCAGACGGCAGATGGTAATGAGAACATACTGGTATTCACGGACTCCCTGGCGGGGAGGAAAACCATCGATTCATCGGGAGATAACACCTGGTCATGGAGCCTTGGAACTGACTTTGTCACCAGTTATATCTGGCGCGGCAACATGCAGGGCAGGGGGCCACATCTGCAGCCATACGCTGAGTGTGCTGCAGGCCCGTTCACAGGAGGAATATGGAGTACTTTTGATTTTAACGGTTACAGGGAAGTTGACCTCTACCTGTCGATAGATCTTCTGTTCGGATTCATCATCGGCCTTCAGGATTACTGGATGGCCGACCAGCAATTTTCTGATTTCACAACGGAGAGCGGAAGTCATTCATTAGAGGCATCAATAGGGTGGGAGTCGGAGCACGTAAGCCTCAATGCGAATTACATAATGAATGAAGCGGGAGGGGCCGGTTCATCAGGTGGTGATGTTTACATCGAGAGCCGTTTTTCGTTTGACTACTTCTCAGTATTCATAGGTGCCGGAAACGGCTGGCATACCGATGAGGGACGATTCATGGTGTGCAACGTCGGCATCGATACAGGCTGGGAGATTGATGTGAGTGACTCCTTCTCCATCCCGGTCACAGCACAGATGTGTTACAATCCAGATAGCAGAAGGATGTTCTTCACTGCCGGATTTTCCATTTCCACCGGCAGGTGACCTTTACCTGCGTCTCCCCGCTGCCGGTCAGTTTCTTATTGTGCAGCTGAAGAAATCATTATTTGCGCCGTGATTTGCTTTTCAGATGGTAATTTCTATCTTTGGAATAATGATATGTTTCAAAGATACCGATGCAATGCCTTAATAACTTCTGAAGGATTTTCCGGATAAACAAAGTCTGTTTCTCAAGAGAAGGGCGATAATGTTTGAATTTTCCGAAATACAAAGCAACTACTATTTCCTGCCCCTGATAGGTTTTGTAATCGGAATTTTTGGAACCATACTGGGGGGCGGAGGCGGATTCTTCTTCATTCCCATTCTTACACTCTGGTTCACAGTACCGGCTCAGACTGCTGTGATGACCTCACTGGTGGCCACCTTGCCGATAACACTGGTTGGTTCTGTGAGTCATTACCGAAAGAAAAACATTGATGTCAGGGTAGCAGCTGTTTTCATTGCAGGCGGACTGATCGGGGCTGTTGCGGGAGCCAGGATTACAGGCTGGATTACTGAGCCACAGCTAAAGGTTGCCTTTGGCATCTATTCCATCCTGATGGGATTTGGGATTGCACTGAGATCACGAAGGAGGAAAGATGCCGGCAACCTGACAGGAAGTCAGAATGTGAGTGATGGCGGCAGTATGATTGCAAAAGGATCATTCTATGGACTGGTTGCAGGAACAATTACGGGTGCCTTCGGTACAAGCGGTACCATGCCTGTAATTGCCGGTCTCTATTCGATGAAAATACCTCTTAAGGTTATTATCGGAACCTCCTTGCTCGTGGTGCTTTTCAACAGCATCTTTGCAATAAGTGCTCACCTGTTTATCGGTAAGGTAGACATCACAGTTGTCTCTTTCCTTACCGCCGGTTCTGTCATCGGTGCATTGGGAGGACCGCGGATTCTGTCAGGGATAAAGATTGACAATAAGGCAGAGTCAGCAGCTGCATTCTGGTATGCTGCAACGATGATAATTATAGGAATTCTGATGATACTGGGAAGAAACTAACCCTGTCACATACAATGATAAGGACCATTTATATAATAATACTTATTTACTTTGCTTTAGGCGGCATGGGCTTTTACCTTATCAACAGGAGAAAGACTCCGGAAACAGCAAGGGAAAGCTATGTTAAATTCGGGACTTATTTCCTGATCATCAATGTGATATTCTTCAGCATCGTCCTCCATACTATGGCTTTCAGGTTCCTTACGATTCTGATTATCCTGGCAGGATTCATTGAGCTTTCAACCCTGTTCGTCAGGGCGGGACGGAATCATACCCTCTTTTTCACCTGGTCATTATTCATATACAGCGCATTTTCCGTCCTTTTCTTCATCTTTGGTTCCGGATCGCGGGACCAGATCTTATTTGCCTTCCTGGTGCTTTCCATTTTTGACAGTTTCAGCCAGATCAGCGGCCAGCTATGGGGTCATCATAAACTCATACCTCAGATTAGTCCGGGAAAAACCTGGGAAGGACTACTGGGTGGCGTTCTGGTATCACTTTTCAGCGCCTGGCTGTTAAGAGACCTTATAAGGGATACTATGACTGTACCAATCATTTTCACAATTGGCATCCTTGCTTTTGCTTTTCTTGGTGATCTGTTTTCTTCAGTTTACAAGCGCAGGTACAGGGTCAAGGACTTCAACAGGTTAATCCCAGGTCATGGAGGTTTTCTTGACAGGTTTGACAGTCTTATAGCAGGTGGTGCATGGGTTGCACTCTGTTCATTGATCATCTGACACTTAGAACAAATTGATATGGGAAATACAATTGTCTTATCGTTTGTCTACCTGGCTGGAATAAGCATGCTGCTGATCTTTAATGAATTAATCTACAGGAAATTCAGTCCTGAAGGTGAGATAACCCGTAAATTTGCACATTTCTCGGCGGTGCTTGCAACCTTGCCATTTCCGTACTTTTTCCCCTCGCACTGGTATATTCTGATACTTGCTGTCTTGTTTGCAATAGTGTTGTTCAGTACCCGGAGAGGAAAGCTGCTGCAGTCAATTCACGGAATTCATAGAAAGTCGATTGGCAGCTATCTGCTGCCTATTGCCATTTATGTCACCTTTCTCATTGCTGAACTGCTGGATAATAAGTTACTCTTCATCCTGCCCATCCTGATTCTTGCTGTCTGTGATCCGCTGGCTGCAATTCTGGGTATGAGAAACAGCCATTTTAACAGGAAGATCAGCATTGCCGGAATAACTATTAACAAGACCTGGGTTGGAAGCAGTACGTTTCTGGTATCCAGTTTCGTTATCTGCATCCTGGCTCTTTATTTTTTTCGTGAAGTATTTGATTTCAAGACATTCTGGCTTGCCGCGCTTGTTGCCGTTGTGTCTATGTTTGGCGAAATGATAAGCTGGCGGGGCTCAGATAATCTGAGTATCCCGTTGAGCGCTGTTCTGGTACTGGTTTTATTTCTTTGATTAATGCTGATCATGCATATTTAAAATATTAATGGTATCATGGGCCCGCGAGTCTTAAGTCGCTGTAATAATGGTCATTGAAAGTGTCTCAGAAAAGAAAGTAACAACATGAAAAAGATAATCTACAAGGGAGAGAATATTCTCAACGTCCCGAACCTGATCAGCCTGTACCGGTTTCTGGCATTTCCTGTAATACTGTTTATGGCACTGACCGGCCGTGAAAACTGGTTTGTCATCCTGATTTGTATCAGTCTGGTAAGTGATATTTTTGACGGCAATATTGCAAGAATATTCAAGCTGCAAACCAACTTCGGTGCAGCGCTTGATAATCTGGCTGACCTTTGTACCTATGCCATGGCCCTCCTGGGAATGTTTCTTTTCAGGTGGTCAGAGATAAGACCTCATTCATGGATTTTGTACATCTTCCTTGCGATATTCATCTTAAGCTATATAATTGCTTTCATCCGTTTCAGAAAGATTCCGGGCCTGCATCTCTATTCAGCGGTTTCATGCGGGTATGCTCAGGGGATTTTTTTCTTTGTTCTGTTTGTTTTCGGTTTTTTCCCCTGGCTATTCTACCTGGTGGTTGTATGGGGCATAATAGCCTATTCGGAAAAGACCCTTGTGCTGCTGAAACTTGATGATATTAAAAGAGGTGTAAAGGGCTTATACTGGCTGTTAAAAAAAGAAAGGATGCAGGCAGAATGAGTTTTTATGCGGTCTGGTGAAACTGGTGGGAGATACGCGCAGGCAGCTTGTCTGCAGCCATAATTACACTCACCAAAAAAACGGATTTTCATAGATTTATCGGAATGCAGGATTATCTGTCTATGCAGGGTCCGGCGACTGATTGCTCAATCCTATAATTTACGGGACTGCTAGTTTTAACTTCCTGAAATTGAACTTATCAGGAGATCAGTTGTTGAATTAACAGATACTGAAAGCATATTGTTTTCCCGGAGTTGTTCCGGAATCAATACAGGTTATCAGATAGAAGTTCGGCAGCCTGTACAATGAAATGTTAAACTAAACTTACCACAATGGAAAAATGGATAGAGAGTGATGGAGCCCTAACAAGGGATTTCAGCTTCGAAGACTTTGCAGGAGCTGTCAGTTTTGTCATTAAAGTGGCTCTTCTTGCCGAAAAAAATAATCATCATCCGGATATTCTGATTCATGGTTACAGGCATGTTCTTCTTAAGCTGTCAACTCATGATGCGGGAAAGATAACGGAGAAGGATTACAATTTAGCCGGCCAGGTGGATAAGCTATGAAGTTCAGGACAGAAAAGGATACGATGGGGGAGATAAAGGTTCCGGCAGATAAGTACTGGGGAGCCCAGACCCAGAGGTCAGTTGAAAATTTCCCTATTGGTCCTGCCGGATCAATGCCTGCAGAGGTGATACATGCTTTCGGCTATCTGAAAAAGGCAGCAGCCATCACAAACAACAGATACGGGCTGTTGTCTGATGAAAAGGCAAAGCTTATCTCTTCTGTCTGTGATGAAATCACTGAAGGGCGCCTTGATGCCCATTTCCCGCTTGTTATTTGGCAAACAGGCTCAGGAACGCATACAAACATGAACTGCAATGAGGTTATTGCAAACCGTGCACATGTATTGAACGGGTCAAAAACAGGTGAGGGAACACGACTTTTACACCCGAATGATGATGTGAATAAATCCCAGTCGTCAAATGACACTTTCGTTACCGCGATGCATATAGCGGCCTGCAAAATGATAATTGAACATACGATCCCCCGTGTTGAACGGCTCATGGAGACTCTTTCCGGCAAATCAGCCCGGATGGATGACATTGTCAAGATTGGCCGTACTCATTTGATGGATGCGACGCCATTAACGATGGGACAGGAATTTTCGGGGTATGCATCTCAACTGAAGCATGGTATAAGGGCATTGAAAAACACATTGCCTCATCTTTCGGAACTGGCAATCGGAGGCACTGCTGTGGGGACGGGCCTGAACAGTCCTGAGGGCTTCGATGTTGAGACTACGAAAATTATTTCCGCATTAACCGGGCTTCCATTTACTCCTGCAGAAAACAAATTTGAATCCCTGGCTGCAAATGATGCCGTAGTTGAGACTCATGGAGCGCTTAAGCAGCTGGCTGTCAGCCTTATGAAAATAGCCAATGACATAAGGTTACTGGCCTCGGGACCCCGATCCGGCATAGGAGAGATTAACATCCCGGCAAACGAACCCGGATCTTCAATCATGCCTGGTAAGGTGAATCCTTCACAGGCGGAGGCAATGACTATGGTCTGTGCCCAGGTTATGGGCAATGATACAATCATAACTATTGCAGGATCAAACGGGCATCTGGAACTGAATGTCTTTAAACCTGTGATGATAAGTGCCCTCCTGCAATCAGCCAGGCTGATAGGAGATGCATGCACGGCGTTTAATGACAGGTGCGTAGCAGGCATAGAGCCGGACCTCAATCGGATCGGAGAACACCTGGACAATTCATTGATGCTCGCCACTCCCCTGAACAATCATATAGGTTACGATAAAACCGCAAGGTTAGTCCGGGAGGCTTATGTAAACAATATCAGCCTGAAGGAAGCGGCAATAAAGCTGGGTCTGCTGACGGTGGAGCAATTCGATGAATGGATTGTCCCGGCTGAGATGACACGCCCCATGAAGCTAACAGAAAAATAACGTGTGATAATATGTTTGACTACACTGCCACATACACGGATTACTATCAGCTGACAATGGCTCAGGTATATTATTATAGCGGGCAAAAGGAAAACAGGGCCGTTTTTGATTATTTTTTCAGAAAACTGCCTTTTGAAGGAGGTTATGCTGTATTTGCCGGATTGGAGGATCTGCTTGACACGCTTCAGGATTTCAGATTTAATGAAAGAGACCTGGAATTCCTGAAGGCCAACGGATTCCGTGATGAATTCATAAGGTATCTTGCCGGTTTCAGGTTTACCGGTAATATCCGGGCATCTTATGAAGGTGACCTTATTTTCCCGGTCAGACCTGTTGTGCAGGTCGAAGCCAATATTATTGAAGCCCAGATAATTGAAACCCTTCTCCTCAATATTCTGAATTTTCAGACACTTATTGCCACCAAAGCCAGCCGGATGAGGCTGGCTGCCGGAGAACGAAAGCTGGTTGATTTTGGTCTGAGAAGGGCACAGGGACCCGGAGGATATTATGCTGCGAGGGCAGCCTTTTTAGGAGGTTTTGATGCAACAAGCAATGTAAGGGCCGGCCGTGATTATGGTATTCAGGTTTCCGGCACCATGGCACATTCATTTATTGAAAACTATGAGGATGAGTTGACTGCATTTAGCATTTACGCTGAGGAACATCCTGATAACTGTGTGCTTCTGGTCGATACTTATGATACTTTGAGGAGCGGACTGCCAAATGCTGTCAGAACGGCTAAAATATTGGAAGAGAAAGGTTACCGTCTGAACAGTATCAGACTTGACAGCGGAGACCTGGCCTACCTGGCCAGGAAAAGCCGGGAACTGCTTGACAAAGCCGGCCTCAATTACGTCAGGATTGCTGCTTCAAACCAGTTGGATGAGCATATAATTAAAAGTCTGCTTGACCAGCATGCTCCCATTGATATCTTCGGAGTAGGCACAAGCCTTGTCACAGGGCATCCTGACGGTGCACTGGACGGAGTTTATAAACTGGCCTTTTCAAATGGCTTGCCAAGGATCAAGTTATCTGAGAATCCCGGAAAAACCACCCTGCCACACAGGAAACAGGTCTACAGGATACTGGAAGAGGATAATAGTTTCGCGGGAGCAGAAGTGGTAACTATGATCGGGGAACAGGCTCCGGAGACAATGTATCATCCTTTTTATCCTGACAGGTCCTTTTCACTTCAGAATACCGGGAATGAGCCGCTTCTTCATGAAATGATGGTAAACGGCACACGCCTTTCACCAACCTTATCATTGCATGAAATAGCGTCATTCAGCAGGGAACAACTGAAGAGGCTGCCCTCAGAATATAAGAGGTTCCATAATCCGCACGTTTATAAAATCGGACTAAGCAGCAGACTCAGAAGTGAACGTGATAGGCTGACCGAAGAATTTAAAAAGTAAATGGTAATTATGAAAGCGCTTGTCCTTGTTGATGTTCAGAATGATTTCATGCCAGGCGGTGTACTTGAAGTACCGCATGGTGACCTGATAGTTCCGGTGCTTAACAGGGTGCAGCCATATTTTGACCTGGTGACAGCAACGCAGGACTGGCATCCGAAAAACCATGTAAGTTTTGCCTCAAACCACCCGGGAATGAAACCTTTTGAGCGTATAATGCTGCATGGATATGATCAGGTTCTGTGGCCTGACCATTGTGTTCAGGGTACCCGGGGTGCACAGTTTCATCCTGATCTTGATACCGGAAGGATTGCCGCTATATTCCGAAAGGGGATGAATCCTGAGGTTGACAGCTACAGTGGTTTCAATGATAACATGCACATTGTCAGTACGGGCCTCTCCGGGTATCTGAAGGAGAAAGGAATAACTGAATTGTATGTATGCGGGCTTGCAGCCGATATTTGTGTATATTATACAATTAAAGACGCGGTGGCGGAGGGGTTTGAGTCAGCCCTGATTGAAGATGGCTCGCGTCCATTGGATGAAAAAAACTTCGGGTCGGTCAGGACAGAACTCGGGAGAATGGGCGTGAAGATCATCAACAGCAGCCAGATCACAGATCCTTCCTAGAAGGCCTCCTTCACAATAAGATTTTTATCTGCATTCAGTTCACCCAGCATTTTTTCAACGGCATCCATCATAGGCGGAGGTCCGCAAAGGTAAATGTGCTTGTCAGTGCCATCAACATTTTTCCTGAGGAAGTCTGTGGTTATGAATCCGTGTGCATATCCGTCAGCAGTCTCATCTGACAGGATATTAATGAAGTTGTTGCCCAAAAGTTGTCCGAATTCATATTTCAGGATAATATCATCGCGTTTTTTGTTTGCGAAAATCAGTTTGTTATTGCCAATGGCATTTTTCGATTGCAGGTATCTGAAAATTGATATAAATGGTGTAATTCCGGCGCCTCCTGCGATAAAGCAACCTTCACCCTTATATTCTATTGTTCCGAACACCTCTCCCAGAAGCAGTTCATCATTCTTTTTCAGATGAAGAAGTTCATTTGTGACTCCCTTTCGTGATGGATATGTCTTGATTGTAAATTGGAGGAAATTGTCTTCAGGCAGGCTGGTAAATGTAAACGGCCTTACTTTTTCCTTCCATCCTTCCTTGTTTATTGAAACATCTACAGCCTGTCCGGGTACGAAGCTCAATCGCCCGGGTTTTTCCGTAAATATCTGAAGTACATCCGGGGTTATAAGCCCGATGGATATGATTTTCACCCTGTTAGTTTCCATTTTTTCCTCCTCGATTACTTTTATTTGTTAAACAATTCATAATCAAAAAAGTTAAAAGGAGGGGGGTGCATAAAAAGGTCAAATTGACCACCTGACGTCGGAATAAACAGACCACCCAAGGCCGGACCAAATTGACCACCCCTTGCCGGGGCAAACTGACCACTTTTTCTAGAGCTCTTCTCACAGCTTAAAATGGGCAAGGCTGACGGATCATATTTTAAAGAAAGATCTAAGATAGAGCGGCAGGATCTGCTCATAATTGATGACTTCGGGCTACTGCCTATTGACAGTGCCAACCCCTCGGCACTGATGGAAATAGTCGAAGACCGTCATAAAAGAGCCTCAATGATAATAACATCACAGCTGCCGGTTAACTGCTGGCATGAGGTTATTGGAGAGAAAACTGTGGCTGATGCTATCCTGGATCAGATCGTACATGACGCTCACCGGATAGAGCTCCGCAGGGAATCCATGAGAAAGGTCCGCGAAAAACAGAAAAATATGGAGATAATGAACTAAAAAAGATAAATTTGTTTAACCACTTTCTACCGTGAGAATGCTCTCTTTAAATGACTAACTCTGAGGTGGTCAATTTACTCCGGCGCAATGTGGTCAGATTATCCGGTATATGCACAGTGTGTAACAAGTATTGGATCCCTGTCTTTTAGAACATAATACTGTTTTAACGATGAATATAGTAATTATTGAGGACGGAAAGTTCGCAGTTGAACACCTGGAGAAGATGATATTGTAATATAATCAAAACATTAAAATAATCGCAAAGCTTGAATCAGAAGAAGAATTGATAAAATGGTTCCGGGAAAATCGTGAACCTGACCTGATATTGTATGAAATTATATCCAACAAAGGTTCAAGGTATAAAGAAAGGTTATCGATTAATTTTGGTCAGAAAATAAAATCTTTTAATATTTCGGAAGTAGCATATTTTCATAGTGATAAGTGTATTACCCATATGGTATTGCTCAACTCCGGCGAATACCCGGTGGACTATAGCCTTGATCAATTGACCGGCATTCTGAATCCAAAGGACTTTTTTAGGATTAACAGGCAGTTTCTTGTGAGTATCCGATCTATAAAAAACATTCATGTCTTTCCAAAGAGCAGGTTAAATCTTGAATTACAGCCCCCGGCCCCGGCTGATGTCTTTGTTACCATTGAAAAAGTAACTAAATTTAAACAATGGTTGGGGGAATAAAGAGAGATTTAAGAACTGTGAAAATTATTACTGACTGATGATCATTACCCTTGTGTAAATAGAATAATACAGGAGATTTAATGAAGGAAAAATCTCTTTCCGAACCGTGCTTTTTTGTCGATTCCTTACCCGATATAATTGATACTGACTGTAAGGAATTGATACGTTCTGTTGAAATACAAGCACATGCAAATGAGATTTTCTTGTGGTTAAAACAATTAAGAGTTGCTCCGTACAGCTACGACTTTATTGATAACAGAAGAATGAAATCTCCTGATTTTATAATTGAAAATCTGCCTCCCCTGAAAGCAAATATTCATTTCCTGCTTGCTTGTCATGTAACGGAATTTGCGGAAGACTCCTTCATAATTTGTCGTTTCTGTCAACCGGTAAATCTACCCTTTAATTTGAGCCTCAGAGAGCTTTTTATTGAATACAGGATATCAGCGCAGGGAAGTAAATCCTGTCTTTGGTGTAAAGTAAAAGGATATATCAGGCGTGATATCCTTTCCAGGGGATTCTTTCATGTTTTTTCACTGGTTAATAAAATAATGATGACAAAGCAACTTAAAAACATAAAGAAATTTTCCGAACGGTTATCTGCAGGAGAAATCAGAACCGGGAAACTGGACGTGAACAAATATTACGCGAGGTCGGGAATTCACTGGTGGATCTTCTGCCGGAGAAAAATCTGCAATGGATTAATACCCTGATTGTCATCAGTCGTACGAATAGAAATAAAACATTGCATGAACTCAGATACAAACTATGTCTCGGGTAAATTCTTAACTTCTGCCTGATGGCTATAGAACGAACAAGGGTTGTAACAGGGGACAAGATGCTAACAAATGCATTCTGGAATTATTATCATAATGTACCAAATGAACCTCAGAATAACTTTTTACCTCAAGATGATGTTTTAATAGATGATCATAACTAACGAATCCATGGACACGAAAAAACCAAATCCTAAGACAGTGAATCCCTACGACTCCAAGGCCTATACAAGGTCAAATGGTTATTCAGTAGCCTCGAGGCCAAACCCAAGGTCTGTGAATCCATACTCTTCAAAAGATGTGGGTAGGATTAATAAACTCAAACATTAGTTGGATACTTTAATGGCAAAGGGCAAGCCCTACGACTTTGCACACTTCGCCAATCCGTGTAAGTTCAAGTGAGTCCAAAATTGGGTCGCTGTCAAAGTGGGAAATTCGCACTTTGAAATGACTGATACCTCTAAGCGTTTTACAGAATTGTGAAATACCGCCAATTCTGGGGTTATCTCTGATTTTTATTACATTGAGATTCCAAATAGGGATAATCCCTAGATGAATAATTCATCTGTGGGAATTTCCCACAATTGATACTGGCAAAATGAATGCTTATGATCACATTGTCCAAAAGCTGCAAGCTGGCCAGACCGTGTACTTGCTGAATGATTTTTACTCAACAGTCATTAAGTGCATTCCTGGAACAACGCATTACAAGGCAAAGCGCAAAGGGGGTGACGAGTACGACATTGACCGGAGCACTGACCTGGTGTGCGAAACTCTCGAGGATCCGGTTGAGATTACCGAACAGGAATACAACGAATATTGACTTTACCAGCTTCGATCAAAGAAGAAAACACCAGTGCTGGACGATTTTTGATTATTTTTGGCGCGGCAGCCCTCCTTCAGACAGTACTAATTCCAGATCGGATTTAAAATTCATCACGCAACTTCTATAAAGGGCTGCTTTTCCATTCTACCATGGAAAGGTCGAGTTTTGACTGGGACTGGGATAATACTGGGAAGGATGCCCATTTAAAGAAAAAAGCCACTGATTTACAGCGGCTTATATTTTTCTTTTGCGGTGCGGACGGGACTCGAACCCGCGAC
>DHUL01000025.1:51465-56085 GCA_002409145.1 Bacteroidales bacterium UBA5235
GTGACAGGCCGATATTCTAACCAAACTGAACTACCGCACCAAAAGCGATGCAAAATTAATCCAATTTTTTATTCCTCAAAATTTTTCACTCAAATATATTTCTGCCCCTCCGAAAGCACCGGTACCGGCTACGGGAAGGCCTGAAAGCAGGTATGATATATGAAGTAAATCAGCCGGATATTCAGCAGGTTTATTACATTTGTTCAGAAGCCTGTTTATGAAGAATATTTACTTCCAGCTTGAAGAAACCGGGAACAATGGTCCTGGAGTTGTACTGGCAACCGTGGTGTCGGTCAGCGGTTCGACTCCTCAGAAGCCAGGCAGCTCCGCCATTTTCCTGAATGGCAGACTCATCGCCGGCACCATCGGGGGGGGAATCATCGAAAGCAGGATTGCCACTTACACTTCATCATGCTATGAAGGAAAGGAGTCAGCCCTCCTTACCTACAATCTTGACAAAGAGACTGACAATCCGGAGGAAGCAGTATGCGGAGGGACCATAACCATTCTGGTTGACGGCGATCCCCTCTCAGCCATTAAGGCGTTCCGCGAAATGGAACAGGGAATCGGGGCCGGTCAGCCGGGCGTGCTCGTAACCAGGGTGGTGCCATGGAATGATACCCAGGTGCTGATCAAAAGGTGCTGGGCTACAGGCCACTGTGACCTGCAACTGCCGGGCAACGAGATGCAAAGAATAAAAGAGGAAGTAAAAAGCATACTCCTCTCAGGTAAAAGGTCAGATTACCGGCAACTTGACATAGCTATTCCGGGTGAACAGAACATGGCTAAAATTTTTCTGGAGCCTGTTTTTCCACCTCAGCATCTGATAATTGCAGGTGCAGGACATGTTGGCAGGGCAGTCTCGCACCAGGGGAAACTACTGGGTTTTGAAGTCACTGTGATCGATGACCGTGTGCAATATGCAAACAGCATAAACCTGCCTGATGCCGACAACATTATTGTCAGAGATATTGGGCGGGCGATGCAGGAAATCTCCAAAGACAGAGATACTTACATAGTAATCGTGACCAGGGGTCATAGCCATGATGCCGATGCTCTCAGACCATGCATCGGATCTCAGGCAGCATATGTCGGTATGATGGGAAGCAGAGTAAAGGTGGCAAAGATGCATGAAGAGTTCATTGCTAAAGGCTGGGCTACGGAGGAACAATGGACCCATATATGCACACCTGTAGGAGTTGAAATAGGGTCAGTGACCGTGGAGGAGATTGCGGTGAGTATTGCAGCCCAACTTATTAGATATAGAGGCAATAGGCAGTAGGCAATAGAGGACCAGGCGTTAAAAAATGATCAGCCGGCTGGCGGGTCATTTTAGCGAAGGGGCCAGGTTGCAGGGATGGAGTGAGATTGAGTTAAAAACTGAAATTGATCAGGTTGTAAGATGACAGGGATATGGGCTATAGTGCTGGCGGCCGGTGAGTCACAAAGAATGGGTTCACCAAAGATGCTACTGCCTTACAACGATGTGACTATTATCGAGCAGGTCATAAGCAACCTGCTTGACTCTGATGCAGACAGGGTGGTGGTAGTGGTTGGAGCCCACAGGGAAGAGATAATGAAGGTAACCCGACGGTATGATGTATTCCATTGTTATAATGATGATTACCGGGATGGAATGCTCTCATCAGTTAAATGCGGATTCTATTCACTTCCTGAAGGATGTGTTGCGGCACTGATTATGCCTGGCGACCAGCCCATGACCGGACCCGGGAAGATCAACAGGGTGATAAGTACCTTCGCTGAAAGCGACAAGGGTCTGGTTATGGCTGCTTACAATGGCAGACGCGGCCACCCGCTGATAGTTGACATGAAGTATATGGATGAGGTACTTTCGCTGCCTGACGGAGAAGGACTGAGGGTGCTGGCGGAGAGGCACCCGGATGATGTCCTGGTGTCGGATACCGATGATCCTTCAGTAATTCGCGACATAGATACAAGGGAAGATTACATGAATGAAATAAGCAAAACCTGAGAATTATGGAAGAAACAATCCGGTTCAAACTGAACGGCAGGGAGACTGAGCTGGTCACCGATCCTGGCCAGATACTGCTCTGGGTCCTGAGGGATAATTTAGGCCTTACCGGTACAAAGTTCGGCTGCGGAATTGGATTCTGTGGTGCATGCACGGTACTGATCGACAATGAGCCAGTGAGATCATGCATGACAGCCGTGGGTGATATCGCCGGCAGGAGCGTGGTAACCATCGAAGGTCTGGAGACGGATGGGAAACTGCATCCGCTTCAGGAAGCCTTCATTGACCATGATGCCCTGCAGTGCGGTTTCTGCACTCCGGGGATGATACTTACTGCATCAGGTCTCCTCAGCCGTAATCCTTCGCCCACACGTGAGGAGATAGTGGCAGGGCTCGAGGAGAATCTCTGCAGGTGCGGGGCTCACACCAGGATCATTGATGCGGTTCAGGATGCCGCTGGCAAATTAAAAGGAGGAAGCGAACAATGAAAACCATTTCAAAGACGGATAAGAGTAGCTCTGCCATCATTGGCATGAAACGCAGGAGCTTCTTAAGAGCCCTCGGGGGAGGCATAGTACTCTTCTTTGCTCCATGGAGTGCACTTGACCTGATGGCAATTCCTGCGGAACAGCGCAGGAGCCTCACCAAAGACTATAATGCCTTCCTTCATATTGCAGAAGACGGCACGGTAAGCTGCTTCACGGGCAAGATTGAGATGGGACAAGGGGTGATCACCTCACTTGCCCAGATGATGGCAGATGAGCTCAATGTGCCCCTGGAGAAGGTGAAGATGGTTATGGGAGATACTGAGCTGTGTCCCTATGATGCAGGGACATGGGGATCGCTCACCACGAGGGCATTTGGCCCTGCAATGCTGGCTGCCGCTGCAGAAGCAAAGGCTGTCATGATTCAGATGGCTTCCGAAAAACTGGGTGTTGAGGCAGACAGGCTGGAGGTGAACGACGGTGTTATTTCGGAAGCAGGGAATCCTGCAGCTAAGGTCACCTATGCAGGGCTTGCCAGAGGGAAGAAACTCGAGAGGTATCTTGACATCAAACCTCCTGTGGAAGATTACAGGAAATATACCCTTGTGGGGAGGCCTCTTAAGCGCAGAGATGCATATGAAAAAGTTACCGGCAGGGCGAAATATACGGGCGACCTGAAGTTGCCGGGTATGCTTTATGCCCGCATACTCAGGCCACCATCACACGGGGCAAAACTGGTGTCGGTTGACCTTTCGGGTGCCATGGCTGTCACGGGGGTAAAGGTGTTACGCGACGGAGACTTTATAGCGGTAGTAAGCGAAAACCGGGATCTTGCCGATCTGGCTGTAGTGAGGATCAATGCTGAATACGCCTTTGACGAGCTGAAAGTCAATGACATGACTCTGTTCGACTATATTAACCGTGGTGAATATCATGCAAACGAAGTGGTATCGGCAGGGGAGATGTCTGTAGCACAGGAGCTGAGTTACAAGGTGTTCGAGCATGAATACCATGACCCGTATCTTGCACATACTCCTATTGAGACGCATTCCGCACTCGCCAACTGGGAGGGAGACATAGTGACAGTCTGGGCCTCAACCCAGTCCCCTTTCGGACTACAGGATACACTGGTAAGGGAGTTCGGGACCACCAATGAAAAGGTAAGAGTTATTACGCCGTTCCTTGGCGGCGGGTTCGGGGGCAAGGCCTCCTCACAACAGGGTGTCGAGGCAGCCAGACTGGCGCGGATGACCGGCAAGCCGGTCATGGTTACCTGGACCCGGGAGGAAGAGTTTATGTATGATGCCTTCCACCCGGCTTCAGTCATCAAGGTGAAGTCAGGGATAGACAAGGACGGAAAAATCGTGATGTGGAATTATAGTATTTATCTCGCAGGTACACGTGGTTCGGAGGCTACTTATGACATCCCGAATGTGAGGATCACCAATTACAGGGAAGACCGGACGAAGTACCCGGTTCATCCCTTTGCCACCGGCCCCTGGCGGGCACCCAACAACAATACGAACACTTTTGCCAGGGAGACCCAGGTAGATATAATGGCTGCTGCAGCAGGAAGTGACCCGCTGGAGTTCAGGCTCAGGAACCTGAAGGATGAGCGGATGATCGGGGTACTGAAAGCTGTAGCTGAGAAATTCGGATATGTAGCCGGGCAGAAAGCGGCCGGACCGGAAAGAGGCATCGGCATAGCATGCGGAGCAGACGCCGGCACCTGGGTCGCCGAGATTGCTGAAGTGGAAGTAAACAGTTCCACCGGGGAAGTAAAGGTTATCCGGATTGCATGTGCGCAGGACATGGGTCTTTGTGTCAATCCCCAGGGAGCCCTGCTGCAGATGGAGGGTTGCCTTACTATGGCGCTCGGTTACACTCTTACAGAGGAAGTCAGGTTTGAGGGAGGCGTTGTCAGGGACAGGAACTTCGACAGTTATAAGATTCCGAGATTCTCCTGGCTTCCTAAGCTTGAGTGCGTAATAATGGATATGAAGAATCAGCCTCCGCAGGGAGGTGGAGAGCCTGCCATCATAGCTGTTGGGGCGGCAGTAGGAAATGCTGTCTTCAATGCCACCGGGGCAAGGCTGTTCAGGGTGCCGTTCACTCCGGAACGGGTATTGCAGGCAATAGGAG
>DHUL01000025.1:56410-68663 GCA_002409145.1 Bacteroidales bacterium UBA5235
CCTGAGACGATGCAATAGCCGGAAAGTATAAGTCAAATAAAAAGGAGGGAAGCCGGTGGCGACCCTCCTTTTTTATCGGTGAATTCCTGATTATTTACCGGCAGAGTACCATTCATTCTGCTCGAGCAGGTCATTAACCTCAATTTCCCGGAAGGGGATTGGAAGTATCAGGTTGCCTGCATTATATGCATCATCGCCAATGGACTGCTTCCACCTTTTAAGATCATGAAGGCGGTGTCCTTCCCAGCAGAGTTCCAGATATCTCTCTTCCCTGATCTGTTCCCTGGTTACCTCCGAGGCGTAAAGGGGTGCAAGAGCTCTCTCACGGATGATGTTGATGTCCTGGGTAGGGGTGTTCGGGCCCACATCTGCTCCCGGGTCCTCAAAGTTTGCTTCCGCCCTGATAAGGTACATTTCTGCCAGCCTGATGAGCGGAATATTCCGGTAATAGTCACCCCACTTTGCAGTGTTGATGCCGTTTTTGTTCAGGATAGTTCCAACTCCCTTGTAATACATCATTGTGATGTTGTCAATTGTGTAACCGGTCTGGGTATTTGACTGGAACTGTCCCCGAAGGTCAGATGCACTGAACCTGTCAAGGAACGCCTGCTGCACCTCATAATCGCCACGTCCGGCGCTTGCCAGTGATGCATACATCACCGGGAGCCAGCTTATTGAGGATGTCATGTTCTTCTGAATGGCGAAGATATCCTCGGAAGAATTCTCGGAATTGTTGAATGCCTCCAGTGGTGTTGAGGTAAGGCTGAAGAGGCCGCTCTCGATGACCCTGTTTGCTTCCGTTGCAGCCGAGGCAAGGTTGCCCATTTGCAGGTATAGTCTTGCAAGCACTGCGCTGGCACTCATGGATGAAGCATAGACATCATTCTCGTCAGGAAGAAGGCCGCGTGCTGTAGTCAGGTCCTCAATTGCCTGCAGATAGCATTCATTGACAGTGTTTCTGGCCACCGGCACTGCGTCTGCCACATCGCTGGTGGGGGTAAGGACGATAGGAATTCCCGGCTGGGTATTCGGTTGGTTCAGTTCATAGGGAAGCCCGAAGAACCGTGTCATCTCAAAGATGGTCCATCCCCTGAGAAAGATAGCTTCACCCTTCACGAGGTCAGCATCTTCTTCATCGAGCAGTGCCAGTACTTCTTCCTGCAACAGTGTGTTGCAGGTATTGATGAGGCTGTAGGCTTCCGTCCAGGTGTACTCCACATAGCTGTTTGTGGTTGTTGCCTCTTTTCTGTAGAATTCGCGGGGCTGCTCATAGGTGCCCATGTACCTGAGGTCTGTTGTGGCTGCGTACAGTTCACTGTATTCATTGAAGTAGGAACCGAAGATGCCATCACTGCTGGCTTGCAGATAAGCTCCCACAAGCGCAGCCTTGATGTTGTCAGGAGTGGTGAGAGCATCCTCTGCATCTATTGACTGCTTTGGTTTGATCTCAAGTTTCTCCGTACACGCAAAAAGCATTGCCAATACCGGAACAATCAGTATCCAGACTTTGTATTTGTTTATCGTATTTTTCATGACTATTGGTATTTAGCGTTAGAATGAGAGATTTATACCAAGAGTATAGGTCCTTGCCTGCGGAGCAGTGTAGAAATCATATCCCTGGATAATGTTGTTGTTTTGTGTTGAACGACCGGCGCCAAGGTAGTTGACTTCAGGGTCCCATCCTTTGTATCTGGTAAGGGTATAGAGGTTCTGCACCCCGAGGTACACCCTGACAGAGGTCATGTTAAGGCGTGTTGTAAGGCTTTTGGGAAGGGTGTAACCGAGGTTTATGTTCCTGAACCTGACATAAGATCCGTCAGAAAGATATCGGCTTGATACTTTTGTGCCGTTTCCTTCGCCCAGACGTGCCTGGGGTACATCGGTGATGTCACCGGGTTTCTGCCACCTGTCCATCTGGTCAGCAGTCTGGTTGTCAAACCAGTCTGCATTGGCAGACTGGTAACCGCCACCGCCGTTATAGATCTCGTTGCCGTAGACAAAGCTGATGAGCACATTAAGGTCAAACCCGGCAAACTCAAAATAGTTGTTGAAACCTCCGGTGAAGTCAGGGTTGGGAGAGCCGCAAATCTGAGGTTCTGCAAGGTTGTAGTTATTTGTGGTCTCATCACTGTCTTTTTTGATGTAGTACAGTGCATCACCGTTGTCCGGGTCAACTCCGGCATATTTGACGATCTTGAACACACCGATGGGCTGTCCTTCAATGACGTAATTGATTGAGTTTGGTGTGATTTCGGGACCGTTGATGTTTATGATTGTATTCCTGTTGAATGCCAGGTTGAAGTCTGTTGTCCAGATGAATTTGCCTGAAAGGTTATTTGAGTGGAGGGCGAATTCAGCGCCTTTGTTTTCAAGCTCACCGACATTGCTCCAAACGCCTTCGAAGCCCGATGTGGCGGGAAGGGTCCTGTAGAGAAGCAGGTCAGTGGTTTTCTTCTGGTACCAGTCAAATTCACCGGTGAGCCTGTTGTTGAAGAAGCCGAAGTCAAGTCCGAGGTCAAGCTGGGCAGTGTTTTCCCATCCCAGTTCCCGGCTCTGGAGCTGTGTGACTTCAAGGCCTGTACGACCTGCGTAGTTGACACCGGAGTAGAGGGCGAGGTGAGCATAATCAGGAATTCCCGAGTTGCCGGTAATACCGTAGCTGGCTCTTACCTTAAGGTAGCTGATCACATCCTTGATACCTTTCATGAAGTCTTCCTGGGAAATAATCCAGCCTGCAGATCCTGCAGGGAAGAACCCGAAACGGTTGTCGATGCCGAACCGCGATGATCCGTCAACACGGCCGCTGAGCGTGAAGAAATACTTGTCATTGATCTTGTAATTTGCACGGGCGAAGTAGGAGAGATATGAGGTAGCTTCCTCCCAGCCACCATAGGTAGTCACTTCAGCAGCATTGTCAATGTTCGTAAAGTCGTCGGTCGGGAAGCCTTTCCCTTTGATGTTGGAACCGATGCTGTTCGACTGCTGGTATGACATGCCGCCGACGAGGTTGATGTGGTGTACCCCCAGTGTCTTAATATAGGTAAAGTAATTCTCCCAGTTGTAGTTGATGACCCTTACCGAGCGGTTCTGGGCTTCGCCGGCAGGTCCGCCGGTGATTGTCTCTCTTCCCCAGAAGTTCTTTTCCCGCAGGTCATAGATGTCGGTTCCGAACTCACTCTTGAAGGTAAGATCCTTAACAATACTGTATGCTGCATAGATATTTGCCAGTGACCTGAATGAGGTCTGGTTGTTCGTTTCGTCCCTCAGGGAGATAAGGCCGTTGTAGTAGACAGTCTCGGTATTCAGTTCGCCTGTCTCCGGATCGTAAACCGGGGTGAGGGGCGACTGGGCGACCAGCTGCAGCGGTGTGGCGAAAGCGTTGTCATTCTGAACCCTTTCCATCTCGGTGCGGATGACGTTCATCTGCATGCCGAAGCTGAACTTATCTGTTGCCTGCTGGTCAAGGTTAAGTCTTGCGCTCATCTTATTCATGTTGTTGCCGCGGAGGATACCCTTGGTATCGTCATAGGCCAGCCCGGCATAAAACCTGGTCTTGTCTGTACCGCCAGATCCGGATACGTTGATCCTGTTGAGTGATCCTTTCTGGAACGCCTCCTTCTGCCAGTCTGTATCATATCCGTCATCCCAGAGAGGGCTGACAAAGGTTTCCCAGGCAGCTTCCTTAGTGAAATCCGGTTCTCCCCAAAGCCAGCCATTCTCATCAAGAACATAATCCATCGATTCATTGAACAGTTCAAGGTACTGCTCGGCATTCAGCCATTTGACCAGGTGGCTGGGCTCACTGATGCCGGTAGTATACTGCACGTCGAACTTTGTCGCCCCGGCCTTGCCTCTCCTGGTCTGGATTATAACAACGCCGTTTGAGGCCCTGGAGCCGTAGATTGCGGCTGCAGAAGCGTCCTTCAGGATCTGTATCGACTCCACATCGGTCATGGCCAGGTCTGCCAGCGGACTTGTCGGCTGGTTGTCAGCATTGGAGAGGTTCTCGGCAGTGATTGGCACTCCGTCGACGACATACAGAGGCTGGTTGTTGGCTGAGACAGATGATGATCCGCGGATCCTCATCTTCACTGTCTCCCCGAGCTTGCCGCTTGCCTGTTCAATGAAGACGCCGGATGTTTTGCCCTGAATTGCAGATTCAAAGCTGGCAGTCGGAATCTCAGCCATACCCTTTGTCTCAACCTTCGTAATTGAACCGGTCAGTTCTCTTTTAATGGCTGAACCGTAACCGACAACGACAACCTCGTCAAGGCCGACGTCGTCAAATTCCAGTACCACATCAATGACACTCTCAGTCCCAATAGTTATCTCCCGGGATTTCATTCCCACGAACCTGAAGACCAGAATATCTCCGGGATTTGCCTTTATTGCGTAATTCCCGTTGATGTCGGTGGCAGTACCGACAGATGTTCCCCTGACAAGGACCGTTGCCCCGATAACGGGCAGTCCGTCAGACTTGTCTGTGATTGTTCCTGTAATGGTCTTCTCCTGCCCGAGGACATTAAACACCATTAAACAGGATATCACTACTGTCCAAAGTAATTTTCCCATAGTTATAAATGTTAGAGTATTTAGAATAAGTCCACTATAAAGACCGCCAAGGAGGCCATTTGTTCCGGCTTTACGAGAAATTTTTTTTGTTAATGGTCATTAACAAATACCTCCCAAGGCTTTAAATGTCAGATTATGAGGCAGATAAGCAAAAGAAACTGAAATTCACATTTCCGTACTTCCGGTGGTCAGTACATAACGGATGTCCTGAAAAATTGAGTGATTTCGGATGTTCGAGAATGAAAAGTGTAGAGTTATGGACTGCTCCCGAACACATTACCATGTCAGGGATCCCGGTGAGCCACCTTAGAGTGTAGGGTGGGTCAGCGAAGATGATATCAAACTGTTTGTGACAGATCTTCAGCCAGTCGCGCACGTCGAGGCGGTGAACCCGTGCATGTTCAGGGCCGAGGTCCTTCAGGGTCCTGCGGATGAATTCGCAACTGCGCCTGTCAGTTTCAACAACATCAATATCCAGGGTTCCCCTTGATGCAAACTCGAAGCTGATTGCTCCTGTTCCACCGAAGAGGTCGAGCAGTGAAATGTCCGAAAAGTCATACCTGTTATTCAGGATATTCATCAGCCCTTCGCGGGCGAAATCGGTTGTGGGTCTGGCGGTAAAGCCTGGCGGTGGCTCAATCAGCCTTCCCCTGAATTTCCCTCCTATTATTCGCATGAAGCAGCAGTAAACAGGTTCAGCCAGCGGTGCAGGTGAACCTCATTCATTACATAGCTGAGACTCTGCCTGATAACGGGAGAGGCGAACCTTATACCGGTTGAGAAGTTCAGTAATGCTATGTGTGTCTCGCTGTATGGCTCAACCAATCCGCTGATATGGATGGTTTCGTCATGACGTATACCTTTCCTGTCAAGCACGTTGAAGAGGAAATAGGCCCCGTCCTGTGGCGATGATATGGTGAAGCTGTTACAGAAGGTGAGATTCCGTTGTTCAGCAATCATCACCGTAACGAAACTCTTTTCGTAATGGAGGTGAATATAACAGTTGTCCGAATTTCTGCATGCTGCTGACAAGTGGGTCAGCAGCGGTTTTGTGTGATGCCACGGAGTCACGCCATGCCAGCGTGAAGGTATTATCCCCGATATTTCCTTTCCCGGTGAGAAGAGCACAACCGCATCGGGAAAGGGAACATTGTTTGTCATGATCCCGTCTTCGGCGGAAGCGCCGAAATTGAACCGGAAATAATCATCACGAAGGCTCGGTTCATAAACCGGTGCCGGAATCATTGTAGAATTGAGCGACGGAGTTATGATGCGTATTTTCCTGTAAAGTCTCCTGAGAAAGTCATCAGAATCAAGAATCTCCGTATAGGTCCGGACGGTTCCTTCCGGTTGCCCTTCACGGGGATAATGCCTCAGCATGACATACTTGCCCCGAAGCAGGTCAAGCACGGCAAGAGAGACACCCTCTTCAGAAAGCTCAAGCGTAAGGTCGTAATTATCTGTCGCGTTTATGTCGAGGGTCTCGTCAATGAGCTCCAGGGGATATATCTGCGACGCGGTCATCAATCCTCCCAGTTCCCGGCATTATTGTTGGGCACTTTAACATCACCCACCTTCATGCCCGGAAATCCTGTAATTTTCGTTCTCTGATCATTGTAGTTGACAACCAGTTGCCTGTCAAGGTCGCTGAGGAAAACATCATTGAGAGCGTATGCCTCGAACACGTTGACCAGCACCATGGAGGTGGTCATTACTCTTCCGGCTGACATCTGAAATTCAGTTTTCTCCATACCCGGGATAAACCTTAGCTGGTCAACCTGATATCCTTTGTCGAAGATTGAGTCACGGACGGGAATGTAACTGGTGTCACGGCTTATAAGTCCTTTCCTGACGGCTTCTCTCTCAGTAGTGATACCGGAAGCAATCATCTCATCGGTCAGCGAACCTCTCTTGAATACAAGAGGAAGCGAATCAGTCTTGAGGAATGTAATCAGAGTGTCAAAACTGCCTGTATAATAGCCCTTTACTGATTTAAAGGCCTCCTGGGCAGTCCTGATATCAATAAGTCTCTCCTTAATTGCAGCTTCCCTTGATTCCCTTTCATTTTTGAAACGGATAGGCTTCATGATACTTTCCACAAGGAAATAGGCCAGCACGATAATGATGATTGTAAATACGATATTGAGAGCTGTTTTCATGACTTTAATGATAGTTTGTTGAATAACTTTGTGCAAATTTATAAAAAAGAGCAGATGGTTATCAGCTTTGTTGAAATAAAATGAGACAGGAGAACATATACAATCTTCTCACCAGGAACCTTGGCTACCTGCCCACGCAGGACCAGTCTGACTGCATGCGTCTGCTGTCCGGATTCGTTGCCGACAACACCAATGACGTGATCTTCCTCATGACAGGATATGCCGGTACAGGGAAAACCAGCGTCATTGCATCACTGGTAACCACGCTGAACACCCTCCGTCAGAAATCCGTTCTTCTTGCCCCGACAGGCAGGGCGGCCAAAGTGCTGAGATCTTACACCGGCATGGAAGCCTATACCGTTCACCGGAAAATCTACAGGCAGAAATCGACTACTGACGGGGTGGGCAAATTTGTCCTTGACCGGAACCTTCACAAGGATACTTTTTTCATTGTTGACGAAGCCTCGATGATCCCTGATGAGTCTTCTGAAGGGTCGATGTTTGGCAGTGGCAGATTACTTGATGATTTGCTTGAGTATGTTTATACAGGGACTGATTGCAAGCTGATCCTGGTGGGCGATGTTGCACAGTTGCCCCCTGTAGGATCGGTTGTGAGCCCGGCTCTGGATGAAAATGTACTGCGTGGCACCGGTTTCGCCCTGCAGATGTTTGAGCTTCACCAGGTTATCAGGCAGAGCGAAGGGTCTGGGATACTGATGAATGCCACGGCTGTCCGGCAGCAGGTATCTGACGGTGACCTGTCAGTGCCGGAAATTGTTCTTCATGGGTACAATGACATCGTACGGCTGGGAGGGGCCGAGCTCATTGACACACTGACAGAAGCATACGACAGGTGTGGCACCGACGGTGCAATTATTGTTGTCAACTCGAATAACCTGGCAAACAGGTATAACCAGGGCATACGTAGCAGGGTCTTCTTCCGCGAGGAGGAGATAAGCACAGGTGATATAATCATGGTTGTCAAGAACAACTACTACTGGCTTAAGGAAGAAGAGAGCACCTCTTTCATCGCCAATGGCGATATCGCCGAGGTGAGGAGAATACGGAACTACGAGGAGATGTACGGGATGCGTTTTGCGGAGATGACCCTCTGGTTCCGGGATACTGAACTTGAGATAGATGCGAAGGTAATGCTTGACACACTTATGATGGGCACCCCGTCGCTGTCACCGGAGAAGTCGCGTGAACTCTATTTTGCCGTTCTGGCAGATCACCCGGGCATAAAATCAAAGAGGAAGCAGTATGAGGCGGTAAGGGATGATCCCTATTACAATGCACTTCAGGTTAAGTTCGCTTATGCTGTAACGTGTCACAAGTCGCAGGGAGGTCAGTGGGAGAGGGTTTTCATAGATCAGGGGATGTTCAATCGTCAGGAACCGACAATTGATTACCTGCGGTGGTTCTACACGGCCCTGACAAGAGCAACCGACAAGGTGTACCTGGTGAATTTTCCGGATAGTTATTTCAGGCAATAGAGAGCCGGGTGTATGAAAGTGACCGACCGGCCGGCGGGTCATTTTAGTGAAGGAGCCAGATTGCAGAAAGGCCATTATGCAATTGTGGATAGATTATATTTGCGCATTATTTTGCCGGTGGAAATAATTGGGAAACTCACATACCGCAGGATATTCCTTTTCTGGGGGCCGCTGGCTCTGACCTGGCTGATGATGGCCTTCGAGCAGCCTTTCCTGATTGCCTTCATTGCCCGACTGGGTGATGCGAAGATCAACCTGGCAGCCTTCGGCATAGCAGGCTCATTTGCAATGATCTTTGAGGCTCCGGTGATAATGCTTATGAGCACCTCCACAGCCCTGGTCACCGGACATCATTCATACAGGAGGCTGAAACACTTCGCAGATGTCCTTAACTCGGGCGTAACGCTTGTTCAGCTGGTCATGCTTATTCCTCCGGTGTTCAGGTTTATCGTAACAGACCTGATGGGAGTGCCTGAAGAGGTTGCCCGGGTTGCCCATACCGCACTTCTCATCTTCCTGCCATGGGCGGCATCGATAGGTTACAGGAGGTTTTACCAGGGGATTCTTATCAGGAATAATCTTACCAGGCGCGTCACTTACGGGACCATGGTCAGGATGACGGTCATAGTAGCCGCAGGAATGGTGCTCTATACAGCAGGTGTAAAGGGTGCTTATGTTGGCGCCGGTGCTATGTCACTGGCCGTTTTTTCAGAGGCGATAGCAACCCGATTAATGGCCGCATCCGCCGTCAGGGTCCTGGTAAACAAGGATGACACTGAGAACGGACATCTCAACTTCAGAAACATTTCGAAGTTCTATTACCCCCTTGCACTTACCTCACTTCTCTCCCTGGGGGTGCACCCGTTCGTGACATTCTTCCTCGGCAGGAGCACCATGGCAGTGGAATCGCTGGCCGTGCTGCCAGTAGTGAATTCACTGGTGTTTATTTTCAGGAGTCCAGGCCTTTCATACCAGGAAGTTGTAATTGCCCTAATTGGAAAACAGAGGCAGAACTACAGGGTACTAAGGGATTATGCAGTCCGGCTCGGAATCCTGGTGACAGTTTTCATTTCCGTCATAGCCTTCACTCCGCTCGCAGACCTGTGGTTCACGAATATCTCCGGGCTTGGAAAGGAACTTGCAGATCTGTCATACCTTCCACTGCAGATAATGATCCTCCTTCCGGCATTGACTGTATTGCTGAACTTCCAGCGCTCGCTGTTTGTGGTCAATGGCACAACAGGGCCCATTTCAGCAGCAACAGCCGTCGAACTCGTCGGGATAATTGCAGTATTGCTGGTATGCGTGATATTCCTCGGAATGGTGGGTGTGGTTGCCGCCTCCATAGCATTTGTGGCAGGCAAAGGGATGTCAACACTGTTCCTTATGCCAAGGCAGTCGGCAGTGATAAAGAGGTGGATGAGATAGACAATTTCCAGAATTCTCTGTGTATATTTGTAATAAGAGAATCAATTTCATCGCCATGAAATCATACCGTAAGGAATTTTGGATCGAGACGCTGCATCGCAGAGATTATGTCAATATTACCCGCCAGGTTGAGAAGTGCCTGGATGAGAGCGGAATAAGGGAAGGCCTGCTACTCGTCAATGCCATGCATATAACGGCAAGTGTTTTTATCAATGACGACGACAGCGGGCTGCATAACGACTTCGAGGAGTGGCTTGAGAAGCTGGCACCGGAGAACCCGCACTCGCAGTACAAGCACAACAGCTTTGAGGACAATGCCGATGCTCACATGAAGCGGCAGCTTATGGGACGCGAGGTGGTGATTGCTGTGACAGGCGGAAAACTTGATTTCGGGCCGTGGGAGAAGATCTTCTACGGCGAGTATGACGGAATGCGCCGGAAGCGGGTGCTTGTCAAGATAATTGGGGAATAAGGCAGTAGGAAAAAGGCATTAGCCAGTAGGCAGTAGGCAATAGTGCAGATCCCTGATAATGTACAGTTTACGAAATGATTATGTCAACACTAATGCCTATTGCCTATTGCCTATTGCCTACTAGAGTTTCATGTCCTTAATGACAGCATCTATACGACCATCAAGTTCATTCCACAGGCTCTCAAACTGAGAGGTCTCCTTCATGATGGTGCTGGTGCTGAAGTAGAACTTTATTTTCGGTTCAGTTCCGGATGGGCGTACAGAAATCTTCGTTCCGTCGGCAAGGAAGAACTGCAGAACATTTGACTTTTCAAAGTCAAGTATTGTCCTTGTGCCGGTAGCCGGGTCGGTTGAGACCTGCAACTGGTAATCATTAATCCTTTCCACCCTGCTTCCTGTGATATAGGCCGGCGGGCTGGTACGATATCCTTCCATCATGCTCCTTATCTCAGCAGCTCCCTCGGCTCCCTTCCTGACCACGTTGACCAGCTTCTCCCTGAAAAGACCGTATTCAGCGTAGATATCGAGCAGCAGTTCCCATATCGATTTCCCATGATCGGCAGCCCATGCCGCTGCCTCTGCGACGAGGGCGCATGATGCAATGCCGTCCTTGTCCCTCACATAATCTCCAGGCAGGTAGCCGAAGCTCTCTTCGCCTCCTCCGATGTACTTTTCCTTTCCTTCAAGATCACGTATGAGCGCAGCAAAGAACTTGAACCCGGTGAGTACACTGTAGCACCTCACCCCGTTCTTTTCGGCTATCCTGGCAAGCAGGTCGGATGTAACTATAGTATTGATAATGTACTCATTGCCTTTCAACCCGCCTTTCTGTTTCTTCTGTGAGATGATATACCATGTCAGCAGGGCGCCTGTCTGATTGCCGTTCAGCAGCACGAACTCGCCGGAAGGTTTTCTCACTGCTATTCCCAGGCGGTCAGCATCAGGGTCTGTAGCCATCACCAGGTCAGCATTTTTTTTACGTGCCAGGTTGAGGGCCATTGCCAGTGCATCAGGTTCCTCCGGGTTGGGAGAACGCAGGGTAGGGAAGTTGCCGTCAGTGATGCTCTGCTCTTCAACTGAATAGACATTTCTGAAACCATACATTCTCAGAGCCTGCGGGACCATCCTGTACCCGGTGCCGTGAAGGGGGGTATAGACAATACGCATGTCTGCGTTCCGCCGGATTATTTCCGGATTGAGGCTCAGTTTCAACACTTCGTCGAGGTACTTTTCGTCTGTTTCTTCTCCAAGCATAATAATCTTTGAAGGATCTCCGCCTCCGGCAATTTCTGTGACTGATCTGATTCTCCGGACCTCGTCTATGATTCCCTTGTCATGAGGGGAAACCACCTGGCCGCCGTCATTCCATGAAACCTTATAGCCGTTGTACTCTTTCGGGTTATGTGAGGCGGTAATGATGACACCGGCGTCACAACCGTACAGTCTGATAGCATAGGAGAGTTCAGGTGTCGGCCTCAGAGACTCAAACAGGTATGCGGTAAAGCCGTTCGCGGTGAAGATATCTGCGGCGACTTTGGCGAAATAGCTGCTGTTGTTGCGGCAGTCATACGCTATTGCCACCTTGATGGATGACGGATTGGCAGCATGTTTTTTCAGGTAGTTTGACAGTCCCTGTGTTGCCATCCCCAGGGTGTAGCGGTTCATCCTGTTGGTGCCGGCGCCCATAATGCCGCGCAGACCGCCGGTGCCGAACTCAAGGTCCTGGTAGAAAGCGTCGATGAGGCCTTTCTCGTCGTGATCCATCATATGTTTCACCTCGTTGCGGGTTGGTTCGTCGAACTCTTCTCCGAGCCATGCCGAGGCTTTCTTCCTGATTTCTTCGATGTTGATCATATCCTGTTTATTTTTGAGATACAGTTGTTAAGGCTTGTGCGCCAATGCGGTATTGTGAGGTTGAAAGATTCCTTTATCCTTGTCTTGTCAAGTACGCTGTATGCAGGCCTTTTTACCTTTGAGGGCCATGCTGAGCTCCTGACGGGGATGACGGAGCATTGTGACCCTGCCTCCCTGATTATCTCGATGGCAAGGTCGTACCAGCTGCAGACGCCCTCATTCGAATAGTTGAAGATTCCCGGAACGAAGTTGTGCTTATTGCGGATCACGCC
>DHUL01000002.1:0-9762 GCA_002409145.1 Bacteroidales bacterium UBA5235
ACGGGCTTGACGGATGATACTATCACCTCCACAATGCGGTTGGTCTTTTCCTCGATCACACCACGCATGACCATAGACCCGAACATGAATACCAGCATGTACATCAGGAATCCGCCTATGTAAGCCAGTGCCATTGAAATGCCAGTGCTGGTTTCGCGGGCACTGCCCGTCTCATCCATCTTTATTGTCTGTACCCTGACATTGGTGTTGATGGTACGAAGGATCTCATCCAGGTTCTCAATGTTGTACGCAAGCAGCTTCTGCTTCTCAATCTCCTTCTCAAGTGATCCGGAGATGTGGTCAAGCAGCCCGATCGGCGGTTGCTTCCGCGATATGAGCTGGATGGCATCGGGATTGGCAACCAGGTCAGGGGAAATATAGAGTACTCCATAGTACCCCAATTCGGAAAAGTTATTCTTGATATCATTAAGTTTTACTCCTTCGAGATACTCGAAGTCAGTATCCTTGGTGTCAGGAATCACATTTGTGAAGAGGTCAGATCCGTCTTCAATAACGGCAATCTTCTTAAAGTCCTTGTCCTCATTGGTCATCACCAGCGCCGGGATAATAAAGATAAGGGCAAAGAGAAACGGGGTAAGAAAGGTCATTATGAGGAAGGACTTTTTCCGTACCCTGGTAATATATTCCCTGCGTATGATAAGTGCTATCTTGTTCATGGCTCAGTTTTTTACAGCTTCCTGGTTCTTGGTTTCCACCACCCTGATGAATATCTCGTTCATCGACGGGAGGGCCGGGTTGAATGAGAGTACCTGTCCGGCATCGGTCATGGCCCTGAGGATCGCATTATTGTCAACAGGTTCTGATGCCTTGAGGAGCACCCTGCTCTTACCGTCATCAAAGGTTGAGGAAAGCACCGTGAGGTGTCCGTTGGATGATGGATTAACCTCTCCGGCGAACACAACCTCGAACTCGTTACCTGCCCAGTCATGGCGTATCTTCTCCACACTGCCCTCGAGGATGGCTTCTGCTTTGTTGATAAGAGTGATGTTGTCACACAGCTCTTCAACGGAACTCATGTTATGGGTTGAGAAGATGATTGTGGCGCCTCGTTCGCGAAGGAATAGTATTTCGTCCTTTATCTGTTTGACGTTTATCGGATCAAATCCTGTGAAGGGCTCGTCAAAAATGAGAAGCTTCGGTTCATGAAGCACTGTTGTGACGAACTGCACCTTCTGCTGCATGCCCTTTGACAGCTCCTCCACCTTCTTGTCCCACCAGTCAATGATGGCAAGCTTCCTGAACCAGTATTTCAGCCTCCGCATAGCTTCCGCATGGCTGAGTCCCTTAAGCTGTGCAAGGTAAAGAGCCTGTTCACCCACCTTCATTTTCCTGTAAAGGCCTCGTTCTTCAGGGAGATAGCCGATGCTGTTGACATCAGCTGGATTTATCGGGCGCCCGTTCAGGTAAATGGAACCGCTGTCAGGTGCCGTGATCTGGTTGATGATGCGGATAAGCGTTGTCTTGCCCGCTCCGTTCGGCCCCAGCAGGCCGTAAATGCTCTGTTCGGGAACGCTGATGCTGACCCGGTCAAGCGCTGTCTGGGTAGCAAAGCGTTTCGTCACCTCTTTGGCTTCAAATAATATCATTGTCTTTCCACAATTAAATAACGTATTCAGTCCGGGAATTTCAAAGATATAAAAAAAGGCTGATACGTTCTGTCTGAAGTGCATCAACCTTTTATAATGCTGATTTGCGGTTGTCAGGAGAAGTAATTCTTCACCCTGTCAAAGAAGCCTTTGTCATCGGCATCAGGCTTCGGGGCAAATGTTGAGGAGTTTTTAAACTGCTCGATGGCTTTTTGTTCCTCCCTTGAGAGGTTCTTCGGTATCCAGACATTCACATTCACCAGCAGGTCACCTTTCCCATACCCGTTCACATCCGGCAGTCCCTTGCCCCTTAGGCGAAGGATCTTACCTCCCTGGGTGCCCGGATCTATTTTGATCCTGACCTTGCCGTCGATGGTCGGAACCTCCACGTTGGCGCCAAGGATTGCATCAGGGATGCTTATGAAAAGGTTGAATATGAGGTCATTGCCTTCACGAATGAGCTCGTCATGTGGTTCCTCGTCGATGACCACGATAAGGTCACCGTTGATGCCGCCACGGCGTGCCGCATTGCCCTTGCCGGTCACCGACAGCTGCATGCCGGGGGCAAGCCCTGCCGGGATGGAGAGGGGGATCACCTCCTCCGCCTGGGTGATACCTTCACCATAACACTTCGGGCATTTTTTGGTGATGACTTTGCCATCGCCGCCGCATACGTTGCAGGGTGCGGTGGTCTGCATCTGTCCGAGGATGGTGTTCATCACCCTGGTGGTGTGCCCGGTACCCTTGCAGGCGCTGCAGGTTGTAATATCACTTCCTGAGGCTGCACCGCTGCCATGACAGGTATTACAGGTGACATACTTGTTCACCTTGACCCTCTTCTCGGCTCCGTGGGCAAACTCCTCAAGGGTGAGTTTCACCTTGAGCCTCAGGTTGGAGCCCTTGTTGACGTTGCGTGAGCGGCTGCCGCCGCGACGAGACCCGAAGGCACCACCGAATGCATCACCGAAGATGTCACCGAATGATGAGAAGATATCTTCCATGGTCATTCCGCCCCCGAATCCGCCTCCGAACCCGCCTCCGTTCATGCCGGCATGACCGAACTGATCATACCTTGCCCGTTTCTCATCATTGCTGAGAACTTCATAAGCTTCGGCAGCCTCCTTGAACTTCTCCTCAGCTTCCTTGTTGCCGGGGTTCTTGTCAGGATGATACTTCAGGGCCTGTTTCCTGTAAGCCTTCTTGATCTCATCCTTCGAAGCGCCCTTGCTTACGCCCAGTACTTCATAATAGTCTCTTTTCGACATGTTTCAGTGCAGAAGAATTCTGTTATTCACCCACTACCACCTTCGGGAAGCGGATAACCTTATCATTTAGTGTATATCCCTTCTGGGTGACATCTATGATCATCCCTTTCAGCTTACCATCTTCTACCGGAATGGTGGTGACTGCCTCATGGAAATCACCATTGAACGGCTCGTTCATTGCTTCTATCACCTTCACCCCGTTCTGTTTCAGAAATTCATTTATTTTGCTGTAGATCAGTTCCAGCCCGGCTTTCACAGCGTTGCAGTCATCAGTGGTGCTCATTGAGTTCATAGCCCTGTCAATGTCATCAATGATAGGAAGCAGTTTTTTTATCACCGATTCTCCTCCCGACTGAGAGAGCTCAATCTTTTCACGCAGGGTTCTCTTCCTGTAATTATCAAATTCGGCTGAGAGCCGGAGGTACCTGTCCTGCATTTCTGTCAGTTTTCCGAGCAGCTCTTCCTCAGCCTGGCTCTTCACTGCGGCTTCAGGTTCGCCTTCAGGCGTATGCTGTCCCGAAGCATCACTCTCCGTACTTGTCTGATTATCTGTTTTTTCCTTCTCGGGCATGGATTCACCATGCCTCTCTTCGTGACTCTTCTTTTTTACCATGATAAAAACAATTTACTAAGGGCCATAATCAAAATGCCGGCCACAATGATAAAACTGACAAAGTGGCAATCTAAAGTGTGAATGCCACGGCTTCGATCTCTACCAGACATCCATGGTGCAGGCCCGCGACAGTGATTATAGATCTGGCCGGGAGCAGAGGGCCAAAGAAATCGGCATACACCCTGTTAACCTCTTCCCAGTATTTTACATCCGTGGTGTAAATGGTTGTACGGGCAATGGTTGTAATATCACCTCCGGCAGCCTTCACGATACTAAGCAAATTTTTGAGTGCCTGCAGGGTCTGTTCGCTGATATTGCCGGTAAGCTTGTCTCCCGTAAGGGGAACGACAGGCAGCTGACCCGAGACAAAGATTGTATTTCCGGAGACAACCGCTTGTGAGTAGTGTCCACCCGGCAACGGAGCGTCATAGGTGATTACATTGATGAGGCTCATGGCTTTAAAAGATCAAGTTATTAATAACCGTTCTTATGTTTTTTCTTGTTCTGCTTGCCAGGCCTTCCCTGGTATTTGTCCTGCGACCTTCCCTGGTGTTTACCCAGTGTCTTGCTCTTGGGCTGGGCCAGCAGATCCCTGACGTCAGGCATCCTGAAGTTCTCAGGCACCTTCAGCCTGTTGCCTGACATGTCTGCCAGGTCCCTGATGATGATTTCGTCAGCAACCGTTGCCTTGTTCCAGGTGAGGTAGTCCTTCTTCATCTGGTTGAGAATAAGTGTTGTGAGATAATCCTTTTCCTCACCATCTTCCATCTTTGCTGCTGCCTCAATCAAAGCGGGAACGATACGCCCGTAATGAGAATATTTTATTTCCCCGTTATGATAGGGAACCTTGTTTGGCTTGGCGTCAAGCTTCCTGCGGTCAGGGGCAGGATAGGGCGAATCAACATCAAGGTCAAAATCCGCTATAATCATGATGTGATCCCATAGCTTGTGCCTGAAATCTGTTACTTCCCTCAGGTTTGGGTTCAGGTTGCCCATGATTTGTATGATCGTCCTTGCTGCCTGGTTCCTCTCCTCCGGATCCCTGATTGTCTTGACATGTTCAATCATCTTCAGGACATTCCTTCCGTATTCAGGCAGTGCCATTCTTTTTCTTTGTGTATTGTAATCGAAACTCATCTGTTATATTTTGTTCAAAGCTACTAATAAAAATATTCTCAGAGACCAAGAAACTGGATGGCCAGTCCTGAGACTGCAATGGTTGCTCCGGCAATAACGTTAACCCAACGCTCAAGGGGTTTAAGATTGATACTGCTGAGACCCAGCCTGAAGGCCAGTACAACCGCCATCATTGTGGCGATGGTCACTGCCGAGAAAAGCAGAGAGACGAGAATCACCCCGCTGATGTTGTTCTCTGCAGCCGGATACATGAGTATCGGTATCAGCGGTTCACACGGACCGAGCACGAAAATAAGGAAGAGAATCCACGGGGTCAGGTTCTTCCTGTCATTCAGGTGTATATGGGAGTGGCCGCTGAAATGGTCATGCCGGTGTTCATGCGCTGTTCCGTCAGCATGTGTATGTGTGTGGACATGCTGTTTCCTCCGGTAGACGTTACGAAGGCTGATAAGCGTGTACACCAGCCCGAAGGCTATAAGAAGCCAGGCTGCTATATTTCCCCTGAATCCTTCGAGGAATTCCAGTTTTGAAAGTGAAATCCCGGCAGCAATACCTATAAACCCCACTACTACCGAACTCAGAACATGTCCCAGGCCGCAAAGAAAGGTTATGAACATCGTTTTCCTTATAGTCCATTTCCTCGCCTCGCCCATAACAATGAAAGGCAGATAGTGGTCTGGTCCGACGATTGTGTGAACGAACCCGATTGTTACCGCGGTGCCTGCCAGAAGTAAAGTTGATCCCTCCATTAGTGGTTTTTAATCGTTTGTAAAGATAATTATATTGCCGGTTCTGTTACCTCCGGACCCCAATCCACTTTCCATCTGCAAAGGTCATTTCCCTGAATCCGGTTCCATGATTGTCAAGCAGCCGCCTGGCGTCAGTTATATAGAGCACCATTGCCTCATAATGCACGGGCAACTGAAAGAATTCCGGTTTCTTTTCAAACTCAGCGCAGGGCAGGATGTAAAATTTCTGTTTGCCATTTTCAACGGGAGTGTAGACCCAGGTGAGAACATATCCGGCGTCAGAAACATATGCGGTGTCACTATTTGCAGTGATCTCCAGCCTGATCATTAACCCGCCGTCCCTTCTTCTTGTCCTCTGGTTTGAGACGAAGTTGCCCATGGACCATACTACGGGGTCTCTGATTACTACAGAGTCTGTTTCAGCCGCCACCGGCTGCACCACATGCGGATGTGAACCGATGATGAGGTCAGCACCCGCTCTCCGCAGTGCCTCTGCAGTCTTTTTTTGTTCGGCTGAAGGCATGGTGTCGTATTCTATTCCCCAGTGAATAAATATAATTGTCCGGTCTGCCCCGAGCCATTCTGCCCTCCTGATGTCAGCGGCAGCGCGTATGGTGTCAATATATGCCACAGTCGCCGGCGGCGGCACCACTATACCGTTTGTGCCGTAGGTGTATGCCAGCAGGGCTATCCTCATCTGTTCATGGCATATCATAAGGGGAGAGATGATATCGCGTTCCTCCGGACTGGCCCATGTTCCGGTATGCCTTATACCCAGGCTGTCAAGCACCCTTAAGGTGCGAAAGATACCCCGTGATCCCCTGTCGGCTGAATGATTGTTTGCGGTCCCCAGGATATCAAAACCGGCATTACGGCATGCCACCGCGAGTTCATCGGGAGAACTGAAAGCCGGGTAGCCCTTGTATGGAGGCCCTCCCATAGTTACCTCAAGATTGCCTGTGGCAACATCGACAGAGGAGATGAAAGGGGCAATATGCCTGAAGACACTGTCATATTCATATGTGCCCGAAGAGTCATTGCGCGCTGAAAATATCTGTCCGTCATGCCCCATAATGTCACCGGCAAAGAGCAGCGTGAGGACCGTATCCGGCCCCTGACCGTGGCTGAGAGGGGTGTAGCTCAGGCAGATAATTGTCAATATGATTTTTAACGATCTTATCTCCATATGGTTTTGAGGTACCCGTTTCAAAAATAGTCATATCTTAGCAAGTTCAAAAATGATATTTCTGCTATGGAACATCTTAATACAGATATTGTTAACTATGTCCTGCTCCCGCTCTTCATTTTCCTGGCCAGGATTTTTGACGTTTCGCTGGGTACTCTCAGGATAATCTTTGTCACCAAGGGGATGAGAAGGGTAGCACCGTTCGTGGGCTTTTTCGAGGTGCTCATCTGGCTTCTTGCCATCAGCAGGATCATGCAGGACCTTGAAAACTGGGTCAGTTATGTTGCTTATGCCGGGGGATTCGCCACAGGTAACTTTGTGGGGATGTATCTCGAGGAGCGCCTGGCCATAGGTCATGAAATGATCAGGGTAATCACACGCAAGGATGCCACCAGTCTTATTGAGGACCTCAGAAACAAGGGTTATGGTGTGACATCGGTAAAGGCCGAAGGAATAGAAGGGGAGGTTGCAGTCATCTATATCATTGCACGCAGGAGCATGATCAGTGAGGTGCTTGACGAAATCAACATTTTCAATCCACGGGCACTATATACAGTGGAATCAATCAAGTATGTCAACAAGGAGATCTTCCACAGGTCTGAGGAAGAGCGTCAGAGAAGCTGGCTTACCGGCAGGATGAGACGCAAGGGCAAATAGTCTTCTCTATTTTTTTGCCGGACCGGAACTAACCACCACCGTGTCTCTGACATTAAGGGAGGGAGTCATCCAGAAGGTTATGACATGATCTCCTGCAAGGGTAGGGGTGAAGGTAAGGGTTGAATCAGCAGAGACTATCACATCAGGGCACAGCCCGTCTGATTCGAAGTCAGCCACCGCCCATACCTCGAACTCACGTTCCTTCCCGGGTACTATCGAGAACCGGATGTTTGACCAGCATCCGTTGTCTTCAGCGGTACTGACATAGATATTCACAGGTTGATTGATAACTCCCGTTTCAGGAACCTGACGCTCATCAATCGGGATCACTAAATTTGTATATTCAGTATGCCCGCCACCAAGGTTACACGATGTCAGCATGGCTGAGATCATCAATATTATAATCAGTGAAGTTTTCATGTTTCATTTTGTTGTTAACCCGTCTTCCTAAACAGACCTTCGTAGCCACAATAACCATACCAATTCATTCGGCGTGGTATAGAGCGAAGGTGCTTATATAGGGGGTAGCGCGTGAAGAAACTATGGTCAGTCTTATCTCATCTGCCTTCACCTCCGGGAAACGGATCAGTCTCTTGTAACCGATGGTGGTTCCTGTAGCGATGGTATCCCACCTGGTTCCCGAGAGAGCCTCGATAATAAATTTCTCTACCCGCTGGCCCTTGCTGATATCTTCCTGCAGCATAGCCACATTGAATGTTGCAGCTATGGCCGGCACGAATGAGGCTACCATGTTGCGGTGCGGACTCCAGGAGGTCTTGTTGTCTCCGTCAGTAAGGTTCGATGATCCCCGTCCGTACGGTCTGGAACCGTTCAGCAGGTCAGTGGTATACAGCTTATCTATCCAGGCTTTCAGCCCCTGGAGGCTGCTGATATCATATTCGGTTATGAGCCCGCGGTTATCGGGCGGCACATTGAGCAGCAGAACGGCATTGCGGCCCACGGAGCTAAGGTAGATGTCGGCGAGCTTTGCTACGTCCTTTACCAGCGAGTCTTCGGAAGCATGCCAGAACCATCCCGGCCTGATAGATACGTCAACCTCTGCCGGATACCAGAAGAGATGATCAGCCATATGGAGGAGGCTGCTGCTTCCAAGATCCTCAGACATGGCAGTCACCCCCAGTGCCTCGTTGATGGCAACACTCTCCTGCGTTCCGCCGGGAGCCAGAACGGTGGCGCTCCATTCGGTTTCGCGGCCGTAGCCGCTCTCTGTTCCAACCCATCGCACATCCTGGCCCATGATGGCGGTGACGGCATCGGGCTGAAGCTTCCTGATAAGGTCATAGTATGCCTGCCAGTCATATTCCTGGCGCCGGCCGTCAGGCCCTTCGCCATTGGCGCCGTCAAACCAAACCTCATCAACCTTGCCGTACCATGTCAGCAACTCGGTAAGCTGCTCCATGTAAAAACGGTTATAAGCCGGTGAGTCACCATAACATGCTGCGTTTCTGTCCCAGGGAGAGAGATAGACCCCGAACTTCATATTGTACTTTTCACATGCATCCTTCAACTCCCTGATGACGTCACCCCTGCCATTCTTCCACGGGCTGGAGGCAACGGAGTGAGAGGTGGTCTTCGTGGGCCACAGGCAGAAGCCGTCGTGATGTTTGGCGGTTATAATAACCATCTTCATGCCGGCCTCCCTGAGTACCCTGACCCACTGTTCCGTGTCAAGCAAGGAAGGATTGAAGAGCTCAGGAGATTCCTTGCCGGAACCCCATTCCTTGTCAGTGAAGGTATTGATTGTGAAGTGAATGAATGCTGTCATCTCCAGGTTCTGCCATTCCAGCTGCCGCTGATGGGGTATAAGCCGCGCTGCCATCGCTTCCTTTACACCGAGATTCGGCTGAACGGGGAAGTCAACCTTCCCGGTGAAAAACTCAGTCTCACGCTGTCGTGAGCAGGATGTTACAAGTAAGATTGCAAGTGCGGCCGGCAGAATCCTGTTCATCAGATTATCTATTTGCCTGATTTGACGAATTTGACATTCCGGAACCTGAGGGCTGACCAATCTTCGTCAATGGCCACCTGGCTCACTCGCCTGAAGCCGGTTTCCTCTACATTGTCCCAGCCCCGGTCCCTGTTCAGGTCGGTGGTATATTTCCGTGATCTGCCCTTGGGATATGCCATCCAAAGCTTGCCGTCCTCACTGAGGTTATGGATGCATGCAGGACCAAACCTTTCAACTTCAGCAGATCCGGGGGTGAAGGCAATCATGAAATCATACAGGTAACGGGCATTGATCTCAGTATCAATCTGTACACCCGGAAGCAGTCCGGTGATCCTGTCGCGGAACCCTGCGGGGGCGTTAAGCACCGCAATTCGTTCCTGTTCACCGTACCTGAGTTTTTTCAGAATATCGTCCATTTTTTTTAATTCTTCCCGTGACAAATATACAAATAACAGAGAATTGCAGTCGTTGCCATCCTCCTGCAACAATTTTACAATTATTTGATATCTTTGTATTGTCGAATCGGGGTGCCTTACTTACCAGGCTGAGATCATACCCTTAAAACCTGATCCGGGTAAT
>DHUL01000002.1:9940-14034 GCA_002409145.1 Bacteroidales bacterium UBA5235
CCGGCGTAGGGAACGAGAGTAATCATTTCCGGCTTGTCTGAACACCCTCAATTCAGACGATGTTTAGTTAAAAAGCTGGAGAAATGATGAAAAAGATACTGGTTTCAATTGCTTTGATGATGGCCCTGGCGGCTGTGGTCTGTGGTCAGCGCCATGGTGGCATGATTACGGGCAGGGTCACTGATGAAGGCGGCATTCCGCTGCCGGGAGCATCAGTGGTGGTTCTTGATGCCGGCACAGGTGTGGCCGCGGACAATGAGGGACGGTATACCCTTCGCGGCCTGAGCGACGGCTCATACAACCTGAGGATAAGCTTTACCGGTTACGAACCAATGGATACCATGTTAGTTGTAAGAGGCACGGCTGTGGCTGATGTCTCACTTAAGGTGGCTCTTTATGTTGCCCCGGAGGTTATCGTCAGGGGCAGCCGTGCCGGAGCGCGCACACCCATGGCTCACAGCACCGTCGGCTCAGATGAACTTCGCGAGCGGGACCTGACCAGGGACATGCCATACCTGCTTTCGCTGACACCATCAGTGGTGGAGACCTCTGACGCCGGAACGGGCATTGGCTATACATCCCTGCGAATACGCGGAACAGATGCCAGCCGCATAAACATCACCCTTGACGGAATCCCGCTCAATGACTCAGAGTCGCAGCAGGTATTCTGGGTCGATCTGCCGGACCTGGCATCATCGACGGGCAGCATACAGGTGCAGCGGGGCGTGGGCACATCCACCAACGGCGCCGGAGCCTTCGGTGCCTCGGTAAATATAAGCAGCCTGACCCCGCCCTCTGAAGCAGGCGCCTCGGCTGATATCTCATACGGCTCCTTCAACACCTCACGCCTTTCGGCGAAGGCATGGACAGGTATGCTGGGCGACAGGTTCAGCATGATGGTTCGCGCATCAGACATCCACAGTGACGGTTATGTTGATCACAGCAAAGCCGGTATTCGATCTGCAATGGTGTCAGGTGCCTGGTCAGCTCCCTCTGATATGATCCGTTTCAATGTTATCACCGGCAGCCAGAAGACGGGGATAAGCTGGTGGGGTGTTCCGGCTGAGATTCTTCCCGAAAACAGGAGGTACAACCCGGCAGGAGAGTATGTTGGTGCTGACGGTGTCACGCGTTATTATGAAGATGAAACAGATGTCTACACCCAAAATCATTACCATCTTTTCCATACGCATCTCTTCCCCGGAAGAGTGAGCCTGAACACGGGGATCCACCTTACCACCGGCCTGGGCTACTATGAGGAGCAGAAGAGCGATATCAATCCGTTTGAATACGGTCTGTCAGGCATGTTCCCGTCAGATCCGGCTATCACTGAAACGGATATCGTGCAGCGGAAATGGCTCGATAACCTCTTCTACGGGGCAGTATGGTCACTTATTAAACAAGGTGCCGGCACTGAGTGGACACTGGGAGGAGCGCTGAACAGGTATGACGGCGACCATTACGGGACAATTCTCTGGATGGAGAATCCGGGAAACATAAGCCCGGGTCATGAGTGGTACAGGAACAGCGGGGTGAAAGATGAAGTGAATGTCTACGGCAAGGTCAATGCCAGCCTGACGGGAAGTCTGAGCGGGTTCCTTGACCTGCAGCTGAGGCATATCGGCTACCGTTTCGAGGGTCCGGATGACGATATGAAGGAACTTGACGGCAGCCACCGCTTCCTCTTTTTCAATCCCAAGGCAGGCCTGTTCTGGAGCAACGGCAGCGGTAGCGAAGCCTTTGTCTCGGTGGCTGTAGCACACCGCGAACCCACAAGGGCTGATTACAAGGATGCCGCCGGTGACCCTTCTGCCACGCCGGGACGTGAGCGGCTGACCGACTTCGAGGGAGGGTATACCTTCAGGACATCCGCGGCAGCCCTGGGCGTCAACCTCTATTACATGGTCTACCGTGACCAGCTCGTCCCCACGGGCAGGATCAGCAGCACAGGATATCCCATAATGACCAACGTTCCTGAAAGTTACAGGGCAGGAGTGGAACTGTCGGGCACCTATCGCCCCTCACCGCTGGCAGCGATGAAGATGAACATGACCATCAGCCGGAGCAGGATCCTGGACTTCCGCAATTACTATTTTAACTATAACACAGACGACTGGAGCGAGGAGTATCTCTACAGCGACCTCGGGACGGTTGATATTGCCTACTCGCCACGCATCACCGGCTCTGCAGAGCTCGAGGTCAATCCCGCGGAAAGACTTTCATTCAGCCTCACGGGTAAGTATGTTGGCAAACAGTATTTTGACAACACCATGAGTGCTGACCGTGCCATTGATCCTTATTTTGTCAGCAACCTGTCTGCAGCATACGGTTTCAGGTTGAAGAAGGCCGGCGAGCTGACACTCAGGTTAATGGTCAGCAACCTGCTTGACACACGCTATGAGAACAATGCCTACGGCGGCATGTGGACCGAGGACGGTGACGAGAAGACGTGGGCATATTACTTCCCGCAGGCAGGGATAAACTACACGGCAGGTATTTCTATATCTTTCTGAACTGATGGCAAAAGTCCGGATGGAGTGTAATAAATCAACTTTCTGACATCATTGTCCAGGTGACGGATACTAATTCAACTTTCTGACTCTATGACAGCAGACTGGATAGCTGAAAATATTGTTGAGATCTTCGGGGCGGCGACCGGCATTGCCTATGTCATCCTGGAGATCAGGAGGAACATATTCCTCTGGCCGCTGGGGATCATCACCTCGGCAGTGTATATATATGTCTTTGGCCGGGAGGGCTTTTATGCCAACATGGGACTGCAGGTCTATTACCTCGTCATCAGTATTTACGGATGGTACAGGTGGAGCAGGCAGACAGAGGCGGCCCTGGCTGGGGAGAAGTCGGATGTGAGGAGAATCAACAGGGTAACTGCCATGTGGTGTGCCATTGCCGCCGCGGTAATATGGGGAGGGCTCTGGTTCATCCTTGACAGGGCAACCGATTCTCCCGTACCGATGTGGGACGGGCTGATAGCCTCCCTCTCGGTGGTGGCCACCTGGATGCTCACCAGGAAATACCTGGAGCAGTGGTATGTATGGATTTTTGCCAATGCAGTTGCCGTGGCTGTTTACCTGGCTGCCGGGCTCTACCCCACGGCCGTGCTCTTCATGGTCTATTTTATCATGGCCATATTGGGTGCCATGAAATGGGCCCGGGATCAGGCAGCGACTTTGCCCGTAGGGCATAAAGACTTGTAAAGGACATCAGTAAACAGAGATTCCCAGTAGGGGATAAAGCATTGTAATAGACAGCAGAATACCAAATCTTGCCCGCAGGGCATAAAGCATTGTAGAACAACATGATATCAAAAATCCCCACCCCAGCAAAAACCGTTATCCTTGCCAACGGCACCTTCCCCGTCCATCCCGTCCCCCTGGACCGGTTGCGTGAAGCTGACCTGATAGTTTGCTGTGATGGTGCAGCAGAAAAACTGGTGGGCCACGGTTACGAACCGGGTATTATTATAGGCGACCTTGACTCCGTCTCACCTGCTCTGCAGGAAAGATACAGGAGCATCCTTGTGCTTGACACCGACCAGGAGACAAATGACCTGACCAAGGCGGTCAACTGGTGCATTGATGCCGGCATCAGGGAGGTGGCCATTCTCGGCGCCACCGGCATCCGCGAGGATCATACCCTTGGCAATATCTCACTGCTGGCTGACTACGGCAGAATAATAGATACGGTAATGATGACCGACACCGGCACTTTCAAGGTATATGAAGGCAGCGTGACAATCAGCTCACGCCCGGGTCAGCAGGTGTCGCTCTTCAGCATTGACCCGTCGCTGAAGGTAAATTCCTCCGGCCTGAGATACCCGCTCGACGGCCTGATCCTTCACAGCTGGTGGCGGGGAACACTTAATGAGGCGGCAGGCGACTCATTCAGCCTTGATTTCAAGGGAGGACAGGTACTGGTTTTTCAACAATATTGATTTCGCTTGTCTTGATTCTCCAATGCAAAGCTCATCACAATTTTAATAGAGTATTTATTCTTCATTTCAGGCCATATTACTCATATTCACTATTTAGGCTTTATTTGAGCAGATAGGCGGAATAAAAGTTGCACAACTC
>DHUL01000002.1:14246-23118 GCA_002409145.1 Bacteroidales bacterium UBA5235
TCTTTTGTAGGGCTTTTCATGTTAGTAATAACATCTGGTTATATTCTATTCAGGCGTTTTTTATCAATCAAATTAGATATAATTGTCTTATCCCTGATAGTTATTATTAATACTATATGGAATACCTATATGCTTAATATGTACTTAAGTAATGGATGGATATTTACTTAGAAACAAAGTCCTGTTGCATACGCCGGATAATCTGACCACATTGCGCCGGCGTAAATTGACCACATCAGAGTTGGTCTTTTAAAGAGAGCATTCTCACGGTAGAATGTGGTTAAACAAATTTTATGCAAACCAAAATATAGCTAACTTCGGTTCAGTATAGAATTAAACCTGATCTGCCGTGAAAAAAATTATCCCAATCCTGACTGCTATTCTCCTGGCAACACTTCTTTCATGCAATCAGAGAACTGTTAAAAAGGAGCTGGTCCCTGAATTCCGGTTTGAAGAGTATACAATAGCACAGCTCCAGGAGGGCTATGCGAACGGCGACTTCACTATCACCGATGTGGTACAGGCTTATCTTGACCGCATTCAGGCCATTGATGACAACGGACCGATGCTCAATGCGATCATTGAGACCAACCCGGATGCCCTGGCAATAGCCGCACAGCTTGACCTCGAGCTGAAGGAGGGGAAGAAGCGCGGCCCCATGCACGGGGTGCCGGTGCTGCTGAAAGACAATATTGACACCCATGACCAGATGGCCACCACTGCAGGCTCACGCGCACTGGCAGGCTCTCACCCGCTGCAGGACAGCTACATCGCCATGAAGCTTCGCGAAGCAGGCGCCGTCATCATCGGCAAGGCCAACCTGAGCGAGTGGGCAAACTTCCGCGGGAACCTCTCATCAAGCGGATGGAGTGGAGTAGGGGGACAAACCAAAAATCCCTACGTCCTTGACCGCAACCCGTGCGGATCGAGCTCAGGCTCAGGTGTTGCTGTCTCAGCTAACCTGACCATGATTGCCATCGGCACTGAGACCAATGGCTCGATTGTGTGCCCCTCCACCGCTAACGGTATAGTAGGTATCAAACCTACCGTAGGCCTCCTCAGCCGCAGCGGAATTGTACCTATTTCATTCACGCAGGACACTCCCGGCCCGATGGGCCGGACAGTGAGCGATGCAGCCACAGCCCTTGGAGCAATGACAGGTATCGATCCGGCCGACAGTAAAACAGCAGTCTCTGAAGGCAAATACCTGACAGACTACACTCCCTTCCTGAAGGAGGGCGGGCTGAAGGGCAAACGGCTCGGATGGTTCACATCGGCCAGGGGAACCCACTTCAAGGTTGATACCCTGATGCAGCATGCAGTGAACTACCTCAGGAGCCAGGGCGCCGAGGTGATTGAGATAGACAATATCTACGACCGCGAGGTTGGATCTCTCTCTTTCCAGGTGATGCTGTATGAATTCAAGGACGGCCTTAACAAATACTTTGCCTCCCTTGGAGAAAACGCCCCGGTGAAAAGTGTGGAGGAACTGATAGAATTCAATAAGAATGACAGCGTAGAGCTGCGCTATTATGACCAGGAGCTGCTGATTGAAGCTCAGAAAAAAGGCGACCTGACCTCAAAGGAATACATCGACGCACTTGAGAAGATGAACCGTCTTGCCAGGGAAGAGGGAATAGACAAGGTGATGAAAGAACATAACCTTGACGCCTTCATTGCGCCGACAGGCTCACCCGCATGGAAGACTGACCTTGTCAACGGTGATTCATATACCGTCAGCAGCTCATCTCCCGCTGCCGTGGCCGGGTACCCGAACATTACCGTACCGATGGGTTTCGTTGACGGGCTGCCGGTGGGGATCTCTTTCTTCGGAAGGGCATGGAGCGAACCGCTTCTTTTAGAGATAGCATATTCCTACGAGCAGGGCACGAAATTCCGCAAAGCTCCTCAGTTCATCCCGAAGCTGCCGTTTGAGCCTGCTGACTAGCAGGGAGTCAGGTAAGCCAGCAACGGGCAGAGGATATGGGTTAGCCCGTTAACCGGTTTTGGCTCAGACCGGCGGGCAATCATCGGCTATTGTGCCGGCTGACCGGCAGGGAAACTGATCTCGCTGTAATACCGGTGTATCTCCGTCTGTGACCGCAGCGGAGGCTCGCCGTTGCTCACCATCCTGTTTGACAGTTCGGCATCGAGGATACGTGCCTTGACATTGTCGTTCCACTGAATATTGAAAACATCACTGATCTCCTTTTTTATCGCCGGGTCCCAGACGGGACAGGTGACCTCAATCCTGTGATCGAGGTTGCGCGGCATGATGTCGGCCGAGGTGATATAGACAAGCTCATCACCCCCGTTACAGAAGATCATGAACCTTGAGTGCTCGAGGAACCGGTCGACAATGCCGATGGCCTTTATATTTTCACTGACACCCTTTGCTCCCGGTGCCATGGAGAACATGCCCCTGACAATCAGCCTGACCTCCACGCCTGCATCTCCCGCTTTGTAAAGCTTCGAGATTATTTCTTCATCAGTCAGGTTGTTGATCTTGATCCTGATCCAGGCCTCCCTGCCAGCCTTGGCATTTTTGATTTCGTTCTCTATCAGGCTGACCAGCTTGTTCCTGAGGCCAAACGGCGAAACCAGGAGGTGATAGAACTTATCCTTCCGGTAGTTGGCGCTGAAGAAGTTGAAAGCCTTGAGTACCTCGTTGGTGATCTTCTTGTCGGAGGTAAGCAGCAGGTGATCGGTATACACCCTTGCGGTATCCTCATTGAAGTTGCCGGTACCCACCGCAGCGTACCTCTGCGTCACCTCACCCTTGATCCTTGTTATCAGGCACAGCTTGGAATGAACCTTCAGTCCCGGCACCCCGTAAATGACCTTCACCCCCTCATCGAGCAGCTTGTTGCCCCAGTGGATGTTAGCCTCCTCGTCGAACCGTGCCTGAAGTTCGACTACGGTGGTAACGCTCTTGCCATTGCGGGCGGCATTCATCAGTGCGTTGATAACGCTTGAGTTTCTTGCCAGCCTGTACAGGGTGATATGTATCGATGTAACGAACGGGTCTATTGACGCCTCCCTTAAGAGGTCGATGAAATGATCGAACGGATGATACGGGAAATAAAACATGATATCCCTCTTCCTGATGACTGAGAGGATGCTCTTCCCGTATTGCAGCGATGGATGTCTCACCGGCGCCAGTTTCGGGTAGTTGAGACCTTCGCCTTCCACCTCGATGAACTTCATGAAATCCTTGAAGTTGTGATACCTGTTGCCGGGAATGATGACATCCTCCTGTCCCAGACCCAGCTTTTTGATCAGGATCTTCAGGAACTCTGCAGGCATTTCCCTGTCATGCACGAACCGCACCGGGCTCCCTTTCTTCCTCAGTTGGAGGCTCCTGGAAAGCTTGTCAATATAACTTTCCGAGATGTCATCCGCTATCTCGAGCTCAGAATCCCTTGTGACCTTGATTGTATATGCAGTTATCACGTCGAACGGAAGGATGGAGAAGATCTCCCTGAGTCCCCACCTGATCACATCATCGAGGAAGATGACATACCTGGCACCCTTTTTACCCGGCAACCGGACAAACCTCGGCAGGATACTGCGTGACGGTATCTCCAGCAGGGCGTATCTTTTCTTTTCTGTTTCAGTGTTGCGAAGCTGTATGGCAAAGTAAATGGCATCGTCGGTGAGATTGGGAAGATTGTTTTCCTTGCTGATTATCAGAGGCATAAGCCTCGACCGAACCTCCTTGCGGAAATAATCCCTAACGAATTCAGTCTGTGCCTCATCGAGCTGTTCCTCATTCACGAAGTGGATACGATGCTTCTTCAATTCACCGAGCAGGTCGGAATAGGTCTTTTCAAATATCTCATTCTGATTCAGAACGGTTTCCTGGATGGTCTTCAGCGCAGCTTTCGGGCTGTAGCCCAGAATGCTTTTAGCTTTGTTGCTGAAAAGCGATAAGCGTCTGAGTGTTGCCACCCTGACCCTGAAATACTCGTCGAGGTTGTTGGAATAGATCCCCAGGAAATTGAATCTCTCCAGTAGGGGCACCTCTATGTTGGCGGCTTCCTGCAGCACCCTGGCGTTGAAGGAGAGCCAGCTTATCTCCTTGGGAATGTATGCTTTGCTCATGACAGGTCAGAAGGGGTCAGGTAGTAGAGGGTTCGTCCGCTCTCCGGCACAACCTCAGACCAGCTTGCAGCATCAAAGGCAAGGCAGTATATTCCGGTCTTGGCGAGTGATCCGGGCTCATCGGCGGCAAAGTATGCCGCCATTTCAGTTATCAGCGGATTGTGTCCGAAGAAGGTGATTGTATGGTCCTTGTCGTCCTGCTTTCTGATGAGTGGAAGGAACTCCTCCTCGCTGAGTCCATTGTATAACTCCGGGGCCAGTTTTATTTCAGCCTCGCTAAGTCCGTACTCCCTGCAGAAAATGATAGCTGTCTCCAGTGCCCTGAATGCCGGGCTGCTGATGATCCTCCCGGGATCTTCGCCCTTTGACATCATTATTTCGGCCATCTGTCTCGAGAACACCTTCCCCTTCATCGTAAGTGATCTTTCAAAATCGGGAATCGCTGCCGTGTGTTCCTCTGCCTTGCTGTGTCTTATGAAAATCAGCTTCCTCCTGGTTGCTTCAGCTGTAGTTTTCTTCTTTGCCATAGTTATAATTGTTTATCATACTCCGAAACTGGTTCCCATCTCCATCGCCTGCCTGACCATCGGGTCATCACTCTCAACGAGCTTTGTCTTCCCGCCCACCTCTGAGAGCTTCACCGAGGAAATGCTGCCGTTCCGCTGTGCGACCATCCTTCCGAACTCACCATTGGCAATCAGGTTGGCGGCTGCTGCGCCGAACCTCGAAGCCAGCACCCTGTCCATGGGTGAGGGCGATCCGCCTCTCTGTATATAACCAAGAACTGTCTCTCTTGTTTCCAGGCCGGTCTCCTCCTGGATCCTCCTCGCCAGGTATCTTGCCGGAGAGTCCTCTCCTTCAGGTATCTCAATACCCTCAGCCACAACAACAATGGAGTATGGTTTGTTGTTGTCAGCCCTTTTGCGGAGATAATCCATCACAACCTTTTCATTGTGAGGGATCTCAGGAATAAGTATAACGTCTCCTCCGCCAGCCATTCCGGAATATAGCGCCAGCCAGCCGGCGTTGTGACCCATGATCTCAATCACCATGATACGCTTGTGCGAGTTGGCAGTGGAGTGCAGCCTGTCAATGGCTTCGGTGGCGATGTTCACCGCAGAGTCGAACCCGAAGGTCATATCTGTCCCCCAGATGTCATTGTCAATGGTTTTGGGAATGCCGACAACATTCAGTCCCTCCTCCGAGAGCATGTTGGCCGTCTTCATCGTGCCGTTGCCACCGATGCACACCAGGCAGTCGAGCCCCATCTGCTCATAGTGTTCCTTGATCAGCAGAGGCTTGCGCGTCTCGTCCTTCTTTTTGCCGCTCCCCTTGAAAGGTTTCTCGCGGGAAGTGCCCAGGATGGTTCCACCCAGAGTCAGGATTCCTGAAAGATCGCTTTCGGTCAGCTCCCGGTACTCCTTGTTTATAAGCCCGGCATAGCCGTCACTGATCCCGATGACCTTCATTCCGTACTTGACGATAACTGTTTTGCCCACACCCCTGATGGCTGCATTGATGCCAGGACAGTCTCCTCCCGCGGTGAGGATACCAATCGTCTGCGGCCTGCTGTTCCTGCTGTTTGATTTGCCCATTGTGGTTAAAGTTTTACCTTATCAAATGTACTAAAAAAGCCAAGCCCTTTATCCGGCCATTTTCAATCCGGTCAGTGTCAAAGGTAACCTACTGAATAAGATAAAAGGTGGGAAACCAGTAACATTTATGTAACTTTAGCATAAATCAATTTACTGATTATGGCCCCTAAAGATTCTGCAGAAGTGAAGGATATAAAAAGTTCGATGGCCGGATACATAGACGGTTCTCTCAAGCTTCTGGCGATGCAGCCTGTGCCTGATGATACGGCAATACATGATGTCAGGGTACTGATGAAGAAGCATCGTGCCGCCGTAAGACTTGTCAGACCGTTGCTTGATGAGGCGGTTTACCGCAGGGAGTACCTGGCCGGAAGGGAAACGGGACGCCTTCTGGCACTGTGGAGGGAGACAGCTGTGCTGCGCAAGACGGCTAAGGCACTGAAGAAGGATAATCCGGAGCTCTTCATCAGGCTGCGTGAGAACGAGAAGATGCAGGAACTGCTGCGCAAACCCTATTCATCATGGGAGCAGGCAGGTGAACGTGCTAAATCGGTAAACGAAGTCGCCGCACGGCTGAGGAAGACACAGTACAGGCTGCGGTTCCTGGGACTCAATGAGCCGGACATGCGGCTGTTGCTCGGTGAACTCGAGAGGAGCCACGCCACAGCCTCGGCCGCATACCTGGCCTGCCGCAACAAGCCTGCAGCCCGCCTTCTGCACGAGTTCAGGAAGAAGTCGAAAACATTCATGTACCAGCTGATCTTCTTCAGGCACCTGGACCCACAGACTGTTAGGCAGCTCGGGAAGAGACTCGGCATCATGACAGAGAACCTCGGTAAATACAATGATCTTGCACAGATAATGTTCCTTACGGGTTACCATTACGGGGCTCCGGAAAACAGTGATACGGACAATGAACTGGCGATAGTCATAAGGGACAGGCAGGACAGGTACCTCGAGAAGGTGTGGCAGCATGCATACCAGATATTTGCACCGGGAAAGAAACTGCAGGATATACTGGGAATCTCCTTCTGAGGGATAAAGTCAGCCCGTGATAGTTCAGGATCTGCGGTGCCGGACGGCACAGGCCACCCTGAACGGAAGCAGGCCCGGGCTAGTGATGCTCTCCGGCCGGGCTGCCGGTATCCATTCCTCTTACCAGTGCCATCAGCTGCATCCTGTTACGCACGTTGGTCTTCATGTATATGCGGGAAGTGTGGTCCTTCACCGTCTGCAGGCTGATGAAGAGCTTGTCAGCTATCTCCTGGTTGCTCAATCCGTTGCATATTTCGGTGATGATCTCGGCTTCGCGCGGAGAGATTTCATTCCTCCGGATGAAATCCTCTATTCCGTTGGGCAGCGGGAGCGGCTCCTGAAGCCTGACAGGCTTCAGGTCAGCCTTGTAGCTGAGATATAGTGAGAGGAGGGTTATTGCTGCGAACAGAAGGAAAACAAATACCAGTGCCATCCAGGCGGAGTGGGGGATCAGTAACAGGGCGAGCACCTGGGCCAATGCACCTCCTGTCACCAGCAAGGCTAGGGCTGTGCGGTCACTGCGGCCGGGAGAGACCGAATCACCACGGACCAGCAAAGCGCCTGCAATGATGGCATAGAGAAGAGCTGCGGAAATGTAATAATACCTGAAGAGTGGCAGAGCGTCACTGAAGTCCATCTCCCTGATTGCCAGTCCCAAAGCCGCAATAATGCCAAAGTTTACAACGAGGAATCCCAGGGTGAAATAATTCCGGGGCTTCAATCCCGATGCCTCGGCAGCAAACCTTATGAGCATCATCCATGCAAAGACCAGGAAAGGCAGACCCAACAAAAGTGACAGGACGGCAATTGCTGAATATAGGGCCGGATCAAGCCTGCTTCCCGCCAGTGCCATAATGATGAACTGCCCCCAAATTCCATAAAAGCCAAATGCGGAGATGAACAGGTTGTGATAAAAGAGCGACCTGAAGCATGGGTAAGGATACTCCTCCAGGAGCCTGGTGACAAGCAAAATACTCCCCGCAGCCATCGCTGCCGAGAAAATAAAAATCCCCAGACTTATGAATTCCATTTGAGACTTTTGAGATATTTCATTGATTCACAGATACTACTTAAGTAGGGGACAGCATACTTAAGTAGTGTTTTTTAAAATCACTACTAAGGTATGAATTCCGTCCGAGGGTTCCATAATAGATTTGCGATGACAAACGAAATTTTTCAAAACAGTAAAAAGCAAAAATTAACATGGAAGCAAAAAACATTTACAGGTATGTGCCCTCCTTCAGCGGCGCTTACGGCACCGGATGGAAGGCTATGGCAGACAATTTTCTCAGGTTGCTGCTTGTTGTCCTGGTCCTGGCGGTCATCGGTTCCCCGATGCTGGGATCTCATTCGAAGTGGGAGTTTAATCCCGGTGACTTTAATTGTATTCCGTTTGATATGGACAACTTCTTCAAAATAGGCGCCATCGGAGTGGCAGCTGCATTCCTCGGGCTCATTGCGCTGCTGTGGCTTTTCCTGCTTACCCCGATTTTCAGGTACGGTGCTAAGATGATGTTCGTACAGGCTGCAAGGCAGGTCACTCCTGACTTTGACATGCTCATCAGCGGATTCCGGAAGAATTATCTTAATATCGTACTGGCCAATCTTCTCCTGACAGCACTGATCGGAATAGGGTTTGTTTTTCTTATAGTGCCTGGAATTATAATCGCATGCCGCCTGGCATTCACACCGTATCTCGTAATGGACAGGAACCTTGATCCCATCAGGGCAGCGGAAGAGAGCTGGAGACTGACACGCGGCCATGGCTGGACCATCTTCCTGATGGGTCTTGTAGCCTTCTTTATTTATATCGCAGGTTTCATCTGCTTCTTCGTGGGTGTGCTGGTGTCAGCCATGTGGGTTAAGAGCTCCTACGCCACCCTCTATAATTCAGTTCTGATTGAGAAGGGTCTCTGGCAGGCAGAAACTGTTACGGCGGCTGACCCACTGCAGGGAGATGCTGCACCGGATGAGGCATAATTAAACTGTGCATCCATTTATTTGAAATTTATACTCTTCAAAGGGGGGGCTGGTCAGCCATGACGGTCCCCTCTCTCTTAGCCGGCAGTCGGCATTCAGCAGTCAGCAGTCGCAAATCTCAAATCGTGTGGTCGGCATTCGCAAATCGCAAATCGCAA
>DHUL01000002.1:23356-27173 GCA_002409145.1 Bacteroidales bacterium UBA5235
TCTTCAGAGTCTGATAATTACAGTCTCGTCAGTTTCGCAAAGCGAAGAAGGAGTTTTTTGGTTCCTGTGGATTTGAAATTGATAATTGCCGTGGTATTGGGCGACTCGCCCTCAACGGAGAGAACCTCACCCTCGCCGAACCGTTCGTGGGACACCCTGTCTCCGGGCTCCAGCCCCATGTTTATCCCTGTGTCCATGACGCCTCCACTAACTGGTCTGCTTCCGCCGGTGCTGAGACCCGTTGCTCCGCTGCCGGCAGAGCCTGTCCCATTCACACCGCCCGCCGCTGCCTGCGCCTTCGCATCACGAAGCCTGGTCATCCGTGCCGGAGGCGACATCGGGCGTGGCTGTCCGGGGATCATCCCCGCCGGCCCCGGTTCATAAACCGCCCTGTGGCCGAAAGGCTTGCCTCCCGTCTGGGGGTAACTGAGAAACTCACTCTCGATCTCACCGATGAAACGGCTTGGAGAACTGCTCTCCAGGGAGCCCCATTTATACCTGTTGAGGGCATAGCTGAGAGTCACCCGGCGGCAGGCCCGGGTTATTGCTACATAAAACAGACGACGCTCCTCCTCCAGCTCGCGTGGATTGAAGACATTCATGGCCGAGGGAAACAGATTCTCTTCGAGGCCGACAATATATACGTACTTGAATTCCAGCCCCTTGGCAGAATGGATGGTCATCAGGGTGACCTTATCCCTGTCTTCCGGCTTCTCCATGTCCTGGTCAGTGAGCAGGGAGACTGACTGCAGCCAGGTGGCAATGTCCGATGGCTCTCCGTTGGTGACAGCTGATTCGGTAAACTCCTTGATACCGTTCAGCAACTCCTGTACGTTCTGCAGCCTGTCAATCTCCTCGGGCACCTGCCCCAGTTTCAGCTCGTTGAGGATCCCGCTAGCGGTGGCCATGTTAAATGCTATATCATAAGCTGTTGCCGTTTCCGCTACGCCCATCACAGGCATCATGAGGCCCGTGAAGTAGCTAATCTTCGTCCGCAGGGCGGGAGCAAGGTACTGTGCACTCAGCTGCGGAGAACTTATTATAGACCAGATGCTTAAATCGATCGCCCGGGCCAGCTCCATCAGCTTCTGAATGGTTGTGTCACCGATGCCCCTCTTCGGATAGTTGATTATACGCCTCAGCGCCTCCTCATCATCAGGGTTGACTATCAACCTCAGGTAGGCAATCAGGTCACGTATCTCCTTGCGTTCATAGAATGACTGTCCGCCGTAAACCTTATAGGGGATATTGCGTTTGCGCAGCATCTCCTCGAAGATTCGCGACTGAGCGTTGGTGCGATACAGGATCGCAAAATCCTTCCAGTCGAGCCGCTCCCTCATCCTCGTATCAAGTATGTCTGAGGCGGTGAGGATCCCCTCCTCACTGTCGATTGTCGTTTGTACGACCCTTATCTTTTCTCCCTCCTCGTTCTTCGAAAAGACAGTCTTCCGGATCTGCCCTGCGTTCTTCTCTATTACGCTGTTGGCAGCGTTTACGATATTCTGCGTGGAACGGTAGTTCTGTTCCAGCTTGAAGAGTCTGTAGTCAGGATAGTCCTTCTCGAAATTGAGAATATTTTCTATCCGTGCTCCGCGGAACGAGTAGATGCTCTGTGCATCATCACCCACAACACACAGGTTCCGGTGGTTTTCCGAGAGCTTGTGAACGATGAGGTACTGTGAATAGTTGGTGTCCTGGTACTCATCAACCAGGACATAGTCAAAACGGTTTCGGTACTCTTCCAATACAGCCGGGAAATCACGGAAGAGGATGTTTATATTCAGCAGAAGATCATCGAAGTCCATCGCATTGGCTTTGAAGCACCTGGCGGCATAATGCCTGTAGATGGCAGCCGTTTCCGGAATGCGGGAGGCTTTGTCCGACTCGCTTATCTGTGCTACTGAACCATACTGCTGTGCGGTGATAAGGTTATTCTTTGCATGGGAGATCCTCCCGGCGATGGAAGTGGGTTTGTAGACAGAATCATCAAGGTTCATCTCCTTGATGATTGTACGGATCAGGCTGCGGGTGTTATCGGTGTCATAAATAGTGAAATTGCTCTTGTAACCCAGGTGGTGCCCGTCACGGCGAAGGAATTTTGCAAAAATAGAGTGAAAAGTGCCCATCCAGAGGTACCTGGCCATCTCCGGACCGACGATACTGTTGATCCGCTCCTTCATCTCACCGGCTGCCTTGTTCGTAAAGGTTAATGCAAGTATACGGTTGGCTGGCACACCCTGCTGCAGCAGATGGGCGACACGGTAAGTGAGAACCCTCGTTTTCCCTGAGCCGGCACCGGCAATAACCATGGCAGGCCCGGAGGTATTGACTACAGCCTCCTGCTGCGCCTCGTTAAGCTCTTTCAGATAGTCGCGAAACATGAATGAGAATGCAGAAATTTAATCCCCCAAAGAACGGCATTTTTTATTAGGTTTGCATATCAAACGAATGACTAAATCCGTTAACTAGGTGTGTCAAGGTACCTGGCCCTCATAATCATCCTGTTGCCACTGGCAGTGCAGGCGCAGATCACTGCCCCGGGCAGCCGCACCGTCAGAACCACAAACTATCCGGCCACTCCCCGGACAGATTCTGTATATATATTTTGCGCCAGCGGACCAGGTGATGCCGGTACGCTGTCAGCATCAAGCCCGGGAGGAACCGCACCCTTTACGTATACGTGGACCAGGTATAACCAGGCCGGAGGCGGATACACGATACCCGTGAAGACTGAATCAGGCATAACATCAACAGCCACCGGCCTTGCCGAAGGAGGATACAGGGTTCAGATCACTGACGGCGGAGGATACAGCACGGAGTTCTTTGCCTGGGTGAACCTCGACAACCCTGTGGCAGGCGCAGCCCTGCTGCACTACACGTGTGATTATGTAGCCCTCGACGGGACTAAAGCAGTTGATCCCTTTACTTACTATGATCCATCTACCAATGTCTCACGGTTGCTGCAAAATGGTGTGAAACACCTGTGGTCATCTTCGCCGGCATCGGCAATACCATATCCCGACCTTGAGATAGATCCCATTACTTTCTCGCCGCCGCTGACCGATGTGAGGTATACCCTCCAGGTCACTGACAGCTTCGGATGCTCAACTTCAGCATCGTTTGACTACACCTCGATCCATGTCAAAGCAGAGTTCACAGCTGAACCGGTTGAGGGAGAGTCGCCCCTGGAGATCACCTTCACTGATAAATCTGTCAGGGCATCGAAGTATCTCTGGAGATTCGGTGATGATTCAGTATCTACCATGCCGGACCCCGGCACACATACTTATTATATACCTGGTGAATATACCGTTTCACTTGTTATCGAGAGCGAGCTGACTTGCCATGACTCTGCCACAGTGGAGATAGTGGTTCTGCCTTCGGCGCTGCAGATCCCCAATGTATTCACCCCCAATGACGACGGTCTCAATGATTATTTTGTGCCCGACAAGAAGTCAATCCGATTCCTTAACCTGCAGATCTTCGCCAAGAGCGGTCACAGGGTCTACTACTACCAGGGCGACGGTGAGGATCTCCAGAACTGGCTGGGGTGGGATGGCCGGATCAACTACTCTGAAAGGAAGGCGGAGCCCGGCGCGTACTTCTATGTCCTCCGCGCCGAGGGCTATGATGATGTTGAATACAAGGGCCGGGAGTTCCGGGGAACGTTCTATCTGTACAGGTAAAGTCTGAAAGTCTGAAAGTCTGTCGCTGCGCTCCGTCTTGCAGTCATGCAGTCATGCAGTCAAAGAGTCAGGACCGCCAGACTGCAAGACCGCAGGACCGCAGGACTGCCAGACTGCAAGACCGCAGGACC
>DHUL01000002.1:27436-33967 GCA_002409145.1 Bacteroidales bacterium UBA5235
AGGACCGCAGGACTGCAAGACCGCTTGACCCCCAAACTTTCAGACCCTCAGACCTCCTTCTCCATTCACCGTTATAATACCGTAACTCGGCGGCATTTAATAATTATTTGTCAGATAAAACTAGGAAAACTCAAAAAGTTTTCTGAATATTGCGCCCTTATTTCCGGAAACATTATGAGCCAGATGGAAGAATACGATGCCAGAATTATAGCAGGTGCAGCTGAGCTGTTCCGGGTGTACGGCATTAAATCGGTCACCATGGATGCCATCGCTTCCCATCTCGGGATATCGAAAAGAAGCATCTATGAGAGGTTCATTGATAAGGATACCCTGCTGTATGCAGTGATCAATTCAATGGTTGAAAAACAGAAGGAGACGATAGAAGCAATTATCGAAGGCTCACCTGACGTAATCACTGCCATCTTCAGGATCGTCCGGATGGGAAGGGATCACGCCACAACCATGAATCCGCTTATCAGCTCCGACCTGAAGAAATACCACAGCAAGGTTATGCAACAATTGAAGGAAACATGCGGGCATCCTGACTATGAATCAGCGGGCAGGATCCTTGAGAAGGGGATCAGTCAGGGTATCTTCAGGGATGACATAAATGTGGAGATCGTAAGCAGAACCTTCAGGGGAATAGCCTCCCTGACAGGTGACGAGGAGCTCTTCCCGAGGGAACGATTCATAAAGAGGGATATAATGCGGAACATAATGGTCAACTACCTCCGCGGCATCTCAACCGCCAGGGGTCAGGAACTGATTGATTCAATGGGAAATGAAATATAATCTTGAAAACGGAACAGTAATTTGTAAACATATGAAAAGAAGATTAATTGCTATTGTTTTGATTTTTACCGCTGTAGCAGGCATTGGTCTGAGAGCGCAGGAGGTGCCGCAGACCCTTGCGCTGTCTGTGGTCCAGGCGGTGGAGTATGCTCTTGACAACAACCGGAGCATCGCGGCAGCCAGGTATGACCTTCTGGCATCGGAGAAGGGGGAATGGGAGGCGTTGGCCGCAGGACTCCCCTCGATAGACGCATCGGCATCACTGAGTTACAACCTTGCAATCATGACCAGGATAATAGACTTCGGCGGAACGCCAACTCCGTTTAAGTTCGGAACCAATTATGATGCATCAGTAGGAGCATCCCTTTCAACCGTAGTCTTCAACGCCCCGTGGCTTGTGGGCGTCCAGACTGCAAAGTTGGCCTCCACCATCGCAAAGCAGGGTCTCACACAGACAACACTTGACACCAAGGAGAGCGTTAAAAACGTCTACTTCCTGATCCTTACCCTGAAGGAGACGATGAAGGTCATTGAGGGGAACCTGGAAAACCTCAACGCTATCCTGGCCTCAACAAAGGCAATGTACAGCGTCGGCATGGCCGAAGCTACAGACGTTGACCAGATGCAGTCTACTGTTACAATGCTCGAAAATTCCAGGTCATCAATGCTTCGTTCACTCGAGGTGAACCACAACCTGCTCAGGTTCCTCCTTGGTGTGCCGGCTGCCACAGAGCTGATCCTCACGGACAATCTTGATGAGATAACCTCGAAGATTGATGTTGATGCGCTTCTGGCAGATGATTTCCGGATCGAGGATAACATAAATTTCCAGCTTATAGAGAGCCAGCTTGCACTGTCAGAGCTTGCGCTTAAAAGCGCGAAGGCAAGCACACTCCCAAGTCTCGCAGGCACAATCTATTACAACAGGACCGGGATGGGTGACGAACTGAAGCACATGCAGTACTTCCCTTATTCAGCTGTGGCTCTGCAATTACAGATACCGATTTTTTCATCAGGTCTGAGGAGTGCAAAGATCAACAAGGCAAAGATCAACCTGGAAAAAAGCATGAACACCAAATCAATGGTTTCCGAGCAGCTCCTGATGCAGGAGAGACAGCTCAGGTACAGCCTGATCAATGCAAATGAACAGTTCAAGAGCCAGAAGGCCAATATTGAGATCGCCGGAAGAGTGCTCGAGAGCTTCAGGAACAAGTACGACCAGGGAATGGCTTCAAGCCTTGACCTTACACAGGCCAACAACAACTATCTCACCGCACAGAACAACTATATATCTGCATTAATGACACTGCTGCAGACAAAGGTTGAATTTGACAAGCTGATGAACAAACTCTAACAGAAAACAATAAAAAACAGAATACGATGAATCGCACAATTTTTACACTGATACTTACCGGTGGCATCCTGCTTGCTTCATGTGCCCCGAAAGATAAAAAGGCAGGAACCGCTGCAGCCGGGGCTGCCGACACAACTGCAGCCATCCCCGTCAGGGTGATGCCTGTCAGCAAAACCATGATAGCTCGTACAATTGACTATACTTCAACCATCCAGGCATACGAAGAGGTCAATCTCGCCCCCTCAACCCCGGGCAGGGTTGACAAAATCTACGTTGAGGTGGGTGACAGGGTACAGAAGGGACAGAATCTTTTCCTGATGGACCGCACTCAGTATTATGCAAGCAAGATACAGCTAGCCAACCTCGAGAAAGACCTGGCAAGGCTTGACACCCTCCTCAAGGTGGGGAGCGTTAAAGCCCAGCTTTATGACCAGACAAAGGCACAGTACGAGGTGATGAAGACAAACGTCGAATTCATGGAGGAAAACACCCTTCTTGAAGCCCCCTTCACGGGGATCATCACAGGCAAGTATCTTGAAGACGGAGAACTTTACTCGGGTGCACCCGGAATGTCGGGAAAGGCTGCAGTGGTAACTCTGATGCAGATCAACCCGGTAAAAATAATTGTCAGCATCTCCGAACAGTACTTCCCGCAGGTAAAGAACGGAATGAAGGTACGCGTTGTGGCTGATGTCTACCCCGATAAGTCCTTCGAAGGGACAATCTTCAGGATTCATCCGACAATTAATGCCATGTCAAGGACATTCAATGCCGAGGTACGCATCAGCAACGGCAGCGAACTCCTTCGTCCCGGAATGTTCGCCAGGTCATTCATCGACATGGGGCAGGAGGAGACTATAACAGTTCCGGCCAATGCAGTATTGATGCAGGAAGGCACCAATGAAAGGTACATCTTCGTTGTTGAAAACGGTGTGGCGGTGAGGAAAACAGTAACCCTGGGCCAGAGGTTTGATGACCGCTTCGAGCTTGCAGACGGCGAGATCAGGGAAGGTGATAACCTTGTCACTGACGGCCAGGCGCGACTCAAAAACGGCCAGAAGGTCGAGATATCCAAATGATAACCAACGAGAGACAATAACAGATTATGAGTATATATGCCAGTGCAGTAAAGAAGCCCGTTACCACGATACTGATCTTCGTGATCACAATGGTCCTTGGGCTTTATTCTCTGACGCAGCTGCCAATCGACCTCTACCCCGAGGTCGAGATCCCGTTCCTGTCGGTTTACACGACATATCCCGGAGCAAGTGCGGCGGACATTGAAACGAACATTACACGCCCCCTTGAGGACGCCCTTAACTCAGTCTCCGGACTAAAGGAGATGACCTCCACATCGAGCGACAACGTATCGGTCATTTTCATGGAATTTGAATATGAAACAAACCTCGATGAAGCGTCAAACGATGTACGAAGCTCCCTGTCGTTCGTCGAAGGCTTCCTCCCCGAAGATGCCGAAGATCCAACAATCTTCAAGTTTAACTCCAGCATGATGCCAGTCATCTTCTACGCCATCACCGCGGAGGAGAGCTATATGGGGCTCGAGAAGATACTCGACGAGAAGCTCGTCAACCCGCTGAACCGTATCGATGGAGTCGGTAACGTAGGACTTGCCGGCGTGCCGGGAAGGGAAATCTATGTTGAGGTTGACCCGCGCCGGATGGAAGCCTATAATCTTACAATCGAGCAGGTAGGCAACGTGCTGAGGGCTGAGAATCTGAATATGCCGGCAGGTTACCTGGAGATGGGCAAGACTGACTACCCGATCAGAATACAGGGAGAGTTTGCCGAGAGTGACCTCATAGCCAATGTAATAGTAGGCAACTCCAACGGTAATAACATTTACCTGCGTGACATCGCAACAGTCAACGACACTATCAGGGAGACAAAGCTTGTTTCAAAGATTGACGGCAAGCAGGGGATGACCCTCTTTGTACAGAAGATGTCAGGGGCAAACTCTGTTCAGGTTTGCCGTGATGTGGATACCGAAATAAACAAGCTTCAGAAAAGCCTTCCGTCGGATATCCGCATTGAAAAGATCATGGACACATCAGAGTTCATCCAGGGTTCTATCAATAACCTGACTGAAACGCTGATGTATGCGGCTCTCTTCGTGATACTGGTCGTGCTCTTCTTCCTGGGAAGATGGAGGGCAACGCTCATAATCATTCTTACAATACCCATCTCACTGCTGGTGGCCTTTGTCTATATCTTCCTGACAGGAAGCTCCATCAACATCATCTCGCTTTCGTCATTATCGATAGCGATCGGTATGGTGGTTGACGACGCCATTGTAGTGCTGGAGAACATCACCAAGCATATTGAGAGGGGAAGCCGTCCTCGCGAAGCGGCCATCTACGCCACCAACGAGGTATGGCTGGCTGTTATAGTAACCACCCTTACGGTTGTAGCAGTGTTCCTCCCGCTGACTTTTGTCAAGGGACTTACCGGGGTGCTCTTCGCACAGCTGGGATGGATAGTCTCCATCACCATTATCATGTCAACAATTGCCGCCATCACCCTCACTCCGACACTCAGCGCACTCCTGCTCAGGCTTAGGCCGGTGAAGGAAAATGCGCCATTCTGGACATGGGACGGGTCGGTACATAAGTTTCTCGAGTGGCTCGACGGATTTTATGTCAGGACACTGGCGTGGGTATTGCATCACAAGAAATTTGTGATTATCGCTGGTACAGTGATATTCGTCGGTTCGATGATGCTGTTCAAATTCATCGGAACTGAATTCATGCCTTCGGCTGACGAATCCAGTGTTACTGCAACAGTTGAGCTTCAGACAGGAACCAGGGTTGATGAGACTGAAAAGGTTGCAGACAGGATTGATTCGATCGTAAGAAAGCAGATCCCGGAGGTTAAGCTCATTTCATTATCGGCCGGAACTGACGACAGCGGCGGATTCTCAGCACTTTTCAGCTCAGGCGGAACGCATACTATCAGTTTCACTATTGCACTCGTTGATGTTGAAGACCGAAAGCGATCATCAGAAGAAGTTGCCGAAGAGATACGGCAGATAATTGCTCCGATGCCAGAGGTAATCAACTACTCTGTACTTTCTCAGGCAGGGGGGATGGGAGCCATGGGAGGTGGCAATACTGTTGACATCGAGATATATGGCTATGATATCACACAGACAAACCTGCTGGCAGAACAGCTTGCCGAAAAACTCAAAAAGATCCAAGGCGCCACAAACGTGGACATCAGCCGTGACAAGTCGAAACCTGAGCTCCAGATCGTACTTGATCAGGATAAGCTCCTGAGGTACGGTCTCACCACAGCACAGGTCTCCACAGCCATACGCAACCGCGTTGACGGACTGACGGCCACCCGCCTTCGCCAGTATGGAGATGAATATGACGTGATAGTAAGGTATAAAGAATCGGCCCGCAACTCAATCACAGAGCTTGAGAACCTTGGTGTGGTCATTCCCACAGGCCAGGTAATAAGGCTGGGTGAGATAGCCACGGTGAAGGAATACTGGTCACCGCCAAACATCGAAAGAAAGCGCAAGGAACGCGTGGTGACGGTCTCCGTGACACCTTACAAAAGGGCTCTGAACCTGATCGTTGACGACATCCAAAAGGAGCTTGACAGCATAGCATTACCTTCAGGTGTAATGGTAGAGGTATCCGGGGCTTTTGAAGACATGACCGAGTCATTCATGGACATAGGGTTGCTGATGGTTGTCTCGCTGATCCTGGTTTACCTTGTTATGGCCTCGCAGTTTGAGTCACTGAAGATGCCTGTCATAATCATGATCTCGATACCTTTTGCCTTCTCAGGTGTGGCAATAGCGCTCTTCCTGACAGGCACCAACCTCAGCCTCATCGCCGCCATCGGCGCCATCATGCTGATAGGTATCGTGGTCAAGAATGCCATCGTGCTGGTAGACTTCATCAACCTCACGCGTGACAGGGGTGTTGAGCTTTACCAGGCAGTGCTGATATCAGGCCGTTCCAGGCTCAGACCCGTGCTGATGACCTCCATGACCACCATCCTTGCCATGCTCCCGCTGGCCATCAATCCCGGCGAGGGCTCAGAACTGTGGCAGCCAATGGGTATAGCAGTCATCGGCGGACTGGTCTTCTCAACCATCGTCACCATGGTGATTGTGCCTGTGGGATATGTTCTCATCGCACGCCACGGCGAAAGGGACAAGAAGCATAAGGTGGCATTCAGGGATATGAAGTTCCTGGAAGAGATCAGTGAAAACCATGAAAACGGAAAGGTATGAAAGCAGTAATGATAATTTATAATCTCGCCCTTACGGAAAAGGTAGAGTATACGCTTGAACACTTTGGCATCAGGGGATATACACAATGGAATAATGTGGAAGGAGCCGGGTCATTCAC
>DHUL01000002.1:34170-50359 GCA_002409145.1 Bacteroidales bacterium UBA5235
GGTGTGCCACACCTCGGCACCCATACCTGGCCTGAGATCAACGGAGTGACACTCACGTTTATTGATGATGATAAGGTCGCACCACTACTGGAAGCTGTACAACGTATAGACGCCATTAACAAGGAGGTGGGTATCAGGGCATTCGTCTGGGCTGTGGAACAGGCAGTATAGCCCTTATCCGGACCGGAATTATTTTCGTATGGCAGGAGAGAGAACCTCTTTCCTGCCATTTTTTTATCATGAGACTGTTTGTTTTGATTAAATTTCTACTTTTGGGCTGGAAGAACCTTTAAACTAACCATTCATACCATGCAAAAATCTTTTTTTTCAATTGTAGTTATTATCTCCTTTATTTTCACAACATCATGCGTAACCAGGAATGAAGGAGAGGGAGTCAAAGCATCTGATACCGCAAAGGAAATTTCAGGCAACATATCACTGAATGACAATCTCCAGGCAAAAGTCGGCTCCTGGCTGAAAAAGGATGTTGAATGTTACGGCATTGTTGTAGGATATTTTGCAGACGGCAACACTCTCGGCAAGTCTGTCAAATGCAGGGTAGTGGCAATCAAACCTGACAAGATCAAGATGAAGACCATTGAGAGCGTCAGCCTTCTTCCCGGAGAGGGATGTGATAAAATGGGCCTTGCCTATGGAGACACCTGGTGGGAGGAAGAGGGTGATATATTCAGGACACGCGAGGAAGCCGAGGCTTTTATCCGGGAGAAAGGCTGGTCATCAAAGTAATAGTTTAATTCTCTTTTTCAAGTGAGGACTTTCGAGCTCATCTTTCTGTATACAATCTGGGATGAATGATCAGGAACTGGTAAAAGCCATTATCAGGGGTGATAACTGTGCCATGCGTGATCTGATTGCAAAATATCAGGACCTGGTGCTGAACACCTGTTACAGGGTTTTACAGTCGCGTGAAGATGCAAAAGACACCGCACAGGAAGTTTTCCTGGAAACATACCGGTCAGCCGCCAGTCTCAGGAACGAGTCAAATATCTCTTTCTGGCTTTACAGGATTTCATTAAACAAATCAATAAACCACCTCAAAAGATCTCAGAACATACTCTTCAGGTCTATTCTGCAGATCGAGTCTCTTTTCCATCCCGGCAGTGAGTATAAAGCTTCCTCACTGCCTCATTCCGATGACAATCCGGATGAACATGATGAGGCTGACGAAAGGGAAGAGAGGCTGTCAAAGGCTGTTGCCGCTTTACCGGCCACACAGCAAAAAGCATTTGTCCTGTTCTATTATGAGGAACTTTCCTATAAGGAGATAAGCAACGTACTTGGATTGTCACTTTCCTCTGTGGAATCCCTTCTGTTCCGTGCCAGGGAGAATGTAAAGAAGAAATGCTGTCCGTCAGGTAATGAAAATAAGAAACTTAAAGCATTAGATCATGATATCTGAAAAGTCAAACAGGATTTTGTTATGGTTTAACCTCATCCTGCTCATTGTGATAACATCGGCAGTGGTAACATTTATTGTCATGAAATCAACTGACAGAAGGAAAGCTGCAGATACCGGGGTGATAAATTCAATGGATCTTTTACGCAATGAACTGAACCTGACTGACGACCAGTACAAAAAAGCCCTGATGGAGAATGACAGAACTGTCAGGACCTACAATCTTATCCTGGATATGATCTGCGAAACGAATGTTTCAATGATAGAGGAACTGGCCAGGGAGCAGTCAAATCCTGAGGTGCTTGACAGCCTCGTAAATAAAATAGGAGTATTGAGTACCTCACTCAGGCGTCATACCACTGATTACTTCATGAACCTTAAAAGCATATGTAATGAAGAACAGCAGCAGAAGCTGACATTAATTTTCAAAAGGATGATGCAACTTGAGGAACAGTGCGAGGTTTGCAATAAAAAGGACTGTCCGAGAAAGGAGCGCATCAGCAACCTTGGAAAATAATTTTTCTCCCGTACCGCATGTTTTTACAGGTCCGGTTGTCTTTTTATTAACAGTATGAAAAAATCAACGATGAAGATGCCGGACGATTTATCAGAACTAACCAGTAATCTTAGAAGAAGGAAAATTGAAGTTCCGGAGTCATTTGCAGATGACATCCTGCAAAGAATTGACCAGCGGACCAATGGCGGGTTCAAATCACTTCCCGTTTCTGCACGGATTACACTGTCTGCAATAGTAATTGCACTTTACTGTTCACTCGGGATACTTTTAGGTATCAAAGGGTATGAAAATCTAAGGCCTGAAAGAGAGTCACATTCAAATGAGGCCCTCGTCGACCTGATGAAATCGCACCACATGAATTCTGATTTTATGCAAGACCGCCTCTTCATGCAGATGAACACAAAAAACTAACCTGATATATTTTATTCCTCAATGAAAAAACAAAACTGGTACAAACTGATTTATCAATTTGCAATCATTGGTATACTCTCATTTATGGGATTCCGGCTGCTCTTTGACAAGGCATATGCGCCTGATTTTGAGGCATATTGTCCATTCGGAGGAATCCAGGCCTTTGGCAGTTTCCTGACCATGGACTCACTCTCCTGTTCAATGACAAGTACACAGATCATGATGGGAGGAATGCTTTTTATAGGCATAGTGCTTTTCTCCAGGCTCTTCTGCGGTTATATCTGTCCACTGGGGACGATAGGAGAGTGGATTGGCAAGCTTGGCGACAGGCTTAAGGTAAGGTTCACACCCGGCGGCATTCTTGATTATGCACTGCGTCTCCCGAAGTATGTGCTCCTTTTCCTAACTTTTTATTTTACACTGAAATCCAGTGAACTCTTTTGCAAGAAATTTGATCCGTACTATGCCGTGGCATCGGGCTTTAACGCCGATGTAGTATTATTATGGGCACTTATTGCAATTGCAGCTCTTGTTATAGGCTCTCTTTTCATCAGGATGTTCTGGTGCAAGTATCTCTGCCCACTGGGTGCCCTTTCCGCCATCTTCAAGTTCTCCTGGTGGTTCCTGGGAGTGCTGGCAGTATATGTTGTCCTGCTGCTCCTCGGGCTGAAGCTGTCATATGTCTATCCTCTTGTTGTCATCACTGCCGGAGGCTTTATTCTTGAGGTGGCCCGTATGAAAAAGGTATGGCCTGATCCTGTTCATATAACCCGTAACACCTCTTCCTGCATTGAATGCGGTCTCTGTTCCGCCAGGTGTCCCCAGGGAATTGATGTTGCCTCGATGACCAAGGTAACTCATACTGATTGTACGCTCTGTGGTGATTGCCTTCATTCCTGCCCTGAGAAGAATACCCTTCAGATCAACCGGAAAAACATGAAATGGTTCCCGGCTGCCATGCTTGGAGCCCTTATTGTCCTGGGGCTCACAGCAGGAAAATTGTTCGAGCTTCCCACAATTGACCAGAAATGGGGTACCCCCGAACAGCTTGACAATGCAGGCAGGTTTGAAATGTCAGGACTCAAGAATATCAAATGTTTCGGGAGCTCCACCGCATTTGCAAACCAGATGAGAAGGATGGACGGCATATACGGTGTCTCTACCTATGTTGCAAGCCATACCGTACACATATTGTATGATACCACAATGTACAATGCTGAAAAACTGCAGCAGCTTATGTTCGTACCCGTCAAAAAGATTATTGAACCGGTTGAAAAGGACGTGGATTCAGTGGCCTATTATACCCTTACAATTGATCAGTTCTTTGATCCCCTTGATGCAACATATCTCCAGCACCTGCTTGACCAGACTACTGAGGCTTGCGGCTACCAGAGCGAGTTTGCCTGTCCGGTGCTCGTTCGGATTTATTTCCCGGCAGGCAAGGTTCCTGACAGGGAGACACTGACAAAGGCTATCGAAACGAAAAGACTCACATTTACCTCTAACGATACCGAGTTCAATGTCAAGCTGCCGTACAGGGTGTTAACATTCGTTGATGATCCTGTGATGATGTCAAAGTCAGAATATGCATCTGCAATGTTTATTCCTACAAACTCAAGATTCAACGGTTTCTCAGGATACTCAGACGATATCGTTTCCCGGTATGTCCTGAAGATGGGCGCCAACAGCACACTCAAGGCCCGTTATACATACCTTATAAGCCATCTTTCAAACGATAACGGGGTAATCGGCTTCGAGACAGTGCTTGACTCACTTGGAGCTGAAAACTGTGTCATCCATTTTGTCGACACAATAACCTCACCTGAAAATATACATGCTGCCGTCAATGCTGACACCCTCGTGTTCCATTACTCTGACGGCCGCACAGGCAAACTCGGGAATCCGTTCAAATTCCCGGAACCGGGTACCGTGGAAAAAAACAACTGATCTTTTATTAACGAAAACAGGAATTAACAATATGTATGCAATTGAGTGCAGGAACCTGACTCACTACTATGGCAGGAAACTGGTATATGAAAACCTCAGCTTCAACGTGGAGGAAGGAAAGATCCTGGGTCTGCTGGGGAAGAACGGGACAGGCAAATCGACAACAATCAACATTCTTAACGGCTTTCTGCAGCCCTATTCTGGTGAGTGTCTTATTTACGGTGAAAACTCACAACTCCTTTCCCCGGAAACCAAGAAGCGGATCGGGTTCCTGATAGAGGGACACGTGCAGTATTCGTTCATGAATATACATCAGATCGAAAGATTTTATTCCGGATTCTACCCTGACTGGAACAACGCGCCTTACTGGGAGCTGATGTCAAAGCTTAAAGTCACCCCAAAACAAAAAATATCAACCATGTCATGCGGCCAGCGGTCACAGGTGGCCCTGGGACTGATATTGGCACAGAATCCTGACCTGCTTATTCTTGACGACTTTTCAATGGGCCTTGATCCGGGATACAGAAGGCTTTTTATAGACTATATGCGGGAGTACGCAAAAGCAGAACATAAAACCGTTTTTGTTACCTCTCACATAATACAGGACATGGAGAGACTCATTGATGATGTAATGATAATGGACTATAACAAAATACTGGCCCAGCAACCGGTTGAACAGTTCATGAACACCTTCAGACAGTTCAATATAACTCTTGAATCACCTGGGCAGGAGGTGCTTCTTGATGGTATTGCCGTAAATATTGAGAAGGTGAAGGACAAACTTGAGTTCTACACCTATTCCACAGAGCAGGAGGTGAAAGCATATCTCAGTGCGAAAGGTGTGGGATACACCTCCTTTGAAGAGAAAAAAATGTCACTTGAAGATGCCTTCATCGGACTGACACGTAAGTATTAAAAATAGAATATTACTGGTATGTTTAAATCAATAGCTTATAAGGAGTGGATCAAGATCAGACTGGTGGTCTGGGTAGCTCTGGGACTCGGCCTGATGGCCCTGATAAATATTTTCCTCAAGGTACGTCATGATATTCTCTTTGTCGATGCCGCCAATTACTGGTATTCGTTTCTTTTCAGGGGATTTACCTATTTCGGCATCCTGAAATTCTTCCCCTTTGTAGCAGGACTCGCAATTGCAATTGCCCAATACTTTCCTGAGACAGTGAACAAACGGATAAAGCTTACTTTTCATCTGCCCGTGTCAGAGAATGGCGTACTGATATCAATGCATCTGTTTGGCGCCCTTGTGCTTATTGGTGTGCTTCTTACAATTCTCGGACTTTTTACGGCTGGAAGTGCAATATTCTTTCCAGGTGAAATAATCAGGGCATCACTGCTCACGATGATGCCATGGTTCCTGGGCGGCCTGGCTACCTATTTCCTGGTGGCTCTTATACTCCTTGAACCGATGTGGATCTTCAGGGGGCTCTATACCGCAGTGGCAGCAGGCTTCATAACCATATTCCTCGCCTCCGCACCAATAGGCTCCTTCAGGCCGGTATTGTTGCCCCTGGGACTTATTACCCTCTTACTTGCCGGTGTCGTGTTGTTTTCGGGTTACAGATTCAGGAAAGGAGAAATGTAAAATGATAAAATTCAGCAGATATTTACTCGTGGCGGTTGGCATTCTTGTTGCCTCAATTGTTATACCTTCACTTTACTGGACCATCTTTGAAAAGGTTCCCAGGTCACCGAATACATTTTTTAGTTGTGTAACCGATGACTTTGTTGTGGTTGAGGGCAGTAGCCGGAAAAGCCCTGAGGGTAAGGAATATACAAACGAGGAGTATGAAAAGATCCTTCCCCTTATGTTCTACCGGCAGCTTATAGCAGATGGTACCATGCCTGATTCCTTAAAGGGGGTTAAACTTGAAATGCCGGCTATCAGCAGAGCGTCATCCTTCTACAGGTATACTCCTAAAAAAATAGATACTCCCGTCCCGTCTTTATGGCCGATGTTTGAATCCCAAAGCGGTAAGGTGAACCTTGTCATGCCGGAAGATTATTTCCGTATTGGAAAAAGGATGGAATTTATCGTTGCGAGGACCAACAGGATCAATGAGGAAAAGAGCGTACTCTTCACCGATGCCATGACTGCAGAGGGTTTTGCCTTTCCTGCAGGGATTGTTGCCGGACTGCCAACAACCAGAAAATCATGTGATGAGGGATACTTTGTGACTGACAGCAACGGATCCCTGTTTCATATTAAAATGGTAAAAGGTCAGCCATATGTCGCCAGGATAGAAACACCTGAAGATTTTGATATCGTCTACATCGAAGCAGTTGACATAAGGAGCAAGGAATTTTACTGTTACATTTTTACTGCGAATCAGGGAATCTATTTGTTAATGGACGAGGTCTATGATCTCCAGAGACTTCCGGTTGACGGATTCAACCCGGCTATCCATTCAATGCGGGTCAGTGCCGACCTGTTTAACAAAAGCATACATGTCTACGGGGAAAACTGGTATGAGGCTATTGCTGTGGATGACAGGTACGAAGTTGTAGGAACCCATGGTGACAGGTGGGAGAACCTGTATGAGAGAAGTGAGGGCAAGATGTTTGCTTCAATCTTCCCCTTTGAAATAAGAACAAAAGATGATAATTCTGCCCATGTAAGGTTCTATTTCCTGCCGTCTCCGGGATACAGATGGGTGATTGTCAACCTGGTCGCTCTTGCCATAGCATTCTTAATGATACGAAAAAGAGGATGGCCGGTAAGGTCAAACATCCCCGACCTGGTCATCACCGGTCTGACGGGGATATACGGACTGATAGCTACTCAATTCTTTCCCAATAAGTTCAATAAGTTCAAACCACCGGTAAAAAAGTAACACCTTGAAAAAGCTGCTTTCCATTCTGGTACTGTTTTCTGTCAGCCTGGTAATTTTCGGGCAGGGCAGGCCGTCAATGCAAGGCAAAGTTATCTGCCGGACTACCGGTGAGCCCGTGATGATGGCCACCGTGGTTGTCAGGGAGCTCAATATCTGGGCAACAACCACTGATATTGGTGAATTTGTGCTAAGGAACGTACCGTCCGGCAACTATACCCTGGTAGTTTCATGCCTTGGCTACATTCAGCACGAACTTCCTGTCTCCTTCCCGGTAAAGGAGAACAATGTAACGATCCTGATTGATGAGGCTACTCTGGCTATTGAGGATGTGGTGGTGACAGCAAAGGAGGGCAGACGAATTGCATCAGGGTCAGTGATCGAACAGTCAGCCATTCAGCATGTTCAGCCCACCGATCTCTCTGATGTTCTTCAACTGCTTCCTGGCCAGACCGCTCTCAATCCCGACCTGTCAAGGCCAAAACAGTTGACAATCAGGGAAATTATCAGAAAGGATGGCTATATAGGTGATAATATGGCGAGTCTGGGAACCCTCCTTGTTGTTGACGGTGCTCCTGTCTCAAATGATGCCAACATGCAGTTCCTGAAGACAACAGGTGCATCCGGTACAGGAGTGACTGCAGGATTTGCCACAACAGCCTCAGGAGGTTCCGATGTGAGGCAGATTTCTGTTGATAATATTGAGACTATCGAGGTGGTAAGGGGCATTGCAGGCGTCGAGAACGGTGACATGCTAAGCGGTACGGTCAAGGTTACCATGAAAAAAGGAAGGACACCGTTTACTGCCAAGATAAAGACAGACCCCGGCATCAAGCAATTTTATGCCGGTAAGGGTCTTGCCCTTGGAGACAAAGCCGGTACTCTGAACCTTGATTTTGATTACACCAGGTCATTTGATGATATCAGGGTCAAATATCAGACATTCAACAGGCTCAATGGTGGTTTAATTTACAGCAACAATTTCCTCCAGGACACAAGACCATTGTCGGTGAGCTTTTCCGCCAGGGCTTCGCAGACACTTGACGTAAATAAGAGAGATCCTGATATGCTTGATATCGAGGACTATGAAGCCCGTGACCAGGGATTGATGCTCAACCTCAGCTCCAAATGGGCGTTGAACTCAAAGATACTGACCAACCTGAATTTTATGATCTCGGGTGATATCCAGCACCAGGTAGGTCACGAAGTCAAGCTTCAGGAGATCCCGTCCGGCGCACAGCCACAACCGGTCGCCCTTGAACCTGGCGAGAACCAGGTGCCCATTCTTCCATCATCCTATTTAAGCGATCTGAAAATCGACGGCAAGCCTTATTATTATAATGCAAAAATATCGGGCAACCGTTCATTTAATATAGGAAAAGCATTGAATAACGTCGTTGTGGGTGTGGATTGGAAGCTCTTCGGCAACAACGGACTTGGAAGAATCTACGATCTGTCGCGCCCGCCGGTACCGACCGGAGGTACAGATGCCCGGCCGAGATCATACAAGGATATACCTGCCCTCGGACAGATATCATATTATGCCGAGGAGAACCTGGGCCTTCCTGTCGGGACAACAAGACTTGATATCCAGGCAGGTGTCAGGTTTACGAATGTCCAGCCTGAGAGTGTTTTCAGTTCCGCAGAGGGAATCACAATGCTTGATCCGAGGGTTAATCTCAGATATACAATTGCTGATGACAAGAGCAAAACTGTCTCCCACTTTGCCCTGAGGGGAGGTTACGGACTATTTTCAAAGGCTCCTTCCCTGCTCTATCTCTATCCTGATAAAGCATACTGGGACAAGACGGGATTGAGCTATTACGACCCGGTTGCTCAGAGAGGCACCTTCGTCGTCACAACCAAGATTTTCGAGAATCCGCGTAATGAGAACCTTGTGCCTGCCGTGAACAGGAAACTGGAAGCAGGCTTTGACTTGACTGTCAGGGACATTGATTTGAATGTCACCATCTATTCAGAGAAGATGGAAAACGGGTTCAGTTTTGAACAGTACTATGATAACTTTATCTTCAACAGGTATACACCTCCTTTACAGAATGGCCTTGACCTGAATTTTGTGCCGGGATCGGGCGTATCCTATAATGATCCTGTTAGCGGTGAGGAGGTTCAGTTGCCTGTTAGCCAGGATACGGTATTTGTCAGTTTCAGCTACCCTGCAAACAGCAGCATGACTACCAAAAGAGGCCTGGAATTCACCGCTGACCTGGGAACGGTCAGGGTCCTCCGGACATCATTCATCGTTGACGGCGCCTGGATGACGGTAAAGAGACAATCCACGATTGATTACCTCAGCAGACCTTCAACAGGGAGCATCGGCGGAAAGGAGTATCCCCTTGTTGGTGTCTATCCGGCAGGGCAGGGGAGTGTCGACAGCAGGCTGAATACCAATATCCGTACAATTACACATATCAGGGAGCTCCGCATGGTTGCCAGCGTTACCACCCAGATAATATGGATTGACCATGACCAGAATATATGGGATGATCCGGAGGGCAGTCCCATATTCTATTCAGCCAATTCTGTTGATGATCCTTACCTGGATAAAACGAACCCGAAGTTTGTGGACCCAGTAGGCTATTATGACAGGAAGCTTGTATATCATGTTTTTGACAGGTCGCTTGCCATATCCAGACCATATTCTGATCTTATAAAGCGTTATAATACACCATGGGCCTTCGCTGAAACAAGTTATCCGCCATATTTTGTCATCAACTTCAAACTCACGAAGGAGATAACAGACAAAGCCAATTTCTCATTCTACGCCAACAACATAACCAACCATAATCCCCTGCTGAAACAGAAAGGAGGAGCACCTCAGGTATATTCCCGGAGAAATCCTCCGCTCTATTTCGGGGCTGAAGTAAAAATCAAATTCTAACCAATTAACCAAAGCAATGAAAAAGTTTCCGTTCTTATTGGCAATCATTATTGCAGGGGTGATCGGATTCACCTCGTGTGAAAAGGGTGCGCAGCTCTACGATGCAAACATCAAGGTTTTTTATCCCCAGGGATACGGTGAGGAACTGGCAGTCGGTGTGAATGTTCAGGTTCAGAACACCATCTCAGGCCAGGTCTTTGATATCGTTACAAACTCATCCGGGCTGGCAACAGTATCTCTTGAAGAGGGTATTTATAAAGTATCCGCAACACAGGAGACCGATGATTATTATCTCAACGGTATTACCGAGAACCTTACAATCCTGACAACAGGGGAAAACAACTGGGAGGTTCACCTCGTAGCCTCATCGAAGAAAGGTGGCCTTGTCTTTAAGGAGATCTATTACACAGGATCCAAGACATCGGCAGGCAGCAACTACTATTCAGACCAGTTCCATGAGATCTACAACAACAGTGACGAGGTGATTTATCTTGATGGCCTCTGCATAGGTCTTACACTGCCGTTGGGATCAACTGCCACCACATGGGTAAATGGAGACGGATCAATCATGGACAGGATTCCTCTTACCTTCCATGCACTCATGTTCCCCGGTACAGGCCAGACGTACCCGTTGCAGCCAAGGACAAGTGTTGTACTTGCAATGGATGCAATAGACCACAAGACTGACCCGTTGGGTAACCCGCAATCCCCGGTCAACATGGCAGGTGCCCAGTTTGAGACCTTCATCGAGGCACCAGGCAAGGATACGGATGCTCCCCAGGCTGCCAACCTGACAATAATGTATACAACATCTGCAACCATGGTTGACTGGCTTCATTCTGTATCCGGCCAGGGTGTTATTCTTTTCAGGCTCCCGACGGGGCTTAACTGGCAGACATTTGTTGCCGACCCGGCCAACTTTATGACTCAGCCGGGTTCAACCTCAGCCACCTTATATATGATGGTACATAAGGACTGGGTCATCGACGGCGTTGAATGCAATCGTCCCGAAGAAGACAAGAGATTCAAGAGACTCCCGACATCTGTTGATGCCGGTATGACCTGGAGCCTGGCTACATATAACAGCAAGAGCGTAAGAAGGAAGGTAGAAAAGATACTTGACGGCAAGGTCATTTACAAGGATACAAACAACTCCACAAACGACTTCCTGAACGACCAGACACCGACACCTTTTGTACATCCGACTGCAGTTGATCTTTAATGAATTAATGACAGCGGGAGTGCCGGACGGAATTTTGTCCTCCGGCGCCCCGCTTCAAATTGTTCAATCATAAAGCCCGATGAAGAGAGTTAATCCTGTGAAAATAATACTGGCAGCAGCCATTGCAATCCTTAGCTGCTCGGCTTTTGCTTCAGACACTATTCCCGCACCGGCCGGTTACGGAAAATTTGAGCTTCTGCAGGTAATTTTACCCTGGACGGGCACTTCTAACCCGGGTTCGCTTTTTGAGTACAACATGCCGAAAACCGGCCTGATCCAGGCCGGCTATAGTCACGATAACAGCAAGATCAGGCTTGTACAGCAACCTGAGACTGCATCCTCATATAATGCAGCAACAAAAGGTTATATGAAGGTTGGTGATCTCTCGCTCTTCGGTTCCTTCAGTTATTCAAACAGTCGGTTTAACGGATCCGAATACAATGGCACCCTGATATTCAATTCCCGTAATCCTTACCTCCTTGGTGACACTGTACCTGCCATGCAGGTCAGGGAACAGTTTGACATGGAAGGGGTGGTAAGTTACCCTTTGAGTGACCGGCTGGCCCTTGGAGTAAGTGCCACATATGTTTCAGCTGTCGGTGCCAAGCAGAAGGACCCGCGTAATAAGAATAACATTTCAGCCCTGAACATCACTCCCGGGATAATCTATAACATGGGAAAAACGAAGGTAGGGCTCTCTGGTTCATGGTATTCCACTAGCAATGAGATCTCATACTCGGTTGAAGGCAACTGGAACCAGACCCTTTTCATGCTTCTCGGCCTGGGTTATTACAGGCAGGAAGTAAATATATCGTCATATTCACAGTGGTATAAGGGGGATGGCTATTCCGGCGCCCTCCAGGTATCTCATGAAAACAATGGCCTTTTCATGCTGGCCGAACTTAAATATGACCATTTTAAGGAAGAAGCCCGTAACGGAAGCTCTTTCAGGCTTATAGACGGCATCACCGGTACCGATGATTTCTCCCTGCAGGGCCTGCTCAGGCTGGCGCGGGGCAGGGCGTTGCATTTTTTTGAACTTGATGCATCAGTTATGACTGTCAGTTCTGACGAGATCCTTCAGAGATCATATACTGTAAATAAAGGCACTTACTCGTACGACTCACTTGCCACAGTCAGCTGGATTGAAAACAAGCACATGGTGACTGACATCAAGGGTGCATTAAACTACTCCTTATTGGTTTTCGATGACAACCACAACCTGGATTTCAAGGCTGGAGGATCTGTCGCTGCCAACTATTTCTCCACTGACCACTATCCGGTTCAGAGTTATGGTTACTATAATGTACTTAACCTTGAAGCTACATTGTTTGCCGGTAAGCTGCTGCATCTCGGAAAAATGAACTTCACACCGGAAATAGACCTGACATACCGCGCCAATCTCGCTTCTGACATTTCATATGTAACACAGACCTACAGCCTGCCCGAAATGGTATATCATGATTTCTACATCAATAAAGCAAATATTTTCGGTGGCGCAATCTCACTGAAGCTTGAGAAACAGCTGGACCAAGGCAAGGTTATCAAATCCCTGTTCCTGATTCCTGAGGCACGCATTGCATTGGCTCCCGGCACTGAGGCCGGAGACCTTTCCGGTTACATGGTAAGCGCTGTGGCCGGCATCATTTTCTGATAATTATGAAAAGACACCTTATTATATGCCTGGCGGCACTGGCCGGATTTTCTCCGTTGCTTTCCCAGCCGCAGAAAGCTGAGTTCGCAATCATTGCTGACACACATTCAGTCGCTGTGGCTGGCCCTGAGATGGAACAGTATGCGGAGGCTCTCCGTGCAGAAGGACTCGATGCGGTGATAATAGAAGACCGCTGGCATCACCCTGACTCCATACGGCTTTTGCTGAAAGAGATGTATAACGCCGGCGAAAGCTTCGAAGGTGCAGTATTCATTGGTGACGTACCAGTGCCTATGCTTCGCGATGCCCAGCATCTCTCATCAGCCTTCAAAATGGACCAGGACAGGTATCCATGGTACAGGTCCTCCATACCGTCAGACCGGTATTATGAGGATTTTGACCTTGAGTTTACATTCCTGAAGGCAGATACAAATAACCTTTGTTTCTACTACAGCCTAAATCCCGGTTCACCCCAGGTGCTTTCACCTGATATTTACAGCGGTCGTATACGTATACCAGGTGATGATTACGACGGCACAAGGCTGAAAGCCTACCTTGAAAAAGTTGTTGAAGCTCACAGGCATCCTGACACCGTGGACGAACTGCTGTTTTTTGCCGGCCATGGATATAATTCTGAATCAATGACTGCACGCATGGATGAGAAGGTATCCCTGCTTCAGCAGTTTCCGCAGCTGAACAGGCAGGATAACGGGCTTGAATATATTGATTACACTTTTGATGAGCACATCAAAAACCGCCTGCTCTCAACCATGACCAATGAAAAGGTTGATATCGCCCTTCTCCATCACCACGGGGCTGCAGAAGCCCAGCTCGCAGGGGCGGAACAGGCAGCTAACGGTGTCCAGCAGAACATTGAGAGCATCAAATACTATCTCCGGTCAAAGGTCAGAGGCGCAAAGGACACAACAGAGGCAAAGAATAAATACATAGACTGGCTGGGTGTTCCCGAAGAGTGGTTCCACGGAGCAAATGACAAAACACAGTCCGAAAAGGATTCCGCATGGTTTGCGGATATGGATATTATTGCAGCGGATGTTGAAAAATATGACATCCAGGCAAGGTTCATCATGTTCGATGCCTGTTTCAACGGATCATTCCATACTGATGAGTTCATCTCCGGGGCTTATGTCTTTGGCGACGGGCGAACGGTGACGGCACAGGCGAACACAGTAAACTCACTTCAGGATAAGTACCCTGATGAAATGATCGGCCTTCTGTCCTATGGCTTGAGGATAGGGGAGTGGAACCGGATGGTTTGCTACCTTGAATCACATATCATAGGTGACCCCACTTTCAGGTTCGCTCCTTCAGGCCCGAGGCTTGATGCAGAAAAGATGATGAAGAGCGCCGGCAGTAACAACAATCTGTTGAAACTGGCTTCATACCCTCATCCTGACGTGCAGAGCTGGGCGTTGTGGCATCTGCATCAGAACGGTTACCAGGGAATCAGCGATTTGCTGACAAATAAATATTTCAACTCACCCTACGCAGCAACAAGGGTCAGTGCCATGAAGTTGCTTGCAAGGCTCCGGGATGACAACTTTGTAAGGGTTACCGGAGCTGCACTGGATGATTCCTATGAACTGGCAAGGCGACTTGCCGCCGTCTACTGCCAGGAGTCGGGCGATCCACGCCTTGCCTCTGCACTGATCAGGGCTGTCACAGATCCCAATGTTTCAAAGAGGGTGAACTACCAGGCGCAGGATGCACTATCCTATTTTGACCCTGAGCTTCTTAAAACCGAACTTGAAAAGAGGTTTAAAGGTGTCGACACTGCAGGCAATTTCCTTGGGGTGATATACAGCCAGACCGCTGGTAATATTGACAGGAAGGCAAAATCATGCCTGGAAACTGTGGACATAATTACCAGTACGAATTCAACAGAGAAGGAAAGAATTTTTGAGATAAGGTCGTTACGGAATCTCACCTATCATCCTGCTGTCAGGCCTTTGTGTGGCTACCTGATGACAGCCCCGGGGGAGAAGACTGAGACAGCCCTTGTCGAAGCCCTGGGCTGGTTCAGCCACAGCTATGACAAGCAGTATATTATTGACACCTGCTACAATATTATCGGGGACCGGGACCGGTTTTCTGAACCGGTTCGCCAGGAAGCAATCCGTACCATAACGAGATTGCGATAGATATTATGTTGATATAAACGTTAACGACAGGTCTGAGAATCGCCTGTCTGAACTGATGACGGTACGCCCGAACCACACCCACACTTGAGCTTAGACGGGTCAGTTATCAGGATGAGCGGGATCGTTACTATGTTTTTCTGACTAACAACTTTGATATACCGGCTGAAGAAGCTGCATTCCTTTATAAGAGGAGATGAGGTTTCGGGATACTGTTCAAGAAAATGAAGCAGAACTTCCAGCTTCATTACTTTTTACGGTGAGGAGGAGAACGCAATCTATACCCAGGTCTGGTGTACGCTTAATTCTCAGCTGTTGCTGACAGTAACTCAGAAAATAGCGCAGGTAAAGAAAGCTTTCCAGGCTGTTGCTTCATTGATCAGGATACATGTGATTTGTTTTTAAAGTATCTTTTATTTAGCTTGGTATAAAGTTATTGTCAATCGATTTAGTTCAATTTATTGTCATAAATGTTAATCCCTTAAGACTTGGCTCCAATGATAATTAAGGCTGGCTCCTCAAAAAGCCAGGGGAGGTCAGAACAATGTTATTTTAGTTACCATAATCCTTTTATCCGTTGTGGTCCTTGTGATAATAATGATACTCATGACATAATCTATGCAGATTCAGAAGGAATTCCATGGTTCCGAGTTGAAATTAGTAATTATTCCAATTGCAGGGGATTAAGTGATTGGGAACCAGAAGTGGAGTGGTATGACTCGATAGTTGATTCTTATCCTGTAGCAGCAATAAAAAAAACATATGATAATCAATTATTGACTATATGAAGGTTAATAAAAACCTTTACGTAGACACTATTAAAATCGACTGGTAACATCGTTTAATAATCTTCTTAAAAATGGGATTTGAAATTGATAAGCAATCTATTAGGGATCTGGAGTTATTTAATATCAATAGAAATGAGAAATCCGTATTTGATTTTTTCAATTATACTGAATCAAATGGAGGGAATGATCTGCTTCGAAAGTTTTTTACTTCACCATCAAACGATTTGAATCAACTTAATGAAAGAGTAGAAGCCATTAAATTTTTTATTGATAATCGACCTGCTTTCAGAATAGAAAAAGAGAGATTGGATTTTATTGAATATTAT
>DHUL01000057.1 GCA_002409145.1 Bacteroidales bacterium UBA5235
CTTAAACTCTGATCTATGAACAGACTAAAACTGTTAATTTCACTGTTTGTGCTAGCAGGTTTTACAACCCTGATGGCTCAGACTGTGACGATTTCTGGTACTGTTACTTCAGCTGATGATGGCATACCCATTCCCAGCGTATCCGTAACAGTCAAAGGTACCACGCTCGGCATGCTGACCGATGCGGCCGGCAGGTATTCGATTGCTGTACCCGCAAGTGCAACTTCACTTACCTTCACATTTGTCGGGATGAAAACCATCACTGAAAACATCAGTGGCCGTTCCACTATTGATGTGGTAATGCAGACCGAAATGCTCGGTCTTGACGAAGTTGTTGTCACAGCTCTCGGTATATCACGTGAGAGGAAAGCCCTGGGATATGCCATACAAGATGTTAAAAGCGAAGAATTGACCCGAGCAGCACAGGCGAACGTTATTTCTTCCCTGAGTGGAAAAATTGCCGGATTACAAGTCAGTCAGGCAGGCGGTCAGATCGGAGCATCATCCCGTATCGTTATCCGCGGGAACAGCTCATTGGGCGACAACCAGCCGCTTATTGTCATTGATGGTATTCCGGTATCAAACAGCTCATCAAGACAGAACAACGTGGACTTTGGATCAGGATTGTACGACATCAACCCTGAGGATATTGAATCCATCACAGTCCTTAAAGGTGGTTCAGCAGCACTCTATGGAATGCGCGCCGGGCATGGGGTCATCCTGATCACCACCAAATCCGGCAGCAGGCAAAAGGAAGGGCTGACAGTAACTTACGACGGCAACTTTAATGTTGACCAGGTTTATAGTCTGATGAAGATGCAGAATAAATACGGACAAGGGTACCTTGGAGACGAGACCTGGTATAAATTGGCTCAGGCAGGGGAGATTGACGTAAATGGGGATGAGGTTCTGGACGAATTGGATGTTTTCCACGGGACCTATCAGCAGTTTGCCCAGGGTGAATTTGACCCCGGGTTTGGTTTTAGTTACTTTGATGGTTTGGGTAACGGAGTCAATGATGGTGTTGATGAAAGCTGGGGCCCCCGCTTAGATGCCGGATTGAAACTTACCCAATTCAACAGTCCCCGTGATGAAGAAGGCAACCTGATTCCTACAGATTGGGTATCCCATCCGAACAATATAAGGGATCTGTACCAGCTTGGGTATACGACCAATCACAATATTGCCATTACTGCAAACTCAACAAGGGCAACAACAAGAGCTTCCATAGGTTACCGTAACCAGAAAGGAACGCTGCCAAACACGGATCTGACACGTTACTCAATCAACTTTAATACAAATATCAAACTGGGTAAGATGTTTGATTATGATCTGTCAACCAACTACACCAGAAGTGAAAGCAGCAACCTCCCCATGACAGAGTATAATGCAAGTAACCCGATGCAATCTTTGGGGCAATGGTTCGGACGTCAGGTTGACATGAAGGATTTGAAGGAACACTGGACTGAGACAATGGAAAACGGTTATCCATACAACTGGAACAGTAACTACCATAATAACCCTTATTGGAGCTTGAATAAGAACACCAATTCAATGAATAAGGACAGACTTTTCGGAAAAACATCTCTGTTCTTCACACCTGTTTCATCCATCAAAATTGAAGGGCGTTTAGGGGTAGATTATTACAACCAGAAGACGATGCCGGTTATAACCTATCGTTCAAATGAAATGCAGGCCGGAACAGGCTCATGGGATGGCGGTAGCTTCAATTTGTATGATATAAAGAATTATGAATTCAATGCTGATATTATCGGAACCTTTCATAAGAAGATTGCCGAATTTGATATTGATGTTCTCGCTGGTGCCAACTATCGCAACCTGAAATATGAGAACTCACGTATTGGCGCAGGTCTCCTGACTGTCCCCGATCTCTTCACTATTGCAAACGTCAAGGGAAGTCCGGTGAATGAGATGGATCATTCGTGGATCCGCAGTAACAGTGTCTACGGGTCAGCAACAGTCGGATATAATGGCATGATCTATCTTGAAGGAAGCGCCCGTAATGACTGGAGTTCTACAATTGCAGATCCTTTCTTCTATCCGGCCGTTAGCTTAAGCTGGATACCCACCGAAACGTTTAAAATTGATTCCAAAATCCTTAACTATCTGAAGATAAGAGGTGGATGGGCCAAGATCGGGTCAGCTACAGGCGCATACAGAACAGATCCTTATTTCTCTGCCGGAACATATACGATCTATGGAGTCACACAGTACAACCAGTCAACGGAATTTCCTCCTTCAGGGTTAAGGCCTGAAGGCGTTGTCACCAAGGAACTGGGTCTTGAAAGCCGGTTGCTCAATAACCGTGTCACATTAGATATGTCACTTTACGATAAAGTTACTACCGACCAGATCCTGCCTGTTGCTATTTCAAAAGCTACAGGATACAATACCATGCTCATAAATGCAGGAGAGATCAGCAACAAAGGTATTGAGGTCCAGCTTCGGGGAGATATTATTAACAGGAGTAACGGATTTAACTGGAATATTACTCTTAACTGGTCAAAAGACCAAAGCAAGATCATAGACCTGTATACTGATCCGGTAACCAATCAACCGCTGGCATCATACAACATCGGAAGCCAGTGGAGTACATATGTCCAGGCAAGACCCGGTGAACCATGGGGTGTAATTGTAGGAAAAGGTATGGTTCGCAGAGAATCAGACAATGCAATTATTGTTGATGCTGGCGGTATGCCAAGACTACAGTCGAATCTGATTCTTGGAAATGTTAACCCCGACTGGCTGGCTGGTATCAGAAATGATTTCAGCTATAAGGGTCTTAGCTTCGGCTTTATGATTGATCTTCGCAAGGGAGGAGATATATTCAGTATCTCCCATATGTTTGGAACCTATTCCGGTCTTACTGAATTTACAGCCGAAGGAGAGTTCCGTCGTGATGGACTTGTTCTGGGAAAAGACTTCATGAAGGATGAGAAATTCGTAAAAATAACTGAGCAGGATCCCGATGATATCCAGAACTCACAGTTCGCTGAAAATGACATAGTTGTTGGCGCCCAGGATTTCTTTGAATCTTACTACAGTAATCGTGAACTCAGTGTCATTGACGGTTCGTTTGTAAAACTTCGCGAGGCATATTTAACCTACAGTCTGCCTCAGTCTCTCTTCTCGACGACCAACATGATAAAGTCAGGGTCAGTCTCTTTGGTAGGTTCTAACCTGGCAATCTTATGGAGACATAAGAACAATATTTCCGGCCTTGATCCTGAATCAACAGTTTCTGCCGAAAATAGCGGTGTAGGCCTTGAAACAACAAGCTTTCCGCCGACACGCAGTATGGGTATCAGGCTTAGCTTTACATTCTAAATCATTTAAGAAAAAGAAATATGAAGAGATATATTTTAAAACTTGGAATTCTGGCAGTCTTTTCCGCACTCATACTTACGAGTTGTACGGAATCATTTCCGGAAGTCAACACCGACCCTGACAGGGCTAAAGATGCTCCTGCCACCAATGTGTTGGCATTCACCATACGTTATTATGGCAGTACATTCTTTGATCCATGGGCTGACATGAATGAGCCCTCAACTTATGCCGGCTATCTTGCGAAGATCCAGTATATAGACGAAGCACGTTATAATTTCAGACCTGGCGTTGTTGAAAACAACTGGTATTATGGCTACATTTTGTTGAATAATATCAATGAGATTAAAAAGAAAGCCGTAGCAGACGGCGCTGACAACCTTCTTGGAGCGGCTAAGGTTCTGGAGGTTCTGATTGTTCAGAGTATGACAGACCGTTGGAGAGATATTCCATACAGCGATGCAATCAAGATGTCTGAAGGTATCCTTCTCCCTACCTACGATACCCAGGAGGAGATTTATCCTGCCTTACTCGAAGTTCTCGCTGAAGCCAACACTTTACTGGCTACCCCGACTGCCGCAGATCAGCTCGGTGATGGAGACTTACTCTATCATGGCGATGTAGAAGCATGGCAGAAATTAGCCAATTCTCTCAGGCTGAGATTAGCAATGCGTATTTCCGGAGTTGCACCTGAAATAGCAAAACCGGTTGTTGAGACCATACTTGGAAATCCTGCAACTAACCCTGTGATGACAAGCAACGATGATAATGCCATGTTTATATGGCCCGGCGCTTCACCATATGAAGAGCCCTGGTATGCTGATTCTAAGGGCAGAGATGACCATGGTGTAAGCGATGTGCTGGTAAATGCACTGTTAGCACTGGATGACCCCCGTTTACCTGTTTATGCTCTTCCTGCAATATCTGACGGAGCGTACAGAGGCTTTACCATAGGTGCAAATGCTCAGCCAGCTCTGCCGACTATTTCAAGAATCGGAACCCGTTTCAGGAAGGATCCGACCGGATTTTCACCTATCTTCAGATATGCCGAGGTTGAATTCTGTATCGCAGAAGCAGCCAAAAAAGGGTGGACAACCGGAACAACCGCACAGGAAGCTTATGAAGCAGCTGTAAGGGCCTCATTGGAGGAAAACGAAATTGACGATGCAGATATTGATACTTATCTGTCAACAGGAGAAGGCGCATTTGATGATACCTTCGAACAGATCTATTTACAGCAGTGGATCGCCTTGTTTAAACAAGGGATGGAAGGGTGGTCATTGTACCGCAGAACAGGTGTTCCCACTACTCATTATGTTGCACCGGGTTCTCTTTTCACCGGGCATAATGCACCCCCGTTCAGGTATCCCTATCCTGATAATGAAGGTACTCTTAATGGTGCAAACAGTAAAGCCTTCAGAGACCAGGTAGAAGATAATTTCTGGGGCAAACAGATGTGGTATGATCAAAGAACCGGATTACACTGATTTGTAGTCTTTATGTGATGACAGTAATTTTTGAGACCTCCCTCCTTTATCGTGGGGAGGTCTCTCTTTGTGTGCCCGGCATGGACGATAACTATAGGGTGAGAGTCCCGAACGCGCCCTGACAGCAAAATACAAAACCTTTATGCAGGCGGGTACGGGAAAGGGCTACAGACACATTGCCGGGAGCTCCTGTGCATTTTATTCCATGGCATAGATTTTGATGATAAAATAATTGATTAACAGTTAAGTTTATGTCTTTACGTTTGAATTTTTGTTTAGCAGTTTTACTCTTTAACTGCGGGATATTGCTCCCTCAGCTATATTACGTGAAGCTGCCCGCAGGGCATGATAAAATACATACTACCAACGACAGAGTGCCCGGGTTGGTTGGATCTCCTTATCTGTCCGATGATTGGAGTAAAGGAAGTATTGCCCTGTACAATGGCGACGTCATTGACGATATTACCTTAAAATATAATGTTTTTAAAAAAGAGATGCTCTTCCAGGCTGATGGCGATATCTACGTTCTGAGCTCGCCTGACAGTGTGCTCTTTATTACAATGGGTAACAGACGTTTTGTATACCTCCCGGTTAATGACAGGAAAAAGAAGTCGGAGAAAGACTATTTCGAAGAGTTATCTGACGGTGATGTGTGCCGCTTATTGTTACGGCATACTGCATCAATACTTAAATCGAATTATAATGTAGCGCTGAATGCCGGCGAAAAGGATGATCGTATGGAACACCAAAGCGCTTATTATTTAATTAAGGATAATCTGGTTGTGCCGGTTGACAAAAAGGGAGAAAACCTATACCGTCTGTTATCGGATAAATCTGCGGAACTAAGTGATTTTGTAAAGGAAAGGCATCTCTCTTTTACCAGTCAGGATGATCTGATACAAATCATTGACTACTATAATTCTTTTTAACTGTTGACACTGCAATAAAGGACAGGTTCCGGGGTGACAGGATGGGGTGGAACACACGGACAAATGTGAACTGACAGATCTTAGTCCTGTTTAATTTGTTTTGCCTGCATTTGATGTTTAACACAATCAAAATAAACTCAATCGCATGAGAACCTCATTAATCCCATGTCTGGGAGCGGTAATCCTGCTCTTCACAATTTCCCTTCATGCCCAGCAGGAGTGCAGGGTGTTGTTGCCCGGCATTGCCGGAAAGTACACAGGTGAATGCAAAAAAGGTCTGGCGGAGGGGACAGGTACTGCTTCCGGTACTGATTCTTACACGGGAAGCTTCAGAAAAGGTCTGCCGGATGGCGAAGGTACATATACCTGGGCAACGGGTGCCGTCTATAAAGGACAATGGAAGAAAGGAATGAGGGATGGATACGGAACATTCACTTGCCAGGTTAATGAAAAGGACTCAATACAGACCGGATACTGGGGAGAAGATATATACATTGGTAAAGAGCAGGTAGCTCCTTATGTAATTCAACACAAGATAGGTGTAACAAGGGCATCATTCGTCAAACAGGGAAAAGGTGAAAATTTTGTTTCGTTCAAATTTGCACGCTCAGGTAGTACCACATATGATATTGACGGTCTGATTATGCAGGGCAGTTCGGGCTCAGAGAGTGTCACCACTGCATTCACGGGATTTCAGCACACATCTTTCCCGTTTGAGTGTAAGATCCAGTTCCAGGCTCCTAACTTGCTTAACTATGCTACTTTTAATTATGAAATGCGTTTTGTGATCAATCAGCCGGGTGACTGGGTGATAACTATCTACTACTGATTTACAGACCTTTCCCTTTAATTA
>DHUL01000050.1 GCA_002409145.1 Bacteroidales bacterium UBA5235
GATTTTTTTACATGGGGCTTCACGGAGGAACAGGTACTATAAGTGTGGGGGGGGATTTCACTCATACAGGGGGCCTTCTTGACAACGGGTACAGAACAGCTGTTCAACCCCCGAGCAACGGGAACATTGTGTTTACCGGTAACGGAAATGTGCAGACATTCACTTCCGGTGGTACTTTAGGTACCACTGACCTTATCAATTACACGGTTAACAGTGGCGCTTATCTCCAGGCTGCTACCGGGCTCACAGTTGTAAACGGCACTACATTCACCCTCTCTCCGGGTGCAACTCTCGGGATCAGATCAGCGGATGGGATTGCCGCCACGGGAGCAACGGGCAATATCCGGACGACAACCAGGACATTCAGTTCCCAGGCAAACTACATTTTCAACGGAACGACGGCTCAGAATACCGGTGACGGTCTTCCGGCCACTGTAGAGAACCTGTTTTTGGATAATACATCAGGGCACATTACTTTCAACTCTGCCAGGACCATTACAGATCTCCTCTCAATAGGCGAAGGATCCGGTGCTAACCCTGGCGGATACACTCACCAGTGCGGGATGCTGACACTGGGAGGAGAGGGCCAGCCTTCAGGCTCATATGGTCCCACCGGTTCAGGTGCAGAGCATGAGCTCTCTGAATTTCTCTTCGGTACAGGACTGGTGCTAAACAATGTGAATACCTGGCTTGGTGGCACTTCAGACTGGGACGAAACCACTAACTGGAGCGGAGGCATTCCTTTAGCAGGAACCAATGTTGTTATCACTTCCGCATCTGCTTTTCAACCAGTAATTTACCCGGAAACTTTTGCTGATTGCCGTAACCTGGTGATTAATCCTGGTGCATCCCTTACAATTGAATCAGACGGAGTTACCACCAGTGGTTCACTCATTGTCCATGGAATGAGTACAGGAACAGTCACATATAACCGTTATCTGCGTCCTGAGGCTACAAGGGGCGACCGCCATTTCTTCTCTTCTCCGGTTGCGGGGCAGGATATACAGTCTTTCCTGGCAGCGAACAGCTCAAGGATAACCCAGGTTGGATCAGAATACCAGTTATGGGAATGGGATGAGGTTTACGGTTCCTGGCCTGTCATAAATAGTGGCAGTTTCATCAGTGGCCGGGGTTATAACCTTGATCAGGCTACATTAGCCGGCGGCCTGATGACTTTCAGGGGCAATGTAATTAACTCTACGAGCTACTCTGCTACTTCGCCCTACCAAAACGGATATACAGCCCGGTCTTTGTCAACGGATTATAATGAGAATGCACTATGGTCAGGTACCAGAAGCTGGGCAGATTACGGCGGAGGAGGATGGAACCTGATGGGTAATCCGTTTACCTCCGCACTTGATGCTACAGAATTCATCAGTGTCAATGCCGGCAAATTTGATCCTCATTACCAGGCACTTTATCTTTATGACGGCAGAGTGGGCGAGGAGAACTATAAATATGTGGCGTCAACCATACCGGGGTGGACAGGGACTGATCCTACAATTGGAGGTTCTCACGGAAATTATATACAGGCCGGTCAGGGATTCTATTTATTGGCATTATATGACGGGATCGTTTTCAATTTCACTCCTGCCATGCAGGTTCATCAGAATAGCACCGTTCTTTTAAAGTCAAAACAAAATGACATACCCTGGCCCGGAGTCAGACTGAAGATCAGCTACGGAGAGAAAGAACAATCGACATTAATTGTCTTCAATAATGAAATGTCTCCTGAAAATGATCCCGGTTTTGATGTAGGGCTTATGTCTTCATCTTCAGGATTCCAGCTTTATTCAACCTCTCTGTCATCTGATTATAAAGTAAATCTCATGCGTCAGGCTTTGCCCCTAGATTATCACGGAATGAATATCATCCCTATCGGTCTTGACACCCGGGGAGGCGGAGAAGTTGTGTTTTCAGCCGTTACTGTACCCTACGGAAGGATAAGATACTGGCTCAGGGATACAGAGACAGGAAGCCTGACAGACCTTTCTGCTGACAGTTACAAGGTCGTAATACCTCCTGATACTTACGGAACAGGCAGGTTCTGCCTGGTGGCCTCGGTAAGACCCCCGTCTGCCAGGCAGGATCAAGATCTCACTGATCCACAGCTTCAGATCTGGGCTTTCTCCGGTGATATAATCATTAAAGGTGAGGTAGGAGTCGGTGCCTCCTGTGAGATATTTGATATGCACGGCAGCAAGATCCTGGAGGAAAGATTGAACGGAGGGGACCTTAATACAGTAGATGTCCCTTCAGGGTATCATGGTGTATTTCTGGTCAGGGTAACTGACGGGATGAATATTACAACGGCTAAAGTTGTGTTGAACAATTAATATTCCGGGACAGGGTGATAAAAATTATCTGATTTTAACCGGATGCTTTTATTCTGCCGGTTGTGGGAAACTCATTGCATTCTGATCACATTGTCAGCTCTTTGAAATTGTTGAGGGCGCATCAGCCCTGGAAGCTGCTGCTGATCTTCCTTCTGACACTGTTACAGGGAGTGACGTCAGGTTTTTCCATCGTTTTACTTATACCTCTGCTGCAGTTGCTGAGCATAGGAGGCGGTGAACCTGACGGCATTGCACTTGCCATCCGTAACTTCGCCGAAGGCGCAGGAATAGGGATAACCATCGGCAGCATCCTGGTGGTATACATGCTGCTGCTGACATTAAGCGCAGTGATACAGTATCTTAAATCGATCCTCGACGCCGGTTACCAGCAGACATTCATTTATAACCTTCGCAGGAGGCTTTTTCGCAAGATCATCATGGCCGACTGGCAGCTGCTCAACAGTCGCAGCAAGACAAACCACCTCCAGGTGCTGACCCGCGAGGTTCCTACCCTGGCCAATTACTACTTCTACTTACTGCGCCTTCTCACCACTTTCATCATGACCGGCGCATACATACTATATGCGCTGTTCATCTCTGCGCGTTTCACGCTGGTGATCATTGGTGTCGGAGCCGTTACCTTCTTCGCCCTGCGAAGGTTCCTTAAGAAATCGTTCCGGCTTGGACATGGTTATGTTAATTCCTATAACAGGCTCCTTAAATACATAGACGACTTCTGGCAGACTGTGAAGATTGCCAAGGTACACAGCTCGGAGAAGTATTATTCTGAGCGCTTCGACGAGGCCAACACCTCACTTCTGAACATGGAATACATGATGCAGAAGAACTGGTCACTGCCCCAGCTGATTCAGCGTATTGCCGGATTACTGGTGCTGGTGGGGATTGTCTGGTTCGGGTACCGGTCGGGCGCTGTGCCAATGGCCTCATTCGTGATACTGATACTGCTTTTCTCGCGGATTTTTCCGCAGATGATAGCCATGAACACTGATCTCAGCAGGATAATTGCAAACGTGGCATCGGTAAAGCTGGTGATGGAGTTGGATGCTGAATTGCCGATTTGCGACAGTGTCCGCCCGCTGGCGGATTTGCGATTTACGAATTCCGGGTTGAGGGGCATGGAGTCCGGTGCCGGTGTGGAGTTGAAGGAGGGGATCAGGCTGGAGGAGATAAGCTTTTCGTACCCGGACGGGGAGAAGTTGTTTGACACGTTCAGCGCTGAGATCAGGGCAAGGGCTATCACGGGAGTTGTAGGGCAGAGCGGTCGCGGTAAAACGACGCTGATTGATCTTATTGCCGGGCTGCAGAAGCCTGCCGGTGGTCATATACTTATTGACGGAGTGGTTCTGGATGAGGCGTTGCTGCCACGGTGGAAGGCAGGCCTTGGTTACCTGCCGCAGGATCCGTTCTTCATAGACGGGACGCTGAGGGAGAACCTGGTATGGGACAGTGGTGATGAGATCACAGACACTGAAATCATCAGGGTGTTAGAGCATGTCAACGCCGCACACCTGGTTGACCGGTTCAGGAAAGGCCTCGATGCATTCATTGTGAACTATCACACCGCATTCTCAGGGGGTGAGTGCCAGCGGCTGGCGCTGGCAAGGGTGCTGTTACGGAAACCGTCAGTGCTGCTGCTTGACGAGGCTACATCTTCACTGGATGCGGAGAACGAGGCCACCATCATGGAGGTTCTGGCGCAGCTTAAGGAGAGGGTGACGATTGTCTTCGTGACCCACCGTGAGTCGGTAACCCGGTGGTTTGACGAGGTGATAAAGATCTGAGATCACTGAAAACATACTCATTTTCGGTTGTGACGGAAAATATTCCTATTCATTTAGGGTTAGTGTTTATGATAAACTGAACAGATCCGCTGCCGGCTTGTTATTCTTTGCATGCCTGAAGGCTATGGCGGAGGTTTTTTCGTTGTTATAAAGGAATGGGAAAGAAAATTTATCTGTGCAGCCCACATATGGGTGGAGGCGAGATGAAGTATGTCAGGGAGGCTTTTGACTCCAACTGGGTGGCTCCCCTGGGGCCGAATGTCGACGCTTTCGAGCGTGAACTCAGCATTGCCACGGGGGCGAAACACGTTGCGGCGCTCTCCTCCGGGACGGCTGCAATTCACCTCTCGCTGATAATGCTGGGGGTGCAGCCGGGAGATTATGTAATAGGCAGTTCATTTACGTTCTCAGCGACTGTCAACCCGATAGCTTACCTCGGGGCGACTCCGGTGCTGATAGACAGCGAGCCGGGGACATGGAATATGGACCCCGGATTGCTGGAAGAAGCAATCCGGAGTCTGAAAGTCGGAAAGTCTGATGGTCTGAAAGTCAGGGAGGGGAGGTTGCCCAAGGCGATTGTGGTGGTGCATCTGTATGGGATGCCGGCGAGGATGAGGGAGATCATGGCTGTGGCAGACAAGTATGGAATTTCTGTGATTGAGGATGCTGCCGAGGCGTTGGGATCTGAGTATATGGGACGGCGTGTTGGCTGTAACAGCCGCTATGGGATATTGTCGTTTAACGGCAACAAGATAATAACCACCAGTGGCGGCGGGGCTCTGATGTCAGATGATCCTGCGGTGGTGGAGCGTGCGCGTTTCCTTGCAACACAGGCGCGTGACCCGGCACCGCACTACCAGCACAGTGTCATCGGGTACAACTACCGGATGAGCAATGTGGTGGCCGGCGTGGGACGCGGACAGCTAGAGGTGCTTGACTTACGTGTACGTCAGCACCGCGAGATCAACGCATGGTACCGCGAGCTTCTGAAGGATGTTCCCGGCGTGACCTTCCAGTCGGAGCCATCGACCGACTTCCGGTCCAACTTCTGGCTCACAAGTATAGTAATTGATCCCGCCGTGGCAGGGACAAACCGGGAAAAGCTTCGTCTTGCGTTTGAGGAGGCAAATATTGAGTCGCGTCCTCTCTGGAAACCGATGCACCTGCAACCTGTTTTCGCCGGTTGTCCGGCGTATGTCAACGGTACCTCCGAGGCGCTCTTCACCAATGGCCTCTGCCTGCCGAGCGGGTCGAATATAGATGCCTACGGCCGTGTAAGGATTGCGGAGGTGCTGAGGAGGGAATTCGGGGTCTAGTCGGCAGTCGGCAATATTACCCCGTAGGGGTTAAAGAATTGTAGACCAGGAGATAATTATGACCAAATACCGCGTAGTGGTTACAGCGTTGTAGATTGCATATGCCAAAAAAGGTTTTCGTCAGCGGTTGTTTTGACATGCTCCATTCAGGTCACGTAGCCTTCTTCGAGGAGGCGGCAACGCACGGTGACCTGTATGTGGGCATAGGATCAGACCGCACAATAAATGATTTAAAGGGCCGGCGCACGGTTAACGGCGAGCGCGAGAGGCTCTATATGATCAGGTCGCTTAAGTTCGTCGCAGATGCGTGGATCAACAGTGGGTCGGGGCTTATCGATTTCGAGGAGGAGCTCCGACAGCTCCGGCCTGACATCTTCTTTGTCAACGAGGACGGCTACACCCCCGACAAGAAGAGGTTGTGCGATGAGTTGGGGATAGAACTGGTTGTAAGCCGGAGGGTGCCGGTCAACGGACTTCCTCCACGTTCCACCACTGCACTGCGCAGTGAGTGCCGGATTCCTTACCGGCTTGATCTGGCCGGCGGGTGGCTTGACCAGCCGTATGTATCGAAATTCTGGCCGGGGGCGGTGCTGACGATATCCATCGAGCCCGACCTGGAGTTCAACGACCGTAGCGGGATGTCGAGCTCGACACGAAAGAAAGCCGTTGAGCTGTGGCATACCGATATCCCTGAGGGTGATCCGGGTCTGCTGGCACGTACCCTCTTCTGCCTCGAGAATCCTCCGGGAACAACATATGTCAGCGGATCGCAGGATGCGATAGGAATAGTCTTTCCCGGGCTGAACCGCCTTGATTATGCTCCAGGCGAGTACTGGCCGGAGAAGATCACTCCGGTGCATGACCCGGAGGTGCTTGATTTCATTGAGCAACACCTGTGGTTCATCACCTTACCTCCCAGGGATGGCACCTTTAATGTCCTTGACCGGACAAACATCTCTGCTGACGGTGCCCGTGCGCTGGCGGAGGCTGCCGACGGTGTCTGGGATGCACTGCTTGCGAGGGATATCAGCGCGTTCGGGAAGTGGTACAGGGCTTCTTTTGATGCCCAGGTGACGATGTTCCCGCTGATGAAGAGCAGGGTGGTAAGCCAAACGATAGAACAATATCGCGACAGGGCGCTCGGATGGAAGCTTGCCGGCGCTGGCGGAGGCGGATACCTGGCGCTGGTCTCGGAAAGACCAATTGAGAATGCGATAAGGATCCGGATCCGCAGGGAAAGAACCTGATTGGCTAAAAGCGGCAGTTTGAGACTGCGACGAAGGCGTAGGATCAATACCGTATCCGCCGCCAGGCGGATCGGGACGGCAGTACCGGCCAGCAGTCGGCAGTTGGCAGAAAGAGGCATTTAATAGGGAGTTTTTAGTAATTTTACATGAAATAGCATTATGTCAAAAACAGCACTTATAACCGGCGTGACCGGGCAGGACGGCGCTTACCTGAGCGAGTACCTCCTGAAGAAGGGATACACCGTACACGGTATCAAGCGCCGTGCATCGATGTTCAACACTGAGCGTATAGACCACATCTACCAGGACCCGCACCTTGAGCACCGTAATTTCATATTGCACTACGGCGATATGACTGACTCGATGAACATCACTCGCATCGTGCAGGAGGTACAGCCCGACGAGATCTACAACCTCGCGGCGATGAGCCATGTGAAGGTGAGTTTCGACGTGCCGGAATATACGGCCGAAACGGATGCGGTGGGCACACTGCGCCTGCTGGAGGCGGTGAGAATACTGGGACTGGAGAAGACCACGCGCATCTATCAGGCATCGACCTCGGAACTCTTCGGACTGGTGCAGGAGGTGCCACAAAGGGAGACGACGCCCTTCTACCCGCGCAGCCCCTACGGCGTGGCGAAACTATATGGATTCTGGATCACGAAGAACTACCGGGAATCGTACGGCATGTTCGCGGTGAACGGGATCCTCTTCAATCACGAAAGTGAGCGCAGGGGCGAGACTTTCGTGACACGGAAAATTACCATCGCGGCGGCAAGGATTGCCCAGGGAATGCAGGATAAACTGTATCTTGGGAATCTGGATTCAATGCGCGACTGGGGCTACGCGAAAGACTACGTGGAATGTATGTGGCTAATTTTACAGCACCCGGAACCGGAGGATTTTGTGATTGCCACGGGTGAGATGCACTCGGTACGGGAGTTCTGCACGCTGGCCTTCGCCGAGGCAGGCATCACCCTCCGCTGGGAAGGGGAGGGGGTAGATGAAAAGGGGATCGACACAGCAACCGGCAAGGTGCTGGTGGAGGTGGATCCGAAGTATTTCCGTCCCGCCGAGGTGGAGCAGCTGCTGGGAGACCCGACGAAAGCACGGACCCTGCTGGGCTGGAACCCGACGAAGACGTCGTTCCCGGAGCTGGTG
>DHUL01000072.1:0-5551 GCA_002409145.1 Bacteroidales bacterium UBA5235
CTTGATTCGTTGTCCTGGACAGGTTCGTAAACTACTTCGTTATTGGAGTATTTCAGCCTGTTATAGCTTTCAAAGAAATAACCGCGGGCGTCATAAAAGACATCCGGTTCGATGATTAGAAGCCCGGGGAATTCAGTTTTGTGTACCTGCATTTTCAGTTCTGTTCGTTTGCTACTTTCAGAAGATACTGACCGTACTGGCTTTTGGCCAGTGGTTTGGCCAGATCGACCAGTTTCTCCCTGGTTATAAATCCGTTCTTGTAGGCGATCTCCTCGATGCAGGATGCGCTGAGCCCCTGCCTCTGCTCCAGCGTTGCAATGAAGTTGGACGCCTGGAGGAGGCTGTCAAATGTTCCTGTATCAAGCCAGGCCATCCCGCGACCGAGAAGTTTCACTTCAAGCTTGCCTTCCTGCAGGTAGAGCCTGTTCAGGTCAGTTATTTCCAGCTCGCCGCGAGGAGATGGTTTAAGATTGCGGGCCCGTGCGGCAACGGTTTTATCATAAAAATAAAGCCCTGTAACTGCATAATTTGATTTGGGCTTTAGCGGTTTCTCCTCAATGCTTACAACCTTCCGGTCAGAATCAAATTCGACAACTCCGTAACGCTCCGGGTCTTGAACGGCATACCCGAAGACTACGGCACCTTCCTTCAGTATGGCGGCCTGCTTAAGGATGCTTCCGAAACCATGGCCGTAAAAGATGTTGTCACCCAGGATCATGCAGACATTATCATCACCAATGAAGTCCTCCCCTATGATAAATGCCTGCGCCAGGCCGTCAGGCGAGGGCTGCTCACGGTAGGTAAAGCTCATCCCGAGCCTTGAACCGTCACCGAGCAATGCCCTGAAACTGGGCAGGTCACGTGGTGTCGAGATGATCAGCACCTCGCGGATGCCTGCAAGCATCAGTACTGACAGCGGGTAATAAATCATGGGTTTGTCATAGACGGGCAGCAGTTGCTTGGAAATGGCTTCGGTTATCGGGTGGAGCCTGGTGCCGGAACCGCCGGCAAGGATAATACCTTTCATCAACAAATATTTAGTTCTACAAGTGACAAAAATAGGAAAAAGAGCCAATCTAAAAAGTGACAGCAGTGCTTAAGCTGCTATTAATTCTTATATCCTGAAAATCTGCTCCTTGTTCAACGACGGATAAAAAAAATAATTATCTTTGCAACCTGATTTTAAACAACATAATGTCTAACTTATTAAGTTTCAATTAATTTATTAAAAATGAGTGAAATAAACGAAACTGCCGGCAACATCGCAAACGAAGAGGTTAATGCGAATGAGACCGGAGCGGAAGCAGCAAAGGCAAAAGAGGTAGTGGTTGAATCAGCAGGCGAAATGGTTGCTGAAGACCAGCCCATTCTCAAAGAGAAGAAAGAAAAAAAGGTGAAGGTTGAAGCACCTGCTGATGCAACGGCAGCAGCCGCGACACCTGAAGAGTTTGACTGGGATGCTTATGAAAAGGACGGGTTCTCATCAAAGAGTAGCCGTGCTGACCAGGAGAAGCTTTATGAAGATACCCTGTCAACAGTTGCTGTTGATGAGGTTGTCGAGGGGACGGTCATTTCAATGAATAACCGTGAAGTGGTTATCAATATCGGACAGAAGTCCGAGGGTGTGGTTAGCCTTAACGAATTCCGCTACAATCCCGAGCTCAAGACAGGAGACAAGGTAGAGGTCTACGTTGAGAGCCAGGAAGACAAGAAGGGCCAGCTGGTGCTTTCACACAAGAAAGCCAGGGCTTACAACTCATGGGACCGTGTCAATTCGGCCCTTGAAAACAACGAAATTATCACCGGTTACATCAAGTGCCGCACCAAGGGTGGCATGATTGTCGACGTCTTCGGCATCGAGTCTTTCCTTCCCGGGTCACAAATTGATGTCAAACCGATACGCGATTATGATGTTTATGTCGGCAAGACCATGGAGTTCCGCGTTGTGAAGATCAACCAGGAGTTCAAGAATGTGGTTGTGTCGCACAAGGCGCTCATCGAGGCTGAGCTTGAGCAGCAGAAGAAAGAGATTATCTCCAGGCTCGAGAAGGGCCAGGTGCTCGAGGGTACTGTCAAGAATATCACCTCCTACGGTGTATTCATCGATCTGGGCGGTGTTGACGGACTTATCCATATCACAGATCTCTCATGGGGCAGGGTCAACCATCCCGAGGAGATTGTTCAGCTTGACCAGAAACTCAATGTTGTTATCCTCGACTTTGATGATGACAAGAAAAGGATCGCCCTGGGCCTCAAGCAGCTTACCCCGCATCCGTGGGATTCGCTCAGCGAGGGGCTGAAGGTTGGTGACAAGGTCAAAGGCAAGGTTGTTGTCATGGCAGACTATGGTGCATTTGTTGAGATAGCCACCGGAGTAGAGGGGCTCATCCACGTATCCGAAATGTCATGGTCACAGCACCTGCGCAGTGCACAGGAATTCATGAAAGTGGGTGACGAGGTTGAAGCAGTCATACTGACACTTGACCGGGAGGAGCGTAAGATGTCACTCGGCATCAAACAGCTCAAACCCGATCCATGGGAAAATATCGGACAGAAGTACAGCCTCAACTCACGCCACAAGGCACGTGTCCGCAACTTCACCAACTTCGGTGTCTTTGTTGAGATCGAAGAAGGCGTTGACGGCCTGATCCACATTTCTGACCTCTCATGGACAAAGAAGATCAAGCACCCGGCCGAGTTCACCTCTATTGATGCCGAGATTGATGTTGTTGTTCTTGAGATAGATAAGGAAAACAGGAGACTGAGCCTCGGCCACAAGCAACTTGAGGAGAATCCGTGGGATGTATTTGAAGATCTCTTCACTGTTGACTCCATTCACGAGGGAACCGTTATCGAGGTCTTTGACAAGGGCGCCATCATAGCTCTGCCATACGGCGTTGAAGGTTTCGCAACTCCGAAGCATCTTGTCAAGGAAGACGGCACACAGGCTGCTGTTGAAGACAAGCTGAACTTTAAGGTTATTGAGTTCAACAAGGGAGCCAAGAAGATCATCGTTTCTCACAGCCGCGTATTCGAGGATGAAAGAAAGGGTGCAGAAACAGCATCAAGGCGTTCCGAAGCTGACAACACCAAGAAGGCAGCCCGCAAGATCAAGGCCAGCCTTGAGAAGACGACGCTCGGAGACATCACTGAGCTTCAGGCACTCAAGGATGAGATGGAAGAAAAAGAAGCTAAAAGTCTAGGTAAAAAGAAAAAATAACCTTAATTTTAGTTGCCAAAATAATCAGCTATGGATTTCAATATTGACAACAAAAAGCAGTGTACGGTTATAAGCATTGAGACTGAGAAGCTTGATACCCATATAGCACCTTCTCTAAAGTCAGAGCTGGTGCTTATCTCCGGAAAGGGGGAGAGGAACATCATTCTTGATCTTAAGAAGTGCCAGTACTGTGATTCGTCGGGTCTGAGCGCCATTCTGGTGGCAAACAGGCTCTGTAAGAACGCCGGAGGCACTTTTGTACTGTGCGGGCTGAACGAGGCTGTCGAGAGGTTGATAACCATCTCGCAGCTTGACACTGTGCTCTCCATAACCGCTGATACCGAAGAGGCAGAGAAACTCATCTCCTGATAAGAGGCGGTGGCATGGCATTCAGGCTGACCATACTGGGTACAAGCTCTGCTCTGCCCACCTCAGACCGAAATCCGACCGCTCATGTGCTTAACGTACATGAGCGGTTGTTTTTAATTGACTGTGGAGAAGGCACCCAGATGCAGATGCGCCGGTACAGGATCCGCTTTGGCAGGATTAACCACATCTTCATCAGCCATCTTCATGGTGATCACTTCTTCGGGGTTTACCCGCTGCTTTCCACCTACAACCTGATGGCCAGGAAGACGCCACTGCATCTCTATGCTCCTGCTCCGGCAGAGGATCTGATAACCAGGCATCTGACAGATTTTGACATCCACCTCGGGTTTGACTTAAACGTTCACACTGTATCGGGGCGCAGCATGAAGAAGGTCCTTGACGACAGACGGGTGGAGGTGTTCTCCTTTCCGCTGAAGCACCGTATACCCACATATGGGTACCTTTTCAGGGAGAAGGTGTCTGACCGCAACATGATAAAGGAGAAGATCACTGAATACGGGCTGACAATTGAAGAAATAGCCACTGCAAGAAGGGGAGGGGATATTATCCGGGAAAACGGTGCCATCATACCGTGCACCGAGGTCACCCTTGAACCACGACGACCTGCCTCCTATGCCTTCTGCAGTGACACAGCCTGGTTTAAAAAGCTTCCGGCGTATGTAAGCGGCGTTGATCTTCTCTACCACGAAGCCACTTTCGGAGCCGATAACGATGAACTGGCAGTGAAGACCCGCCACTCTACTGCCAGCCATGCGGCGAAGGTGGCATTGGAAGCAGGAGCGGGTAAACTGTTGCTCGGCCATTTCTCAGCCCGTTACCGGTCAACGGCAAAGCTGGAAGAGGAGGCGCGAAGTCTCTTTCCTGAAACAGAAGCCGCCCGCGAGGGTAATACATATGAGATAGGCTGATGACTGCATAACAACAGATTAATTATCTTTGACGCCTTGATAACCGCCTTAATAGATCACAGGTGCAGGAAAAAATCTTGATCCTCGATTTCGGATCCCAGTATACGCAACTGATTGCCAGGCGTGTACGGGAACTGAATGTATATTGTGAAATTCACCCCTTTAACCATTTCCCTCTCCCTGACAGCAGCGTGAGAGGAGTCATCCTTTCCGGCAGCCCGTGGTCAGTGCGTGATGCAAAGGCTCCCTTCCCTGATCTGAAGGGTATTAAGGGCAGGCTTCCCGTTCTCGGAGTCTGCTATGGAGCTCAGTATCTGACCCACCAATACGGAGGGGAGGTAATGCCCTCTGATACACGTGAATACGGAAGGGCTAAACTGGTAAAAGTTGACACTTCTGATCCGCTGTTTGAGGGGATAAACCCCGGAACCCAGGTCTGGATGTCGCACGGTGATACCATTATCCGCATACCGGAGGGCTATAATATTACAGGCTCAACAGAAGATGTAAGAGTGGCAGCATTCAGGATAGAGGGGGAAGATACCTGGGGAATACAATTCCATCCGGAGGTATATCATACCACTGAAGGAACAGTAATGCTGCGCAATTTTGTCAGGGGCATCTGCGCCTGCAAGGCAGACTGGACCCCCGGGTCATTCGTCGGGACGACTGTGAATTCCCTGAGGGAGCAGCTTGGCAATGACAGGGTGGTACTAGGGCTCTCTGGTGGTGTTGACTCATCAGTTGCGGCGTTGCTGCTTGACAGGGCAATCGGTGACAGGCTCACGTCAATCTTCGTGGACAACGGCCTGCTACGCAAGAATGAATATACATCTGTGCTTGATACCTACAGGCAGATGGGACTCAATGTCAGGGGAGTTGACGCTTCTGCTGAGTTTGTGGAAGGGCTTCGGGGAGTAAATGACCCCGAAACCAAGAGGAAGATCATAGGCCGCATATTCATTGAGGTTTTTGACCGTGAGGCCCACAAGGTGCAGAATGTGAAATGGCTTGCCCAGGGAACCATCTATCC
>DHUL01000072.1:5671-10351 GCA_002409145.1 Bacteroidales bacterium UBA5235
GAGGCCCACAAGGTGCAGAATGTGAAATGGCTTGCCCAGGGAACCATCTATCCTGACGTCATTGAGTCAGTCTCGGTGAACGGTCCCTCCGCAACCATCAAGTCGCATCACAATGTGGGCGGTCTGCCTGAAAAGATGCATCTGAAGGTGGTTGAGCCTCTGCGTCTCCTTTTCAAAGATGAGGTGAGAAGGGTAGGCAATGCGATGGGCATGCCCGGTGATATACTGGGCAGACATCCCTTCCCCGGGCCCGGACTGGCAATCAGGATTGTCGGAGAGGTCACCCCGTCCAAGCTTGAGACTCTGCGTGAAGCCGACGAGATATTCATCTCCGGGCTGAAGAAGAATGGATACTATGACAAGGTATGGCAGGCGGCTGTCATTCTCCTTCCTGTTCAGTCAGTGGGTGTCATGGGTGACGAACGCACCTATGAGAATGCCGTAGTCCTGAGGGCAGTTACATCAACTGACGGCATGACAGCCGACTGGAGCCATCTTCCTCATGAATTCCTGGCAGAGGTTTCGAACCAGATAATAAACAGGGTCAAAGGAGTAAACAGGGTGGTTTATGATATAAGTTCCAAACCACCGTCGACAATAGAATGGGAATAGAGTCCTGACCCGAATGCCCGGTCAGGAAGTCATCTGACCCAGGTGAAAGGCCCGTGACAGCCCCGGAATATTGGGAACGGTATTTGCAGAGAAGAAAGAGAAAAACCGGAAATGATAAAAAAGATTATAGTAACAGTAATAGCCACCCTGCTGATTCAGGGCACCGCTGTCAGGTCGCAGGGACTTACCCAGGAGACATTCAAGCTGGGTAAAACCCTTGCTCTGCTAGAGGCAATATATGTTGACAGCGTCAACATCTCTGCCCTGACCGAGCAGATGATTGTAAGCACTCTCCGTAACCTTGACCCTCACTCGGTATACATACCTGCCAGGGATGTACAGGAAGAGAATGAACCGCTTCAGGGCAACTTTGAAGGGATAGGAATTCAGTTCAACCTGCTCAATGATACAATTATTATTATATCACCCATCCCCGGCGGGCCATCGGAGAAGGTTGGCATCATGGCCGGCGACAGGATAATATCCATAGCCGGAGAGAAGGTCACCGGCGTGGAAATGACCACGACAGGGGTGCAGAAGAGGCTCAGAGGCCCAAAGGGAACGAAAGTGGATGTGCTGATCTTCAGAAAAGGGCAGAAGGAGTTGCTCGATTTTACAATCACACGTGACAAGATCCCAGTTAACAGCCTCGATGCGGCATATATGGCGACTGACAATGTGGGATACATCAAGCTCAGCCGTTTCTCAGAGCAGACTGCAGTAGAGTTTTCAGATGCAGTTAAGAAACTGAGAGCGGAAAACATGGAGCACCTGGTGATAGATCTCCGGGGCAACTCGGGAGGTTATATGGTCCCTGCAGTTCAGATAGCCGACGAGCTTCTCCAGGGGGAGGAACTGATAGTCTATATCGAGGGTTTGCATACATCGAGACAGGAATACCGGAGTGCGCCGTCAGGAGAGCTTACCAGGGCACGTGTTGCAGTACTGATTGATGAGGGTTCTGCATCGGCCAGTGAGATCCTGGCAGGTGCGCTGCAGGATTGGGACAGGAGTGTAATCATAGGACGCAGGAGTTTTGGCAAGGGCCTTGTACAGAACAGATTCCCGCTTCCTGACGGTTCGGAGATCAGGCTCACAATTGCCCGGTACTATACCCCTTCGGGACGATCCATTCAGACTCCGTATGACCAGGGCTTCGACAAGTATTTCCAGACATTCTACAGCAGGTATTTCAACGGCGAACTGATCCATCCTGACAGCCTTAACCTGCCTGACTCGCTCAAGGCATTCACCATCAGAAACAAGCGGGTTGTCTATGGCGGGGGAGGCATCAGTCCGGATATCTTTATACCCATTGACACAACCTTTTATTCTGATTATTACCGTGACCTTATCAGGACCTCAGCTCTCACAAATTACATGCTTTCATACACTGACCGCAACCGGTCACAGCTTACCAGGAGGTACAGAAGCTTTGATGCATTCAGCAGGGAATATGAGATTGATGCCGCAACCATTGAAGGACTTAAGGAGGCAGGGGAGAAGAACGGAGTCAGGTTTGACCAGTCGCAGTATGATATATCCGCACCCGAGATAACTTCGGTGATGAAGGCACTGGTAGCCCGGGACATCTGGGATATGAATGAGTATTTCAGGGTTGTAAATGAGAATGACCAGGCAATCAGGCGGGCACTTGAGGTGTTGAATGATTCTCAGTTGTACGAAACGCTTCTCGGGTACCGAAAACAACAGTGATGAAGCTTCTGGCAAAGACTCACTACGGCCTTGAGCAGGTGTTGGCAGAGGAACTCAAGGGCTTTGGTGCGACCGGTGTCAGCATCCTGAACCGGGCTGTCGCTTTTGAAGGCTCCAAACTTCTGCTCTATGCCGTCAATTACCGCAGCCGTCTGGCCCTGTCGGTACTCATGCCTGTATCTTCTTTTGGTATCTCAGGTCAGAAGGACCTTTACAACGGAGCCGTTGCTGTGGAATGGGATCATTACCTTGACCCTTCAAAGACTTTTGCCGTTACGGCAGTTGTCAATTCTCCCCATTTTCCCCATTCGGGCTACGCAGCCCTTGTGGTGAAGGATGCCATTGCTGATTTCTTCCGCAGGCTGACTCTTGGGAGGCCGTCGGTGGATGCGAAGGATCCTGACCTGCTGGTGAACGTTCACATCAGCAACAACAGGGTTACAATATCACTTGACTCTACGGTGGTACCTCTTTACAGGAGAGGCTATCGCCAGGGAATGTCTGAGGCTCCACTTGGTGAGGTGCTTGCTGCGGGGATGATAGCCCTTTCTGGCTGGAAACCCGGCATACCACTGTCTGATGGCATGTGCGGATCGGGTACCATAGTAGCGGAAGCCGGGCTCATAGCATGCAATATTGCACCGGGAAAGTTTAGAAAGAGCTTCGGCTTCATGAGGTGGAAGGATTATGATGCTGCTCTCTTCAGGTCAGTCAGGTTCGATGCTGAAAAACGGGAAAGGAAATCACCGGCGAAAATATCTGGCAGTGACATATCTGCTGAAACGTGTGCTATTGCCAGGGCTAATATCAGGGCAGCAGGCCTTGAGGATGCCGTAGAGATTGCAGAACGGGATTTCTTCACATCACCTGCTCCGGCTGAAAGCGGGATGCTGATAATCAATCCCCCGTACGGCCGCCGCCTGGGCATACCGGATATGGGCGAATTCTATGGAAGGATCGGCACTGTCCTTAAGCACAGTTACGAGGGCTATACCGCCTGGATTCTCTCAGGTGATATGGACTCGCTTAAAAAGGTAGCACTGAAACCTTTTCGCAAGTTCGAGCTGCTTAACGGTGATATTGAGTGCCGTTTCCAGGGGTATGAACTCTACGGAGGAACCAGGAAAAAGAGAGATACTCCTGATGTATGAGAGATGATTTATTGTCACTGTGCAACCAAAGTCATAAAATGGTTGTCATGTCTAAAATAATATGACTGTATGTTGGCTTTTGGCAACAATAATCTATTTTTGTTACTCGTTCTAGCTTTGGATACTTGCACAGAGGCCCGATGAGCTTTGACCTTGAAAATCTTGTGAGCGACCTTGACATCAGAGGAGCAGTCCTTTACTACAAGGGAAATGTTGATTCGGACACGATAACGAAGGCTCTGGACCTTGTGGAGAAAAAGCTGTTTGCGACGCGGGAGGCCCCCAGGCTGAGAAAGAAGGTTTACAATGTGCTTGTTGAGAGCCTTCAGAATCTCTATCATCACTCAGACAGGGTGCCAAGAGGTTACCATGCTGCCAGACCTGACAGGTTCGGGTTGGTGGTGATGGAGAAGATCGGCAGGGGTTATCGCGTCACAACATGCAATTTTGTGGCCACTGTGAGAGTTAAGGAGCTTGAGGAGAAACTGACCCGGATAAACCGTTCTACACCTGAGGAGATCAAGGAACAGTACAAGGATATCCTTAATCATCAGGAGATAACGGCGAAGGGACTTGGCGGACTGGGATTGCTTGATATAGCCAGGAAGACAGGACACCGCATTGATTTCAGGTTCAAGAAATACGATAACCTGAATACTGCTTTCCGGCTCACTGCAGTGGTGGCACAGGTACAGAAAGATTAACAAAAAAACAGATAGTTATGGAACCGATCATTATTGAAGGAACACCAAAGACACCATCGATAAAATTTGATTCGAAGGATGGTGTATTTGAAATCAAGGGGAGGTCAATACCCGAGAATTCGGTGGAATTCTACAAACCACTGAATGAATGGCTTGACCAGTACATGCAGACACCGCTTGACAAGACTGTGGTCAACATCCGCCTTGAATATTTCAATACCAGCTCCTCAAAATGCATACTTGACGTCTTCAAGCGCCTGGAAGCCATTCACAGGTCAAAGCATGACGTGGAAATCAACTGGTTCTATGAGGAGGATGATGAGGATATGCTCGAAGCAGGTGAGGACTATGATTCCATCATCAAGGTGCCTTTCAAGATGATAGAAATTGTCGAGTAATCCTGCACTGACGAAGCAAAAGATCGGTTAAGATTATATCATGGGGGTATCTGTCATTAGGCAGATGCCCCCTTGTATGTGTGCCCGGCATGGGCGATA
>DHUL01000071.1:0-916 GCA_002409145.1 Bacteroidales bacterium UBA5235
CTCGAGGGAGTGGCTGATCTGGTTCAGTAAATGGTTCCTCCCGAGTATCCTGAGCGTTCTCTCGATTTGTAACCAAGGTATCCGCCGTGGTGCCTCTTGGCGTACTCGGCGGCGGTGAAACCTATCTTTTCCATCATCAGGGCCACCAGAACATCACCGATTACCGTCATGACAGTTGTGGATGTTGTTGGTGTCAGCCCCAGCGGGCACACCTCGGGGGGACCGCCTGTGAAAAGGCCCACAGTAGCCTGTTCCCATAACGGAGAGGCATTGTTGCCGGATATTACTACCACCGGCATGTTGGGGAAGAGGTTATCCTTCAGTTCAAGGAGCTCGAGGATCTCCCGGGTTCGTCCTGAATTCGAAATAACGAGCATCAGATCATTTTCCTGCAGCACACCAAGGTCTCCATGCTGGGCTTCACTGGGGTGCAGAAAGACTGAAGGTGTTCCGGTGGAACTGAATGTAGTGGCAATGTCATGGGCAATCTGTCCCGCCTTGCCCATACCGCTGGTCACAAGTTTGCCCTTGAGAAGGTGCACATGTTTAAATATCAGTTCAATTACATGGCTGTAACTCTCCGTGACAGGAATTTTCCTGACAGCATCAGCCTCCTGGTCAAGGATCTGTCTGACTCTGGTTTGCATGATTTCAGAATATGAGCCCAAAGATATTTATTTTAAATTTATGTAGTACCGGCTTATAACTTCCCCGGGAGTAAACGGCTGACGGATGCCTTTGATGGTTTTCGTTATGGCAGTTTGTTTTTATGTACTGCATAATAATATTATGTCATATGTTACTATACAATTGAATCTGAGTGCTTATTTTTATGCATAATTTAAGTCCGGAGTATTGTCAGGTAGTACGTATGTTTAGATTATTAGTATGAACCGACCCCAAAACTAACTTTGTT
>DHUL01000071.1:1142-7963 GCA_002409145.1 Bacteroidales bacterium UBA5235
AAAGCTCAGACACCTTTAAGGGTGTATTACAAATCCATCATAAACGGCAAAGAAATTCAAGGCGTATCCCAGCCGGTGATTGAGAGCAATGGTGTGACAGTCTTGATCTCTTCCACCCAGGGGCAGAATGAAAAAGCGCAGATGCCCTCCCCGCAACAATCGTCATTTATCGACCTTGCAGGCATGCGTTACGTACAGATGGCTGACATGCCTGACGGCTCGCGAATCAGTACGGAGACTCCGTTCAGTGAGCTGCCTGTTGCAGAGCTGAGCAACGATTCCGAAGTCATTGCGGGCTACAGGTGCATAAGGGCAAGGATCATCTACTTCTCGAATACAATCGACATCTGGTATACATCCGAAGCAGGTGTGGCAGGAACACCGGTGCCTTCCTATGGTGTCCCGGAGGGTCTCGTGCTTAGGATCGTGCGGAACGGGAATAACATTACCGAGGCTGACAGGGTGGAGGTGATCAAGAGGAAGGATATGAACATCGCTATGCCGGAAAATTTAGGACGGAGCGTTGACAGGATGACCTTCGAGCATCTTCTGCGCGAGGCTTTCGTTACGACAGTAACCGTCTTTGACAATGATGTAATCAACTGGGAAGGGGAGGTGACGAATCAGGCTTTTGGTATGAAAGACACACTCTATCGCTTCGCAGGGGGAACTGTGATACTGAAAAAGGTGACCCTGCCACAGGTACACGACAGCTACAGCCTCTTCGCCGAGGTGACGGAGTACTCAGCCGGCGATGCGTATGACAGGACAGGTACCGTTTTTGTGATTCCGCAGGGAGATCCTGTTACCTTCCTTGATGGAATGACAAAGGGCCACATGGTGCTTCCGGCCTATTCTGACAGGCATGGCAAACAGTATACCGGAGTGGCGGCAACTGAAGATTACAGACCGCCGGTAGAACTGGTGCGATTCTTTACCCCGTTCGGTGTCAGAGGCTTCAATGACAGACGCACAGTACCGGGACTTACATGGCAGGATTCATCTTTCTACAAGCAGGAGATCACCCGTTATCTGCCATTGCTGCGCGGCGAAGTCTGGATTGGCGCTTTCATTGGAAATTATGACAGGGGAGGGCACAGGCTCTCACTAAGGCTGAAATACTATCCCGATACCCGCGACCAGGTACCTCCGGAGGCGCCTGGTAAGTGGCTCAGCTCCGTCTTCAACACGCTGCCGATACTTGAAATGGCAGGGCAACAGTACGGTACTATGTTCGATGGAGACACCCTTTCAGTAAGCGTTGATATCCCCGAAGGACTCAGATCACTGCAGATGGTGTTCATTACCACCGGCCACGGCGGATGGGGAGGCGGAGATGAATTCAATCCGAAACTGAATGAGTTGCTGGTTGACGGCCGTCGGGTCTGGTCTTATGTTCCCTGGAGAAGCGACTGCGGGACGTACCGTAATTTCAACCCGGCATCCGGCAATTTCTGGAACGGACTTTCATCATCTGATTATTCAAGATCAGGCTGGTGCCCGGGATCGGCATCTGAACCACTGATCATACCACTTGATGGTCTGTCTGCGGGCAGGCATACATTCAGCGTCACCGTCCCACTGGGCAAACCGGAGGGAGGTAGCTTCTCGCACTGGAATATAAGCGGGGTGCTGTCTGGTGAGCAGGAATGACCCTCAGGAAGAATGGCGCTTTTCGCTCTGCGGGGTCCTGCTCTGAATATTTTAAGAAATAAAGAGCGACCCAATCGTCACGCAGACAGAACGGCTTCAGTATGTACGTGTCATGGTCACGGGGATAACTACAATGAAATCAGCCAATCCCTTGTTTTCATTCTCAAGGTCAGCGATATCATCCTGAAGCACGGTGGTAATGGTGGCAATCTTTATCCCGGGCCTGTAAAGTTTCAGGTGGTGGATAATTCCAAGATAATTGTCAGAGTGGTATGCTCCGTTATAATGGATTAAGATCTTCCCTGACGGCAGGTTTTGTGAAATAAAGTGAGCCATGGTGGCATCCTTGATTGCCTGAGCCTTCGGGAGATTCTGGTTCGGTTTGGCACCCATCCCGGGCATGCCGTGCATTGACAGCATGTCCTTGTAACATTTCAGCTCAGGGTCATAGGAGACCGGTAATGGCGCCAGGTACTTCTTCGCTTCAGTTGTAAGTGAGTCGAGCTCCTCAAATCCGCCACGTGATACCATTGAGGCATACCGGCGTGGTACGTTGGTTGCAATGAATGAAAGGCTGTTTTTCCTGGCAAATTCAACCAGCGGCCTGTAATCGGTTTTGTAGTTCTTCCAGAGCTTAACCTCAGCCTCGAACTTATCGGCTTCATATTCATAACCCAGGTATTCATTCATTAACAACTGGTTGTCAGCCTCAAACATCTCTGCGCCTAAGATCAGTCTCTCTCCTGCAAGTTTGTAAAGATCTGCAGTGATCTCATATTCAAGCCAGTGGGCAATAGGGTTGTCATGCAGCTCCCCGAAAAAGACGACGTCCGCCGAGCTTATCTTCTCGATCATCTTTTCATATTTAACATTCTTTCCCTCACGATCATACAGGTTATATGCAGGCTTGTCTGACCTGAATGAAAGGATGAGTATGGAAACCAGGGTCAAGGTGATGGCGGTTCTGTTCATTGTTGTGGCTCGTGAGGATTGATAATTAAGTTTTTTTAGCACCTGGAAACAAATTAAACGATTATTTCCGGATTGATTTGGAATATCTTTGGGAGTTCAACAATTGTTAAATGAAAAGGTTAATCATTCCCTTTCTTATTACGGTTTCCATGGTGGCCTGCAACTACAGCGGGCAACAGCCTGACGTGGCATATGAAACGCCGGATACAGATGATATTACGATGGACAACCACCTTCAGAAAGTATTTTCCCTGAGGCGTGAAGCAATACTTGACACGATTGGTAACGGTTTGCTAATGCTCAGGTCAGATTATGGATTTGACGGAGGCAGGCATGAATACAGGGCAGCCGGTAACTTCTGGTACCTGACAGGGTACGGACATCCGGGAGCCATTATGTCTCTCTCAGAACCTGTTTCAGGGAGCTCTTCCGTGACTTATACGCTTTACTCGAGGCAGAGAAGCATCGGTGATATCATATACTCCGGCAACCTGCCAGAGCCTGCTGAGCTGATGATGAGATGGTCTCCTGACACGGTGTTGGATTACAGTGAGGCTGACATGCTCATCGCTGAAGCAGCCAGGGAGGGCAGATACATCTACCTTGATTTCCGTGATCATGATTTCCGTGATCATGTACTGGAGATACTGGGAAGCGGGAAAGCTGCCGGAGAGTTGCTCAAAAATATTAATCCGGCACTGTCAGAGATGCGGGTGAACAAGGATGAATATGAGGTAAGGATGTTGCAGAAAGCAGTTGACATTACCGGCGAGGGACTTAAGGCAGCGATGGCTGCCTGCTCTCCGGGAATGTATGAGTTTGAGATTGAAGCCCTTCTGGAATATGAGTGGCGACGTAACGGTTCCTCAATGCCCGGTTTCGAGTCAATAGTTGGTTCGGGAGAGAATGCCGTTACCCTCCATTATTCTGCAAACAACAGGAAGATGGAGGAGGACGAACTCCTGCTGATGGACGTTGGAGCTGAATACGGGTACTACACAGCAGATATTACGCGTACTGTTCCGGTGAGCGGAAAGTTCACCAGGGAGCAGAGGGATATTTATGACCTGGTACTGCGGGCCCAGAAGGCTGCGATAGGTGAGATGAAGCCGGGAGTACCTCTGACGGCAGCGCACAATATGGCAACCGGTATTATTATTAACGGACTTCGGGACCTGGGTCTGGTTACCGATCCTGACTGCCAGTGGCAGCGCAAATTCTACACTGTCTACCACATCTGCCATTTTCTGGGACTTGATGTGCATGATACCGGGAACCAGGGAATACCGCGGTCGATGATGGATAATTATCTCATAACTGATACAGCAGTGGGAAGACTTCTTGTACCGGGTATGGTACTTACGGTGGAACCTGGCATCTACCTTCGGGCAAACGGACTTGACCAGCTCGATCTGCTTTACGGTAGTGAAGCCGGTGAAGGGGAGATTGCTGACTTCATTGAAAAGGTGCGGCCCGTTTACGAAAAATACAGTAATATAGGCGTCAGGATCGAGGATGATGTGATGATCACCGGCACCGGCAACACTGTATTATCGGCATCCATCCCGAAGGAGCCGGTTGAGATAGAGAGACTTATGAGGTAAATCGTTATTTTTTAGCCCAGGATGTCAAAACGGATTTTACATTGTAATCCTTGGCATACATATAAGCAGTTTTGTCCTGTGAGTCCCTGATCAGCGGATCAGCACCCCTTTCAAGAAGAAGATTTACAACCTGGCAATGCCCTCGTGACGCTGCCGCGAAGAGGGCAGTGGCTCCCCTGGTGGTCTTTATATCTACCAGCGCCCCGCTGTCGAGGAGCAACTGAACGGTTTCCATGCTGCCCTTGAGTGAAGCGAGTATCAGCGCCGAATTGCCGTTCAGGGTCTGATGGTTGACGTCAACTCCACCTCTCAACAGAAGCCTTACTACCCCGGTCTGCCCTTCCTGGGCAGCCAGGATCAGTGCGGTGGATCCGTTCATGTCTGATATATCCGGGTCAGCTCCCTTGCCTAATAGCATCCGGACTATCTCTTCATTACCGTTCTGAGATGCGAGGATCAGTGCAGTGGAACCATGGTTATCCTGCAGGTCTGTATTTGCACCATTTTCAACCAGCAGGCCTGCAATATCAGTATGACCATATTCCGATGCTGCTATCAGAGGTGTTGTACCGTTATCAGGCCGTATATCCGGGTCAGCTCCCTTTCCAAGGAGAGTTTTGACCACCCCGGTGTGCCCGTTCTGAGCTGCGAGGTAAAGTGCCGTGGTGCCGTTGACAGACTGCCGGCTATGATCTGCGCCCCTGTCGAGCAGAATAGTGCATACCTCTGTCGCACCCGTTTCAGCAGCATACATCAACAACGTCACACCCGACTTGTCAGAATAGCCTGGCTCATCAACCTTCCCTGCCAGTTCAAGGGCATGTTTGAATTCCCTTCTCTCAAGAGCTTCAAGAACTTTTTTGGGAGAAACACCTGACTGGCTCCGGACATTTATTGACAAAGCCAGCAATAAAGAAGTGCAGATGGCTGCAGGGACGAATGTTTTCATGATAGTCGGACTAAACTATAGTAAAATTATCATGGAGCCCTGAAAACCGGAAGTCATTTTTGACCTTCAGTGCCAGTGTGTTGACGGACAGATGCTTTTCGGGTGTTTTGTTTAAGTCCGGACAGAACAAAACGGGTTTTGGTCCGTATAAGCCGTTAAGTCAAAATATGGAAAATCAAGGGTATGAAAAAGACCGTTGTGCTTCTTCTCTTTGTGCTGACCTGGGTCGGCGCCTTTTCGCAGACTTATAAGAGCAGGTCTGCAACCATACGGAGGGATGGTTTCGAAATTGACCGGACCGAGAGGTCTATAGTCATCAGCGACAGGGAGATAGTGATTTCCAACTATCTCAACGGGAATACCAGGCCGCTTCTGCTTGAGGTCTACTTTACCGAGGACAAGGAGGACCGTTTTGACGGGGTTTGCAGGCACTATTACTGCAAGACCAGGAATGATGAGACACTGAGTCCCTGCAAGAAGATAGTAGTAATCAGGAAACCTTATTCAATCACTCTTGAGCTATACCTGTCTGACGACAACAAGTATGTACATGACCTGGAGATAAACGGTTAAAGGGCCGTTATGGTGCTTTTCGTAGCAGGTTCATTAATTAAGGGAATATCTTCCGGTCCGGAGGGAAACATTCTCATTAATTGTAAAATCGGAATGGAGCCATATTTGTTCGAGGCTCTCCCTGTCAAAGAGATCATCTACAGTATATTGAAATAATCCACGGTTTTCGGATACCGGAAGTGAATCCCATCTTTCCGTGGCGGGCATCATGACAATGACTGACTCAAGTGCGCTTAAATGAGATTCTTCCCAGATGAACTCTCCCTTTTCGATCTCTTCAAAAGTAAGTGTATGGGCTGTCTGTTCATCCTCCATGAATCCGGGGGCATCAGCAGGACTGAGGTACCAAAAGGTTTTGGCATACAGAATGAAACACTCTGGTGTTGCATTGTAGTTCTTTCCATCCATGATAAAGGAAAACAACCGCTGAGGATCCTCTGACAGATCCTGGCAATCAATCTCGTCCCAGGAACAGTCAAAACAACCATGGTACTCGAATTCATCCCAGGGAACGGAATAGAGCTCAACGGTGAAAGTGTTGACTCTGAGGCTTGTTGCACGGCTGGCCGAATCCCTCAGGGCGAGCCCGGCATCAACGAAGAGATCGATATCTGCAGTGAATTCAAGTGTACAGGTGGTGTCGAATGCTGTGGAGAAGCTTGAGTCAGAAGCAGAGAACATAACAGGGATGTGTGCAGGGCTGCTCATATTGACAGAGATGTTAAAGAAAAGTCCGGTGGCCGTGGTATCTGACATGACATTGACATATAAAAAGCCATCTTCGTTTGTGAACCGGCTTTCGATAGTCCGGCTCATCTCATAAGAGAGCATCCCGTAAGTTACATTTTCCTCTGCATCAGAGAGGTACCGGTTGATCACCGAATCGCAGTCAAAAACTCTTCCCAGGTCATCATCAACCAGTTTTTCAGGGTCTATTTCATAGGCACCCAGGAGAATTGTTTGTGGCGTTCGGGTATTCAGCAGGCTGGCAAGTGTTTTGGTCAGGCCAGTGAACGGCACCCCTTTGGACCGGGTGGTATCAGGGAGCTGATCATTGCCACAGACGGGGC
>DHUL01000071.1:8186-14186 GCA_002409145.1 Bacteroidales bacterium UBA5235
TTTCATTGCAGGGGTAAATCATTGGTATGCTAATGTAAAACAATCATTAATGGTTTCTATTGCGCCGGATAGTATTTAATCTCACGGCTAAATCATCTGACACGTATCGATGTGTGGTCAGATTGAGATAGTTAAACATCTCAAATGAGGTCAGAAAGAGTATTGTAAAAAGTCTGCCTAATTGGATTGAATCCAGTCCTGCCCCGGTTGAATTCCGTTAATTCTCAGGGAATTTTACAGTTTATTATTTTTTCTAAATAATAAATGGTTTAATTTTAAAGTCTTACCCGGTGTGAGCAGGTTGTCAGTCGCAACCGGTTTCATGTTCACGATCCGGAATACTGTAGTAGCAGAGGAGTTTGTGGCGGAGAAAAAGAAAGCCCCCGATGAAGGACGAGGGCGGCCTGAATGTTTTCACAACGGAATAATCCTTATTGTGAATTGCTTTAAGAATGTAGAACAAAGTTAGCAGATAAAACTGAAAACCAAAAAAAATTATGAAAAAGATTCTTGGACTGGACCTGGGCACGAGCAGTATTGGATGGGCTTTAGTCAATGAGGCTGAAAATGATACAGAAAAATCATCAATTATTAAGCTCGGGGTGAGGGTTAATCCTTTAACTGTAGATGAACTTTCAAACTTTGAAAGAGGCAAAAGCATTACCACAACGGCCGAAAGAACTCTGAAACGCAGTATGCGCCGCAATCTTCAGCGCTACAAGCTCCGTCGTGCAAACCTTATCGAGATTCTTAAAGAGAATGGTTTTATTACGGAAGAGGCTGTTTTATCCGAATCTGGTAACTTTTCTACATTCGAGACATATCGTCTCCGTGCAAGAGGTGTGGAAGAAGAGTTGACACTGGTTGAATTATCGCGAGTGTTGTTGATGATAAATAAAAAGAGAGGTTACAAGAGCAGTAGGAAAGCTAAGAGTCAGGAAGAGGGGCAACTTATAGACGGGATGACCATTGCAAAGCAACTGTATGAAGAAAACCTGACTCCGGGGCAACTTTGTCTGCGATTACTGCAATCAGGCAACAAATTTTTACCAGACTTTTACCGCTCGGATCTTCAGACTGAATTTAACAGTATCTGGAATTATCAGAAAAAATATTACCCTGAGATACTGACTGATGAGCTTAAGGAAAAATTGATCAACAAAAATGAGAAGGCAACGTGGGCAATATGCGAAAAACCACTGAATCTGGTTGGTCTTAAACGAGTGTCAAAGGCACGGGACTTAAGGCTGGAAAATTTCAAATGGCGCTCTGATGCGCTCTGCATGAAATTAGATCTCGAGCAAATTGCAGTAGTTCTTCAGAAAATAAACGGACAGATTAGTAACTCAAGTGGCTATCTTGGATCCATAAGCGACCGAAGCAAAGAACTGTATTTCAAGAATCAGACTGTGGGCCAGTACCTGATGGCTCAATTGAAGTCCAATCCAAACATAAGTCTTAGGAACCAGGTCTTTTATCGTAAGGATTACCTGGATGAGTACAATACTATATGGGAGAAGCAGGCACAATATCATTGTGAGCTCACGGAGGATATTAAGCGTGAGATCAGGGATGTCGTCATCTTTTACCAGCGTCGGTTAAAGAGTCAAAAAGGATTAATCAGCTTTTGTGAATTTGAAAGCAAGCAGGTTGAAATCGAATCTTCAGGTAAAAAGAGAGTAATTACCATTGGAAGCAGGGTTATACCCAGGTCTTCACCTTTATTTCAGGAATTTAAAATTTGGCAGAACCTGAATAATCTGGAAGTCTTCCCTAAAGGATATTTATCAAGGAGAAAAGCATCTGCAAGGGTTATCAATGGTCAGGCAGAGGGAGGCGAAAGGAGATCTCTGGATCAGGAGGAGAAGGAAATATTGTTTAAAGAATTGTCAGTCAGAGAAGAACTAAGTAAGTCACAGGCTCTGGCATTGCTTTTCGACAACGACAAGGAACTGGATTTAAATTTTAACAAAATCGATGGAAATAGAACATTTGCAGCATTCTATAAAACCATTAACGAAATTATTGAGATTTCCGGGCATGATAAGATAGACTTCAGCAGACATAATGCTGATGAAATTTCAGCTACTGTAAAATCAATCATATATGTTCTTGGGTGCAATCCTGACATTTTTAGCTTCGATTCCGAAAAGGGGCTGGACCAGCAATCTTCATACAGACTCTGGCATTTACTTTATTCGTACGAGGGAGATAACTCAAATACAGGAATAGAAGGACTAATAGAAAAAATATCGAACTTGACCGGACTACAGAGCGATTACGCCAGGATATTTACGAACATAACCTTTCAGGATGATTATGGCAGTCTTAGTGCAAAGGCTATCCGAAAAATCCTGCCATACCTTAAGTCAGGGAACAAATATGACCTTGCCTGCAGGTACGCCGGGTATCGTCACTCCAAATCATCATTGACCGGTGAGGAAATTGCCGGTAAGGTATTGAAAGACAGGTTAGATATTCTCCCGAAAAACAGTTTGAAAAATCCGGTGGTGGAAAAAATCCTGAACCAGATGACCAATGTGGTAAATGCAATCATTGATGAATATGGAAAACCTGATGAGATCAGGGTGGAGCTGGCAAGAGAACTTAAAAAGAATGCCGAAGAGAGAGACAAATTGTCTAAAATGATTAACGAAGCCACCAGGGTACATGAGGAGATAAAGAAAATTCTTCAGGATGAGTTTGGATTATCCCATGTTAGCCGGAATGATATCATTCGTTATAAGTTGTACAAGGAATTGGAAACTAATTGTTTTAAAACTCTCTATTCAAATACTTTTGTTCCCAGGGAGAAAATATTCAGTAAGGAGTTTGATATAGAACATATAATTCCACAGGCAAGATTATTTGATGACTCCTTTTCTAACAAGACTCTCGAGAAAAAGGATATCAACCTGGAAAAAGGAGACAGAACTGCCTTCGATTTTGTGAAGGAGAAATACGGAGAAAGCGCTCTTCAGGATTTTCTTACCAGAATCGAGAGTATTTATAACCTTAAAGGCATTTCAAAAGCAAAATTCAATAAATTAAAAATGTCTGAGAAGGATATACCCGACGATTTCATTGACAGGGACCTGAGGAATACACAATATATTTCGAGAAAGGCATTGGGAATGTTGGGTGAGATTGTTAGAAGCGTTGTGCCAACAACAGGTTCAATCACTGATCAGTTGCGTGAGGACTGGCAGTTGGTTGATGTCATGAAGGAGTTGAATTGGGAGAAGTATAAAGCCCTTGGGTTGGTGGAATATTTTGAGGACAAGGATGGACGACAAATTGGAAGAATTAAGGATTGGACAAAGCGAAACGATCACAGGCATCATGCAATGGATGCATTGACTATAGCCTTCACAAAACATGTTTTCATACAGTATTTCAATAATGTGAATTCAAGGTATGACAAGGATTCTAATGCTTATGCCATTGAGCAGAAATATTTGTATGACAGAAAGGTAAAGCCGCCTATTCCGGTTGATGAATTCAGGGCTGAAGCCAAAAAGCATCTGGAATCAGTTTTGGTATCAATAAAAACAAAGAATAAAGTTGTAACCCGGAATATTAATGCATCAAAGAATGACGGGGGGATTCATCGTAAGATCCAGCTAACACCCAGGGGACAATTACATCTGGAGACTGTTTTTGGAAGTCACAGGGTACCGGTTGTTAAAGAAGTAAGGGTTGGCGGCACTCTTAATGAAGAAGTAATCCAACTTGTTACCAGGCCTCAGTATCGGGACGCATTATTACAGAGACTTGCTGAAAACAATAATGATCCAAGGAAAGCTTTTACAGGACGAAATAGTCTGGAGAAACAACCTTTGTATCTTGATGAACTTCATACCAAGAAAGTTCCTGAAAAAGTAAAGGTACTTACGTTTGAGCCGGTATATACTATCCGGAAACAAGTTGCTCCTGACCTGAATGTGGACAAGGTTATTGATCCTAAGATCCGTAAGCTCTTACAGGATAGAATTGCTGAATATGGCGATGCAAAAAAAGCATTTTCCAATCTTGAGAAGGATCCTGTCTGGCTTAACAGAGAGAAGGGAATATCAATCAAAAGGGTAGCTGTTTCAGGTATAAATAATGCTCAGGCCCTTCATGAAAAGAGAGACAAGGAGGGTCGGCTTATTTCTGATAGTGAAGGGAAAAATATACCTGTGGATTTTGTCAATACTGGCAACAATCACCATGTCGCAATATACAGGGATGCAAACGGCGAGCTTCAGGAAAATGTAGTGTCATTCTACGAAGCAGTAACGAGGGCAAATCTTGGTCAGCCTGTAATTGACAAGGAATACAGAAGCTCAGAAGGATGGAAGTTTCTGTTCACAATGAAGCAAAACGAATACTTTGTTTTTCCGAATTTTAATACCGGCTTTAATCCTATTGACATAAATCTTCTGGATACAGGAAATTACCACATGATAAGTCCTAATCTGTTCAGGGTCCAGAAAACTACCACTAAAGACTACTTTTTCAGGCATCATCTGGAGACAAACGTGGATAACAATGGTAATCTGAAGGGAGTTACATGGTTACGAGGTGGTTTAGGCCTACTGAATGGGGCAATAAAAGTGAGAGTAAATCATATTGGTCAGATTGTCTCTCTCGGAGAATATTGAGATGATAAAACGCACCTTACATTTTGGCAACCCCTGTTCGCTCCGGAAGAGAGATTTACAGCTTGTCATTGAGTATCCGGAAGAAAGGATCGATCCTGTAACAGTACCCATTGAAGACATCGGGTTGATGGTGTTGGATAATCCTCAGATAATTATAACCAATGCCCTGATCATGTCTTTAAACGAGAATAATATTGCCGTTCTCAGTTGCGATACCTCCCATCTGCCGTTTGGACTGATGCTTCCCATGTACTCACATCACGCTTTTACAGAGAAACTTGGAGATCAGATCGAGGCTTCGCTGCCATTGAAAAAAAACTTGTGGCAGCAAACGGTTATCGCCAAGATTTCAAACCAGGCAGCCTTGCTGAAGGCTAAAGGAATGAGTACGGACAAAATAGACTATTTCATTCGCCAGGTTAAAAGTGATGACAGTACGAATGTGGAAGGACGAGCTGCAGCACATTATTGGGATTGTGTTTTTGGAGACCTCAGCTTTATTCGACATCGTTTTGGAGAACCACCTAATAATATGCTGAACTATGGTTACGCGATCCTCAGGGCAATAATTGCAAGGTCGCTTATCGGATCAGGGCTTTTCCCGACAATTGGTATTCATCACCGAAATAAGTATAATCCGTATTGTCTGGCTGATGATGTCATGGAGCCATATAGACCGTTTGTTGATTCTTTGATTCTGGACTTGCTTGAAAAGATTGAACCTCCTGAAGAGCTTTCACCTGCGATAAAAAAGGAACTGCTGAAAATTCCTGTTCTGGATGTAGTAATAGATGGATCCAGAAGTCCTTTAATGATAGCAACCCAACGAACCACAGCCTCGCTTGCAGGATGTTTTGGCGGTACTCTGAGGAAAATTGTCTATCCTGTCCTGCAGTGAGGTACAACCAATACAGAGTAATGTGGGTTTTTGTTTTTTTTGACCTTCCGACTGACACTAAAAAGGACCGGAAGAACTATGCATTTTTTAGAAAACAATTGCAAAAGGATGGTTTCAGTATGTTGCAGTTCTCAATCTATGTCAGGCATTGTAACAGCAGGGAGAATGCAGATGTCCATATCAAAAGGGTAAGATCCTTTCTTGCGCCGAAGGGTGAAATAATTATATTTTCCCTTACTGACAAACAATTTGGGATGATGGAATTTTTCAGAGGCAGACACCCTGATGCCCGGCCTGGTACGCCACAACAACTAGAAATGTTTTAAAGGATAAAAATTTAAGAGCCGACATACATCGGCTCTTAAATTCCGGGGCTTTTTTTAATCCTGAATACCGGGCTAAGTAGCTGATTTTAATTGGATAATCACCTGCTATGTTGTGTCCGGTATTTCAAAG
>DHUL01000024.1 GCA_002409145.1 Bacteroidales bacterium UBA5235
CTGATTGCCGTGTCTGCCCTTACTCCGTCTTCGAGACGGGCCCAGTCACAAATATCCCATGCGCTGTTCCAGCCTAATCGTGCAACACGCGGTTCAAGCCACTTCCGTATTGCAGCCGCAATTTCAGGATCTTTCCTGAGTGTGATCGAGTTTCCGGGGAAGAAACCGAAGTTTGCTGACATATTATGGCCTTCGTTGCCTCTTTTCCAGTCCTCGATCCACACCTGCAGCAGTCCGTCACTGCCGATCATGTAAGGCGGTATTTTGCCCAGGGTTTCCTCGAGTTTGCTGCTGAACTCCGGATCTGTGTCCAGCAACCTGGCAGCTTCGATGCAATGGGGGAAGAGGTCCCTGATCATCCCGATATTCATTGTGGTTGTCGGGGCCAGGAACGCTTCCTCCGCTCCTTCACTGACGAAGAAGCCCTGTTCGGGTGAATTCGAGAAGGGTATGACGAGGTAATTATATTCCGGGTGCAAGGTCATAATGTCAAGAAGGAACTGTGCAGATCCCTTCATGACCGGGTAGTATTTCCTGAGGAATTCGATATCACCCGTGTAGAGGTAGTGCTCCCAGATATGCTGGCAGAGCCATACACCTCCAACCGGCCACATGCCGTACTGTGCAGCATCGACAGGCGCTGTTCCGCGCCACAGGTCGGTGTTGTGATGGGCTACCCATCCGCCGGCGCCATAGTAAATGCCGGCAGTTTTTGCCCCGTTTTCTGCCAGATCCTCAATCAGTCTGAATAATGGACCCGTGCATTCGGAGAGGTTTGTCACCTCGGCCGGCCAGTAGTTCATCTCGGTGTTGATGTTGATGGTATACTTGCTGCCCCAGTTGGGAAGCAGTTCCTGGTTCCAGCGACCCTGAAGGTTTGCCGGTTCGCTGCCCTCCCTGCTGCTTGCGACCAGCATGTACCGGCCGAACTGAAATATCTTTGCAACGAGGTCAGGGTCACTCTCGCCCTTTTTAAGAGCTGCCAGCCTTTGATCTGTCGGTTTCTGATTTTCGGCCGGATCACCGATGCCGAGGTGTACCCGGCTCATCAGCTCCGTGAAATCATCCAGGTGCGTTTTCTTCAGGGTACTGAAATCCTTGCCTTTCACCTCGGTCAGGATCTTCTCACAGCTGGCAGCAGGATCTCCGCTTATATCCTTGTAATTGACATAGCTTGTTGCACAGGTAAGGATGAAAGTCACGGAGTTGGCATCAGAAATGACCAGGCTTGAGTCTGTTGTCTGCAAGGTTCCTTTTTCGGGAATAGCCACCACATCCGTCTGGAAACTGAGGCCTGACCCGTCCACTTTTGCTACCAGCCAGCTGATCTGCTCCGGAACGTATTTCCAGAGTCCGTTAAGGGTCAGCCTGTTATCTGCCGTGCTGGTTTTTTCGGTGAACGGACTCTTTAATTTCGCCTCTACGGAAACCTTGCCCGGCTTGTCTGCCGATATCTTCATGACCATCACACGGTCAGGGTATGACATGAATACTTCACGGGTCACCGATACATCACCGTCAGTATAACGGACAGTGACGATACCTTTTTCCATATCGAGTTCACGATAGTAGTTCTTTATGGAATCACCCGTGACCTTAAAATCGAGAAGCAGGTCGCCTATCGGCTGATAGGCCTGCTGGGCTCCCGGCTTGCCGTAAAAATGTTCATCAGCCAGTTTTTCTGCTTCCTTGAATTTACCTGCGAACATCAGATCCTTTATCTGCCCGAAATACCTGCCGGCATCCGGATCATTGTAGTCATGAGGTCTTCCTGACCAGAATGTTGATTCATTCAGGGCTATCCGTTCGTTTTCCACTCTCCCGAACACGTTGGCGCCCATATAGCCGTTGCCTATGAACAAACCGTCAAGCCAGGCATTCCCGGCAGGTTTATCATACCATACTGTCATTTCTTTTGAATCGCCGGAAGACATTGAGGAACATGAGAAAAATGCAACCGGCATAAGGAACACAAGTAATGTTCTTATCAACTGAATATTAAATCTGTCAGCGGTTCTTTTCATCTGTTTGAGGTTAAGTTGGTTCATACAACACTATTTAAAACTGACCCAGTCTGTTTCCACCGGGTTTTCTCCCTTAATCGTCAGGACAAGATTTTGAACGCCGCGCTTTTTCAGTTTTACACGTGCACTGACCGTAGTCCAGTCATTTGTGGCCGGTACTCTAACCTGTGCAATTACAGGCCCGGCCGCGTTATCGAGCCTTATCTCCAGAATGCTTCCGGAAGGAGAAAGGGCGTTTACATTCACTTTCCTGACCTTCTTGCTTCCAAAATCAACGGCATTGTACGATATCCATCCGTTCTGCTTGTCAAGCACGGTCTTCCACCCTTTGAAAGCATCGAGTGTATCGATATATGCAATTGAAGCACCCTCCGGGCTGATATTGCTGAAGCGGTCGAATTCAATCCGTGACGAAGCGCTCGTCACTCCCACGCCGCGGTTTGTCGGGATGACTTTTTGTATGGTACCGTCTGGATTGAAGAAGAGACTGTCTATGCAGACTGACCTGTTCTTGTCAAATTTCGGTGAGTATGCGCTGTTATGGTAAAAGAGATACCACTGACCGTTGTACTCCACGAGTGAATGGTGATTTGTCCAGGTGCCCATCGGTGTCTCATCCATGATCACCCCTGCTACTTTAAATGGTCCGAGAGGATTATCACTGATCGCATATTCAAGTCTTTCAGTTACATTTTGAGCATGAGGATATGTCAGGTAGTATATACCGTTCCTTTCGAAGAAAAAGGGTCCTTCCACAAGTCCCTTGGTCGGCAGATCACCGACGACAACAGGATCAGATGCGGGTTCGGTCATGTTGTC
>DHUL01000064.1:0-746 GCA_002409145.1 Bacteroidales bacterium UBA5235
GTCCGGTTCCTCTCGATGAAGGGCTTCCAGAAAGCGTCATTCACAGTAACAGACTGCAGCGATGGCGTTTTCAGCCAGCCATTCTGCGCTGTCTCCTGCCAGGATGTATTGCCACCACACGATGCAAACATCACAGATACGACTATCAATACTGTTTTTCTCATCAGCCTTTGACCTCNNATTGTAACGCTCACCGGTATGCTTACCCTTCTTCAGTCCGCCGGCAATTGCGAAATTGTCAATGCGCCCCGTTTCCTCACACCTGGCAAAAGCGTACGGGATGGTCACAGTCCTGTTCCTCTCTATGAGAGGTTTCCAGAAAGCGTCATTTACAGTAACTGACTGCAGCATGGGCGTTTTCAGCCAGCCGGTCTGTTCCGTCTCCTGCCGGGGTGCATTGCCACTGCATGATGCAAGCATGACAGATGCGATTATCACTGCTATTTTTCTCATCAGCCTTTGACCTCTTTCCTGATGGCCTTGAGTCTTTTCATCACATCATTGGGTCCGCGGCCAAAGTAGTCATGCAAGACCCTGTACTCGGCGAACAGCCTGTCATAAATTGTCGCATTTTTCCCGATTGGCTTGTATGTCTGTTCCTTAACCTTTGCCATTACGGCAGCGGCATCCATGATCGTGTCAAAGCCACCGGCTGCTTTTCCTGCAGCTACTGCTCCAAACATGGCCGATCCCAGCGCCGGGGCCTGAGGTGAGCCGGAGATCTTAATCTCCCTTTTGATCACATC